>NZ_CP126110.1:0-620921 GCF_030123405.1 Neobacillus sp. WH10
TTGGAAAATATTGCGGATCTTTGGAATGCAGCGCTAGCCAATATTGAGAAAAAGATAAGCAAGCCTAGCTTTGACACATGGCTTAAGTCGACAAAGGCTCATTCCCTTCAAGGCAATCTGCTTATAATCACCGCTCCAAATGAATTTGCGCGTGATTGGCTGGAAGAGCGTTATTCTCAGTTAATCTCCGGGATTCTCTATGAAATCACCGGGGAAGAGCTATCTGTAAAGTTTATTATTCCGCAAAATCAAAATGAGTCAGAAAATGATATTGCACTGCCGCCAAAGAAAGTAAAAAGGGACGAAGACCATGGGGAAATTCCTCAAGGTATTTTAAATCAAAAGTATACATTTGATACGTTTGTTATTGGTTCAGGCAACCGGTTTGCCCATGCCGCTTCACTTGCTGTAGCAGAAGCACCTGCAAAAGCTTACAATCCGCTATTTATTTATGGAGGCGTAGGATTGGGGAAAACTCACTTGATGCACGCCATTGGCCATTATGTTTTGGATCATAACCCTGCGGCAAAAGTAGTCTATTTATCGTCTGAAAAATTTACCAACGAGTTTATTAACTCAATTCGCGACAATAAAGCGGAGAACTTCCGTAATAAATATCGAAATGTCGATATCTTACTTATTGATGATATTCAGTTTTTAGCAGGAAAAGAATCAACACAGGAAGAATTTTTCCATACATTTAATGCGCTTCATGAAGAAAGCAAACAAATTATTATCTCCAGTGACCGTCCGCCCAGAGAAATCCCAACATTAGAGGATCGGCTACGATCACGCTTTGAATGGGGCTTAATTACTGATATTACGCCGCCAGATTTAGAAACAAGAATCGCTATCCTTCGCAAGAAAGCTAAGGCAGAAGGTTTAGATATACCAAATGAAGTTATGCTTTATATTGCAAATCAAATTGATTCAAACATTCGAGAACTTGAAGGTGCGCTAATCCGTGTGGTAGCCTACTCTTCTTTAATCAATAAAGATATTAATGCAGATCTAGCAGCTGAAGCATTAAAAGATATTATTCCGAGCTCAAAGCCAAAGGTCATTACCATCCATGAGATCCAAAAGGTGGTAGGAGAGCATTTTAGTATAAAACTAGAGGATTTTAAGGCAAAAAAACGGACAAAATCAGTTGCCTTTCCTCGACAAATTGCAATGTATTTGTCGCGCGAATTAACCGATTACTCATTGCCTAAAATAGGAGAAGAGTTTGGTGGACGTGATCATACAACAGTCATTCATGCCCATGAAAAAATATCTAAACTCCTTCAATCCGATTCCACTCTGCAAAAACAAATGAAGGAACTGCATGAATTATTAAAGGTTTAATGAAAATGAGCGGTACGCCGCTTTGGAATTGTCCTTACAATGGATATAGAAGAACTCTTCTATATGTAAAGGAAATGAACTGGCTCTGCTCACACCGCTTTTAGATGTTAGAATTGTGAATAACTGCTTGCATTCTATACACAGTCTGTCCACATGTGGATAGGCTGTGTTTCTATTGAAAATTCAGGTTATCCACATACTAACATGCCCTACTAGTACTTCTATTATTTTTTAAAAAAATAATATTATATGTTTCTGTAAAAAAAATATGCATAAAACGGAGGATTAATGCAATGAAATTTATCATCCAACGGGACCGTCTTGTTCAAAGTGTTCAAGATGTTATGAAGGCTGTTACATCAAGAACAACTATACCGATCTTAACAGGAATCAAAATTGCTGCTACAACAGAAGGAGTTACCTTAACAGGAAGTGACTCCGATATTTCCATTGAATCCTTTATTCCAAAAGAAGATGCCGGAGATGAAATTGTTGAAATTAAACAACCAGGAGCAATCGTTCTTCAGGCTAAATTCTTTAGTGAAATTGTCAAGAAATTGCCTACTGATTCGGTTGAAATTGAGGTTCTTGGTTCATTGCAAACTGTAATCCGCTCTGGGAAATCAGAGTTTAACTTAAACGGTCTGGATGCTGAGGAATACCCTCACCTGCCGCAAATAGAAGAAAACAATAAATTTCATATTGCGACAGATCTATTAAAAGCAATGATTAGACAAACTCATTTTGCTGTGTCCACCTCAGAAACACGCCCAATCTTGACAGGTGTAAACTGGAAAATTGAAAATGACGAGCTAACCTGTATTGCAACAGACAGCCATCGACTTGCACTAAGAAAGGCAAAAATCGAAACGGAAAATCTCGAAAGCTATAATGTTGTTATTCCAGGAAAGAGTTTAAATGAATTAAGTAAAATTATTGATGATACAAATGAATTAATTGATATTGTGATTACTGAAAATCAAATTTTATTTAAAGCAAAGCATTTATTATTTTTCTCGAGATTATTAGAAGGAAATTATCCTGATACATCTAGGTTAATTCCAAATGAAAGTAAAACGGATGTAACCGTGAATACGAAGGAATTTCTCCAAGCAATCGATCGTGCTTCATTACTGGCACGTGAAGGAAGAAATAATGTCGTGAAATTTTCAACCATTGAGGGTGGAATTATCGAAATATCATCAAATACGCCAGAGGTTGGAAAGGTAGTAGAAGAAATTCAAAGCAGTTCGATTGATGGAGAAGAGTTAAAGATATCCTTTAGCGCGAAATACATGATGGATGCTCTAAAAGCACTTGAAGGATCAGATATTAAGGTAAGTTTTACTGGAGCAATGCGTCCATTCGTTATACGCCCCCTACATGACGAAACAATTTTACAGCTTATTTTACCGGTGAGGACCTACTAAATTTTAAGACTTCCTAAATATGCCGCCATTTTATTGGCGGCATTATTTACTAAATAAAAGATAATTCTTTTTCGGCCGATAGAAAAGTTAACCTTTCTATCAGCATAAATGCAACTAAGCCTCTGCATTTCCCTTGGGGGCATGCCATTCGGCAAGTTTTCTTTATTTCCTTTGTATCTTGGTGTTTTATTTAGTAAAATAAAGTATTGGGACCATTTTTAGAAATGAGGGTGAGAATAGTGCCTGAAAGAGTAAAGCTAGACACAGAGTTTATTACATTAGGTCAATTTTTGAAGCTGGCTGATGTGATTCAAACTGGCGGAATGGCAAAATGGTTTTTAAGTGAACATGACATTTTTATTAACGGTGAACAGGACCAAAGAAGAGGGAGAAAACTTCGTGCCGGTGACAAAGTCCAAATTGCTGGCTTTGGGGAGTATGTGATAACCGACTAGCTAAAGGATTTGTTGCTATGTATATTGAAAAATTAGCACTAAAAAATTATCGGAATTATGAAGAATTAGTCGTTCAATTTGAAAATAAAGTAAATGTCATCTTAGGTGAAAATGCCCAAGGTAAAACAAATGTTATGGAGTCCATTTACGTCTTAGCGTTGGCGAAATCACACCGAACCTCCAACGATAAAGAACTTATTCGCTGGGACCAGGAGTATGCTAAAATAGAAGGCAGGGTTCAAAAACAAAATGGTTCTTTGCCCTTGGAATTAATTATTTCTAAAAAGGGAAAGAAAGCAAAATGCAACCATATTGAACAGCAGAAGTTAAGTCAATATGTTGGGAATCTGAACGTGGTCATGTTTGCTCCTGAAGACCTTAATATTGTTAAAGGGAGCCCGCAGGTACGAAGACGATTTATTGATATGGAAATTGGGCAAGTATCGCCCATTTATTTACATGATATGAGTCAATATCACAAAATACTTCAACAACGTAATCATTATTTAAAAATGCTGCAGATAAAAAAACAAACAGATCAAACGATGCTCGAAATTTTAACAGAGCAGTTTATTCAAATGGCTGTGAAGATTGTGAAAAAGCGGTTTGAATTTCTTAATCTGCTTGAAAAATGGGCGCAGCCAATTCATCAAGGGATTTCAAGAGGTCTAGAAACGCTCGAAGTTACCTATAAGCCATCAGTTGAGGTATTAGAAGAACAAGATTTGTCGAAGATGATAGCAAGCTTTGAGGAGAAGTTTGCAAAGGTTAGAACAAGGGAAATAGAACGTGGTACAACCCTATTCGGCCCCCATCGTGACGATTTATTGTTCTTTGTCAATGGAAGGGATGTTCAAACCTTTGGTTCACAGGGGCAGCAGCGAACAACCGCCCTTTCCGTCAAGCTTGCTGAAATTGAATTAATCTATAATGAAATTGGCGAGTATCCAATTTTGCTCCTTGATGACGTTTTATCGGAATTGGATGATTACAGGCAATCCCATTTGCTTAACACCATTCAAGGAAAGGTTCAAACGTTTGTGACAACAACAAGCGTCGAAGGGATTGATCATCAGACACTAAAGGAAGCATCAACCTTTTTTGTTAAATCCGGTGATATGAAGAAAGTTAATTGAGGTGGATCATGTATATTCACATCGGGGAAGATCTTAACATTAGGGCGAAAGACATTATTTCGATATTAGATAAAGAGAGTGCGAATAATTCTCCGTTGGTTGAAGAGTTCTTAGAGCACCATAAAGAAAGATTAATTAACTTGTCCAAAAACCCCTTTAAATCAGTCATAATTACATATGACAAAGTTTACTTATCCCCTATTGCTTCTGGAACATTAAAAAAACGTTCAAACCAAATGAGTATACATGAATTTTTATAAAATTGTTTTTAACAATGAAAATATTGAGCTATTTTTGTCAGAAGGTGCAGGTGAACAAGTATGACTATGGAACAAAAGGCAGTGGAACAAACATACGGTGCCGACCAAATTCAGGTTCTCGAAGGACTTGAAGCAGTTCGAAAACGACCTGGTATGTATATCGGGTCGACAAGCGGAAAAGGGCTCCATCATCTTGTTTGGGAGATTGTTGATAACAGTATTGATGAGGCACTCGCAGGCTACTGTGACGAAATCAATGTCATTATTGAGGAAGATAACAGTATCACTGTAAAAGATAATGGCCGTGGAATTCCGGTAGATATTCAAGAAAAGATGGGCAGACCAGCTGTTGAAGTCATTATGACGGTTCTTCACGCGGGTGGTAAATTTGGCGGTGGCGGCTATAAGGTTTCCGGCGGACTCCATGGAGTTGGTGCTTCCGTTGTTAATGCCCTTTCCACAGAGCTTGAGGTTTATGTCCACCGTGATGGTAAAATTCACTTGATCAAATTTGAACGAGGCGCAGTCGTTAAAGAATTAGAGGTAATTGGAACGACCGACAAAACGGGGACGATTACACGCTTTAAACCAGACGGTGAAATTTTCACTGAAACATTGGTATATGAATATGACATACTTGCGACTCGTCTTCGTGAGCTTGCGTTTCTTAACCGCGGAATCAAAATCACGATTGAAGATAAGCGAGTTGAAAATAAACGAAATGAATACCATTATGAGGGTGGTATTAAATCGTATGTAGAACATTTAAACCGTACAAAAGAGGTTATACATGATGAACCGATTTACATTGAAGGTGAGCGGGACGGTATTAGTGTTGAAGTAGCACTCCAATATAACGAGGGCTATACAGATAACATTTACTCTTTCGCAAATAATATCCACACCTATGAAGGCGGGACACATGAATCAGGCTTTAAAACAGCTTTAACAAGGGTTATTAATGATTATGCTAGAAAAAACAGCCTAATAAAGGAAAATGATACCAACCTTTCCGGAGAAGATGTTCGTGAAGGGATCACAGCCATTATTTCCATCAAACATCCTGACCCGCAATTTGAAGGGCAAACAAAGACGAAGCTTGGGAACTCTGAAGTCAGAGCGATTACAGATACTGTGTTTTCCAGCACGTTTGAAAAGTTCATGTTAGAAAATCCAACAGTTGCCAGGAAAATAATTGATAAAGGTTTGATGGCAGCAAGGGCGAGGCTTGCAGCTAAGAAAGCCAGGGAATTAACGCGTCGAAAAAGTGCATTAGAGGTTTCCAGTTTACCGGGGAAATTAGCAGATTGTTCATCAAAAGATCCATCAGAAAGTGAATTGTACATCGTTGAGGGTGATTCTGCGGGCGGTTCAGCGAAACAAGGGCGTGACCGTCATTTTCAAGCGATTTTACCGTTAAAAGGAAAAATTCTTAATGTTGAGAAAGCCCGTCTGGATAAAATCCTTTCTAACAACGAAGTTAGGGCGATGATTACGGCCATTGGAACAGGTATCGGAGAGGATTTTGATATTGCTAAGGCCCGTTATCATAAAATTGTCATTATGACAGATGCTGATGTTGACGGCGCCCATATTCGCACGCTAATCTTAACGTTCTTCTACCGTTATATGAGAAAAATTTTGGAAGCAGGTTATATATATATTGCCCAGCCGCCACTCTATAAGGTTCAACAAGGTAAACGAGTAGAGTATGCTTATAATGACAAAGAATTAGACCGGATTTTTGCAGAGCTACCAGCTGCACCTAAGCCGAATATCCAGCGTTATAAAGGTTTAGGGGAAATGAATCCTGGACAATTATGGGAAACAACGATGGATCCTGAGCATAGAAGTATGCTTCTAGTTAGTCTGGAAGATGCAATCGAAGCAGACGAAACCTTTGATATGTTAATGGGTGAAAAAGTAGAACCGCGTCGGAACTTCATTGAAGCGAACGCACAATATGTAAAGAATTTAGATATATAAAAAGCGGAGGGAGGTATGTAATATGACTGAAACACCCAATCCTCAAATTAAAGAGATTAATATTAGCCAGGAGATGAGAACATCATTCCTTGACTATGCAATGAGTGTTATTGTTTCTCGTGCCCTTCCAGATGTTCGTGACGGGCTAAAACCAGTTCACCGCCGTATTCTATATGCGATGCATGATCTTGGCATCCATGCGGATAAACCGTATAAAAAATCAGCCCGTATCGTTGGAGATGTAATCGGTAAATATCATCCGCATGGTGATTCAGCGGTGTATGAAACGATGGTCCGGATGGCGCAAGATTTCAACTATCGATATATGCTCGTCGATGGGCATGGAAACTTCGGCTCTGTCGATGGAGACGGAGCAGCTGCGATGCGTTATACAGAATCGAAGATGTCTAAAATATCAATGGAATTATTACGAGATATCAACAAAGATACCATTGATTATCAAGATAACTATGATGGAGAGGAACGAGAGCCTGTTGTTTTGCCGGCACGGTTTCCAAACCTCTTAGTGAACGGAACAACCGGGATTGCTGTTGGGATGGCGACAAATATTCCTCCGCATCAGCTTGGAGAAGTCATTGATGGCGTATTAGCTGTCAGCCGTGACCCAGAAATGACCACGCAGGAGTTAATGGAAATTATCCCTGGTCCGGATTTCCCAACCGGA
Organism: Neobacillus sp. WH10; assembly: GCF_030123405.1. Classification (GTDB taxonomy): domain Bacteria; phylum Bacillota; class Bacilli; order Bacillales; family Cytobacillaceae; genus Neobacillus. The sequence continues at coordinate 7,300 of NZ_CP126110.1, forward strand.
GGACTAATAATTGGCCGAAGCGGCATGCGTAAAGCATACGAAACCGGCAGAGGCTCGATCACCATCCGTGCGAAGGTGGAGATTGAACAAAAATCCAATGGCAAGGAAGTTATCATTGTTAATGAACTGCCCTACCAGGTAAATAAAGCTAGATTGATTGAAAAAATTGCCGAGCTAGCTCGCGATAAAAAAATTGATGGTATCACTGATTTAAGAGATGAATCTGACCGCAGAGGAATGCGGATTGTGATTGAAGTTCGTAAAGATGCGAATGCCAATGTCCTCTTAAATAACTTATATAAACATACAGCACTGCAAACAAGCTTTGGAATCAACACCTTAGCCCTTGTTGGCGGCCAGCCAAAGGTGTTAAGCCTTAAGCAATGCCTTGTTTACTATTTAGACCATCAAAAAGTGGTCATTCGCCGGAGAACAGAGTTTGAATTGCGTAAAGCTGAAGCACGTGCTCATATTTTAGAAGGCTTAAGAATTGCACTCGATAATTTAGATGCAGTCATTACCCTTATTCGAAACTCGCAGACAACTGATATTGCCCGCGAAGGCTTAATGACACAATTTAACCTATCCGAAAAACAAGCACAAGCCATTCTTGATATGCGCCTGCAGCGTTTAACAGGTTTGGAACGAGAGAAAATTGAGGATGAATTTCAAAGTCTCATGAAGCTAATTGCTGAATTAAAGGCCATTTTAGCTGATGAGGAAAAGATTCTTGAAATAATCCGCGAAGAACTATTAGAAATTAAAGAGCGTTTTAATGATAAACGCCGTACGGAAATTGTCACGGGCGGAATTGAAAATATTGAAGACGAGGATTTAATTCCTCGAGAAAATATCGTTATTTCCTTGACACATAATGGTTACATTAAGCGTCTCCCAGTTTCCACTTATCGTGCGCAAAGACGCGGAGGCCGCGGGATCCAAGGGATGGGAACAAATGAAGATGACTTCGTCGAGCATTTAATCACGACATCGACACATGATACCATTCTCTTCTTTACGAACAAAGGTAAGGTTTATCGTTCAAAAGGCTATGAAATACCAGAATTCAGCCGAACAGCTAAAGGAATACCGATTATTAATCTCCTCGGGATTGAAAAAGGTGAATGGGTTAACGCCATCATTCCTGTCGAAGAATTCGTCGATGATTGGTCCTTATTCTTTACAACAAAAGAGGGGATCTCTAAACGTTCGCCGTTAACATCGTTTGCCAATATTCGGAACAATGGTTTAATTGCCTTGAGTTTGCGTGAGGGTGATGAATTAATCTCCGTCCGAATGACCGATGGCAGCAAACACATGATTATTGGTACAAAAAATGGAATGTTGATTCACTTCCCTGAAACTGACGTAAGATCGATGGGACGAACGGCTACAGGTGTTAAAGGAATTACACTTGATCCTGGTGATGAAGTGGTTGGAATGGAAGTATTAGAAGAGGATAATGACGTTCTCATTGTAACAAAAAATGGTTATGGAAAACGTACGCCTGCATCCGAATACCGTGTCCAAGGACGTGGCGGTAAAGGAATAAAGACCTGCCATGTTACCGAGAAAAATGGAGAACTTGTATCGATGAGAGCTGTGACAGGTGAAGAGGACCTTATGCTTATTACTACTGGCGGTGTCCTCATTCGAATTGATGTAGCCGGTATTTCTAAAATGGGCCGGAACACTCAAGGTGTCAAGCTTATCAGTATGAAGGAAAGCGAAAACGAATTTGTGGCAACCGTCGCAAAGGTTGAAAAAGAAGAAGCTCAAGAAAATGAAAACAGTGATGAGGAAGTAATCGCTGTTGATGAAAATCAAGATGTCAGCACACCAGAGGGCGAAGAATAATTATTTTGAAGAAGCATACTTTCGTGTGCTTCTTTTTTTTTCTTGATCCTAAAAGAACCAGCTGATACAATCATGAAAGTGCGCAAAATGTTTTTAAGATAATTATAGTAAAAAAATAAAAAACGTGTTGACTTAAAAAGGTATTGATGATATATTTATTAAGTCGCTTACGAGCGATAAAGATTTTGTTCTTTGAAAACTAAACAAACAAAAACGTCAACAAACAATAACTATTAGTTTCTTATCGAAACTAAGCCAACGTTTTATTTTATGAGCTAATCAACTTTCTTGGAGAGTTTGATCCTGGCTCAGGACGAACGCTGGCGGCGTGCCTAATACATGCAAGTCGAGCGAACCAATAGGAGCTTGCTCCTGTTGGTTAGCGGCGGACGGGTGAGTAACACGTGGGCAACCTGCCTGTAAGACTGGGATAACTTCGGGAAACCGGAGCTAATACCGGATAATCCTTTTCCTTACATGAGGAAAAGCTGAAAGTCGGTTTCGGCTGACACTTACAGATGGGCCCGCGGCGCATTAGCTAGTTGGTGAGGTAACGGCTCACCAAGGCGACGATGCGTAGCCGACCTGAGAGGGTGATCGGCCACACTGGGACTGAGACACGGCCCAGACTCCTACGGGAGGCAGCAGTAGGGAATCTTCCACAATGGACGAAAGTCTGATGGAGCAACGCCGCGTGAGCGATGAAGGCCTTCGGGTCGTAAAGCTCTGTTGTTAGGGAAGAACAAGTACCGGAGTAACTGCCGGTACCTTGACGGTACCTAACCAGAAAGCCACGGCTAACTACGTGCCAGCAGCCGCGGTAATACGTAGGTGGCAAGCGTTGTCCGGAATTATTGGGCGTAAAGCGCGCGCAGGCGGTCCTTTAAGTCTGATGTGAAAGCCCACGGCTCAACCGTGGAGGGTCATTGGAAACTGGGGGACTTGAGTGCAGAAGAGGAAAGCGGAATTCCACGTGTAGCGGTGAAATGCGTAGAGATGTGGAGGAACACCAGTGGCGAAGGCGGCTTTCTGGTCTGTAACTGACGCTGAGGCGCGAAAGCGTGGGGAGCAAACAGGATTAGATACCCTGGTAGTCCACGCCGTAAACGATGAGTGCTAAGTGTTAGAGGGTTTCCGCCCTTTAGTGCTGCAGCTAACGCATTAAGCACTCCGCCTGGGGAGTACGGCCGCAAGGCTGAAACTCAAAGGAATTGACGGGGGCCCGCACAAGCGGTGGAGCATGTGGTTTAATTCGAAGCAACGCGAAGAACCTTACCAGGTCTTGACATCCTCTGACAATCCTAGAGATAGGACGTTCCCCTTCGGGGGACAGAGTGACAGGTGGTGCATGGTTGTCGTCAGCTCGTGTCGTGAGATGTTGGGTTAAGTCCCGCAACGAGCGCAACCCTTGATCTTAGTTGCCAGCATTCAGTTGGGCACTCTAAGGTGACTGCCGGTGACAAACCGGAGGAAGGTGGGGATGACGTCAAATCATCATGCCCCTTATGACCTGGGCTACACACGTGCTACAATGGATGGTACAAAGGGCTGCGAAACCGCAAGGTTAAGCCAATCCCATAAAACCATTCTCAGTTCGGATTGTAGGCTGCAACTCGCCTACATGAAGCCGGAATCGCTAGTAATCGCGGATCAGCATGCCGCGGTGAATACGTTCCCGGGCCTTGTACACACCGCCCGTCACACCACGAGAGTTTGTAACACCCGAAGTCGGTGGGGTAACCGTAAGGAGCCAGCCGCCTAAGGTGGGACAGATGATTGGGGTGAAGTCGTAACAAGGTAGCCGTATCGGAAGGTGCGGCTGGATCACCTCCTTTCTAAGGATACAAGCTGGACGTATGAGCCAGACAAAAATAGTTTGTTTGATTGTTTATTGTTTGTTTAGTTTTGAGAGTGCAAATTCTCATTATATTTCGTTGTGGGGGCCTATAGCTCAGCTGGTTAGAGCGCACGCCTGATAAGCGTGAGGTCGATGGTTCGAGTCCATTTAGGCCCACCATATTCCATAACGGGGCCTTAGCTCAGCTGGGAGAGCGCCTGCTTTGCACGCAGGAGGTCAGCGGTTCGATCCCGCTAGGCTCCACCAAAATTCGTTCTTTGAAAACTAGATAATCGTAAGAAGAAGCAAAGTAAACATCGAGTAATCGCCATTTTAGTTTTCTCTCTATTTTTAATAGAGAAATAAACCTTTTAGGTTAAGTTAGAAAGGGCGCACGGTGAATGCCTTGGCACTAGGAGCCGATGAAGGACGGGACTAACACCGATATGCTTCGGGGAGCTGTAAGTAAGCTTTGATCCGGAGATTTCCGAATGGGGGAACCCACTGTTCGTAATGGAACAGTATCTTTACCTGAATACATAGGGTATTGAAGGCATACCCGGGGAACTGAAACATCTAAGTACCCGGAGGAAGAGAAAGCAAACGCGATTCCCTGAGTAGCGGCGAGCGAAACGGGACATAGCCCAAACCAAGAGGCTTGCCTCTTGGGGTTGTAGGACACTCTACATGGAGTTACAAAGGAACGGGGTAAATGAAGCGACCTGGAAAGGTCCGTCATAGAAGGTAAAAGCCCTGTAGTTGAAACTTCGTTCCCTCCTGAGTGGATCCTGAGTACGGCCGGACACGTGAAATCCGGTCGGAAGCAGGGAGGACCATCTCCCAAGGCTAAATACTCCCTAGTGACCGATAGTGAACCAGTACCGTGAGGGAAAGGTGAAAAGCACCCCGGAAGGGGAGTGAAATAGTTCCTGAAACCGTGTGCCTACAAGTAGTTAGAGCCCGTTTATGGGTGATAGCGTGCCTTTTGTAGAATGAACCGGCGAGTTACGATTACATGCAAGGTTAAGTTGAAGAGACGGAGCCGCAGCGAAAGCGAGTCTGAATAGGGCGAATGAGTATGTGGTCGTAGACCCGAAACCAGGTGATCTACCCATGTCCAGGGTGAAGTCCAGGTAACACTGGATGGAGGCCCGAACCCACGCACGTTGAAAAGTGCGGGGATGAGGTGTGGGTAGCGGAGAAATTCCAATCGAACTTGGAGATAGCTGGTTCTCTCCGAAATAGCTTTAGGGCTAGCCTCACGTAGTTAGAGTCTTGGAGGTAGAGCACTGTTTGGACTAGGGGCCCTCATCGGGTTACCGAATTCAGACAAACTCCGAATGCCAAAGACTTATCCGTGGGAGTCAGACTGCGAGTGATAAGATCCGTAGTCAAAAGGGAAACAGCCCAGACCACCAGCTAAGGTCCCAAAGTATACGTTAAGTGGAAAAGGATGTGGAGTTGCTTAGACAACCAGGATGTTGGCTTAGAAGCAGCCACCATTTAAAGAGTGCGTAATAGCTCACTGGTCGAGTGACTCTGCGCCGAAAATGTACCGGGGCTAAACGTATCACCGAAGCTGTGGATTGACACCGTAGGTGTCAGTGGTAGGAGAGCGTTCTAAGGGCGTTGAAGCTAGACCGTAAGGACTGGTGGAGCGCTTAGAAGTGAGAATGCCGGTATGAGTAGCGAAAGATGAGTGAGAATCTCATCCACCGTATGCCTAAGGTTTCCTGAGGAAGGCTCGTCCGCTCAGGGTTAGTCGGGACCTAAGCCGAGGCCGAAAGGCGTAGGCGATGGACAACAGGTTGATATTCCTGTACCACCTCTTTATCGTTTGAGTGATGGGGGGACGCAGGAGGATAGGGTAAGCGCGCTGTTGGATATGCGCGTCTAAGCAGTTAGGCTGGTAAGTAGGAAAATCCGCTTACCGCAAGGGCTGAGCTGTGACAGCGAGGGAAATATAGTACCGAAGTTCCTGATTCCACACTGCCAAGAAAAGCCTCTAGCGAGATAAAAGGTGCCCGTACCGCAAACCGACACAGGTAGGCGAGGAGAGAATCCTAAGGTGAGCGAGAGAACTCTCGTTAAGGAACTCGGCAAAATGACCCCGTAACTTCGGGAGAAGGGGTGCTCTTTGGGGTTCATAGCCTCGAAGAGCCGCAGTGAATAGGCCCAGGCGACTGTTTAGCAAAAACACAGGTCTCTGCGAAGCCGCAAGGCGAAGTATAGGGGCTGACGCCTGCCCGGTGCTGGAAGGTTAAGAGGAGGGGTTAGCGCAAGCGAAGCTCTGAATCGAAGCCCCAGTAAACGGCGGCCGTAACTATAACGGTCCTAAGGTAGCGAAATTCCTTGTCGGGTAAGTTCCGACCCGCACGAAAGGCGTAACGATCTGGGCACTGTCTCAACGAGAGACTCGGTGAAATTATAGTACCTGTGAAGATGCAGGTTACCCGCGACAGGACGGAAAGACCCCGTGGAGCTTTACTGTAGCCTGATATTGAATTTTGGTACAGCTTGTACAGGATAGGTAGGAGCCGTAGAAACCGGAGCGCTAGCTTCGGTGGAGGCGTCGGTGGGATACTACCCTGGCTGTATTGAAATTCTAACCCGCACCCCTAATCGGGGTGGGAGACAGTGTCAGGTGGGCAGTTTGACTGGGGCGGTCGCCTCCTAAAGAGTAACGGAGGCGCCCAAAGGTTCCCTCAGAATGGTTGGAAATCATTCGTAGAGTGTAAAGGCACAAGGGAGCTTGACTGCGAGACCTACAAGTCGAGCAGGGACGAAAGTCGGGCTTAGTGATCCGGTGGTTCCGCATGGAAGGGCCATCGCTCAACGGATAAAAGCTACCCCGGGGATAACAGGCTTATCTCCCCCAAGAGTCCACATCGACGGGGAGGTTTGGCACCTCGATGTCGGCTCATCGCATCCTGGGGCTGTAGTCGGTCCCAAGGGTTGGGCTGTTCGCCCATTAAAGCGGTACGCGAGCTGGGTTCAGAACGTCGTGAGACAGTTCGGTCCCTATCCGTCGTGGGCGCAGGAAATTTGAGAGGAGCTGTCCTTAGTACGAGAGGACCGGGATGGACGCACCGCTGGTGTACCAGTTGTCTTGCCAAAGGCATCGCTGGGTAGCTATGTGCGGACGGGATAAGTGCTGAAAGCATCTAAGCATGAAGCCCCCCTCAAGATGAGATTTCCCATAGCGTCAAGCTAGTAAGATCCCTGAAAGATGATCAGGTTGATAGGTCAGAGGTGGAAGCATGGCGACATGTGGAGCTGACTGATACTAATCGATCGAGGACTTAACCAAGTTTTAAAGCGAACTCGTTTTTACAACACTTCTTCTGCATTATCTAGTTTTGAGGGAATGAAACCTCAAGCAAAAATAGTCTGGCAATAATGGCGAGAAGGTCACACCCGTTCCCATACCGAACACGGAAGTTAAGCTTCTCAGCGCCGATGGTAGTTGGGACTTTGTCCCTGTGAGAGTAGGACGTTGCCAGGCAAATGAAAGACAACCTGTATTGGGTTGTCTTTTTTTTGTATAAATAAAAACTAATGATTGACTTTTTGCCAGTTCAGGACAGAATGAGTGATAGAAGAAAGTAAACTAACTAAAGTGGAAAGAAAATCTAAAATCCACCAATAGAAAGTAAGCAAAGGTACCAAATAGAGGATAGCGGCTGCCAAAACAGTAAGAATGTCCTTTTCTTTATTTCATTAAAAACTGATAAATTAAAAAGGGTCCTTTTTTCATTGTGATCGTAAGGAAGGTATCGATAAAAGGATAATCCTGATTTGGCATCATTTTCGTTAATTCACTCCACCATTCTGTTTCATATCGGGCAATCATACTTAAGTTATAGAGCAGTAAATAATGGATCAGCAGTTCAGGAAAAGTAAAAAGATAACTTTTGTTAAGTGAAATTGTATAGGAGCCATCCTCTAAATTATATTTTAATGGTGAAACGTCTAGAGATCTCTTATCATTCAATGTTAACGCAAGCACACTATCTGAAAATTCGACTCCTTTTTCAAACTTCGATGTCAAAAATTCCTTGAACCGATCTTCTGTCATATGATAATGATCTAATACAGATTCAGGGATCAAAAGACAGTCTCCATCCTGTAGTAATTTCTCGAATGTTCGTTTTCCTTCGAGTAAAAAGAATAAATCATTGAGTTCCGGTATAAGCTGAAGTAGTTCCTCCATAATGACCTTCTCCCCTTCCAATTGTTTCATGTGAAACAATTTTTCGGACATGAAGGGAAATAACCCATTTTTTTGAAACTTTACTTCATCCTGAAAGAAAAGGTAATTTTGCTTTTTCCTTTTCCTAGTCGAAACACCATGTGCTAAAACAGCCGTTGTCTCAGGATAAGAAGGATCAGTGGTTAAAATACAAGCTTTAATTAAATGGACAAGACCATAAAAAAGCAAAATAGGTTTTATAATAAGTGGCGATTTTTCTGCCTGTTCATAATATATTTGTCCATGTTCGAGATAATAGAGAAAGGCATAGCAGTTTTCATAGCTCTTTTGTTCAGGATTCTCCAAATTAAGCTTATGATAACTATTTTTTAAATAGCGCTGGCAGTATTCTGCAGAAAAGAAACAACTAAAGCTTTTCCAGTCTTTATATTTAGTATCCAAGATGCAATCACCTTTTTCAGAAGAATCAAACAAATAAATATCTCTTGACAGTATTTTGTCCAATTGATAACCTACAAATAATATTTTTTGTTTGGTAAAGAGGCGGAGCGCCGCAAAAGTAATTTAGTAAATCAATGATTACTAGGAAATATACATTCTTCACGATGAATGTAGTGAAGCCCAGCTCTGCTCACACCGCCTTTATTATGTTAGGCTGGATCTTTATATGTATTTTTATGATAGATATATGTGTGTAACTCAATATAAGTTTTGTAAGGGGGCCGTTAAAAAATGTGGGAAAGTAAATTTTCAAAAGAAGGTTTAACGTTTGATGATGTTTTATTAATTCCTGGTAAGTCAGAGGTACTGCCAAAAGATGTAAGTCTGAAAGTAGAATTGTCGACTAGTGTAAAGCTTAATATTCCAATTATTAGTGCTGGTATGGACACAGTTACTGAATCAGAAATGGCGATTGCCATTGCCCGTCAAGGTGGCTTAGGGATCATCCATAAAAATATGACCATCGAGCAGCAGGCAGAGCAGGTAGAGAAGGTTAAGAGGTCTGAAAGTGGAGTTATTAATGATCCATTTTTCCTAACCCCTGAACACCAAGTATTTGATGCGGAGCATCTGATGGGGAAATATCGCATTTCCGGGGTGCCGATTGTTAATAATATGGATGAACAGAAGCTTGTTGGGATTATCACTAATAGAGATCTTCGCTTTATCCAAGATCAAGATTATTCATTTAAAATTTCAGATGTGATGACAAAGGAAAATCTTGTAACGGCACCTGTTGGAACCACATTGAAAGAGGCTGAAAAAATCCTTCAGAAGTATAAAATTGAAAAACTGCCGCTTGTTAATAATCAGGGGGTTTTGAAAGGCTTAATCACCATTAAGGACATTGAAAAGGTGATTGAATTTCCAAACTCAGCAAAAGACAAGCAAGGCCGCTTATTAGCAGGTGCGGCAGTTGGAGTAACATCGGATACAATGAAACGGGCTGAGGCGCTTGTTGCAGCCAATGTTGATGTCCTGGTTGTCGATACGGCCCATGGCCATTCCAAGGGTGTTCTTGATACCGTGAAAGACCTGAAAAATGCTTTTCCACATGTAACGATTATTGCCGGAAACGTGGCAACAGCTGAAGCAACTAAAGACTTATTTGAAGCAGGCGCTGATGTTGTAAAAGTAGGAATTGGACCTGGTTCCATTTGTACAACCAGGGTTGTGGCAGGTGTTGGGGTTCCGCAAATAACTGCAGTCTATGACTGTGCAACGGAAGCGATGAAGCAAGGAAAAACGGTTATTGCTGATGGTGGGATTAAATACTCCGGAGATATCGTAAAGGCACTGGCCGCAGGCGGACATGCTGTTATGCTCGGCAGTTTGTTAGCAGGGGTTTCTGAGAGCCCTGGAGAGACAGAAATTTTCCAAGGACGCCGCTTTAAGGTATATCGCGGAATGGGTTCTGTGGCTGCAATGGAAAAGGGTTCGAAAGACCGATATTTCCAAGAGGATAATAAAAAGTTTGTGCCGGAAGGAATTGAAGGCCGTATTCCATATAAAGGACCATTAGCAGAAACAATTTATCAATTAATTGGCGGCTTGCGGTCTGGAATGGGCTATTGTGGCACAAAGGATCTTTACGACCTAAGGACGAAAGCACAGTTTGTTAAGATGACAGGTGCCGGCCTTAGAGAAAGTCATCCTCATGATGTCCAAATCACAAAAGAAGCACCAAATTATTCTAAATAATAAAATGACAGAGAAGCCACGGCTTCTCTGTTTTTTTACGAAAAAGGCTGTGCTGCTTAAATTGTGAAAATAGTCCTTAGAATTAGTGAATTTTTCAAAATTAGTTATAAGATGGTGCAATGCTCCTCCTATGATTTACTAGACAGTTATGTTAAAATAACCAAGGTGTAATAAAACGTTGGAGGGCTATATAGTGAATAAACATTTTTATCAGAAATGCGTTGCTAGTGCGCTGGCACTCATCATGTTTTTTAGCCTATTTGCCGGAGTAAATCCAGCTAAGGCAGAAGCAGCATTAAATGTAAATGCAGATGGGGCCATATTAGTTGATGGAGAAACAGGTAAGGTTTTATATGAAAAAAATGCTGATAGTGTACTAGGAATTGCTAGTATGACAAAAATGATGACAGAGTATCTATTACTAGAGGCTGTCAAGAACGGAAAAGTGAAATGGGATCAAGAATACACTCCGAGTGATCTCGTCTATAAAATTTCCCAAAACCGTGAACTTTCAAATGTTCCATTAAGAGCAGATGGTAAATATAAAGTCCGTGAATTATATGAAGCAATGGCAATTTACTCCGCAAATGCTGCCACGATTGCAATTGCTGAAATCATTGGCGGGTCAGAAACAAATTTTGTCAAAATGATGAATGAAAAAGCAAAAAAGTTAGGATTAAAGGATTATAAATTCGTTAATTCAACTGGTTTAAATAATCGAGATTATCTTGGTCAGCATCCACAGGGAACTGGTCCTGAAGATGAGAATGTCATGTCACCACGTACAGTTGCTAAATTAGCGTACCATTTAATTAATGATTTTCCTGATGTGTTAAAAACAGCAAGTACACCAAAGAAATTTTTTAAAGAAGGCACAGATGATCAAATCAAAATGGATAACTGGAACTGGATGCTGCCATCGTTAACATTTGGTTACGAAGGTATGGACGGGCTTAAAACAGGTACAACTGATTTTGCAGGTTCCTGTTTTACCGGAACAGCTAGTCGTGATGGAAAAAGGTTTATCACTGTTGTCCAAAATGCGAAAGATGCGAACGGACAAGGAACTCATAAAGCCCGCTTTGACGAAACAAGAAAAATGCTGGATTATGCCTTCAGCAACTATTCAAAAGAAGAGCTAGTACCGAAACATTATCAAGTAAAAGGTCATAAATCGGTACCAGTAATTAAAGGAAAAGATAATCAAGTAAAAATTTACACAAAGTCAGCCATTGACATGGTGGTCCTCAATGGTGAAAAGGAAAATTATAAACCAGTATTGGTATTAGATAAAAAGAAAATCAATAAAAAAGGTGAGTTAACTGCACCAATTAAAAAAGGTGAAACAGTTGGCTATTTAACAATTGAACCGAAAAACGGTGAAAAGGTTAGTTTCTTAACAGAGGAAGGCCAGAAGAAAATACAAGTAGATGTTATTGCTGCACAAGATGTTGAGAAAGCAAACTGGTTCGTGCTCATGATGCGTGGAATCGGTAATTTCTTTGGAGATGTCTGGAACGGAATTTCTTCCACTGTTAAAGGCTGGTTTTAAATAAGCTGCGTTAAAATTTACCATCATAAAAAGAAAGGATTCTTGTCTTGACAGGAATCCTTTTTTGTTGCTTTAATAATTTTATGGAATAATAATTCCGATTGAATAAATAAGAAATTTCCAAGTGTATACAAAAATTTTTCTTAATATTAAAACAAAGGGGGATTTTAACAAATGAAAACAGGTACGGATCTCGTAAAACGCGGTATGGCAGAAATGCAAAAGGGCGGCGTCATCATGGATGTTGTCAATGCGGAACAAGCAAAAATTGCAGAAGAAGCGGGTGCAGTAGCCGTAATGGCACTAGAACGTGTTCCTTCAGATATCCGCGCTGCTGGCGGTGTGGCAAGAATGGCAGACCCAAGGATTGTAGAAGAGGTACTTAATGCTGTTTCAATCCCTGTAATGGCTAAAGCAAGAATTGGCCATATTGTGGAGGCACGTGTGCTTGAAGCTATGGGTGTCGACTATATTGATGAAAGTGAAGTTTTAACTCCAGCTGATGAAGAATTCCATTTAAATAAAAAAGACTATACTGTACCGTTTGTTTGCGGCTGTCGCGATCTTGGCGAAGCTGCCCGCAGAATCGGTGAAGGGGCATCAATGCTTCGCACAAAGGGTGAGCCTGGAACGGGTAACATCGTTGAAGCAGTTCGTCATATTCGTAAGGTAAATGCACAGGTTCGTAAAGTGGTAGGAATGAACGAAGATGAGTTAATGACAGAGGCGAAGCTTTTAGGTGCTCCATATGAGCTTCTTCTTGAAATTAAACGTCTTGGCCGCCTTCCTGTAGTTAACTTTGCTGCGGGTGGTGTGGCAACACCTGCTGATGCTGCTCTAATGATGCAGTTAGGAGCAGACGGTGTATTTGTTGGATCTGGTATTTTTAAATCAGAAAATCCTGCAAAATTTGCCAGAGCAATTGTGGAAGCAACAACACATTTCCAAGACTATAAATTAATTGCTGAGCTTTCAAAAAACCTTGGTACGCCAATGAAAGGAATTGAAATTTCCTCACTGGCACCTGAAGCACGTATGCAAGAAAGAGGCTGGTAATAAGAATGCGGAAGCGCCTTGAACAGGGGCGATATAGGGAGAATTATTGACTGGCAAGCAAAGCGAAGCCAGAGATTAGTCTCCCTTAATGCGTACAGAATGCGATAGCTTTCTGTAGCCAGGCATAAGACGAGCCGGCGAGAAGGCTTCTTTTTGGCCTTCTTGACGGATTGGCTTATGACCCCGAGCCCCTAGGCACTGAAGCTAGACAGTAATCAAAGTTAAAGAAGGGGTATTACTATGGTGAAAATTGGCGTTCTCGCTTTGCAAGGGGCTGTCCGCGAACATATTAACTCGCTAGAAGCATGTGGTGTCGAAGCAATTGCAGTAAAACGAAAAGAAGAATTGCAAGATTTAGATGGCTTTATTCTTCCAGGTGGAGAAAGCACGGCAATGCGGCGTTTAATCGACAAATACAATTTTATGGATGCATTAAAAGAATTTGCGCGTGAAGGTAAACCAATGTTTGGTACTTGTGCCGGCCTGATTCTATTAGCAAAAGAACTTGTTGGCTATAGTGAGCCGCACATCGGTGTTATGGACATTAAGGTTGAGCGCAATTCATTTGGACGTCAAGTTGACAGCTTTGAGGCCGACCTCGCGATTAAAGATGTCGCTGAGAGTTTTCCAGCGGTGTTTATCCGTGCACCACACATTGTTGAAGCGGGAGAGAATGTTGAGATTCTGTCCAAGCATAATGACCGCATTGTCGCCGCACGGGAAGGGCAATTTCTTGGCTGTTCCTTTCATCCGGAGCTGACAGATAATCACCGCCTTACCGCCTATTTTGTCGAGATGGTGAAGGAAGCAAAAGCAAAACAACTTGCATAGAATGGTTGCATTTGGCTGATAATTATAGTAAATTATTAAACAAATCCATAATGAAAAAGCAATGAGAGGAACTAGTAGCAAGAAACTCACTCTTAAAGAGAGCCGGTGGCGGGTGTGAACCGGTGTGTGAAACTTGTGAATCCATCCTCGAGCAGGGTGCGGAACGCCTCAATGAGGTTAGTAAGGACCTTCGGTAGAAACCGTTACATTTTTTTGAGGTGGACAGTGTTGACTGTCAACCAGGGTGGTATCGCGAGTAACTCTCGTCCCTGTTTTGGGGGCGGGAGTTTTTTTTATTTACAAGCCATTTAGCAGTGTATGGACTCCTCGAAAAAGCTAACGCTTTTTCTTCGTGCGATGCTTATGCTGCCGAAGTCTTCCTTGTGGAGAACTTCGACTGAGATAAAGGAAAGTAGAAAAGCGCAAGCGTCGATGTTGATTTATCTAGGGAGGAGAGGGAAGTACATTTGCTGCTGGCCGCTGGAGCTAGATAGTTTTCAAAGTAAACTGTAATTATTTTTTAAGAGGGAGTGTATAAACTATGCTGGATATTAAAGTATTAAGAGCAAATTTTGCAGAAGTAAAAGAAAAGCTGCAGCATCGCGGCGAAGATTTAACAGATTTAGGCCGGTTCGAGGATCTAGATCTGAAAAGACGTGAATTAATTGTTGAGACTGAAAAATTAAAAAGTAAAAAAAATGAGGTTTCTCAGCAGGTAGCGGCATTAAAACGAGAGAAGCAGGATGCTGATAATTTAATAAAAGAAATGCGTGAGGTTGGTGACCAAATCAAAACGCTTGATGATGAGCTGCGCGAGGTGGAACAGGTCTTAGAAAATTTGCTGCTAAGCATTCCAAACATTCCGCATGAAAGTGTTCCGGTTGGGGAAACTGAGGATGATAATGTCGAGATTAGGCAATGGGGCAAAGTGCGCGAGTTTGAATTTGAAGCTAAACCGCATTGGGACCTTGCTGACCAGTTAGGGATTCTTGATTTTGAACGGGCAGGTAAGGTTACTGGAAGCCGCTTTGTCTTTTATAAGGGGCTGGGGGCGCGTTTAGAGCGTGCGTTAATGAGTTTCATGCTTGACCTTCATGTTGATGAACATGGCTATACAGAAATTCTGCCGCCATACATGGTAAACCGTACAAGTATGACGGGCACAGGGCAATTGCCAAAATTTGAAGAGGATGCCTTTTTAATAGAAAGCGAAGATTACTTCCTTATTCCAACTGCTGAGGTGCCTGTTACTAACTATCACCGCGATGAAATTTTAAGCAGTGAAGATCTGCCAATTCGCTTTGCTGCCTACAGCGCGTGCTTCCGCTCTGAGGCAGGCTCTGCAGGACGAGATACAAGGGGATTAATTCGTCAGCACCAATTCAATAAGGTAGAGCTTGTAAAGTTTGTAAAGCCAGAAGATTCTTATGAGGAGCTGGAAAAGCTGACACATGATGCCGAGCGGGTATTACAATTGCTCGAGCTGCCCTACCGTGTCCTTAGCATGTGTACCGGGGACCTTGGCTTTACAGCCGCGAAAAAGTACGATATTGAGGTGTGGATCCCAAGCTATGGAACATACCGCGAGATTTCTTCTTGCAGTAATTTTGAGGCATTCCAGGCAAGACGGGCAAATATCCGCTTCCGCCGCGATTTAAAGGCAAAGCCCGAGCATGTTCATACGTTAAACGGATCTGGCCTTGCGATTGGCCGCACGGTCGCTGCTATTTTAGAAAATTACCAGCAGGAGGACGGCAGTGTTGTCATTCCTAATGTCTTGCGTCCATATATGGGCGGCCGTGAGGTCATAAAGCCGTAATAAATCATTAAAAATTCCGGATGGAAACAATCCGTCCGGAATTTTAATAATATTGTTTGACAAGATACAAAATATGTGTTAAATTATCATTTGTCGATACGGAGGAATACCCAAGTCCGGCTGAAGGGATCGGTCTTGAAAACCGACAGGCGGGTTAAACCGCGCGGGGGTTCGAATCCCTCTTCCTCCGCCATCAATATAAACAATCGCGCATAAAAACTGGAGATAAAAGTTCGTTACATTTTTTTGTAGCGAACTTTTTTTTATCCAACTATGAGATTTGGCTAAATCCATAAGAATAAGCTTCATTACCTTGTTCGAAAAAAAGCATTAGCTTTTTTGAGAGTTTCCAGCGTCTAGTGGTGATGCATCGCTAACCGGTCTGTTCCGCTCTTCTAATAAAAAACACCTATTAAAAAATAGGTGTCTGTGTTCTGTTTAATATCTCATTTAATTTTTCTTCAACATCACGGCAAACCCGTAAGGCATCGTCATTATTTTTGACAACGTCCGTGGTATCCATATCAATCACAAGCACTTCGCTCGCGGCATATTGATTCATTACCCACTCGTCGTAGCCTTTCCACACTTCAAAATAATACTCCTTCAGCTCAGGGTTAATTTCGAAGCTTCGACCACGGGCCATAATCCGGTCGATTACCGTATCAAATGATCCTTTTAAGTAAACCATTAAATCCGGAGCCTTTTTCGGAAGTTCATTTAACTCTTCCATCATATTATCGACGAGATCTTCATAAATTTTGAATTCCAAGTCAGAGATTCTGCCTAAGTTTTTATTAACATAAGCAAAATACCAGTCCTCATAAATTGAACGGTCTTGAATCGTGTAAATAGGTTCACGCCAATTAATACAATCCTTTACTGTTTTAAAGCGCTTATTTAAGAAAAATAACTGCAGGAGAAAAGGAATTCTCCTTGCATCTAATTCCTCTTGTGTTAATTCATAATAAAGCGGAAGAATCGGATTATCATCAACCGTTTCGTAAAACACCTTACTTTCAATTCCTTTATGTTGAAAGTGGGCACTCAATATATCTGCCACACTTGTTTTTCCAAGACCAATCATACCACCAATAACGATACTCACTTACATCCTCCTGCTCTATATGTTTGTCCCGCATTAACGGGCAGTAGGACCCATTTTAAGTTAATCCAAAAGGATAACTGTGGGAATAATTGCCCGAAAAAGTCCGATTGGTTCAATAACAATCAGTGGGGGATGGAACCCTCCACTGATTGAAGTTTCACCTTATTAAGCTGTTTTGTCTTAAACTTACTGTTAATTTCTCAAAAATATGGTTTAAATCCTGTTCGCTTTTTACAAAATCTAACTCATCGCCGCTAAAGCGCAGAACTGGGATTTCTGGATGTTCCTTTTCAAAGGCTGTCATAGTATTTTCATAGTCCATTGAAAGTTGTTCGAGATATAACGGGCTGATATTTTTCTCTATTTCACGCCCTCTTATTTTAATTCGCTTTAAAAGTGTATCTAAGCTGGCATTCAAATAAATAATGACATTGGGCTTTGGCATATCTTCAGTAAGAATTTGATAAATTTTATTATACTTGTTGTATTCAGTATCATTTAAGGACCGTTGTGCAAAAATCAAATTTTTAAAAATATGATAGTCTGCGACAACTGACTTGTTTTTGCTTAAGAAATGGGTATCGATATCCCCTAATTGCTTAAAACGATTACAAAGGAAAAACATCTCTGTTTGGAAACTCCATTCTTCGATATTTTCGTAAAACTTCCCTAAGAATGGATTTTCATCAACAATTTCTTTTAATAAAGCAAAATGAAACTGTTCAGAAATGGCCTTTGCAAGAGATGTTTTTCCAACACCAATTGGCCCTTCAACGGTAATAAAGGGTGTATCCCCCATTATAAAGTCCTCCTTCTCCAACTGCCTGCACCTTCTATAATTAATCAGTTTGAGCTGATAATTTATTCTATTTCTATTATGGTCATTCATTGACACAAAGAATATTTTATCATAATCTCTCCCAGGAATGGATATGGAAAATTTAGAAGATGTGATGTTCTTGTCAAAAATATGAAAAAACTGCCGAATAACGGCAGTTTTTGTCATATAAATTCTTTTTATTTAGCTTTAGTTTATCCATCGAGAACATTAGCGTATCTAGTTGTGGTCAAAACAGTTGCCTCCACCTTTCAATCAATCCGGCAAGAAGATTATAAAGCAACCTTCGTATTAGCTTATCTTATGCTTGGCTATAGAAAAAACTATCTCATTCTGTACCCATTAAGGGAGAATAATCTCAGGCTTCGTTGTGCTTGCCAGTCGATAATTCTCCCTATATCGGGGCTGATCAAGGCGCTTCCGCTTTTTTAGGTTGGTCTTTTTGTTACATTGAAATTGTCCACGATTAATAGCCAGTTCTGCGGGAAGGACAAACCTAGCTTCCAATAGCTCATCCCTCTAAGATTCAGCTCTTTGATTAAGTCAAACTTAGCCTGGAT
Source organism: Neobacillus sp. WH10 (assembly GCF_030123405.1). Taxonomy (GTDB): domain Bacteria; phylum Bacillota; class Bacilli; order Bacillales; family Cytobacillaceae; genus Neobacillus. The sequence continues at coordinate 25,173 of NZ_CP126110.1, forward strand.
GGAGCGGGCATCCTCGAACCAAACTTCATGCTGCTTGCCATCTTCTGCCGTATATTTGAAGAACGGTGCTTGTGCTTTTGCATCATATTGAATCGGTACATGGTGACTTGCTGCCAGCTGGATGGCCTGTTGGGGGCTTACCGCTTTTGCTACTGACCCTTGAACAAATGGGAGTGTCCAATCATAGCCATAGAGATTTTGTCCCATGAGAATTTTATTCGATGGTAGTTCCGTGATCGCATACTCCAAAACCTTCCTAACCTGATTAATGGGGGAAACCGCCATTGCAGGTCCGCCGCTGTAGCCCCATTCATAGGTCATAATCACGACAAAGTCAGCGATTTTCCCGTGGGCTTTATAATCATGACCTTCATACCATTTTCCCTTTTGCGTTGCACTTGTTTTCGGAGCAAGCGCGGTTGACATCAGCCAACCTTCGTTTTTAAAGCGCTGCTTCGCTTTTCGTAAAAAATTATTATAAGCCTCGCGGTCGACGGGACGTATAAATTCAAAGTCAAAATGGATGTCACGGAATCCGTATTTTTTGGCCGTTTCGACGATATTATTGAGAAATTTATCTTGAATTGCCATATCGTTTAATAAGATTCGTCCGAGTTCATCACTAAATTGATCTTTCTCCTGATTGGTAATGACCATCATAAGGACGTTACGGTTGGCTTTAGCGATCGCAGGGAAGTTATTCAGTAACGGCTCTTTCAAGGTGCCATCACGGCGCGCCTGAAAGCTGAAAGGGGCTAAATACGTTAGATATGGTGCGGCCTCACGGGCACTGCTCTCTAACACTGGGGCGACCGTAGTGCCGCGCGGTTCAACGTAGGCATTGAACTCTGCATTTCTTTTTGGAGCCTGGGGAATATACAGCCGAAACCCGACATTGAGTGGCTGGTTTACGTTAATTCGATTGATTTTAGCAAGCTCCTGATAAGAGACACCAAACTTTCTTGCGATGGAGAATAAAGAATCCCCCGGTTGTACGAAATAAAAATGACCAATAATGGGAATGACAATCGATTGTCCAACAACTAGATTATTTGGATTCGGTAATTCATTTGCCTCGATGATGTCTTTAACGGATGTATGATAAGTCCTTGCGATAGTGGTTAACGATTCATTGACTTTTATCACATGGATTTGCATCCAAAATCCCTCCCCGCAAACATACGCTACCGCTATTTTATGAAGGCAGGGATGGATAAATGATATAATGTTGGTAAATTTCGTGATTACTTGGATGAATGGCCGTTTTTAACATGTGGAAGAAAAAGTAAGAACGGTCACCAATAAGGGTAATAAGCGACCGAAACGAAGAAAAAACAGGAAGAAAGGTCTTCAATAGGGGCTGTAAAGGCGGTTTTAACATGGAACTTAATCATAACCAAGACGTGTATTTTATGAATGAAGCAATAAAGGAAGCGAAGAAGGCCGAGGAATTAAATGAGGTTCCAATCGGAGCGGTGTTGGTACTGGACGGAAATATCGTTTCCCGGGCCCATAATTTACGGGAAAGTGAGCAAAACGCACTCGCTCACGCTGAACTTTTAGCTATCGACCAAGCTTGCCGGGAAACAGGCTCTTGGCGGCTTGAAGAGGCAACCTTGTATGTCACACTAGAGCCATGCCCGATGTGTTCAGGGGCGATTATTTTATCAAGGGTTAAAAGAGTTGTTTACGGGGCCAGTGACCCAAAGGGCGGATGTGCCGGTACACTTATGAATCTGTTACAGGACGTGCGCTTCAATCACCAAAGTGAAGTAACAAAAGGTGTATTAGAATTGCAGTGCGGGCAAATGCTCTCAGACTTTTTTCGAAAAATAAGAGAAAGAAAAAAATTGGAGAAACAACGGAGAACCCAAACACTGCCAGAAAACTTACAATAATTTACAACTGATAAAGATTGCTTTTTTTTTAGAATGGTTGTATATTAGAGAGGCGTCAGATAAAGGCGCGCTAAACTTTGGTATCAACTTTGCCGTGCTAGGTGGGGAGGTAGCGGTGCCCTGTACTCGCAATCCGCTCTAGCGAGACTGAATCCCTTCCTGAGGCTGATGTCCTGTAGGGTCTGCCTTAAGTAAGTGGTGTTGACGCCCTGGTCCTGCGCAATGGGAATCCATGAACCATGTCAGGTCCGGAAGGAAGCAGCATTAAGTGGACGCTCCCATGTGCCGCAGGGTTGCCTGGGCCGAGCTAACTGCTTAAGTAACGCTTATGGGCGTCAGTCGAAGGAAGGTGCACGGCAGTTATATTACATAAATTAACTCATCTCAGAAATTGAGGTGAGTTTTTTTGCGAACTGGGACGAATACACTTTGTAAAAAATAAAATAGATACGTTATAATAGAAAAGATGAAAAATTTTGAAGGGGGCGGTGTCCTTTTGTCTTATCAAGCTTTATACCGTGTTTGGCGGCCTCAAAACTTTATTGATGTAGTAGGACAAGAACATGTGACCAAGACATTGCAAAACGCCCTGCTTCAACAAAAGATCTCACATGCTTATCTTTTTTCCGGACCAAGAGGAACAGGTAAAACAAGTGCGGCTAAAATATTAGCAAAGGCGATCAATTGTGAGCGTGCACCGGTGTCCGAACCGTGCAACGAATGTGCGGCTTGCCGCGGGATTACAAATGGCACTATTCCGGATGTGTTAGAATTTGACGCTGCATCCAACTCTCGAGTGGAAGAAATGAGAGATGTTCTTGATAAAGTCAAATTCGCTCCAACTGCCGTGAACTTCAAAGTCTACATCATTGATGAAGTGCATATGCTATCCATTAGCGCTTTTAATGCCTTGCTAAAAACTTTAGAAGAACCGCCAAAGCATGTCATTTTTATTTTAGCAACAACAGAACCTCATAAAATCCCGTTAACGATTATTTCAAGGTGTCAGCGTTTTGACTTTAGACGCATTACCGCAGGAGCGATTGTGAATCGTATGAAGTTAATCGTAGAAGAAACGGGCGTCGATTGCGATGAGCGTGCACTGCAAATGATTGCCCGTGCCGCGGAAGGTGGTATGCGGGACGCTTTAAGTTTATTAGATCAGGCGATTTCCTACAGTCAGGATCGTGTCACGGTTGAAGATGCCCTAACCGTCACAGGCTCTGTTTCACAAGGATTCCTGAATAAATTAGCGCATGCCTTTCAGGAGGGTGACGTTGCCAGCGGTTTAGAAGCGCTTGACGAACTTTTGTTTCATGGAAAGGACCCAACACGATTCATTGAGGATTTGATTTTATTTTACCGGGATATGCTGCTCTATAAAACAGCCCCAAATCTAGAAGAATCGCTTGAAAGAGTCATGCTTGATGATGAGTTTCGTCAGATGGCTGAAACGATCCCTACGGGACAGATCTATCAGCTTATTGACCTGTTAAACAAGACACAACAAGAAATGCGCTGGACAAATCACCCTAGAATTTTTCTCGAAGTAGCGGTTGTAAAGCTTTGTCAAATGGAAGTAAAACAATCGGATCATACAGAGCCGGCACATATTGACCAATTACTATCAAGAATTGAACAGCTTGAAAATGAACTACAGTACTTAAAGGCACATGGCGTTACAGCATCAGAGCAAGACGTCGCCCCGAAACCGCAAAAACCTGCACAAAAGTCTTCTAAAAAGGCATTTCAGCCGGCGGTTGGAAAAATAAACGAAGTGTTAAAGCAAGCAACAAAGAGTGATTTAAATGTCATTAAAGCAAATTGGGGCGAAATGAGGGAAGGTCTTTTAAAATCGCAAGCCGCCTTGTTAAATGATGCTGAGCCGATTGCAGCTTCAGCTGATGCTTTTATTATTAAATTTAAGCATGAAATGATTTGTCAAATGGCAATGAATCGAAATGATTTTGTTGAAGCCGTGATCGCCGCTTTATATAAATTAACCGGCAAAAGATTTTTAATCCTAGGTGTCCCTGAAGACCAATGGTTACCGATTCGTGAAAGCTTCTTGAACAGTCAGCATGGCGAAGAAGGAGAAATCAGCGGACCCGCTAAGGAAGAAGAACCTCATATTACCGAGGCGAAGAAATTATTTGGCGATGAATTTGTGGAAATAGTCGACTAGAAAAACGGCATCGGCCGTTTAGCGAAGTACACTAATTGCTAGGAGCTAGACAGTTATCAAAGTTAAAGGTTATATTAATTTATCTAAAAAATTGGAGGTAAACGTAATATGCGTGGTGGAATGGGAAATATGCAAAATATGATGAAGCAAATGCAAAAAATGCAAAAGAAAATGGCGGAGGCCCAAGAGGAATTAGGCCAGCAAAAGATTGAGGGAACTGCCGGCGGCGGAATGGTTACGGTGATCGTAACAGGACATAAAGAAGTGGTAGATGTACAAATTAAACCTGAGGCAGTTGATCCAGATGATGTTGAAATGCTTCAAGATCTTGTTCTTGCTGCTACAAATGATGCGCTTAAAAAAGCAGATGAGTTAACAAACAATACAATGGGGCAGTTTACTAAAGGTATGAATTTACCATTTTAAAACAAAGTAGCTGGGGTGCTTAAGAGCTTAAGGTGTTTCATCCTTTGGTGTCAGGCACCCTTGCTTTTCTTAAAGGGGAAAAAAGAAATGCACTATCCTGAACCAATTTCTAAGCTGATTGACAGCTTTATGAAGCTGCCTGGAATCGGTCCTAAAACAGCTTCACGTCTTGCCTTTTATGTATTAAGTATGAAAGAAGACACTGTGCTTGATTTTGCAAAAGCACTTGTGAATGCGAAACGTAATCTTACCTATTGTTCTGTTTGTGGTCATATTACGGATCAAGATCCATGTTATATTTGCGAAGATCAGCGCCGGGATAAGAGCATCATTTGTGTCGTTCAAGATCCAAAAGATGTTATTGCGATGGAAAAAATGAAGGAATTCAATGGATTGTACCATGTGTTACACGGTGCGATTTCCCCAATGGATGGGATTGGGCCTGAGGATATAAATATCCCTGATTTGCTAAAGCGTCTTCAGGATGAAGTCGTCCAGGAAGTGATTCTCGCGACAAACCCTAATATTGAAGGGGAAGCAACGGCAATGTATATTTCCCGTTTGTTAAAGCCATCAGGGATTAAGACAACGAGAATAGCTCATGGGTTGCCGGTTGGCGGAGACCTTGAGTATGCGGACGAGGTAACCTTATCCAAAGCTTTAGAAGGCCGAAGAGAAGTATAAGATTAAAGCGGAATTGTGGAGGAATCAACCATGTTTTTTCGGCGTAAAGGGCGGCTTCGAAAAGAGTATGATGACAAACTGTTAACACAGTTAAATCGATATAAAGTTCATTGGCAGCAAGAAAAACTGCTTTTGGAAAAAAGCTTTGACCCTTCCGAAGAAGTAATTTGCCAAACGAAGATAGCAGAAGCCAAATATATTTTCCTGTTAAAAGAAGCAAAACAACGCAATGTAACCATATTAAGATAAGAACTAAGCTATTTCTTTTCGATAGGTCTATTCTTACCAACTTGTACATATGTTGTAAGTAAAGTGACTATAGAAGGGGGATAGCTTTTTTTGGAACCAATTATTGTTATATCTATTTTAGGCGGACTTATACTATTATTGTTATTCTCTGGAGCTCCGGTTAAGCCTGTCAGTTTTGTAGGCCAAGCAGCCATTAAATTTTTAATTGGCGCACTCTTTTTATTTTTCTTAAATGCGGCTGGGAATCGGTACGGAATCCACGTCCCCATTAATTTTGCGACATCAGCCGTTTCAGGCTTTCTTGGCATTCCGGGTTTATTCGCTTTAGTAGCCATCCAACAATGGGTAATCTAGTTGTACACAAGCCGCTGAAAATCAGCGGTTTTTACATTTTAAAAAAATTATTTAAAATAGGTTGACCAATCATATAGAATGCTGTAATATATTAAAAGTCGTCACCAAGACGATGTGGATTAAATAAAAAAGTTATTGACTTTCAGTTGATAACTTGATATGATAATAAAGTCGCTTTTAGGCGATAGAGACATTTGTTCTTTGAAAACTAAACAAACAAAAACGTCAACAAACAATAACTATTAGTTTCTTATCGAAACTAAGCCAACGTTTTATTTTATGAGCTAATCAACTTTCTTGGAGAGTTTGATCCTGGCTCAGGACGAACGCTGGCGGCGTGCCTAATACATGCAAGTCGAGCGAACCAATAGGAGCTTGCTCCTGTTGGTTAGCGGCGGACGGGTGAGTAACACGTGGGCAACCTGCCTGTAAGACTGGGATAACTTCGGGAAACCGGAGCTAATACCGGATAATCCTTTTCCTTACATGAGGAAAAGCTGAAAGTCGGTTTCGGCTGACACTTACAGATGGGCCCGCGGCGCATTAGCTAGTTGGTGAGGTAACGGCTCACCAAGGCGACGATGCGTAGCCGACCTGAGAGGGTGATCGGCCACACTGGGACTGAGACACGGCCCAGACTCCTACGGGAGGCAGCAGTAGGGAATCTTCCACAATGGACGAAAGTCTGATGGAGCAACGCCGCGTGAGCGATGAAGGCCTTCGGGTCGTAAAGCTCTGTTGTTAGGGAAGAACAAGTACCGGAGTAACTGCCGGTACCTTGACGGTACCTAACCAGAAAGCCACGGCTAACTACGTGCCAGCAGCCGCGGTAATACGTAGGTGGCAAGCGTTGTCCGGAATTATTGGGCGTAAAGCGCGCGCAGGCGGTCCTTTAAGTCTGATGTGAAAGCCCACGGCTCAACCGTGGAGGGTCATTGGAAACTGGGGGACTTGAGTGCAGAAGAGGAAAGCGGAATTCCACGTGTAGCGGTGAAATGCGTAGAGATGTGGAGGAACACCAGTGGCGAAGGCGGCTTTCTGGTCTGTAACTGACGCTGAGGCGCGAAAGCGTGGGGAGCAAACAGGATTAGATACCCTGGTAGTCCACGCCGTAAACGATGAGTGCTAAGTGTTAGAGGGTTTCCGCCCTTTAGTGCTGCAGCTAACGCATTAAGCACTCCGCCTGGGGAGTACGGCCGCAAGGCTGAAACTCAAAGGAATTGACGGGGGCCCGCACAAGCGGTGGAGCATGTGGTTTAATTCGAAGCAACGCGAAGAACCTTACCAGGTCTTGACATCCTCTGACAATCCTAGAGATAGGACGTTCCCCTTCGGGGGACAGAGTGACAGGTGGTGCATGGTTGTCGTCAGCTCGTGTCGTGAGATGTTGGGTTAAGTCCCGCAACGAGCGCAACCCTTGATCTTAGTTGCCAGCATTCAGTTGGGCACTCTAAGGTGACTGCCGGTGACAAACCGGAGGAAGGTGGGGATGACGTCAAATCATCATGCCCCTTATGACCTGGGCTACACACGTGCTACAATGGATGGTACAAAGGGCTGCGAAACCGCAAGGTTAAGCCAATCCCATAAAACCATTCTCAGTTCGGATTGTAGGCTGCAACTCGCCTACATGAAGCCGGAATCGCTAGTAATCGCGGATCAGCATGCCGCGGTGAATACGTTCCCGGGCCTTGTACACACCGCCCGTCACACCACGAGAGTTTGTAACACCCGAAGTCGGTGGGGTAACCGTAAGGAGCCAGCCGCCTAAGGTGGGACAGATGATTGGGGTGAAGTCGTAACAAGGTAGCCGTATCGGAAGGTGCGGCTGGATCACCTCCTTTCTAAGGATACAAGCTGGACGTATGAGCCAGACAAAAATAGTTTGTTTGATTGTTTATTGTTTGTTTAGTTTTGAGAGTGCAAATTCTCATTATATTTCGTTGTGGGGGCCTATAGCTCAGCTGGTTAGAGCGCACGCCTGATAAGCGTGAGGTCGATGGTTCGAGTCCATTTAGGCCCACCATATTCCATAACGGGGCCTTAGCTCAGCTGGGAGAGCGCCTGCTTTGCACGCAGGAGGTCAGCGGTTCGATCCCGCTAGGCTCCACCAAAATTCGTTCTTTGAAAACTAGATAATCGTAAGAAGAAGCAAAGTAAACATCGAGTAATCGCCATTTTAGTTTTCTCTCTATTTTTAATAGAGAAATAAACCTTTTAGGTTAAGTTAGAAAGGGCGCACGGTGAATGCCTTGGCACTAGGAGCCGATGAAGGACGGGACTAACACCGATATGCTTCGGGGAGCTGTAAGTAAGCTTTGATCCGGAGATTTCCGAATGGGGGAACCCACTGTTCGTAATGGAACAGTATCTTTACCTGAATACATAGGGTATTGAAGGCATACCCGGGGAACTGAAACATCTAAGTACCCGGAGGAAGAGAAAGCAAACGCGATTCCCTGAGTAGCGGCGAGCGAAACGGGACATAGCCCAAACCAAGAGGCTTGCCTCTTGGGGTTGTAGGACACTCTACATGGAGTTACAAAGGAACGGGGTAAATGAAGCGACCTGGAAAGGTCCGTCATAGAAGGTAAAAGCCCTGTAGTTGAAACTTCGTTCCCTCCTGAGTGGATCCTGAGTACGGCCGGACACGTGAAATCCGGTCGGAAGCAGGGAGGACCATCTCCCAAGGCTAAATACTCCCTAGTGACCGATAGTGAACCAGTACCGTGAGGGAAAGGTGAAAAGCACCCCGGAAGGGGAGTGAAATAGTTCCTGAAACCGTGTGCCTACAAGTAGTTAGAGCCCGTTTATGGGTGATAGCGTGCCTTTTGTAGAATGAACCGGCGAGTTACGATTACATGCAAGGTTAAGTTGAAGAGACGGAGCCGCAGCGAAAGCGAGTCTGAATAGGGCGAATGAGTATGTGGTCGTAGACCCGAAACCAGGTGATCTACCCATGTCCAGGGTGAAGTCCAGGTAACACTGGATGGAGGCCCGAACCCACGCACGTTGAAAAGTGCGGGGATGAGGTGTGGGTAGCGGAGAAATTCCAATCGAACTTGGAGATAGCTGGTTCTCTCCGAAATAGCTTTAGGGCTAGCCTCACGTAGTTAGAGTCTTGGAGGTAGAGCACTGTTTGGACTAGGGGCCCTCATCGGGTTACCGAATTCAGACAAACTCCGAATGCCAAAGACTTATCCGTGGGAGTCAGACTGCGAGTGATAAGATCCGTAGTCAAAAGGGAAACAGCCCAGACCACCAGCTAAGGTCCCAAAGTATACGTTAAGTGGAAAAGGATGTGGAGTTGCTTAGACAACCAGGATGTTGGCTTAGAAGCAGCCACCATTTAAAGAGTGCGTAATAGCTCACTGGTCGAGTGACTCTGCGCCGAAAATGTACCGGGGCTAAACGTATCACCGAAGCTGTGGATTGACACCGTAGGTGTCAGTGGTAGGAGAGCGTTCTAAGGGCGTTGAAGCTAGACCGTAAGGACTGGTGGAGCGCTTAGAAGTGAGAATGCCGGTATGAGTAGCGAAAGATGAGTGAGAATCTCATCCACCGTATGCCTAAGGTTTCCTGAGGAAGGCTCGTCCGCTCAGGGTTAGTCGGGACCTAAGCCGAGGCCGAAAGGCGTAGGCGATGGACAACAGGTTGATATTCCTGTACCACCTCTTTATCGTTTGAGTGATGGGGGGACGCAGGAGGATAGGGTAAGCGCGCTGTTGGATATGCGCGTCTAAGCAGTTAGGCTGGTAAGTAGGAAAATCCGCTTACCGCAAGGGCTGAGCTGTGACAGCGAGGGAAATATAGTACCGAAGTTCCTGATTCCACACTGCCAAGAAAAGCCTCTAGCGAGATAAAAGGTGCCCGTACCGCAAACCGACACAGGTAGGCGAGGAGAGAATCCTAAGGTGAGCGAGAGAACTCTCGTTAAGGAACTCGGCAAAATGACCCCGTAACTTCGGGAGAAGGGGTGCTCTTTGGGGTTCATAGCCTCGAAGAGCCGCAGTGAATAGGCCCAGGCGACTGTTTAGCAAAAACACAGGTCTCTGCGAAGCCGCAAGGCGAAGTATAGGGGCTGACGCCTGCCCGGTGCTGGAAGGTTAAGAGGAGGGGTTAGCGCAAGCGAAGCTCTGAATCGAAGCCCCAGTAAACGGCGGCCGTAACTATAACGGTCCTAAGGTAGCGAAATTCCTTGTCGGGTAAGTTCCGACCCGCACGAAAGGCGTAACGATCTGGGCACTGTCTCAACGAGAGACTCGGTGAAATTATAGTACCTGTGAAGATGCAGGTTACCCGCGACAGGACGGAAAGACCCCGTGGAGCTTTACTGTAGCCTGATATTGAATTTTGGTACAGCTTGTACAGGATAGGTAGGAGCCGTAGAAACCGGAGCGCTAGCTTCGGTGGAGGCGTCGGTGGGATACTACCCTGGCTGTATTGAAATTCTAACCCGCACCCCTAATCGGGGTGGGAGACAGTGTCAGGTGGGCAGTTTGACTGGGGCGGTCGCCTCCTAAAGAGTAACGGAGGCGCCCAAAGGTTCCCTCAGAATGGTTGGAAATCATTCGTAGAGTGTAAAGGCACAAGGGAGCTTGACTGCGAGACCTACAAGTCGAGCAGGGACGAAAGTCGGGCTTAGTGATCCGGTGGTTCCGCATGGAAGGGCCATCGCTCAACGGATAAAAGCTACCCCGGGGATAACAGGCTTATCTCCCCCAAGAGTCCACATCGACGGGGAGGTTTGGCACCTCGATGTCGGCTCATCGCATCCTGGGGCTGTAGTCGGTCCCAAGGGTTGGGCTGTTCGCCCATTAAAGCGGTACGCGAGCTGGGTTCAGAACGTCGTGAGACAGTTCGGTCCCTATCCGTCGTGGGCGCAGGAAATTTGAGAGGAGCTGTCCTTAGTACGAGAGGACCGGGATGGACGCACCGCTGGTGTACCAGTTGTCTTGCCAAAGGCATCGCTGGGTAGCTATGTGCGGACGGGATAAGTGCTGAAAGCATCTAAGCATGAAGCCCCCCTCAAGATGAGATTTCCCATAGCGTCAAGCTAGTAAGATCCCTGAAAGATGATCAGGTTGATAGGTCAGAGGTGGAAGCATGGCGACATGTGGAGCTGACTGATACTAATCGATCGAGGACTTAACCAAGTTTTAAAGCGAACTCGTTTTTACAACACTTCTTCTGCATTATCTAGTTTTGAGGGAATGAAACCTCAAGCAAAAATAGTCTGGCAATAATGGCGAGAAGGTCACACCCGTTCCCATACCGAACACGGAAGTTAAGCTTCTCAGCGCCGATGGTAGTTGGGACTTTGTCCCTGTGAGAGTAGGACGTTGCCAGGCATATCAAAGGACAACCTGAAAAGGTTGTCCTTTTACTTTTTATCAGTAAAGTGAAAACTTCAAGTAAAAAAGTACGAAGTGTTTATTAAGAAAACATTTATAGACATACACCCAATTGAAGATTACGACATACTATATTAATGGCGAAAGAGAATTCGAAAAATTGTATACAAATTAAAAATTAAGGACAGAATGGGTGTATGGAGGTGGAGGGATTGAGTTCATTTTTAGCACATAAACATTATGTGGAAACGTGCGTTATTTGTGAGAATCTAAAACCAAAAGGCATACATCTATACACTTCTTTTATTTGTACAGAATGTGAAAATGATTTAATTCAAACTGATACAAATGATCCAAAATATAAATATTTTCTAAAACAGCTAAAAAAAATAACAAACCCAGAAATTTTTTCCTAAAAAGTCCTTTGATAGTGTATTAACAGGCAATAGGGACCCCCTCCAAAAATTTAAAGGAACTAAATAGAATAAGCGGGGAGGCAACTGCCCGTAAAAGCCCGATTGGTTTAACTAACAATTAGTGGTGGAAAATAATCCCCACTGATTGAAGTTTCACCCTAAGGGCTTTATTTTTTTACGAAAAATAGGAAAGGCTATCGTTTTTTGTTAAAATAGATAAGACTCTAATAAGGAAGATAAAATATGAACACTCAATGGAAAAAACCTTTATACGAAGCATTAATGAAACATGTAAACAAGGAGCCAATTTCTTTTCATGTCCCTGGACATAAATATGGATTAATTGATCAATCAGATGAAGATCATTTTTTTAATAAACTATTGAAAATTGATGCCACAGAGTTATCGGGTTTAGATGATCTCCATTCGCCTGAAGGGGCGATATTGGAAGCGGAAATGCTTTTAGCTGATTTATATCACACGAAAAAAAGTTTTTTTCTTGTGAATGGTTCAACAGTAGGTAACCTTGCGATGATTATGGCGGCCTGCTCGGAAGGGACACAAGTCCTTGTAGAAAGAAATTGTCATAAGTCTGTGTTAAATGCTCTTAAATTAGCGAAAGCAAGGCCAGTGTTCCTAGAGCCGGAATTTAATCAGGAGTGGAAAATAGCAGCAGGCGTTAGTGTGGAAACGGTAAAACAGGCTATCAACCGATATCCAGACGCAAAAGCCATCATTTTGACTTATCCCAACTATTATGGAATGACCTATGATTTACAAGAAATTATTCATCTGTCTCACCATCATCATATTCCTGTATTGGTTGATGAAGCACATGGACCTCATTTCATCGTAGGGGAACCTTTTCCAGCATCAGCTGTTCAATTAGGTGCAGATATGATCGTTCAATCAGCACACAAGACACTTCCCGCAATGACAATGGGTTCTTTTTTACATGTTAATAGTGACTTGATCAACATGGAGAAGGTAAAGGAATACCTTGAAGTATTCCAATCCAGCAGCCCATCGTACCCAATAATGGCATCACTGGATTTAGCAAGGAATTACTTAGGTACATATGAACAAAAGGATTTATCTTTTTTGCTTACTGAAATTAAGCACTTTAAAGAGGAATTAGCTAAAATTCCAACGATTAAAGTGCTAGATTTTCCACTAAACCATGGTGATTTGCTAAAAATTACTATTCAATCAAGATGTGAGCTAAACGGATTTGAGCTCCAAAAGAGATTAGAAGAGTCAGGGATTTATACAGAACTAGCAGATCCAAATAATGTGTTATTTATTTTGCCATTATTGAAGGATGGGCAGCGTTATCCATTCCAAGAGGCAGCAAAGAAAATACAAAAGGCTCTTTTAGGTTTGTCTTTTTTCGAAGTGAAGGAAGAATTCATAATGGATCGTTACAAGATCTCTGAGCTAGCTATTCCCTATGAAGATATGGTAAGCCTAACCGTGAAAGAGGTAATTATTACTGAAGCAGCGGGATTTACTTGTGCGGAAACGATCATCCCCTATCCACCGGGGGTTCCATTATTATTAAAGGGCGAGAGAATAACAGGGGAAAAACTTAACCGGCTTAATCGACTGTTACAATCCGGGGCAAGGTTTCAAGGTGGCTCCACGATAAAAAAAGGTAGGATAAAGATATTTAGTACAACTTAAGAAACATACATTTTGGAGGGTATATTTTAATGAGCAGCGGAACATTTATTACGTTTGAAGGACCGGATGGAGCGGGCAAGACAACGATTATTAAATTGATAGCCCAAGAGCTTAACAATGTACTTCTTACAAGGGAACCAGGCGGGATTGAAATAGCTGAGCAAATTCGCAGAGTTATTTTAGATAAAGGAAATACGGCAATGGATTCCCGAACTGAAGCACTGCTTTATGCAGCAGCACGGAGACAGCATTTAATTGAAAAGGTAAAGCCGGCATTAGACAAGGGAAGAGTTGTTTTATGTGATCGGTTTGTTGATAGTTCATTGGCATATCAGGGCTATGCACGGGGGTTAGGAATGGACGAGGTGTTTACGATTAATCAATTTGCAATCGAGGACTTCATGCCTGAACTGACAATCTACTTTGATATTGAACCAGAGGTAGGGTTAAAGCGGATTAATAAAAATAAAGGGCGAGAAATTAACCGACTGGATTTAGAGGATCTTGATTTCCACAAAAAAGTAAGAGAGGGATATCACCTATTAATGGAACGTTTTCCACATAGAATTGTGCGGATTGATGCTTCCGGTACAGTGGATGAGGTTTTTCAAAAAACGATGCAGCTTGTAGAAGCAAAATTAGCAGAAAAAAAGCCTTCAATATAAGGCTTTTTTTCGTGGGAAAAGGGCGGAGCGCAGCAATATTATGCTGGTTATCTTGTCTAACTGTGAAAAATACATATACCATTTTGGATTAGTGAAGCTAAGCTCTGCTCACACCGCTTTTTGTTTTTTCTAAAAAAATATTAAATTTATAGCGTGTTCCTTCTACTTGCAAATGTAAGCAGGACAATTACCTGTTATAATATAGATAGTGGAAACTAGAGTTGTAATAAATAGAGGAGAGGGTGTTTTCAAATGAAACTCATCATAGCCGTTGTACAAGATCAGGATAGCAATCGTTTATCTAAAGCATTAGTCGATAATAATTTTAGAGCGACCAAATTAGCTAGTACAGGTGGATTTTTGAAGTCAGGGAACACCACATTTATGATAGGTACCGAGGATATTCGGGTTGACCGGGCTCTCCAAATTATTAAGGACAACTGTAAGTCGAGAGATCAGTTGGTAGCCCCTGTCTCACCAATGGGCGGGAATGCCGACTCTTATGTCCCTTATCCAGTAGAAGTCGAGGTAGGCGGAGCGACAGTTTTTGTCTTACCTATCGAGCAATATATGCATTTTTAAACTATTGTTGTTAATTTTTAGATAAGTGAGTGATTATATTGGGAAAAACATGGGATCAACTAGAAGAGCTGCAGCCGACCGTGTTAAAAATGTTAAAAAACAGTTTGGTGAAAAATCGAGTGGCCCATGCGTACCTTTTTGAAGGCATGAGAGGGACAGAAAAAAAGGAAGTAGGTTTATTACTCACGAAGGCTCTTTTTTGTGAGTCGTTAATGGAGGGCTATAAACCATGCGAGGAATGTAATAATTGCCGGCGGATTAATAGTGGAAATCACCCTGATGTTCATATTGTCGAGCCAGATGGGTTATCGATTAAGGTTGACCAGATCAGAAACCTGCAAGCAGAGTTTTCGAAAAAGGGTGTTGAATCCTTGAAAAAGGTGTACTTGATTTCTCATGCTGATAAAATGAGTGTGAGTGCATCGAATAGTTTGTTAAAGTTTCTGGAGGAACCAAGTCCTGGGACGGTTGCCTTCCTTTTAACAGAACAGCAGCAGCAAATTCTGCCAACCATACTTTCTAGATGCCAAATATTAGCATTCCATCCGTTAGCACCCCAAGTGATGGTGAAACAGCTAGTTGAAAATGGCGTAGAACCAGTAAAGGCACCCTTGCTTGCCCAGTTAACCAATAATCTGGATGAAGCACTCAAATTAAATGTCGATGAATGGTTTGCACAAGCCCAAAAAATAGTGGTAAAATTATTTGAGGTGCTGAAAAAAAATCCGTTGGAGGCGATGGTAACGCTCCAGGGAGATTGGTTTTTACACTTTAAAGAAAAAGAACAGATTCAACGTGGGTTAGATCTTTTACTTCTTATTTTTAAGGATCTACTTTATATACAATTAGATAAAGAAGAGCAAATTGTTTTTATACAGGAAAGTGAGCGGTTAAAGCAATTTGCCCTAAAAACATCTGGACGGCGCTTATCGGATCAAATGTCAGCTATTCTTGATGCAAAAAGGAAGCTGCAGGCAAATATGAATCCTCAGCTGATGATGGAACAGCTTGTGTTAAAATTGCAGGAGGGATCTTCATTTGTATGATGTTGTAGGAGTACGCTTTAAAAAGGCGGGGAAAATCTATTATTTTGATCCAGGAGACCTCTCAATCGAAAAGGATGACTTTGTCATTGTCGAAACGGTCCGCGGCGTTGAATACGGCAGAGCGGTTATTGCCCGTAAACAGGTAGAGGAGCATGATGTTGTCCTTCCTTTAAAAAAGGTGGTCAGAATTGCCGATCAGAAGGATCGAATGATTGTGGAAGAAAATAAGCAGGAAGCCCAAGAGGCTTATGAGGTTTGTAATGAAAAAGTGAATGAGCATCAGCTGGATATGAAGCTAGTCGATGTTGAATATACATTTGATCGAAACAAGGTAATCTTCTACTTTACCGCGGATGGAAGAGTTGATTTTCGTGAGTTAGTAAAAGATTTAGCAGCGATTTTTCGGACACGCATTGAATTACGTCAGATTGGCGTCCGTGATGAAGCAAAAATGCTTGGCGGTATTGGACCGTGCGGGAGAATGCTATGCTGTTCTACCTTTTTAGGTGATTTCGATCCTGTCTCTATCAAAATGGCGAAGGATCAAAACCTTTCATTAAATCCTACAAAAATATCCGGTTTATGCGGCAGACTTATGTGTTGCTTAAAATATGAAAATGATGAATATGAATCCGCTAAAGAGGCTCTGCCGGATTTAGGGGAAATCATTGAAACACCGCAGGGTACAGGGAAAGTGGTAGGACTAAATATCCTAGAGCGGGTACTTCAGGTGGAACTAAAGGAACAAGAACGGGTCCTGGAGTATACTTTGGATGAAATTATTAAAGAAGGTGCTTTTTCTATACAATCCACAGATTAATGAGGTGGAAGCCGTGGATAAAAAGGAAATATTTGAATCAGTAAGTAATATGGAAACACAAATCGGCCATCTTTACCAAAAGCTAGGAGAGTTGAAGCAGCATTTAGCCGAAATACTAGAAGAAAATCATTATTTAAAGCTTGAAAATGAGCATCTAAGGCGCCGTTTAGATGTAACGATGGAAGAAGAAAAGAATGAAACAGATAATAAAAAGTCCGTAACAGTAGTCCAGGCTGTATCTCCGGGGGGAAAGCCTTTTGATATTGGGGAAGGATATGATAACCTCGCTCGTCTTTATCAGGAAGGCTTTCATATTTGCAACCTCCACTTTGGGAGCTTACGAAAGGAAGGCGATTGTTTATTTTGTCTCTCCTTTCTTAATAAGAAATAGCATTAAGAGGCTGACCAACATCAGCCTCTATTTTTTCATACAATTAGGCTGTGTTAAAGGTCATTGTTGATTGGAGCGAAGCGCCTGGAGCGGAAATCAACAGCCAGGTCTAACATAGCCAACAAGTAAAGAATAGGATGGTATTTGTGGTCAATTTGAGAGAAGATGAACGGTTAGATTATTTGTTAGCGGAAAACTTAAGGATCATTCAAAGTCCATCTGTTTTTGCTTTTTCGCTCGATGCCGTATTATTGGCGCGATTTGTTTACGTTCCCATTCAAAAAGGAAATTTAATTGATCTTTGCAGCGGAAATGGGGTTATTCCCTTATTTTTGAGTGCCCGTACAAAGGGGAATATAACGGGTGTGGAAATTCAAGAACGACTATATGATATGGCGATTAGAAGTATTGAATATAATGGGCTTCAGGAACGGTTAAAAATGATTTACGGTGATATTAAGGATATGCCCCAAAAACTTGGATTTGGAAAGTTTGATGTGGTGACCTGCAATCCGCCTTATTTTACGACTCCATCAAAAGAAGAAATAAATCCGAATGAACATTTGGCCATTGCCCGCCACGAGATTCTCTGTACGCTTGAAGATGCTGTAAAAGCTTCGAGTCAATTAGTGCGGCAGGGGGGGAAAGTGGCTTTTGTCCACCGTCCGGGCCGCCTCATTGATCTGATTACGTTAATGCGCCAGTATCGGCTTGAGCCAAAGCGAATTCAGCTTGCCTACCCAAAGCTTGGCAAGGAAGCCAATATTCTTTTAGTTGAAGCGATAAAAGACGGGAGTCCTGATTTAAAAATCCTTCCGCCTCTAATTGTTTATAATGAGGCGGATGAATACACTCCAGAGATTAGAGAGATTTTATATGGAGAATAGCAGTCATTACTTTTATGTTCTAACCTGTTCGGATGGAAGCCTGTATGGCGGCTATACCAATAATTTGGAGCGGCGGACTAAGCTGCATAATGAAGGAAAAGGGGCTAAATATACTCGGGGCAGGGGACCAGTCGAACTGACATTTTTTAAAGTCTTTGATCAAAAAAGTGATGCTTTAAAAGCAGAGTATCAATTTAAACAATTAACAAGAAAGAAAAAGCTTGAGTTTTTACGAAATAATACAAATAATGCTTTGAACTTTGAAAACAGTCTAGCTTCAGAGCCTAGCAACTAGTGTACTTCGTGCTCCTCCCTACGATAAGTCAACATCGACGCTTACGCTCTTCGTGTGTTTTCTTTATCTCAGTCTGAGCGCTCCAGTCCATACGTTGCTAAACGGGAGCTTTAGCTTTAATAATTGGAAATAGGTGATGATGATGTGGCAGCAAAAAAGCTTTCAGAACGAAGAGCATAAAGGAATTCTATATCTAGTTCCTACTCCCATTGGGAATCTGGAGGATATGAGCTTTCGGGCGATTAGAATTTTAAAAGAGGCAGATTTGATTGCTGCAGAAGATACAAGAAATACAAAGAAGCTATGTAATTATTTTGAAATTGATACTCCTGTTGTCAGTTATCACGAGCATAATAAGGAAACAAGCGGGGAGAAATTGATTGAAAAAGTAAAGCAAGGCTTAAAAGTTGCTCTTGTAAGCGATGCAGGAATGCCTGCCATTTCTGACCCAGGATATGAGCTTGTAGCTGCAGCCATTAGTGAACAAGCTGCTGTTGTCCCGTTACCAGGAGCAAATGCAGCACTCACCTCATTGATTGCCTCGGGGCTGCCATGCCAGCCCTTATATTTTTATGGTTTTTTAAATCGAAACAAGAAAAATAAGAGAGCAGAATTAGAAGGGTTGAAAAAGCAATCTGCGACGTTGATTTTTTATGAATCTCCACATCGTATAAAGGAAACTTTATCGATCATGCTTGATGTCCTTGGTAATAGGAATATGGCTTTATGCAGGGAGTTAACCAAAAAGTATGAGGAATTTATTCGTGGAACACTTGAAGAAGCAATTGAATGGGCGCATCAGGATGAAATTCGCGGTGAATTTTGTATCATAGTTGAAGGATCATCGGATTGGCAGCAAGAAGAAGAGTCCAGCTGGTGGCAGCATTTATCGCTTGAAGAACACGTAAATCACTACATATCAGTAAAGAGTATGCCGTCAAAGGAAGCGATTAAACAAACAGCAAAAGACCGCGGGCTTAACAAACGCGAAGTTTATCAGGCCTATCATATTGAGAATCAATAAAAAAAGCTCCAGCACTTATTTGGTGCTGGAGCTTGCTTCCTTACAAATATGCCTCTGTCTTCCTAAAGGCTCGCCAATCGGCGAGTTTTCTTTATTACTTCGCTACTTCAAAGTTTTTTTGAATTTCTTCTATTAATTGCTCTGCACCTTCACGGCTT
The DNA here is from genome assembly GCF_030123405.1 of Neobacillus sp. WH10. Taxonomy (GTDB): domain Bacteria; phylum Bacillota; class Bacilli; order Bacillales; family Cytobacillaceae; genus Neobacillus. The sequence goes on from NZ_CP126110.1 coordinate 44,290, forward strand.
AGAATTAATTTACCGCCTGCAAGAGCCATATTATCATCAGATACTTCACCAGTTACTTGGCAAGTCATATTTGGCTTGTATTTTTTTAAGATAATGCGCTCATCGTCAACATAGATTTCAAGTGCATCCTTTTCAGCAATGCCAAGTGTACGTCTTAATTCAATTGGAATAACCACACGACCTAATTCATCAACTTTACGAACAATACCTGTAGATTTCATACAATAATCTCCTCTCGTTAGTACACATATTTTTTAGCCAATAGAAAAGTAAACTTTCCTATCAGGCATAAGTGCAACTACGCCTCATGAACCGCCTAACGGCTCGCCAGTCGGCGAGTTTTCTATATCTATTTTTTAATTCGTCATTATTCGACAAATTTCTTATAAACCCATAATACCAGTACTTCCCATATCCGTCAATTATTTTATTTTGAAAAATAACAGAAAGTTTTTCCAGTAATACGTTTATTGATTTGATAGGGTTTACCCTAATATTGATTCAATCAAACTACCATTTTAATATTATTGTTGTTTAAACCACAATTTAAATTAGTTAGATATTATTCGACAAAATTCTACATTCATCAACCTTATCGCTCATATGTTTCGAAGGTTCACCATCCTTTATGGGTGCATAAGGAATAAAATTAAAAAAAATGGAAGTCTATGAATGACGCTTTCTTGCACAAATGTTCATTTTTCGGTATATTTTGATGATAGAAGCAGCAAAAAGAGGCAATAATGATTTAATGGAGTTTACGATTGCCTGCCTATTGGAGGGATAAGAAAATGGAGGAAAAATTAAAGACTTTTTATCTGACGACACCGATTTACTATCCAAGTGGAAATTTACATATTGGTCATGCTTATACTACTGTTGCCGGTGATGCAATGGCCCGTTACAAGCGGATGCGCGGCTATGATGTGATGTATTTAACTGGAACAGATGAACATGGTCAAAAAATTCAACGTAAAGCAGAAGAGAGTGGGATTACACCACAGCAGTATGTGGATGGAATTGTAACTGGAATCAAAGAACTTTGGAATAAGCTTGATATTTCTTATGATGATTTTATCAGGACAACGGAAAAAAGACATAAACAAGTTGTAGAAAAAATCTTTGCCAGACTTCTTGAACAAGGAGATATTTATCTAGATCAGTATGAAGGATGGTATTGTACACCTTGTGAATCCTTTTTTACGGATCGCCAGTTAGTGGATGGAAAATGTCCAGATTGTGGTCGTCCAGTTGAAAAAGTAAAAGAAGAATCTTACTTTTTTAGAATGAGCAAATATGTTGACCGTCTTTTACAATATTACGAAGAAAATCCTGATTTCATTCAGCCGGAGTCCCGCAAAAATGAAATGATTAATAACTTTATCAAGCCTGGTTTAGAAGACTTAGCTGTATCAAGAACAACTTTTGATTGGGGTATAAAGGTACCCGGGGATCCAAAGCATGTCATCTATGTATGGATTGACGCCCTTTCCAACTATATAACAGCTCTAGGCTATGGCACCGAAAATGACTCAAAATATTTAAATTACTGGCCGGCAGATGTTCATCTTGTCGGAAAGGAAATTGTCCGCTTCCATACAATTTATTGGCCGATTATGTTAATGGCATTGGATTTACCGCTGCCTAAAAAGGTATTTGCCCATGGCTGGTTATTGATGAAGGATGGGAAAATGTCTAAGTCGAAAGGGAATGTGGTTGATCCTGTCACATTAATAGACCGCTACGGCCTTGATGCATTAAGGTATTATTTATTACGCGAAGTACCATTTGGTGCAGATGGAGTATTTACACCGGAAGGATTTGTCGAAAGAATAAATTTTGACTTGGCCAATGATCTTGGTAACCTGTTAAACCGAACGGTTGCAATGATCGAAAAGTATTTTAATGGTGTGATTCCTGATTACACCGGTTCTACGGGGGAATTTGACGAGTCATTACTTCAAGTAAATCGTGAAACCGTGACAAAATACGAGGAAGCTATGGAGAAAATGGAGTTTTCTGTTGCCTTAACGTCCATTTGGCAATTAGTCAGCCGTACGAATAAATATATTGATGAAACACAACCGTGGGCTTTAGCTAAGGATGAGGAACGTAAAGGGGAACTTGCAAGTGTCATGGTTCACTTGGCAGAATCACTGCGGAGAATCGGTATTCTACTAAAGCCATTTTTAACCCGTACACCTAATGGTATTTTTAAACAACTGGGTATACATGATGAGAGTCTTAAAACATGGGAGAGTCTTGAAATCTTTGGTATGATTCCAAGTAGAACAAGGGTGGAAAAGGATGCTCCGCTATTCCCAAGACTTGAAATTGCGGACGAAGTGGAATTCATCAAAACAAAAATGCAAGGCGCTAAACCTGTTGTTGAAGAAAAGAAAGAAGAAAAACCAGAGGCAATTGCTGAAATTGCTATTGATGATTTCATGAAAATTGATTTGCGTGTAGCCGAGGTTATTCAAGCAGAGCCGATTAAAAAAGCGGATAAACTGCTTAAGCTTCAGCTTGACCTTGGTTACGAAAAGCGGCAAGTCGTTTCAGGGATTGCCCAGTACTATAAGCCGGAAGAATTAGTCGGTCGGAAAGTTATTTGTATTACAAATTTAAAACCAGTTAAATTACGCGGTGAATTATCACAAGGAATGATTTTAGCTGGATCAAAAGACGGACAGCTTTCTCTTGCCACTGTTGATCAAACATTACCAAATGGTGCGAAAGTGAAATAATGTAATAAAAGCGCCTGATTAGGGCGCTTTTATTTTTGGAATTAGCGCCTAGGGGGCTCGGTGTCATACGCATGTCTAGTTGCGGCTCCTTGGGACTCGAGTCGTAAGCCACCCCCTGAAGAAGGCAAAAAGCGCCTTCTTGCAGGGGTCGTCTTACGCCTTCGTCCCAAAACAGTCGCCTCCACATTTCAATCAATCCGTCAAGAAGGCTAAAAAAGCAGCCTTCTCGCCGGCCCGTCTTATGCCTGACTACAGAAAGCTATCGCTTTCTGTACGTATTAAGGGAGACTAATCTCTGGCTTCGCTTTGCTTGCTAGTCGATAAATCTCCCTATATCGCCCCTGTTCAAGGCGCTTCCGCTTTTCGATGTTCCACGTGAAACAAATTTCGGGACATTTCCTTTTTTTAATTTGATTTTTGACATTGAAAGACAGTAAGTGCACAATTTAGAGAAAAAAATAGAAAAGAGGGCTTGGTTTATTATGCTATTCGACACACATGCACACTTAAATGACACCCAATATAATGAGGATCTGCAAGAAGTCATTAATAGGGCTCAAAATGAAGGAGTCACCAATATGGTTGTTGTCGGATTTGATCGTCCGACCATTCAACGTGCAATGGAGCTAGCGGAAACCTACGAGTTTATTTATGCCTGTGTTGGCTGGCATCCTGTTGATGCCATTGATATGACAGATGATGATTTAGTATGGATTGAGGAATTAGCTTCCCACCCAAAGGTAGTCGCAATCGGTGAAATGGGCTTGGATTATCATTGGGACAAGTCTCCAAAGGAGATTCAAAAGGAGGTATTTCGTAAACAAATCAGGCTGGCCAAAAAAGTGAAGCTCCCAATCGTTATTCACAATCGTGAGGCAACAGCCGATATTGTGGAAATATTGAAGGAAGAAGGAGCTGAGGAAGTAGGGGGCATCATGCACTGCTTTAGCGGAAGCCCAGATGTAGCTCAGGAATGTGTAAAAATGAATTTTTATATTTCCCTTGGCGGTCCTGTTACCTTCAAAAATGCTAGAAAACCAAAAGAAGTAGCCGCTGAAATACCATTGGAAAAATTGTTGATTGAAACAGACTGCCCTTATTTGGCTCCGCATCCCTATCGTGGAAAACGGAATGAACCAAGTTATGTAAAACTGGTAGCTGAAGAAATTGCCGAAATAAAAGGGTTGACATTCGCAGAAGTAGCGGCAGCAACGACACTAAATGCTAAAAAACTATTCGCCATAAAATGATAAGGAAAATTGTCGAAATCCCTAGAAGCTTGTCCTAATTATTTCTAATAACAAAAAGTTCTACAAGTCTCCTTTTCAACATAGGATAACCGTGTCGATAAGTTTTTCTTTGCAATATTTCCAGGTTTGTGCATAATTAGAAATACGTTCACTGGATATGCAAGGATTGACAGCCGGCAGCATGGTTTTAATTATCTCTCCAAGAAAAGGAGGCGTTTTTCATCGTACTCAAACACATGAAAAACCTGTTTTCCCAGTCTTTGAGTAGGAGGTCATTGATCATTGTTTTTGCTAGTTTCGTAGTTTTGCTAACTGCACTTGGAATTCTTTTTTTTGAAGGTTCGAAGAACACGGTGGCAATAACACTTAATGGCAAGCGCGAGGTCGTAAAAACGCATGCAGATACCATCAAGGAATTATTAGATGAACTGGATGTACCTCATCGCTCCCAAGACTACTTGTCTCCAAAGACGAATACGAAGGTGAAAGACCACATGAAAGTCGTTTGGAAACAGGCAAACAAGGTTCACATTGTTAAAGACAACGAGAAGAAAACGGTCTGGACTACAGCCGGAACTGTGGCTGAGCTTCTAAAAGAGCAAAATATTGTATTGAAAGAGCAGGATCAAATATCACCAAAACCACAAACGGCAATAAAAAATAAGATGAATATTGATTTAAACATCGCATTTCATCTTACTTTTGTGGACGGAAGTAAGGAGCAGAAAGTTTGGGCCACTTCGACTACGGTCGCTGACTTTTTAACCCAGCAGGGGATCAAGCTAAATGAATTAGACCGAGTTGAACCATCATTAACAGATACCATCTCAGAGAATGGTGTTGTTAACGTCATTCGCGTAGAAAAAGTCACCGATGTAGTGGAAGAATCAGTTCAATTTGCCGTGGTAACAAAAAAGGATGAAAGCTTAGAAAAAGGGAAAGAAGAAATCGTAACCCCTGGTAAGCTGGGCCGTGTGTCTAAGCAATACGAGGTTGTGCTTGAAAACGGCAAGGAAGTTTCAAGAAAATTAATTAATGAGCAAAGCATTACAGAAAAGCAGGATAAAGTAGTGGCTGTCGGAACGAAGGAATTAGCCCTGCAAGTTTCACGTGGTGCAGATGAAACTGGAACAGAGTTTTACGTTACTGCAACTGCCTATACAGCCTCTTGTAATGGCTGTTCAGGACGTACTGCCACTGGTCTTAATCTCCATGCTAATCCGAATATGAAAGTCATTGCGGTTGACCCAAGAGTAATTCCGCTTGGAACAAAGGTGTATGTGGAAGGCTACGGCTACGCTGTTGCTGCTGATACAGGCGGAGCAATTAAAGGGTATATCATTGATTTATTTATGCCATCGAAAGCGGAAGCGTACCGCTGGGGGCGTAAGAAGGTAAAGATAAAGGTTTTGCAATAATTTACTCTATGCAGAGGAATCGTTCCTCTGCATTTTGCTTTTTCCGAGAATTTCTTTATACTTACATCGATACAGTATATTTTTTCGGTTTCTTTCTTTCATTGTATGAATACGTTTAATAATATAGACGATGGACGTTACAAAAATGTTTCAATTATTTTTCATTTTTTACTAGAAAGTTTTAAAATTTTAACTTTGAGAAATGTCTAGATCCAGAGCTTAGCGGCTAGGTAGTGGACTTATCTAAACAGGCGCTTGCTCTTTTCTCATTACGGAGGCTTTTACATTTACTATGAGGATAAAAGAAATTATTGTCGTTGAGGGAAAAGATGATACGACAGCGATTAAACGGGCAGTTGACGCAGATACCATTGAGACTAATGGCTCTGCAGTGAATCAAACTACGATTGAAAAGGTACTGCTTGCCCAAGAGACACGAGGCGTGATTATTTTTACAGATCCAGACTTTCCTGGTGAAAAAATCAGGAAGACGATTGCAGCTGCAGTACCTGGCTGTAAACACGCTTTTCTTACGAAGGAAGCGGCGATTGCTAAAGGCGGCAGAGGTCTTGGTGTTGAACATGCGAGTCCAGAGGCAATTAAAGAAGCATTGAAGGATGCTCAAATCATGCATGAAACGATATCAGAAGAAATTACCCAAGAGGATTTACTTACTGCCGGTCTTATCGGCGGTGAGGGTGCGAAGGAACGAAGAATTATTCTCGGCAAACTTTTAAAAATTGGCTATACAAATGGAAAACAATTGCACAAGCGCTTAATGATGTTCCAAATCAGCAGGCAGGAATTTGCACAAGCACTAAGTGTTATACGTCAGGAGGAACAAAATGAATAAAGATATTGCAACCCCTGTGAGAACTAGGGCTATTCTCGAAAAATATGGTTTTTCTTTTAAGAAAAGCCTTGGTCAGAACTTCTTAATTGATACAAATATTTTAAAAAAAATAGTTAGCTTTGCCAATCTGAATGAGAATTCCGGGGCAATAGAAATTGGTCCGGGTATTGGCGCCCTTACCGAGCAGCTGGCACGGACGAGTAAAAAGGTCGTCGCTTTTGAAATCGATCAAAGATTATTACCCATCTTAAATGACACATTATCACCATATGAAAATGTCAAAATTGTTCACAAGGATGTATTAGAGGCAGACATTCAAGTGGTGATGGAGGAAGAGTTTAAAGGCATTGACGATATAATGGTTGTTGCCAATTTACCCTATTATGTGACAACTCCTATCATCATGAAGCTGCTGGAGGATCGGCTGCCGATTCGCGGAATCGTTTGTATGCTCCAAAAAGAGGTTGCTGACCGTATTTCTGCTAAGCCTGGTACGAAGGACTTTGGCTCGCTTTCGATCGCCATTCAATATTACACAGAGGCAGAAACCGTGATGATTGTTCCCAAAACTGTTTTTGTTCCACAGCCGAATGTCGATTCTGCTGTGATCAGACTGATAAAACGGGAGCAGCCAGCTGTGACCGTAAAAGATGAAGCTTTCTTTTTTCAAGTAACAAAAGCCAGCTTTGCCCAAAGAAGAAAAACCTTACTCAATAACTTAACAAGTCAGCTTCCTGAAGGGAAACAAAAAAAGGAGGAGATTCTCGCTGCCCTGCATGTAAGTGGAGTTGAACCCACCAGAAGAGGAGAGACTTTATCTTTAGAGGAATTTGGCCGTTTAGCCGATCAACTATATCCTTATTTCCATTAGACCTTTTTCTAAGAAGGTCTTTTTTTTGCATAAAAAGTCACCCATTTTCAAATACAGATTTTTCTCACATGGACACCTTTGTTTGCATAGCCTATGAGAGAAACCCTATCCCGCATTAACGGGCAGTTAGACCTTCATTACTTTTAGGAAACCTACCAAGGAATAGTGAGAGGCAACTGCCCGTTAAAGCACGATTGTTTCAACAAACTATCAGTGGGGATAGGCCACTACAGATGGAAGGTTCAACTTATACTCAAGGCCTCTTTTGCTGGTCTTATTGGAGTGACGGCAGTGGAAATAAAAATAAATGATATTGTCGGTAGAAAATCATATAACTGTGATCTTCTATTTCGTGTGATTGATATGCAAAAAATAAATGACCAGAATTTCGCAATCCTTTATGGCGAGGATTTTCGTCTTGTTGCCGATGCACCTTATGCTGATTTAGTTGTTGTTAACCAGCATGAAAGGGTGAAACTAAGACAAGAATACAGGACGCTTGAAGAACAGTCGTTACGGCTTTTTACACAGGATGTTGATTTGTTAAAATCCAGGCAGGAATATGAAGTAACAGGCGGCTATGTCAAACCGAGCAATTATTTTCAAATCCCGGGGAAGGTGCTCCATTTGGATGGTGACCCCTCCTATTTGAAAAAATGTATGACATTATATGAAAAAATCGGGATACCGGTTTTAGGAATACACTGTCATGAAAAGGAAATGCAGAATAAAATTGCTGAATTAATTGACCACTATCGTCCAGATATTCTTGTCATCACCGGGCATGACGCCTATTCAAAGGCAAAGGGGAAGATGACGGATATTAATGCTTATCGCCATTCAAAACATTTCGTCCAAACAGTTATAGAGGCACGGAAAAAAATCCCTCATTTAGATCAATTAGTCATCTTTGCCGGTGCATGCCAATCCCATTTCGAATCGCTCATCCACGCGGGGGCAAACTTCGCAAGTTCTCCATCAAGGATCAATATTCACGCACTCGACCCAGTCTATATTGTCGCAAAAATAAGCTTTACCCCCTTTATGGAAAGAATTAACGTTTGGGATGTCTTACGAAATACATTAACAGGAGAGAAGGGGCTTGGGGGCATTGAAACAAAAGGTGTGTTACGAACAGGGATGCCATACAGACCCGTAAATGACCAAGAAGAATAAGCCTTAAATAAAATTATGAGGGAAATACTTTGAGAATTGTCCAGCTACAGTGCCAAGCGACTAGTGGCCATCCCACTCCTTCCTACGATAAGTCAACATCGAATCGCTGTCGCTCTCCGTGTTGTCTAGCTGCAGCGCCTAGGGGCTCGGGGTCATAAGTGTGTCTAGTTGCGGCTCCTTGGGACTCGAGTTGTAAGCCACCCCCTGAAGAAGGCAAAAAGCTCCTTCTTCAGGGGTCGTCTTACGCCTTCGTTCCAAAACAGTCGCCTTCGCTATTATGATTAGGTTTTTTTTGAAGCAATACATATTCCACCATTAAAAAGGTTACGATAAGAAATGTTGAAAATTAGAAGAAAAAGTAGAATAAAAAATATTGACAAACTTTTTGTCGGACTGATATAATTTATATTTTTGTTTGACAGGACTATGTCAGTGTGTTATACTTTACATAGTGAGGTGGATCGAATGCCAAAAACCTTAGCCGATATCAAAAAGGCTCTTGACACGAATTTAGGGAAAAGGTTGTTGCTAAAAGCAAACGGAGGACGCAGGAAAACGATTGAACGTTCAGGTGTTTTAGCCGAAACTTACCCATCTGTTTTTGTTATTGAATTAGATCAGGATGAAAATTCATTCGAGCGTGTTTCTTACAGCTATGCGGATGTATTAACAGAAACAGTTCAAATTACTTTCTACGATGATGCAACAGGACATGTAGCTTTAAGCTAGCATATAAGCAATGGATGGCAGTAAACATAGGGTTTACTGCTTTTTGCTATTTAAAGGATAATTTGGATATCATGAAATTCCTTGAGTATCTCATACTATGAATGCTGTGGTATGAAAGGGGTTGTTTAGATGGCTAGAAGAAGAGGTATTATGTCCGACCGTTTTAAAGAAGAGCTTGCAAAAGAGCTTGGATTTTACAATGTTGTTCAAAAAGAGGGATGGGGCGGTATCCGGGCAAGGGATGCAGGGAATATGGTGAAACGTGCCATTGAACTTGCAGAAGAACAATTGATCCATCAGGGTCATAAGACTTAAGTCCTGAATAACCACTATCGCATTTCGTTTAAACAAATCTTGACCACAGCCAGGCCAGTGGAGGGAAACAGAAAGGTCCCCTTGCTGGCCTTTTTCTTTACTCATTGTCCAAAAAATGACTTTTTCGAGTACGTAATTAATGATAAAATATTAAATTTGACAGGATATATCATATCTTACGTCTTACATTTATCGTTTTGTGGTAAAATAGGACAAAATGTGGAATTTGGAATAGGGAATGCGGAAGCGCCTTTGGGTGCTAGAGCTGGACAAAACAAAAGTAGGTGGACGTAGTGAAGCTTTTAGTCAAAGCACCGGCCAAAATAAATTTAGCATTAGATGTTTTACATAAACGTTCCGATGGCTATCATGAGGTTGAAATGATCATGACCACTATTGATTTGGCTGATCGGATAGAACTAACTTTATTAAATCAAGATAAAATACATATTCTTTCTCATAATCGATATGTTCCTGATGACCAGCGCAACTTGGCCTTTCAAGCAGCACAACTGCTAAAGGACCGATTTGATGTGAAAAAGGGTGTGCTGATCTCAATTGAAAAAACGATTCCAGTTGCTGCAGGGTTAGCAGGAGGAAGCAGTGATGCAGCTGCAACCTTAAGAGGCTTAAATAAACTTTGGGATCTTGGCTTATCCATGGATGAATTAGCCGAGCTAGGGAGCGAAATTGGGTCGGATGTTTCTTTTTGTGTTTATGGAGGAACAGCTTTAGCAAAGGGAAGAGGAGAGGTCATTACTGAGCTGCCTGCACCTCCGACATGCTGGATAATCCTTGCGAAGCCGTTCATTGGGGTTTCGACAGCAGAGGTTTACCGCCGGCTTGATGTGAATCGAACGAATCATCCTGATATTGCTGGCATGATTGAGGCAATTTACAATCATGACTATCAAAAGGTATGCGGCAAAGTTGGTAATGTTCTAGAGAATGTTACCTTAAACCTTCACCCTGAGGTTGCCCAAATAAAGGAGCAAATGAAGCGTTTTGGCGCAGATGCTGTATTAATGAGCGGCAGCGGACCAACCGTGTTTGGAATTGTCCAGCATGACTCAAGAATGCACCGGATCTATAACGGATTAAGGGGATTCTGTGATCAGGTTTTCGCTGTTCGTATGCTGGGAGAACGACACTCGCTTGATTAAAGGCGTACAATAATGATATCCTTGATTTAGAATATTCGGCTTTTTGGGGGTTTATGATGAAATTTCGCCGCAGTGAACGTTTAATTGATATGACGAATTATTTGCTGGATCATCCTCGCCAGCTTGTACCGCTCACCTTTTTTGCCGAGCGCTATTCGTCTGCGAAGTCTTCTATTAGTGAAGATTTGGCGATCGTAAAAGAGACTTTTGAACAAAGAGGAATCGGTACGTTACAAACAGTTCCAGGGGCTGCTGGTGGTGTTAAATTCTTCGTAAAAGTAAGCAGGGAAGAAGCGGAACCCTTTATCAATGAATTATGTCAATTAATTGGGAATCCTGAACGGCTATTACCCGGCGGTTATTTATATTTAACCGATATTTTAGGAGATCCACAGGTTGTGCAAAAGGCCGGACGCATCATTGCCTCCGCCTACGCTGACACAAAAATTGATGTGGTTATGACAGTAGCGACAAAAGGAATCCCCCTTGCTTATGCGGTAGCAAGTCAGTTGAATGTACCGGTAGTGATTGTCCGTAGGGACAGTAAAGTAACTGAAGGACCGACAGTAAGCATTAATTATGTTTCCGGGTCTACTAAGAGAATCCAAACCATGGTGCTTTCAAAGCGAAGCATGAAGCAGGATTCACGGGTCCTTATTGTTGATGACTTTATGAAGGCTGGCGGAACGGTAATGGGAATGATCAGTATGCTAGAGGAATTTAATGCTCATTTGGCGGGTATTGCTGTTTTAGTCGAAGCGGAAAAAATACAAGAACGATTAGTGGATGAATATTTATCGCTCGTCCAATTATCTGATGTCGATGTAAAAGACAAAAAGATTAGTGTACACGAGGGAAACTATTTTAACATTTGGAGGAGATAGCATGAAAGCAGTTCAAACCAGTCAAGCACCTGCTGCCATTGGCCCCTATTCACAAGGAATCATTGTGAATAATCTGTTTTATAGCTCTGGACAAATTCCATTAACTGCTGAAGGAAACATGGTGGAAGGTGATATTAAAGAGCAAGCCCATCAAGTTTTTCGTAATTTACAGGCTGTTTTAAGTGAAGCTGGTGCATCGCTTGAAACGGTTGTAAAGGCAACAGTCTTTATTAAAAATATGGATGAATTTGCTGCAGTAAATGAAGTATATGGTGAGTATTTCTCCACCCATAAACCAGCCCGTTCCTGTGTTGAGGTTGCCCGTTTACCAAAGGATGCTTTAGTTGAAATCGAAGTTGTAGCGCTCGTGAAATAACGGGCGTTTTTTTTCGGCTAAATTGGTTCATAGTTGTTTTACTTTTCTGTCATTTACTGTAGACAATGTCCATTTTTTACAAAAGTTCACTATTTTGCCCTAATTTTTCAAAAAAATTTCAAATTTAAGAAGGATTATCAAAATAATTGTTGAATTTATTTAACTAGCTTTTTATATAACAAAAGAGGGTGTGAGCACATGGAAGTAACTGACGTAAGATTACGCCGGGTTAACACGGATGGCCGAATGAGAGCGATTGCATCCATCACATTGGACAATGAATTTGTAGTTCATGACATACGTGTGATCGACGGAAACAACGGTTTATTTGTAGCTATGCCAAGTAAACGTACTCCAGATGGAGAGTTTCGTGACATTGCGCATCCAATCAATTCAGGAACACGCGGTAAAATCCAAGAGGCTGTTTTGGCTGAGTATCACCGTTTAGGTGAATTGGAAGTAGAATTTGAAGAAGCCGGAGCTTCCTGAGGATTTTTACAACTAGGGCCTTTCTTCTGAGTAAGGCTCTTTTTTTGTTTAGGAAACTTGTTTCTGATAAATTAAAATATCTGAACAAGGCCAGATTCCCCCAAAAATTTCCTCCATATTTTCCTCATAATTTACTTAATATAGAAATATTAGACACTTCCTGTTCATTCCTTGAAAAGCGAGCCCATTTACGTTAATATTTTTAATGGATAAAAAGGTAAATTGGAGGACTGGCCATGTCTAATCGTTATGCTGTGATTTTAGCCGCGGGGCAAGGAACGCGGATGAAATCACAGCTATATAAAGTATTACACCCAGTATGCGGCAAACCGATGGTACAACATGTAGTTGATCAAATGACAAAGCTAGACATTCAAGAAATGGTGACCATTATTGGCCATGGAGCTGAGATGGTACAGGCACAATTAGGTGACAGCAGTCATTTTTGCTTACAGGAGAAGCAGCTAGGAACTGCCCATGCAGTAATGCAGGCGGCAAAGCTGCTTGAAGGTAAAGAAGGCGTAACGATTGTTGTTTGCGGTGATACCCCATTAATTAAAGCTGAAACAATGGAGTCCCTTTTTAAACACCATGAGGAATTAGCTGCAAAAGCCACGATCCTCACAGCAAGGATAGATGACCCGACAGGATACGGCCGGATCATTCGTAATGAAAACGGTTTTGTTGAAAAAATTGTTGAACACAAAGATGCGCAAGAAGCAGAACGGGAAATAAATGAAATTAATACAGGTACGTATTGTTTTGATAACCGTTCTTTATTTGAGGCGTTACAAAATGTATCCAATGACAATGTTCAAGGGGAATACTATTTACCAGATGTTATTGAAATCCTGAAAAAACAGGGTGAAGTGGTCACAGCCTTCCAAACAAATGAATTCGAAGAAACATTGGGTGTAAACGACCGTGTTGCCTTAGCTGAAGCAGAACGTATCATGCGTAAACGGACCAATGAAACTCATATGCGTAACGGGGTAACGATCATTGATCCTGCCAATACTTACATTGGAACAGATGTCGAAATTGGACAGGATACTGTTATCTATCCAGGAACTGTAATAAAGGGCAAGACTAACATTGGTGCTGAATGTCTTATTGGTCCAAACTCAGAAATTGATACATGCAAAATTGGAAATGAAACGGTTATTCGCCAATCAGTGGCACATAATAGCTCGATTGGTTCCCATGTCAACATTGGCCCATTTGCTCATATTCGTCCAGATTCAAATATAAGTGATGATGTGAAAGTCGGAAATTTCGTCGAAATCAAAAAGGCTGTTTTCGGAAAAGGAAGCAAGGTATCGCATCTTAGTTATATCGGTGATGCCGAGGTTGGCAGTGATGTTAACATCGGCTGCGGTTCGATTACAGTGAATTACGACGGTAAAAATAAATATTTAACAAAAATTGAAGATGGAGTCTTTATCGGCTGTAACTCCAATCTTGTTGCTCCAGTTACAATTGGAAAGGGTGCCTATGTGGCTGCCGGTTCTACGATCACTAAGAATGTACCAGATGAAGCGTTGTCTATTGCACGTGCACAGCAAGTGAATAAGGAAAATTACGTTCAAAAGCTTAATCTTAAGAAATAAGTTCTGTTAAAGCTTACTGTTGATATTTCCACAATGTTGATTGGAGCGGAAGTCGCTTGACTCCTGCGGGAAAACGGGTCAAGTGAGACCCCGCAGGCGCAAAGCGCCGAGGAGGCTCACCGGACCGCCCGCGGAAAGCAAGCGCCTGGAGCGTAAATCAACAAGCAAGTTTAGCATAGCCAAGAAATAAGCCATGATAATTGGAGGGCCCTCATGTCAAATCAATATTTAGATCCGAATTTAAAGGTATTTAGTTTAAACTCAAATTTGCCGCTAGCAAGAGAAATCGCTAAAGTAATCGGAGTAGAACTTGGAAAATGCTCAGTCTCACGGTTTAGTGACGGAGAAATCCAAATTAATATTGAAGAAAGTATCCGCGGCTGTGACGTGTATGTAATTCAATCAACTAGCTTACCTGTAAATGATAATATTATGGAATTATTAATCATGATTGATGCGTTAAAAAGAGCTTCGGCAAAAACGATTAATATTGTTATGCCTTATTATGGCTATGCACGCCAGGACAGAAAAGCACGTGCCCGTGAGCCGATTACTGCAAAGTTATTTGCTAACTTGTTAGAGACTGCAGGTGCAACCCGAGTAATCTGTTTAGATTTGCATGCACCGCAAATTCAAGGATTCTTTGATATTCCAATTGACCACTTAATGGGTGTTCCTATTTTATCAGAGTACTTTAAAAACAAAGAATTGAATGGCGATATTGTGATTGTGTCTCCAGACCATGGTGGGGTGACAAGAGCTCGTAAAATGGCTGAACGCCTAAAAGCGCCAATTGCAATTATCGATAAACGCCGTCCAAGACCGAATGTGGCTGAAGTCATGAATATTGTTGGGAATATCGAAGGGAAAGTAGCGATTTTGATTGATGACATCATTGATACAGCAGGAACCATTACACTTGCTGCTAATGCATTAGTCGAAAACGGTGCAGCCGAAGTGTATGCTTGCTGTACACACCCAGTTTTATCTGGCCCTGCAATTGAAAGAATTGAAAATTCAAAGATTAAAGAATTAGTCGTAACGAACTCTATTGCTCTTCCAGAAGAGAAAAAAAGGGAAAAAATTATTCATCTATCTGTTGCGCCGTTACTCGGCGAAGCCATTATTCGTGTCCACGAAGAACAATCTGTCAGCACATTGTTTGATTAAAAAATGTTTAGACCTTCCTGTTTTAGGGCATTTTTATATTGTCTAGCCAGTTTTAACTAAAATAGGAAGGTGACTAAACACATGAGTACTGTTTTACATGCAAAGGAACGGAAGGAACTCCGTCATTCTGCGTTAAGGAAAATCAGAGAGAATGGAAATATTCCCGCCATTATTTATGGTGCTAGGTTCGAGAGTAAACCGGTGTTTGTTAGTTCAGCGGATTTAACAAAAACGATTCGTACTGTTGGTAGGAATGGCGTTATTTCTCTCGATGTAGATGGCAGCAAGCATGATGTTGTGTTAACCGATTATCAAGAGGATTTTATAAAAAATGAAATTATTCATGTCGATTTTCTAGCGGTAGACAAATCTTCGAAGATCAATGTTGAGGTTAGACTTGTCCTTGTTGGAGACTCAGCCGGAGTAAAAGATGGCGGTGTCCTGCAGCAGCCCCTTCATCAAATATCGATTACTTCTACTCCAGACAATATTCCACCGGAAATTGAAGTGGATATAACGAACCTGCAGGTAGGAGAAACCGTTTTGGTTGGTGACATACCATCTGCTGGTGCATTTACCATCAATCATGAGGACGAGGAAGTTGTCGCCTCCATCCTTCCACCAAAACAGGAAGAGGAAATTAACGCAGGTGAACAGCAAGAAGAAGGCCACCCGGATAATGAAGAGGGAAGAGAAACAACCCGAGTCGAGGGTGAATAGAATGAAAGACGTAACCTCATAAAGGTTACGTCTTTTAACGCATGATTAAAGGGATTATTATAGTATGGGAGAATGGCGATGTTTCGAAAAATTTTTAACAGGCTGGCTGAACCGAAAGAGGTGGGGCCCATGAAATGTATCGTTGGTTTAGGTAACCCTGGAAAGCAATATGAACAGACAAGACATAATATCGGTTTTGAAGTCATTGACGCCCTATCCAATCAATTTTCCATTCCGCTAAATCAGTCAAAATTTAAAGGCATGTATGGGATTGGTTTTTATAATGGGGAAAAGGTATTGCTATTAAAACCCTTAACATATATGAATTTATCAGGGGAATCGATAAGGGCAGTTATGGATTACTATCAAATAGAGTTAGAGGATTTAATAGTGATTTATGATGATCTTGATTTGCCAGTCGGCAAAATCAGGCTTCGTCAAAAAGGAAGTCCGGGCGGACACAATGGGATCAAGTCGACAGTCGCCCATCTTGGCACGCAACAGTTTAATCGAATTCGGATTGGAATTGACCGGCCGCAAGCAGGAATGAGTGTTCCTGATTACGTCCTTGGAAAATTTCGGCCTGACGAAAAGCCTTTTACCGGGGAAGCTGTGAAAAGAAGCGCAGATGCTTGTGCTGCTTGGCTAAATAAGCCATTTTTGCAAGTCATGAATGAATTTAATCAGTAATTGTTCATGATACAGGCTATTCTGTCATACATTTAGGTGAAACTGCAAAAAGTGAATGGAATATGAATAGATGGCGTACCATAATCCAGATGAATAAGTTCCTCCGCTAAGGTTAATACTACTAAGGAATTATAGAACAGGGAGGGACAGGCGTGGCCATTCATTACCATTGTCGGCATTGTGGTACGAAACTTGGTTCCATTGATAAAGCCTCAATACACTCCGAAACACTTGGTCTACATAAATTAACTGACCAGGAAAGACAGGAAATGGTTGCGTATGACTCATCTGGTGATATTCATATAACAGCTATTTGTGAAGACTGTCAAGAAGCTTTAGAGCGGAATCCAGATTACCATCAATACGACTTCCTTATTCACTAGAATATAGAGTTTGTGTTTATCTACTTAGACAATTGTCTAGCTCCAGCGCCATGTGACTAGTGTACTTTGCGCTGAATGGCGCTTCCGCTTTTCTAATTAGCTTTGGATATCACTCCAAAGCGTTTTTCTATTTTCTATTTTCTACTATAAAAATTTTATTAATATTAATTTTGTAGGAAGGGAGGAGAAACCTTTGAACGGTTTAAAGTCATTATTCCTTCAGCAGGAAGATGTCCACTCGATAATTGCCGGTGTGGAGGAAGGATTAAGGGAACAGCTTGTTGCTGGCTTATCAGGCTCGTCAAGAACGGTACTAACCGCTTCCATTTACGAGCAGACGCAAAGGCCCATCATGCTCGTTACCCACAATCTATTACAAGCACAAAAGCTCTATGATGATATTGTCAATCTACTAAGTGAGAAGGAAGTTTTTCTTTTTCCGGCCAATGAGTTAATTGCCGCCGAGTTAAGCATTGCGAGTCCAGAATTAAAAGCGCAAAGAATAGAGGCCTTAAACCACTGGAGTAAATCTAAACAGGGGATAGTAATTGTCCCAATTGCCGGTTTAAAGAAACTCATTCCGCCAAAGTCCCTATGGAAACAATATCAGCTGCCGTTAACAGTAGGGGAAGATATTAATATAGAAAAAATGTTAATTACATTTGTCAAAATGGGCTATGTACGTGCCGATATGGTCACAACTCCAGGGGAATTCAGTGTCAGGGGCGGGATCATCGACATTTATCCTCTTACAGAGGCAGATCCGCTAAGAATTGAGTTATTTGACACAGAAATTGACTCGATTCGCTATTTTTCTCTTGATGATCAGCGCTCCAAAGGAAAGGTTAAGAAGATCTTGATTGGGCCGGCAACAGAAATCCTGTTAGAAGATGAGGATTTTAGCCGGATGATTAGCAAGCTTGAAGAAGGATTAGCTCATAGTTTAAGAAAATTAAAAGATGATAAAGCAAAAATGCAGCTGAGTCAAAATATAAGCCATGAGCTTGAGCAATTAAAAAATGGCCAAAAGCCTGACCAAGTCTATAAATACTTATCACTTGCCTACGACAGGCCTGCTAGTTTGCTAGACTATCTTCCAAGTAATGGCCTTGTGTTTATAGATGAAATCAGCAGGGTTCAAGAGATGAATGATTCCCTTGTGAAAGAGGAAGCAGAATGGTATACAGGTTTACTTGGTGAAGGACAGATCATCCATGACTTACATATATCTCATGACTTACCAGCCTTATTGCAAAAAAGGGAATTCCCAATTCTTTATATGTCGATATTTTTACGGCATGTAGCCAATACAAGCCCGCAAAATATCATTAATATTTCCTGTAAGCAAATGCAAAACTTCCACGGGCAAATGCATTTATTAAAAGCAGAAATTGACAGGTGGAAAAAAGGGAATTATTCGGTTGTTTTTTTAGGGCAGGATGAAGAGCGGGTAAAGAAGTTAGAGCGTGTACTTGAGGACTATGAAATTGATAGCAGCGTCCTAAAGGGTGACCTGCAGCTTTTACCTGGTAAGGTTCAGATCATGAAAGGAAACCTGCATACAGGTTTTGAACTGTCAATTCAGAAAATAGCCGTCATCACCGAGGAAGAATTATTTAATAAACGCGTGAAAAAATCTAAAAGCCGGCAAAAACTATCCAATGCTGAACGGATTAAAAGTTACTCCGAGCTGAAAATTGGTGATTATGTTGTTCACGTTAATCATGGGATTGGAAAATATTTAGGAATTGAAACACTTGTGATTAATGGAGTTCATAAAGATTACCTGAACATCCGCTATCAGGGAACAGATAAGCTGTATGTACCTGTTGAGCAAATTGACCTGGTTCAGAAATATGTTGGTTCTGAGGGGAAAGAGCCAAAGGTATATAAGCTTGGCGGCAGCGATTGGAAAAAGGTTAAGAAGAAAGTCGAATCATCCGTTCAGGATATTGCTGACGATCTAATCAAGTTATACGCTGAACGTGAAGCGGCGGTTGGCTATGGTTTTTCCCCGGATGGAGATATGCAGCGGGATTTTGAAACATCGTTTGCCTACCAAGAAACAGACGACCAGCTTCGCTCTATCCATGAAATTAAAAAGGATATGGAAAGATCGCGACCAATGGACCGCTTGCTATGTGGTGATGTAGGTTATGGAAAAACAGAGGTTGCGATTCGCGCTGCCTTCAAGGCGATTGCTGACGGAAAGCAGGTAGCCTTTCTTGTGCCAACAACGATATTAGCGCAGCAGCATCATGAAACATTAAGGGAACGCTTCCAGGACTATCCGATTAATATTGGTTTGTTAAGCCGTTTTCGTTCGAAAAAGCAGCAGACGGAAACGATTAAAGGCTTAAAGGCAGGGACAGTCGACATTGTTGTCGGAACCCATCGCCTGCTGTCAAAGGATATCGTCTATCGTGATTTAGGGCTGTTAATTATCGATGAAGAGCAAAGATTTGGGGTTAGCCATAAAGAAAAAATTAAAAAGTTAAAAACGAATGTAGATGTTTTAACCTTGACGGCAACACCAATCCCAAGGACACTACATATGTCGATGCTTGGTGTCCGGGATTTATCGGTCATCGAAACGCCTCCGGAAAATCGTTTTCCTGTGCAAACCTATGTAATGGAGTATAATGGCTCGTTGGTGCGGGAAGCGATTGAGAGGGAGCTTGCGCGCGACGGACAAGTCTACTTTTTATATAACAGGGTAGAGGATATTGAACGAAAAGCAGAGGAAATTTCCATGCTGGTTCCGGATGCACGGGTTACCTATGCCCATGGACAGATGACGGAAAACGAATTGGAATCTGTGATGATTAGCTTTCTAGCAGGAGAGTTTGATGTTCTTGTAAGTACAACGATCATTGAAACAGGTGTCGATATTCCCAATGTGAACACCTTAATTGTCTTTGATGGTGATCGCATGGGGCTTTCCCAGCTTTATCAGCTGCGCGGCCGTGTTGGCAGATCCAATCGTGTCGCTTACGCCTATTTCACATACCGTAAAGATAAAGTGTTAACGGAAGTAGCAGAAAAACGTCTTCAGGCTATTAAAGAGTTTACGGAGTTAGGCTCCGGTTTTAAAATTGCGATGCGTGATTTATCGATACGGGGTGCCGGGAATTTATTAGGTGCTCAGCAGCATGGTTTCATTGACTCCGTTGGTTTTGATCTTTATTCCCAAATGCTAAAAGAGGCGATTGAAGAACGGAAGGGAGACCTCGGAGCTGAAGTAAAGAAATCAGTTGAAATTGACCTGGAAATTGATGCCTACATTCCGGATACATATATCAAGGACGGGCATCAAAAGATCGAGATGTATAAGCGGTTTAGGGGTCTGGAGTCACTCGAGGATATGGAAGAACTTCAAGCAGAGATGCGTGACCGTTTTGGTGAATATCCAGATGAGGTTGCCTACCTGTTCCAAATTGCCGAAATAAAGGTGTATGCCCTTTTAAATGGTATAGAACAAATTAAACAAGTCAAACAAGAGGTAACCATTATAGTGAATGAGCAGGTTACCAACACGATTGATGGAAGTAAACTATTTGCTATTGGCAACCAGTTTGGCCGGAATGTAAATCCTGGTATGGAAGGCTCCAGGTTAAAAATCGTCATTAAAACGAAAGAGTATGACACAGCCCAATGGCTTCACATTGTCAGCGAAATGGTCAAAGGAATTCCTTTAGCAAAGAGGGGGCAGAAAAACCCTGTTAAATAATTCGCTGTAAGTTTCACTTTATTTGGCGATGTTTGCCGCCTTGTCTGACAGGTATCTTCAGCTAAAATTGGAATTTTCCATGTATTTTTGAAAAAATATTTTGATTGTGTATAGAACTTTCCAGATGAAAGATACTAAGTTCAAAGTTGGTGATGATTGTAAGTAAAGGAAAGTTTGTCATTACCAAGTTGAAAAATCATCAGATGAAAGTGAGGCAACATTGGATGAAAGCAACTGGAATAGTTCGTCGAATTGATGATTTGGGTCGTGTTGTTATACCCAAAGAAATACGCAGAACTTTGCGTATTCGCGAGGGAGACCCGCTGGAGATTTTTGTGGATCGTGACGGGGAAGTCATTTTAAAGAAGTATTCACCAATCAGCGAATTAAGCGATTTTGCCAAAGAATATGCAGAAGCACTGTTTGACAGCCTCGGTAACCCTGTTTTAATTTGTGATAGAGATACGTATATTGCCATCGCCGGCGGTTCTAAAAAGGATTATTTAAATAAGAATATCAGCGACTTAGTGGAAAAAACAATGGAAGAACGGAACTCGGTGCTCCATACCCAGCAAGGTGACATTGCTTTGGCTGATGGAAATGATGAAACCGTCTCTTCTTATACCATAGGGCCGATTATTGCAAATGGTGATCCAATTGGTGCAGTTATTATTTTTTCTAAAGAAGGAACTCTTGGAGAAGTAGAACAAAAAGCAGTTGAAACTGCAGCAGGGTTTTTAGCACGACAGATGGAATCATGAAAAAGACAGCTTAGGCTGTCTTTTTTTATGATGAGAAAGTATAAAAAATATTGATTTTGAGAAATGTCCAGTGCAAGCGCCCAGCGGCTAGTGGACTTCGCTCTTCTCCCTACGATAAGTCAACATCGAATCGCTCCGCTCTTCGTGTTTCCTTTATCTCAGTCGAATCGCTCCAGTCCATACGCCGCTAATCGGGCGCTTACGCTTTTCTTTAGCTAATAGGAAAGTATAAATTTTTCAAATTTATACTTTCCTAACGCATAAGTGCAACTACGCCTCTGTCTTCGCCCTTAGGGGCTCGCCAATCGGCGAGTTTTCTTTAAGGAATCATAAATGTTAGGACGGTATTCTGTAACCAACGATGATACCAATAATAAAAAAATCCCTCCATTCTTTTAGAGGAAATTCCAATATGGATGCAAATTATTTGAAAATAGGTATAATTAAATTTGCATTAAAGTTGGGAATTGTTTAAAGGGGCTCTGATAATGAATTATAAAAAAATTAAACCGAAAAAAATTTATGAAGAGGTCGCCGAAGCAATTTATGAAATGATTCGGTCAGGTCAGCTTAAACCTGGCGATAAACTTGACTCTGTGCAACAACTCGCTGAAAACTTCCAGGTAGGTCGTTCCGCCATTCGTGAGGCGTTAACTTCATTACGGGCGATTGGTCTTGTTGAAATGAAGCAGGGTGAGGGGACTTACATAAGGGAATTTGAAAAAGACCAAATTACGTTTCCGTTATCAACCGCCATTTTAATGAATAAGGATGATATTGCCCAATTATTAGAGGTACGGAAGATTATCGAAAGCGGGACCGCAGCAGCTGCTGCAAAACGAAGATCAGACGAGCACCTTTCCATGATGTGGGCTGCCCTTGAAGCAATGCTTGATGCAAAAGGGGATGAGGAGCTAGGCGAAAAAGCCGATTTACAATTTCATTTGGCACTGGCCAAGGCCGCACAAAATCAGCTATTGATGAATTTATTGAACCATGTGTCGGATCTAATGGTGGAAACAATGCGTGAAACACGCAAGTTTTGGCTATTTTCAAAACAAACAACAATCGAGCAGTTATATAAAGAGCATTTGGCCATTTATGAAGCAATCAAGGACCAGGATGAAGCGGCGGCACGAAACAGAATGCTTATTCACCTTGATAATGTTAGTGCCATTTTAAGAAAATATTTCCGTCATACAACGATGTTTAAATAACTTTACCGACAAAGAAATATAGGTAAAACAAAGGGTTTCTCAGCTTTTGGGAAACTCTTTTTTTAAAACTTAAACAAGGTGAAAATAGTATTTTTGATGAAAGCCCTTTCTAAGCTTGATACTTTTATTATAAGATATAAAATATTAATATTATTAGGTCATCAGATGACCAGTTAACTAAAATATAAACATGGTGAAATTTGATTAATTGTTGAGAGAGGGAGAAAAAATGAAGGTTACTCTATTTGCGACTTGTATCGTCGATATGTTCCAGAGCAATGTAGGCAAGGCAACAGTTGAACTGCTTGAAAGACTAGGATGCGAAGTTGAATTCCCGGAATCGCAAGTATGCTGTGGTCAGCCTTCTTATAACAGCGGCTATGTCAAGGAATCCAAGGAAGCGATGAAGCGAATGATTGAAACGTTTAGTGACGCGGAGTACGTTGTTTCGCCATCCGGGTCATGTGCTTTCATGTTCCATGAATATCCTCATATTTTTGCTGGAGATCCTGTTTGGGAACCAAAAGCAAAACAATTAGCGGAAAAAACATATGAGCTGACACAATTTATCGTTGAGGTTTTAAAAATAGAAGATGTAGGTGCCAAGTTTGAAGGAACGGTAACCTATCACACTTCATGCCACATGACAAGATTATTGGGTGTAAAAGAACCGCCAATGATTTTATTGAAAAATGTTAAAGGCTTGAAGTTCACCGAATTACCGGGTAAAGAACAATGCTGTGGCTTTGGCGGGACCTTCTCAGTAAAAAATGCGCAAATATCAGAGCAAATGGTCGATGAAAAAGTCTGTCATGTCGAAGAAACAGGGGCTGAGTACCTAATTGGTGCAGATGGCGCCTGCTTAATGAATATTGGCGGCCGTATGGAGAGATTAGGGAAAAAGGTTAAAGTATTGCATATTGCAGAAGTGTTAAACAGTCATTAATAAATGTATATTGTTCGGTGTCTTTTTTTAAAATTGATTTTACAGGGGAGGTAAATTCGTATGGCAATGAAGATTAGCACGGAGCAATTTAAGGAACGTGTGGATCATGGCATTCATGATCAATTTATGCGTGGTGCTGTCGCCGGTGCACAAGACGGTATGGGGGTTAAAAGAAAAGTTGTCACGACAGAAGAACTGGATAATTGGGAAGACTGGCGCAATCATGGTGAAGAAATCCGGCAGCACGTCCTCGAAAACCTCGATTATTATTTGGAGCAGTTAAGTGAAAATATTGCTAAGCGAGGCGGCCATGTTTTTTTTGCGCAAACAAGGGAAGAGGCAAATGAATATATAAGAGGCGTTGTGCAGCGCAAAAATGCCAAAAAAGTAGTGAAAGCAAAATCGATGGTTACCGAGGAAATCAGTTTAAATGGAATGTTGGAGGAGGAAGGCTGTGAAGTGGTCGAAACCGACCTCGGTGAGTACATTCTACAACTCGATGAGCATGATCCGCCATCACATATTGTTGTACCTGCGCTTCATAAAAACAAAGAGCAAATTCGCGAAGTATTTGCGAAAAAACTTGGTTATACGAAAACATCAAAGCCGGAAGAACTTGCCTGTCAAGCTCGGGTTACGCTTCGTGAGAAATTCCTCGAAGCAGATATCGGGATTACCGGCTGTAACTTTGCGGTAGCCGAGACGGGTTCCTTTAGTTTAGTGACGAACGAAGGGAATGCCGATTTAGTGACAGCCTTGCCCAAAACACAAATAACAGTAATGGGAATGGAAAGAATCGTTCCTACCTTTGAAGAAATGGAAGTACTTGTTAGTATGTTAACCCGAAGTGCGGTTGGTCAGAAGTTAACCAGCTATATTACCGTTCTAACGGGTCCGCGTGAAGAATTGGATGTGGATGGCCCGGAAGAATTTCATCTTGTGATTGTTGATAATGGCAGGTCTGAAATCCTTGGCAGTGAGTTCCAATCTATACTTCAATGTATCCGATGCGGGGCTTGCATCAATGTTTGCCCAGTTTATCGCCATATTGGCGGACATTCTTATGGTTCGATTTATCCAGGACCAATCGGCGCCGTTCTTTCTCCGTTACTAGGTGGATATGATGATTATAAAGAGCTGCCATATGCATCGACCCTTTGTGGTGCCTGTACAGAGGTATGTCCGGTGAAAATTCCGTTACACAATCTCCTTCATAAACATCGTGAAGTCATTGTTGAAAAAGAAGGAAAAGCACCTGTTTCAGAAAAATTATTAATGAAAGCCTTTGGGTTTGGAGCGGCATCACCGACTCTTTATAAAATAGGTTCTAAAATCGCGCCAGCTGCGCTGAATCCATTTACCTCAGGAGACAAAATCTCCAAAGGGCCTGGACCACTTAAGGCGTGGACGGATATTCGGGAATTCCCGGCTCCAAATAAAGAGAGATTCAGAGATTGGTTCAAAAATCGCGAGAAAGGAGACAAATAACCATGAACGGCACTATCCAAAATCGAGATAAATTTTTAAATCAAATTGCCGGCCGTCTTAATCGGTCGCGGATTTCTTCCCCGATTGAAAGACCAAACTGGAAATACCAGCCGCAGCATGAGGTATTAAAGGATGCAACGCAGGATGAGCTTTTAGACGTATTGAAAGAGCATTGTGATAAAATTCATACTAGAATTTTTAATACTGACCTAAAAGGGCTGCCGGCTGTCGTAAATGATGTTGTTCTTGACTATGGCGGCGGTCCGGTTGTCACATGGAAGGACGAACGCTTCTCGCATTGGGGACTCGATTCTTTATTAAAAACAGAATGGCCGGGCCAAGATATAGATGTTTTTGAATGGGATTACACCTTAGGAGACGAGAATATCCGAAAAGCAGAAAACGCAAATGTCGGCATCACGATTAGTGAAATAACTCTTGCCGAATCCGGTACAGTCGTCCTATTTAGTGATAAAGACAAGGGAAGAACCGTTAGCTTTTTACCCGCAACTTCGATCATGCTGATTCCAAAAAGCACTCTAGTTCCAAGAATGACCCAGGCCGCAGTGAAAATCCGCGAAATCTATCAACAGACAGGCCATGTTGCTTCCTGCATCAATTTTATCACCGGTCCAAGTAACTCTGCTGATATTGAATTAAACCTTGTTGTTGGCGTACATGGTCCTGTGAAAGTAACTTATATTGTGATTAATGATTTGTAATTTTGTCTAAAGAAAAGGAGCTGCGTCAAGAAGAACGCAACTCCTTTTTTCACTTATTCTATTAAAGGCTTAATTTTTGGAAAAAGCTTTACCGCATTATTGAAAAACAGGTCTTCATGCGCTTCCTGAGGAATTAACTCCTGCAGCATCTCGATATAGGGCTTTACCGGAACTAAAGGCCAGTCAGTGCCAAACAGAAACTTCGAGTAATCATCTGTAAAGGCAAGTGCATGTTTTAGATGGTTAAAGAAGTAGGGTGACTCCAGCTTTTTCTGCAAATCAACCTTTGTACCGACTAGCAGCCCGGACAAATCTGCATACATATTGCGATTCTTATACAAAACCTCAGCACCATCAAGGACCCACGGATCACCACAATGCGCCATCATGAAATTTATGTCCCTATATTTAACCGCAACTTCATCCAATGTAAGAGGATGGGCATATTTCAGTAAGCCCCGTTCAGAATACGTATCTCCGGTATGAAACACGACAGGCAATCGATATTTTATCGCTAGTTCGTATACAGGGCTGTAGACCTCGTCATAGGCATAGAACGGATAGTAGCCAAGATATATTTTAATCCCGACTACCTCAGGTTTCTCAAGAAGCACCTCAAGTGCCGCCAATTCCCTTTCCCCTAATCGATAAGGGTTAATCCCCGGACAATAACAGATGTTTGCGGGAATCTGGTCTTCTAAATCAAGGCCCATCGGAGTCGCCGCCCCATAATCCGGGAAGCCATGCGCTTTCGTTTCCGTTAAGCCCATGGCAATTCCAAGTACCACATTTGCATTGAGATACTCTTGCGATAAACCAGCGGATGAATAATCCAGCTTCGATAAATTACTGGCAGTCTCTTTAAAGCTAGCAATATTTGAAAAATGCATATGGGCATCAATAATTTGCATCATTTGTCTCCTTTCAACCGCCAGCATTTTTAAACCGAATATTTTTTAAATCTTGCAGCGCATCTTCTGGAATAGCTTGATTGTTAAAAAGATAGAAGATCGGTGCGGTCCAGTAGGTTTCCCCGTGCCTTAAACGCAGCTTTGAAAAGACATTATGATGGGCCACTTCTTTATTTAGATAAAGTTCTGATTCTCCCATCTGGTAATCAGAGATGACCTGCAGTTTTTCAGGTACAGCTTCATGACAGATGATGAAGCTTTGGTTCACATCGATTTCCATTTCACCTTTCCCGAAATAAGCTTTGTGACTCGTGATGCCATCAGGATGATACTCGACCCAGCCATTTTTCACATTTTTAAAAGCAGTTTGGCAATACCAGCCTTCATTTCTAAAGTATTGGTAGGTATCCTGCAGAATTTCGGTTGTATGGCACATCACTGGTGCACCCTTTTGCAGTAAAGAATATTGATTATAGGCAAGTCCTTTAAAGGATTCATGCTGTAAAATTTGAACCCGGACCTTGATTCCCGTCCATTGATTGCCCTTGTTATCGGTGATGGTGACAAACTCCGCCGACCGCTGCTCCTTTAAAAGTGAGTTGCCGGATATATTCATTAATGCATTACGAATCCCGCCAGGCCAAGGGTTCCACCACGATTTGGGCTTAAGTGCAGGAAAGGATGTATCCAGCCACTCTTGCCCTTTATAGGATAACGAGTAAAGAGCAGGAAAGAAATCCGGAGCTGATTTGATACTGACTAACCCATTATCAACTTGATAAACGGGTATGCCACCTTGGTCATATTGGTCTGTTTGAATCGCTGTATTGTCAGTAAAGATGATAAGAGAACGATGCTCCGATTGTCCTAATTTTAAGTCGGCGTTAAGCTTGAGCTGCTTTATGCCTGATTGGCCTTCGAAATGAAGCGGAAAAACAGCTTCATTTATTCCATTCTCCTCGGAAAAACGTTGTTTCTCTCCTAATTTTTGACCATCCACCTGAACACAAATATCACCATCAAAATGGGCCAGCTTCACATCCTTATAATGAACGGTGGTCTGTTCTTGAACAAACGGATTATGATCTTTAGGATAAAATTGCACCGGCAGAGCGGTTACAGCTTCAATAGAATGGGCCTTCTTAAGAGCAAAAGTCCGGAAAGCCTCTAAGGATGTAAAAGCCCCGATTGAAAGATAAGTCGGTTTAGTCTTAGCCACCCCATTAGCTGGGATCACCCCAAGTTTGTGTTCAAAGAATAAGAACCAATGTAGGAATTGAACTTTGGCGTCACCGCTCCAGCAAAACCCGCAAGGAAGAGACGGATGGCGCTTGAAAATCCAATTTTCATCTACTTTATCACTTTGCCAATAATCAACCATTCCATCCTTTAATTTATCAATTTCAATTATCTGGCCATCATAAGGAATAACCGATCGGTACATTGTCTGAATGAAAGTATGACTATCGTTTAACCAAATTTCCTGCTTGGTTGCCGCGGCGGCTAGATTATGAATTTCATAATGATGCTCCATCAATCCTTCAGCATAAACCTTGGCAAATGAGTGCAGCTGTAGGTCAGGGATTGACTGCGAATGATATACAGCCTTTAGACAAACCGCCCCTTTTTCTTCAAAAAATTCTACAAGATTGGGCCGTTTTTTCGAGAATTCGCTTGAAAAAGGTTTGCCGAGCTTCGGATAGAAAAAGTAAGGCACCTCTTCATCTGAGGAACCTGCGCGTCCAAAATAGAGGCGATTATCAAATTTACTTAAATATGCATGTGCGAGTCCATTATAGACATGCCAATAGTCTTCACATTCCCCGGATAATTTGGAGCCGATCCCGTAAAATGCTAAGCCGATTTCCTTCGTAAATAGAATCTCTTCACCTGATTTCTTGATAGCCTTTATTTCTAATTGCTGCTGATAAAAGCCGTATTCCGTTAGGAGGTAAGTAATCGGGAGGAGCTTCCGTTCTTTTGCATCCAAAGATATTTGGATATGGTCATCGACAAAATTAATAAAGTGTGCCTTCGGTAATGCAATAGAGAAGTGAACTTCTTCATTGAATTGATTCTCAATCTCCAAATAGAGCTCTGAGTCGGTCTCAAGAAAGGGCAGTTCATTCGGAATTTTCGCAGTTACCCGGGCAGGGTGTTTGGTATTAATACCAAGCTTGAAAATGGCTTCTTTTCCATTGATCGTCACTTTAGCAGCTACGGTTGGATGAGTGCGCCAAATATTTTGTTCTTCGGTAATCTCACCGACTAAGAATTTACCTTCGACAATCACAGAGTCTGTCACTGTTAGCTGCTTCGAAAAATCAAAGATGATATTTTGATCGTCGAACCCTTCAATAGCAATATTTAATGGTTCATTTGTTTTGGTTTTAATCGAAAAAAGAATCGGATATTCTGCGCCAAAAATTAAATCCTGCTGATCAATCGAGACAGAGATTAAATATTGGTCCGTTTCAATCAATCTTAGACCTCGGCCCTTGCGTTCATATTCCATTCGCAGCTGCACGCCATCCTTCTCCCACTTATACTCATAGAAATCAAAGCCGTTTTCTTTTCTGCCATCGGGCTTAACTTCAATTTCCATTTTACGATCATTGTACCAATCTGCTTTTTTGAAAAAGTCTTGTACAGCCTCTGTGGTAAATACAGAGGGGATGAAGTTCATCAGATGGACGGTGTCATCACGGTTTTCCCAGAAAAAGCCGCATTTCTTATATAAGGGAACTGCCTTTGTATTTCCGCCCCAAGTATAGAGGTCAAGCCTCGGCCAGCCTAACTCAATGGTTCGTTTGACTGCATTTTGCACCAGTTGCTTGCCGATTTTTTTACCTTGATACTCTTCACGAACGTTAAGCAATGGGATGTAGAGTGCACCGCTATCCTCGCGGTATTCACTAACACCGCAATATCCGGCGACACAGTTTTCATCGATTGCTAAATAGGTATTTATATTAATTGAATTCTCTTCCTGCTGCCGGACACTTTCGGCGGTTGAAATATCATTTCCACCCCCCCAGCCCTCACGGCTATGATTCCACATATTAGCTACTTTTTCGGCTAAATCATGAGTGTATTCCACTATTTTCGTATTCATTCGTTTACTCCTCAATTCGTATTTTTATATCTAACCATCCTCGATTACCTCAACGTTAGAAAAATTGGTTAACTGAAAAATGATCATGCTAAAAACCCCCTTTCGTAAATTTGGAAAAAAAATAAAAGACCCTGCAGCTACAAGGTCTTTCATCAACTAAATGTAATTTCAAAACAAAACGGCTTAACCAAATTGTTAGAAATAGGATGGTAGACTGGTAGGAATATACAGGTTATTTATAATTAAATTAAGCTTTAACACTTTTGAAAACATCCTGTATCCCTCCTTTTAAGGAAATTACTACCACAAGGATAATTATATAATAAAATATTTAGAAAAGTAAATTAATTTTATAACATTGGTATTCACCAGGATTATTAATCCAACACATTATTCTTTTCCAACACTATGCTATAATTACCTTCGAGTTTAGTTGGTAGGTGGAGTAATGAAATCGATGAATCAATCAACTGTGCTGCTTAAAGGCGCCTTTATTTTAACGATTGCAGCACTTCTTACGAAAATTTTAAGTGCGTTTTACCGTATTCCTTTTCAAAACATCGTTGGGGATATTGGTTTTTATATTTATCAGCAAGTATACCCGTTTTATGGAATGGCGATGGTCCTGTCAACCACTGGCTTTCCGGTTGTGATTTCGAAGCTTTATGCGGAACAAAAGGAGAAAGGGGACAATGAAAAATCCCGTCTGTTTCTCTTCGTATCATTTGTATATTTACAGATCATAGGCATCCTTTGTTTTATCATTCTATACGCCGGGGCAGATCAAATTGCCCGGTGGATGAATGACCCTCATTTATCAATCTTAATAAGGGTTGTCTCGATTGTGTTTTTGATCTTTCCGTTTGTTTCACTATTAAGAGGATATTATCAAGCCATTGGAGAAATGGTCCCGACGGCGTTATCACAAGTGGGTGAACAAACCACTCGTGTCTTGACAATTATTTTTCTGTCCTACCTTTTCATGGAGAAAGGCTATTCCCTCTATTTCGTCGGCGGTGGGGCCATGTTTGGCTCGATTACCGGAAGTATGATTGCGAGCCTTATTTTGTTTATGTTTTTAAGGAAACGTAAAGAATGGAAAGTAATTGCTCCAAGCAGGGGGATGATTCAAAATAACCCTGTCGAAGTGAAGCGGATTGTTAAAATGCTTACTTTCCAAGGGCTGATGATTTGTTTAAGCGGAATGCTAATGGTCTTTATGCAGCTAGCAGATTCCTTGAATTTATTCTCCTTACTTGTCTCAAGCGGTACAGAAAGAGATATCGCTAAAAGCTTAAAGGGGGTTTTTGACCGCGGTCAGCCATTAATCCAATTAGGGACTGTCGCTGCTACATCTATGTCGTTAGCACTTGTTCCACTCATAAGCCGCGAGCGATTAGCTGCAAAACCGGATTTTTTATATCACAAAATTCAAGTGGCTATTAAGATAAGTATCGTGATTGGACTGGGCGCTTCAGCGGGTTTGTGGGCGATTATTGAGCCTACCAATAGGATGCTGTTTGAAAATGCAAATGGTTCAGCGGTATTAGGAGTGCTAAGTTTTGTTATTCTATTTACCTCGATAATATCAACCATCATTGCGATTATGCAGGGACTTGGCAGTCTTCTTTATCCTGCGATAGCAGTAGTGCTCTCGTTTCCGCTGAAATATATATTGAATATGGTGTTCATTCCGTTATATGGGACAATGGGGGCCGCTATTTCTTCGCTTCTGGCTTTGGGGCTGGTAACCATTTTCCTATTCATAAAATTTAAAAAAATGATTGTCATCCCGCTGTTGACTTCTCGCTTTTTAGGAATAGTCCTAACAGGGACAATTGCGATGGTTTTTGTTTTAAAAGGCTATTTATTTTTAACGAATCCAATTGTTGCAACACTTGGGTCAGAGCGGCTGGGAGCAGCCTTGCAATCGTTAAGTGCTGTTTTGCTAGGAGGTTTCCTCTTTTTAGTTATTATCGTAAGGGGGAACGTATTTAATGAGGAAGAACTGGGTTTATTCCCATTTGGAAGAAAATTAATTCATTTACTATCGCGAAAGGGTAGGGAGTAAACTATGGTCAAAAAAATTGAAATTGTCGGGTTAGGAGCAGGCGACCTTGAGCAGCTGCCAGTTGGGATTTATAAGAAATTACTTCAAGCACCGCTCCTGTTTTTAAGAACAAAAGAACATCCAGTCATTCCCGAACTGGAACAAGAAGGATTAACCTATACTTCTTTTGACAGTATTTATGAAAAACACGATCAGTTTGAGTCAGTATATGAGGAAATTACCAGGACATTATTGAGCAAGGCACAAACAGATGTGATTACATACGCTGTTCCGGGACACCCACTGGTTGCTGAGCGAACTGTCCAGCTCCTTTTGGAATTTGGGCCAAGCGAAGGTGTAGAAATTATCATTGGCGGCGGGCAGAGTTTCCTAGATCCTCTTTTTGCTTCATTAAAAATCGATCCTGTGGAAGGGTTTCAATTGCTTGATGGAACGGCACTCTCAGCCTCCAAGCTGCAAGTTGACCAGCATATAATTATTAGCCAGGTGTATGACCAATTCGTAGCCTCGAATGTAAAGCTAACCTTAATGGAGAAACTACCAGATGATTATCAGGTGTATATCGTCACGGCTGCGGGAAGTAAACAAGAGCACATCGAAAAATTACCCTTATATGAACTGGACCGCAATGTTTCAATCAATAACCTCACATCGGTTTATATACCCCCAGTGACGGAAGAACAAATTTTATTGAAAAATTTTTCTAAGTTGCGCGCGATTATTGCCGAATTAAGAGGTCCAAACGGCTGCCCGTGGGATAAGGAGCAAACCCACGAGTCGTTAAAAAGGTACTTAATTGAAGAAACCTATGAAGTCATTGACGCGATTGACAATGAAGATATTGATCACTTAATCGAAGAGCTTGGAGATATCTTGCTACAGGTCATGCTTCATGCGCAAATTGGCGAGGATGAAGGGTATTTTTCCATTGATGATGTCATCGAAGGATTGTCAGCCAAAATGATTCGCAGGCATCCGCATGTATTTGGAAATGCTCATGTGGCGAATAGCGAAGAAGTCTTGAAAAACTGGCAGGAAATTAAGAAACAGGAAAAGACTGAAGCAACGTCCTCTTTACTTGAGGGTGTGTCAAAATCGTTACCGAATTTGTTAAGGGCATATGAATTACAAAAGAAAGCGGCAATGGTTGGATTTGACTGGCAGGAGATTACCCCTGCTGTAGAGAAAGTGAAGGAAGAGCTAGATGAATTTGTCGATGAATTAGATGGAACCACGGAGGGCTTCATACGTGCTAAAAAAGAATTTGGTGATTTATTATTTGCCTTTGTCAATGTGGCGAGATTCTTAAAAATTAGTCCGGAAGAGGCGCTCAATGAAACTAATCAAAAATTCACTCGGCGGTTTCAATATATCGAGGATAAGGTGAAGGCAAGCGGCAGGCCGTTTGAAGACTATACACTGGAAGAACTAGATAGGTACTGGAACGAAGCAAAATTAACAGGGCTATAGAAAGGCGCAAGCGCCTGTTTAGCGGTGTATAGACTGGAGCGCTTCGACTGAGATAAAGGAAACACGGAGAGCGATAGCGATCCGATGTTGACTTATCGTAGGGAGAAGTGCGAAGTCTACTAGCCGCTGGGCGCTGGAGCTGGACATTTCTCGAAATTCAATGATATAAATCTTGCTAATATAGAAAAGAGGGGAATTACCTATGCGGTTAGATAAATTTTTAAAGGTTTCAAGATTAATTAAGCGGAGAACTTTAGCCAAAGAAGTATCAGATCAGGGAAGGATTGAAATTAACGGAAAAGAAGCAAAGGCAAGTTCGACCGTTAAAGTCGGCGACGAATTAACAATTCGTCTAGGGCAAAGAAAGTTAACTGCAAGAATTGACCGGATTCAAGAATCATCCCGAAAAGAGGAAGCGGCAGAGATGTACACGATTTTGAATGAAGAGAGACTTGGCACAAACGACTAAAGCAAGTTGTCTAGCTCCAGCGGCTGATCAAAGCGCTGGAGCTTTTCGATGTTCTAATTCTAATTTCTTTCACATACATTTTACCAAAAGGTTGTACAAATGATTGTGAGGGATGAAGGATGAGCCAATATTATGACAGCAATCCGACGAAGAGTAGTGTTCCGGATCATGATGTCATCATGAGAGGAAGAAAGCTGCTTGATATTACCGGTGTGAAACAGGTAGAAAGCTTTGATAATGAGGAATTCTTATTAGAAACGGTAATGGGATTTTTAGCAATCAAAGGACAAAACCTGCAAATGAAAAACCTTGATGTCGAAAAGGGGATTGTCTCCATCAAAGGAAAGATTTTTGACTTAGTCTATCTTGATGAGCAGCATGGGGAGAAAGCTAAAGGTTTCTTTAGCAAGTTGTTCCGATGACCCTTTCGACACAATTTTTTACCATGCTTTCCATGATAGGTATGGGGTCGTTATTTGGCGCCATGTTTGATACGTATCAACGGTTTTTAAATCGGCCTAAGAAAAAAGCTTGGATTGTTTTTATAAATGATTTATTATTTTGGATTATTCAAGCTTTGCTTATTTTTTATACGTTATTCTTGGTGAATAATGGAGAATTGAGATTTTATATATTTATCGCGCTTGTTTGTGGCTTTGCAGCCTACCAGAGCTTGTTTAAAGGAATTTATCTGCGTTTATTGGAAATGGTTATCCAATCCGTTATCGCCATAGTTAAATTTTTGAAAAAAACTTTCCAGCTCCTGATTTATAAGCCTGTCGTTGGTCTTATTCAGCTTGTTATGACAATCATTCTCGTACTTGGCAGGGGACTATTCACCCTTGTCAAATTTGTTTTTAAGGTTTTATTATTGTTATTAAAGATTATATTAGTCCCATTAAAAAAAATAGTGTTATTATTTTGGAAACTTTTGCCGAAAGGTATTAAAAAAACAGTCGAGAAGTTATATAATAGAACAGCAGGAAATTTTAAGAAAATCAGGAATTATATTAGTAAGTGGATAGATAAATGGAAGAGAAGGAAAGAGTAAGGAGGGTAAGGGAAATGGGCGCGGAACGAAAAAGAAATGTATCAAAGATCCAGACAACCTATGTAAAGCAGCAGGAATATGCGGAAATTGCTTCAGCTAGAAAAAGAAAATTGTTACTAAGACGATTATCGTTATTTTTCGTTTTTGCTAGCGTACTATCATATCTGATGATATCCAGCTATCTTTCCCAGACCACTAAGCTCGAGGCAAAAGTTGCCCAAAAGAAGAAGCTTGATCACCAGCTTTCTGAATTAAAAAAGCAGGAAGTTATCCTAAACGAGGATATTATTAAATTAAATGATGATGAATACATTGGTAAGCTGGCAAGAAAAGAGTATTTTTTCTCGGAAAAGAACGAAATAATCTTTAATATTCCGGAAGAAAAGAAGGAAAAATGAACCGATTTTGCGAGTTATTGACACTGAATTTTTCCTTTCTGTATAATATATAGTAAGATTGAGTTTTTATACTTTTAAGGAGGAACATTCTTTATATGTCAATTGAAGTAGGCAGCAAGTTACAAGGAAAGGTAACAGGGATTACAAATTTCGGTGCGTTTGTGGAGCTGCCGGATGGCTCAACGGGATTGGTACACATTAGTGAGGTTGCTGATAACTATGTGAAGGATATCAATGACCACCTTAAGGTTGGCGAACAGGTTGAGGTAAAAGTCATCAATGTTGAGAAAGATGGAAAAATTGGCCTATCGATTAAAAAAGCAAAAGATAGACCTGAGCCGGAAAGAAAACAACATTCGCACTCACAATCACAACGTCCTCGTCAAGGCAGATCAAACGATCGTAATAACAATAGAGGGGAAACCTTCGAGTCGAAAATGGCAAAATTCCTAAAAGATAGTGAGGATCGTTTATCTTCCTTAAAGCGACACACGGAATCCAAGCGTGGAGGAAGAGGAGCTAGACGGGGTTAACTTGCTGCTTATTAATTGAATAAGGCAGGTTTCACTTAATATCGATATTATTAAAAGACAGGTCAGGCGACTTGTCTTTTTTATTTTAACTATAGCAGTGGTGGAAAGGGTGTCAGGCACCATGTGAAAACTTCACATGGTGCCTGACACTCTTTTTCCTTTATACGACATGGTTATAGTATTTGGGTGAATTTAGTGAAAAGCGTCGAACGATTATTTAAACTTGTTCACTATTTTGACAAACTTTTAATTCTATTAATTTTATAATAATGGGCAACGATTAATGAATAGGGAGTGTGATTTATGGAAAAGACAAACGTGAGTTTTATAGAACCGGTCGGAGAAGTCAGCCTTCATTCATCTAAATGGGATATGGGAAGGGTCCTGAGGAAAATTAATTTCATGCTTGAGTCCTTTTTTATAAAAAAGGGTTATCTCTTATTATTTGTTGGCTTTTTGCTTGGACGAGCCTTAATTTTAGCGAAGCTGACCCCATTTTGTCTGCCTTTTTTTGCCTCCGTCTATTTAATTAAAAGAGATCGGGCACCGCTTGCCCTGATCGGACTAATTGTTGGGGCAGCAACGATTTCATTGTCCAATGCCGTCTTTACATTTATAGTGACCATTGTCTTTTTAGTTATTCTTCGGATCAGTCAAAAATGGCTGACAAATGAAATGCGATCACTCCCTTTTTTCGTCGGCATTATTCTTGGAGTGACGAAATTAGCTGAAGCCTTCATTTTATCAAAGCAATTAACGCTTTATGATGTATTGATGGTTGGTGTCCAGGCAAGCCTCGCGTTTATTTTGACACTCATCTTTTTACAAAGTATTCCATTACTAACAATGAATAAACGTAGACAATTGTTAAAAACAGAAGAAATCGTTTGCCTTATCATCATGCTCGCTTCAATTTTGTCTGGAACCATTGGCTGGAAGGTTTACGATTTGTCGATTGAACATATTATGTCGAGATATTTGGTATTGGTGTTTTCCTTCATTGCTGGGGCAACGGTTGGCTCTACCGTTGGGGTCGTGACTGGGCTTATTTTTAGCCTGGCAAGTGTTTCAAGCTTTTATCATATGAGTCTTTTAGCTTTTTCTGGTGTTCTCGGCGGTTTGCTGAAGGAAGGGAAAAAAATAGGTGTTTCCATCGGCTTATTTATTGCCACTCTGCTCATCGGCATGTATGGAGAGGGCGGCGGCTCCATCTTACAAACTGTTTTAGAGACAAGTGCCGCTGTTCTCCTGTTCCTCTTAACACCACAGGCATTTACATCCAGATTAGCAAAATATATCCCTGGAACACCAGAATACACTGCCGAGCAGCAAAAATATATGCGCAAAATGAG
The DNA here is from genome assembly GCF_030123405.1 of Neobacillus sp. WH10. Taxonomy (GTDB): domain Bacteria; phylum Bacillota; class Bacilli; order Bacillales; family Cytobacillaceae; genus Neobacillus. The sequence continues at coordinate 81,368 of NZ_CP126110.1, forward strand.
AGACGTAACGGCGCAGCGGGTTTCACAATTTTCTAATGTGTTCCATGCCCTTTCTAAAAGCTTTTCACAAATGGAAGTACTGCCGGATGAAGATGAATATGATCGGGAAATGGATTACTTCATGAGCAATGTCACGGAAAGGACATGTCAAACATGCTTTAAAAAGGACCAATGCTGGACAAAGAATTTTAATACAACCTATGCATTCATGGAAAAAATTATTCACGAAATGGATCAAAATGATGCGAATGTTTCTCCACGACTGTCAAGGGAATGGGAAAAGCATTGTTCACGTTCTAAAAAGGTATATGAAACAATCGGTCAGGAATTAACCTTTTTTCAAGCTAATCTGAAATTAAAGAAACAGGTTCGCGAAAGCAGAAAACTGGTCGCTGATCAATTATTAGGTGTTTCCGAAGTAATGGATAATTTTGCAAAAGAAATTCAGCGGGAAAGGGAAAACCATCATAAGCAGGAAGAACAAATTATGGAGGCAATTCAAGAGTTTGGGATCCAAATTGAACAGGTAGAGATCTACAGCCTTGAACATGGAAATGTTGATATTGAGATGGCGGTTCCTTTTTGCAATGGCCACGGAGAGTGTGAAAAACTCATAGCACCGATGTTATCCGATATTCTTGGGGAAACGATTATTGTTAACAAGGAGGAATGTGCCGCCATTCCGCATGGATTCTGTCATGTGACCTTTCGTTCGTCTAAGGCTTTTAAAGTGGAAACAGGGGTAGCCCATGCGGCCAAGGACGGCGGATTAATATCAGGTGACAGCTACTCCACAATCGAACTGGGCCTCGGCAAGTATGCCATTGCAATTAGTGATGGCATGGGAAATGGTGAAAGAGCGCACTATGAAAGTAATGAAACACTGCAGCTTTTGCAAAAAATCTTACAATCAGGGATTGATGAGAAAACCGCGATTAAATCCATCAATTCCATCCTTTCACTTAGAACGACAGATGAAATCTTTTCTACACTAGATTTGGCGATGATTGATTTGAAAAATGCTTCAGCGAAATTCTTGAAGATCGGCTCGACACCGAGTTTTATTAAAAGGGGAAATAAAGTTATTAAAATTCAGTCAAGTAATTTGCCAATTGGAATTCTTCAAGAATTTGAAGTGGATGTCGTCAGCGAACAATTAAAAGCAGGTGATCTATTAATTATGATGAGTGACGGCGTGTTCGAAGGACCAAAACATGTTGAAAATTATGATTTATGGATGAAACGAAAGGTGCAGGAATTAGAAACAGATGACCCGCAAGAGATAGCGGATTTAATTATGGAGGATGTAATCAGGTCAAGGTCCGGAATAATTGATGATGACATGACCGTGACGGTTGCAAAAATAAAACATAATACACCGAAGTGGGCATCCATTCCTGTTTATAAAAAACAAGCATGAGTCTCAATTTCCAGCCTATTAACAGAGGGGAATATATTTTAAATGAGTTGTACAACAACATAATAAAGGCGGTATACAAAGCAGGATTTCACTTCATTCGTTGTAAAAATGTTTTTTTACATTATGATTGGATGCACGTATTCGCTATTGCAGTGTTCCGTCCTTTTCTGAAGAAAAAAGCATAATGGATTATTTTACCCTGTCCATACTTAAAATATGTATAAATCACCCTGATCCCGTCGAAAATGGTACAAATACGTTTCGTGGAGGGAGAAATTTATGTATACAGGAAAAATCCGTCAAATCTTACTAATTACAGATGGATGCTCAAACAAGGGTGAGGATCCAATTGCCATGTCTGCACTCGCGAATGAACAAGGAATTACGGTGAATGTTATTGGTGTAATAGAAAAGGACGCTATGGACGAAAAGGGGATGACTGAAATCGATGGCATTGCGATGTCAGGCGGCGGAGTCAGCCAGATCGTTTATGCAGAGGCACTTTCACAAACGGTGCAAATGGTAACACGTAAAGCGATGAACCAAACCATTCAGGGTGTGGTAAACAGCCAATTACAGCAAATATTAGGCCGTTCACAAACGATGGAGGACCTGCCCCCGGAAAAACGCGGGGAAGTCATGGAGGTTGTCGATGAATTAGGAGAAACTGTCGAATTAGAAGTGTTGATTCTTGTCGATACAAGTGCAAGCATGAAGCATAAGCTTCCAACGGTAAAGGAGGCGCTTCTTGACCTCTCTCTAAGCTTGAACGCCCGAACAGGCAATAACCAATTTTCTGTTTATGTATTTCCCGGGAAAAAGAATGATGTCGAAAAATTGCTGGATTGGACACCAAAGCTGCAAACTTTGACAAGTGTTTTTTCCCAGCTATCTACGGGAGGAATTACACCGACTGGTCCGGCTTTAAGGACTGCCCTATCTGCCTTCAATCAAAAACAATCATTAAGGAGCCTGCTTTCACGTGATGATGAATCATACTTTGAAGAATCGATGTAAGGTAAGTCCGGGAACAATCATTACAGGAAAATGGCATTCACATAACTATACAATTATAAAGGAACTAGGATTTGGCGCAAATGGCGTGGTCTACCTTGCAAAATTCAAAAACACTCAAGTAGCTTTGAAAATGAGTGATAACAGTATGTCCATCACCTCTGAGGTAAATGTGTTGAAATCCTTTGCAAAGGTCCAGGGCCCACCATCCCTAGGACCTTCTTTGCTTGATGTCGACGATTGGCAAAGTCCCCTCGGTCGAATATCGTTTTATGTAATGGAATATATTCAAGGTCCGGATTTCCTTACTTTTATTCATGTAAAGGGGAAATCATGGACGAGCGCTTTATTTTTACAGATTCTTAATGATTTGGATATCCTCCATGAAAATGGCTGGGTGTTTGGGGATTTAAAACCGGAAAATTTAATTGTTACTGGACCGCCTCCGAAAATAAGGTGTATTGATGTAGGCGGCACTACCATACAAGGCAGGGCAATTAAGGAATTCACTGAGTTTTATGACCGTGGCTATTGGGGCTTAGGCTCGAGAAAAGCAGAACCGTCCTACGATTTGTTTGCTGTGGCAATGATCATGATCAACACCGCATATCCGAAACGCTTTAATAAAACAAGCGGAGGAATTTCCCAACTAAGAGAGGCTGTGCGGCAAAAACCAGAACTGATAAAGTTTGAAAAAGTTATCGTAAAAGCACTGCAGGGGTATTACACCACTGCTAAGCAAATGAGGGCTGATTTATTTAACATAATGGTTGAGAAAAAGATTCCTAATCCTCCATTACGGTCAACAGGAGCAGTGTTCCATTCCTCTAGTCAAACTCAACAGAAAAAAATGAAGGGCAATCAGCCTATTTCAAGGCAGGCCTATCGACGAAAGAAGAAAAAAAACGGCTGGATGGAATTTTTGTTTATTTCTGTTGTTCTAGGAATTTTATATGCTTGGTATACTTTAAATAATTTACCATAATAATTGAAACCGATTCAGTATTTGCTCGTATATAAGGAAAGCCAATTATTAACTGACGTGATCAGCAATCAAATGGAAAAATTTCCAACAGTTTTGTAATAGCTATGTTTTGATAGTTTATTCTTAAAAGTGGTAAGCTAATATGAAAAGTGGAAGTGCCCGGTAAGGGCACTGGAGCTAGACAATTTTTAAACTATTTTGTATTAGAAAGAGTGCAATCATATGTTGGAATTAAAGGTCGAGTCCTTTCTTAATCGCCACTCATTCAAACTTGAAAATAAAAAAATCATTGTTGGTGTTTCAGGGGGTCCGGATTCTTTAGCACTGCTTCACTACTTACTTAAGGAAAAAGAAAAAAGGAACTTGTCTATTGTTGCCGTACATGTTGATCATATGTTTCGCGGCGAAGAATCCTTTCTTGATGCGATGTTTGTAAAAAGCTTTTGTGAACAGTATAGCCTTCCCTTTGAAATGGCACGAATCAATGTCCCGGAAGTTATGGAAGAAACCGGAAAAAGTTCGCAAATTGCAGCAAGAGAGGTAAGATATGAATTTTATTTAAAAATGATGGAGAAGTACCAATTTCCTTATTTAGCTCTTGGTCATCATGGCGATGATCAGGTGGAGACCATGCTCATGCGGCTGACAAGAGGAAGCAGTGGAAAAGCGAGAGCGGGCATACCATTTTCACGCCCATTTCATGATGGTACTATATTTCGTCCTTTCTTATGTTTAACGAAGGCTGAGATTCAGAACTATTGTAAAGAACAAAACCTTACACCAAGGTTAGACCCAAGTAATGAGAAAGGAATTTATAGCAGAAATCGATTTCGCAAACAGGTTCTTCCATTTTTAAAGACCGAAAATAGCCATGTTCATGAACACTTTCAGCGGTTTAGTGAAGAACTCGAAAGTGATGAATCATTTCTACAGGAATTAACGGTCGAACGGCTGAATACAGTTGTGACAAAAAAAGAAGATGACAAAATTACTATTGACATTAAAAGATTTCTTAAGATGCCTTTACCTTTACAAAGGAGAGGGATTCAACTAATATTAAACTATCTTTACAATGAAAAACCAGCATCTCTTTCTGCCATACATATCGATCAAGTATTTTCCTTAATTCATCATAACGATCCTTCAGGTAGGCTAGATTTTCCAAATGGATTGAAGGTAATTCGCTCCTATTTTCAGTTATCGTTTCAATTTCAGCAAATAACAGCTGAACCTTATGTATTTGAGCTAAATGAACCAGGGACGATTTTGCTGCCAAATGGGAGGAGTATTAGAATAGATTATTTTGATTGGGAATTTCCTGATGCAGAGCATAATACAGCCTTTTTTAATGCTGACCGTATTAAGTGGCCGATTATCATCCGTACAAGGAAAAAAGGCGATCGAATGACATTGAAAGGAATCCAAGGGTCAAAAAAATTAAAGGATATTTTTATTGATCAAAAGGTTCCGGTACAGGAACGAGACAGTTGGCCTGTCATAACGGATAAAGAAGGTTTTATTATTTGGCTTCCAGATTTAAAAAAATCTTCTTTAGAAGGTATAGATACATTCGCAAAACAATATATTCAACTCACATATCATTAGTAATGATCTTCTAGGGGGCACAATTTATGATGAATCAGGATATTGAAAAGGTGTTAGTTTCAGAAGAAGAAATTCAAGAAAAGATAAAGGTATTAGCGGCCGAGTTAACTGAAGAGTATAAAGATCGCTTCCCGCTTGCAATCGGCGTTTTAAAAGGGGCAATGCCTTTTATGGCTGATTTATTAAAACGGATGGATTGCTATCTTGAAATGGATTTTATGGATGTTTCAAGTTATGGTTCAGCTTTTGTTTCATCCGGAGAGGTAAAAATCTTAAAGGACTTAGATACTTCTGTAGAAGGAAGGGACATATTAATTATTGAAGATATTATCGATAGTGGATTAACACTTAGTTATTTAGTTGATTTATTCCGTTATCGAAAAGCAAAATCAATCAAGATTGTCACCTTACTTGATAAACCTACAGGCAGAAAAAGTGCCATAAAAGCTGATTATGTAGGATTTATTGTTCCAGATGAGTTTGTTGTCGGTTATGGGTTGGATTATATTGAAAAATATCGAAACCTACCATATATTGGCGTATTAAAACCGGAAGTTTATAGCAATAATCAATAAGTAATATCCCCATTGAAGGTTTTCTCCTTTAATCGACCGGGGTATTTCAGACACTTCTAAATGAGAGTAATTCCTTGAATTAGTAAGTTTTTCTATGATACTATTTAATATAGTTTTTACCCGCGGGAGGAGGTAAGAGATGAATCGGATTTTCCGTAATACCATCTTTTATTTATTGATATTTTTAGTCATTATAGGCGTTGTTAGTTTCTTTAATGGAACCAATGAGCCTACAGATCATATTTCATATGATAAGTTCGTTTCCCAACTAGAAAATGGTGAGGTCAAATCATTTTCCATGCAGCCCGAACGAGGAGTTTTTGAAGTTCGCGGTGAGCTTGAAGAAAAAGGTAAAAAGTTCATAACCTATATTCCTAACAGCGAGAAGATTCTTGACCGTATTGATAAGGCAGATTCAAAAGTAGATGTGATGCCTGCAAAAGAAACTAGCGGCTGGGTAACCTTTTTTACTTCAATTATTCCGTTCGTGATTATCTTTATTTTATTTTTCTTCTTATTAAACCAAGCTCAGGGCGGCGGAAGCCGAGTGATGAACTTTGGCAAATCCAAGGCCAAGCTTTATAACGATGATAAGAAAAAGGTTCGTTTTAGAGATGTAGCTGGTGCTGATGAGGAAAAGGCTGAATTAGTTGAGGTTGTTGAGTTTTTAAAAGATCCACGCAAGTTTGCTGAGCTTGGAGCCCGGATTCCGAAAGGCGTCCTGCTTGTAGGACCTCCAGGGACCGGTAAAACATTGCTTGCTCGTGCTACTGCTGGTGAAGCTGGCGTGCCGTTTTTCTCCATCAGTGGGTCTGATTTCGTTGAAATGTTTGTTGGGGTCGGTGCATCCCGTGTTCGTGATTTATTTGAAAATGCTAAGAAAAATGCTCCATGTATTATTTTTATCGATGAAATTGATGCAGTTGGACGTCAGCGTGGTGCCGGCCTTGGCGGTGGTCACGATGAGCGTGAACAAACCTTGAATCAATTGTTAGTTGAAATGGATGGATTTGGAGCTAATGAGGGAATTATCATTATTGCTGCAACAAACCGAGCGGATATTCTCGATCCTGCGTTATTACGTCCAGGACGTTTTGACCGCCAAATTACTGTTGACCGTCCAGATGTGGTTGGACGTGAGGCTGTACTAAAAGTTCATGCACGCAATAAACCATTAGATGAATCTGTAAACTTGAAAAATATCGCCATGCGTACACCTGGTTTTTCAGGTGCCGATTTGGAGAATTTATTGAATGAGGCAGCTCTAGTTGCAGCTCGCAGCAGTAAAAAGAAAATCGATATGGAAGATATTGATGAAGCAACTGATCGAGTTATTGCCGGTCCAGCTAAGAAGAGCAGGGTTATTTCAGAAAAAGAACGGAATATTGTTGCTTTCCATGAGGGTGGCCATACTGTAATTGGTTTAGTGCTTGATGAAGCAGACATGGTTCACAAAGTTACCATCGTTCCACGTGGGCAAGCAGGTGGATATGCCGTCATGCTTCCTAGAGAAGACCGTTACTTTATGACAAAGCCGGAATTGCTTGATAAAATTGTTGGTTTGTTAGGCGGACGTGTCGCTGAAGAGATTGTCTTTGGTGAAGTAAGTACGGGAGCACATAATGACTTCCAACGTGCTACAAATATTGCTCGTAAGATGGTGACTGAATACGGAATGAGTGATAAGCTTGGACCATTACAGTTCGGTCAACCACAAGGCGGTCAGGTTTTCTTGGGCCGAGACCTTCATAATGAGCAAAATTATTCTGATGCCATTGCCTATGAAATCGATCTTGAAATTCAAAGCATTATTAAAGAATGTTACGAAAGAGCTAGAAAGATTCTTACTGAAAATCGCGATAAGCTGGATCTAATTGCTAAAACTCTTCTTGAGGTAGAAACACTTGTTGCTGAACAGATCAAATATTTGGTTGACCATGGTCGTATGCCGGATCCATCTGTTCACTTAGATTCTGTGAAGATTGGGCCAAAAAAGACAGATGATGTGAAAGTAAACATCAACACAAAAAAAGACGAGGATGAAAAAAAGGAAGAATCCTTTTTAGATAAACCTTCGGATGAAATTGATTATAAATAAATTGTCAAAAAGAGTGCTTCCTGTGAAGCGCTCTTTTTTTTCACACATATACTATTTATGGTATGATGTTCCCATGTAAAGAAAACTCGCCGATTGGCGAGCCCCTAAGGGCGAATAAGAGGCGTAGTTGCACTTATGCCTGGGAGAAAGTTTACTTTCCTATCGGCTAAAAAAGAAAAATCGATAAAGCGAGTGATAGATTTGATTTTCGTATTTGATGTAGGTAATACCAATATTGTATTAGGTGTTTATCAAGGTGATGAACTTAAATATCATTGGCGGATAGAAACCAACCGTAATCGCACAGAAGATGAATTTGGCATGAGCATAAAAGCTTTGTTCGATCATTCAGGTTTATCTTTTTCAGATATTGACGGGATTATTATTTCTTCCGTTGTTCCCCCTATTATGTTTGCTTTGGAAAGAATGTGCCAGAAGTACTTTCATATTAAGCCCCTCGTGGTCGGGCCGGGCATGAAAACAGGGCTCAATATTAAATATGAAAACCCAAGAGAAGTGGGTGCTGACCGGATTGTAAATGCCATCGCAGCTATTCACGAATATGGAAGTCCCCTAGTTATTGTCGATTTTGGAACGGCAACGACGTATTGTTATGTGAATGAGGAGCGTCAATATATGGGCGGTGCGATTGCGCCCGGAATCGGGATTTCTACTGAGGCACTTTATTCAAGGGCGGCAAAACTGCCGCGGATTGAAATTGCTCGGCCTGAAGGGGTTATTGGGAAAAATACAGTGGCCGCAATGCAGGCTGGTATTGTCTATGGGTATGTAGGACAAGTTGAGGGGATTGTCAAAAGGATGATGGACCAAAGCGGGAAGAAACCTACCGTTATTGCCACTGGCGGGCTTGCTAGTTTAATTGCCCAGGAATCAACGATCATCGATATAGTCGATCCCTTTTTAACTTTAAAGGGTCTGCAGCTTATCTATAAACGAAATATGGGATAAGCTAATAAGAAATGCGGAAGCGTGTAGGGGCTCAGGGGTTTATGACTCCGATCCCCTAGGCGCTGCAGCTAGACAAGTGATACAGCTAGAAGGGAGTTATACAATGAAGGATTATTTAGTTAAGGCACTTGCCTATGATGGAAATATTCGTGCATATGCCGTTCGCACGACAGAAACTATTAGTGAAGCGCAGCGGCGTCATCAAACATGGAGGACTGCTTCGGCAGCACTTGGCCGTACGATGACCGCAGGGCTGATGATGGGGGCGATGCTTAAGGGTGATGATAATCTTACCATTAAAATAAACGGCGGCGGCCCGCTTGGACCAATTGTTGTTGACAGTAACGCTAAAGGTGAAGTACGCGGTTATGTTACCAATCCGGAGGTTGATTTTGAATCAACAGAAAATGGGAAGCTCGATGTCCGCCGTGCGGTTGGAACAGATGGTATGTTAGCTGTTGTTAAGGATATCGGCATGCGTGACTTTTTCTCCGGTCAGGTTCCACTTGTATCTGGTGAATTAGGAGAAGATTTTACCTATTATTTTGCCACGTCGGAGCAAGTGCCTTCTTCCGTGGGTGTTGGAGTTTTAGTTAACCCAGATGATACCATTTTGGCCGCAGGAGGATTTATTTTTCAATTAATGCCTGGCACGCCAGATCCTATCATTTCGAAACTCGAGGAACGGTTAAAAACGATTGAGCCTATTTCTAAATTAATTGAACGAGGCCTAACTCCTGAGCAACTCCTGGAAGAGTTGTTTGGAAGAGAGCACGTAAGGGTATTAGAAACGATGCCGGTTAGTTTCCAATGTAATTGCTCTAAAGAACGCTTTGCTAATGCTATTGTTGGATTAGGTGCCGCAGAAATAACCGCTATGATTGAAGAAGATGGACAGGCCGAGGCTCACTGTCATTTCTGCAACGAAAAATACCTATTTTCCAAGGAAGAATTAGAAGAACTAAAAAAGGATGCTAAATAAATGTCTTTGCTAGGGATGAAAGGGTTGGGGAAGAAGCAGCTTTGGATGGTTATTGCAGGCCTCATTATGCTTAATTGCTTAACAATTGCTTTTTTTCTAACTAGGGCGAATGTGGCTGGTGGTGAGGCTGCCAATGATGAGGCAGTGGCAACAGTAGGAAAAAAATCCATCTTAAGACAAGAATGGCTGAATGAACTGGAATCCAGATATGGAAAAGTCGTTTTAAAGGAAATGATCGATCAAAAGGTTGTCGAGGAAATGGCGGCAAAATATAAAATAAAAGTTTCTGATCAAGATGTCGATCGGGAATTTAGGATGCTGCAGACCACCTATAATTCCTTCGATTCTAAAAACAATCAAAACGAGAAAAAGTGGAAGGAACAAATTCGAAATACTCTTCTATTAGAGGAACTTTTAACGAAGGACGTGAAAGTTTCGGATAAAGAATTGAAAAGTTATTATGATAAAAATAAAAACCTTTTCAATGTTCCACCTGCCTACCATTTATCGCATATTATTGTGAAAACAAAGAAAGAAGCGGAAAAGGCTGCGAAGGAGTTAGCCAATGGGTCAAGTTTTTCCACATTAGCGATGGAACGCTCCGTCGAGGAGTTTTCTGCAAATGAAGGCGGAGATATTGGGTATATTAGCGAAGAAGATGAGCGATATCCGAAACAATATATTGAAACTGCTAAACAGCTAAAAAAGGGAGCCTATAGTAAACCGCTTAAAGTTAAAGAAGGGTATGCCATTTTAAGGCTGGAAGGAAAAATTAAGGAAAAAAAATATCTTTATGATGATGTTAAAGAGTCAATTCGCCGGCAAATTGCTCTTGAGCAAATGAAACCACCAGCCTCCGCAACAACCTTTTGGGATGAGGCAAAGGTGGAATGGTTTTATGGCAACAATAAAAAGTCCCAGTAATAGCACAGAATAAATTTCTGTGTTTTTCTTTTTATAAAATAATCATAAAATTCCCTGTGTAAAACAATTGACAAAACAAGTATAATACTGGTAAATTCTATATAAAACCAATAAAAATACTCGGAATAGAGAGGGGTTCCCTGATGGTTCGTGTAGCAAATTCAGTTGCCGAATTAGTCGGCCAAACACCGATTGTTAAGTTAAACAGATTAGTAGATGAAAACAGTGCAGAAGTCTATTTGAAGCTCGAATATTTTAACCCAGGCAGTAGTGTTAAGGATCGTATCGCTTTAGCAATGATTGAAGCTGCTGAAGAACAAGGTCTAATCAAACCCGGTATTGATACCATTATTGAGCCGACAAGTGGAAATACAGGCATTGGTTTAGCGATGATTGCCGCAGCAAAGGGATACAAAGCAGTATTTGTTATGCCGGAGACAATGAGCTTGGAAAGAAGGAACCTGCTTCGTGCTTACGGGGCTGAGTTAGTATTAACACCTGGTCTAGAAGGTATGAAGGGCGCAATTGCTAAAGCAGAAGAGCTTGTCAAAGAACACGGTTATTTTCTGCCGCAGCAGTTTAAGAATGAAGCTAATCCTGAGGTCCATAGAAGAACAACCGGTAAGGAAATTGTCGAGCAAATGGATCGATTGGATGCATTTGTATCGGGAATCGGAACAGGGGGAACCATTTCAGGTGCAGGCAGTGTGCTCCGAGAAACATTCCCGGAAGTGAAGATTTATGCAGTTGAGCCGAAAGATTCTCCAGTCCTATCCGGAGGCAAACCTGGTCCGCATAAACTTCAAGGACTTGGTGCAGGATTCGTTCCTGATACGCTTAATACTAAAATCTATGATGAAATCATTCAAGTGGGAACGGAAGAAGCATTTGAAGCTTCCCGCCGTGCAGCTAAAGAAGAAGGAATTCTTGGCGGGATTTCGTCGGGTGCTGCCATTTCCGCAGCTCTAAAAGTGGCGAAAGCGCTAGGAAAAGGTAAAAAGGTGCTTGCAATTATTCCGGATAACGGCGAACGTTATTTAAGTACACCACTTTACCAATATGATGTTGAATAACAAGAAAAGTAGATGCGGCGTTTAGCGCTCCTCGAAAAAGCTATTGCTTTTCCTTCGTACGCTGCTATTGCTGCCGAAGCCTTCCTTGTGGAGCTAGACAGTTTTGATATAAAAATAATGAGAGGTGTTGGCTGGTGCCTATGCCTCTTTTTTTTGTAAACTAAATAAAGTTTCTTATATGATACAATAAGTGAAAACGAGCATAGGGGGGATATGGTTTGAAAACAGCTCAAGAACAAATTCAGTGTGGCCCATATACCTTGGACTATACGAAAAAGACAATTGTAATGGGAATTTTAAATGCTACTCCAGATTCCTTTTCGGATGGCGGCAAATTTAATCAAATCGAACGTGCAATTGAACGTGCGATTGACATGGTGGCAAATGGTGCGGATATCATTGATATCGGCGGCGAATCGACACGCCCGGGCTTTGCTGCTGTTTCTGCAGAGGAAGAGCTTGAACGGGTGATTCCGGTGATAAAAGCCATTTCCGAGCATGTAGAAATCCCAATTTCAATTGATACCTATAAAGCAGAGGTGGCGAAGCAGGCCATTGAAGCAGGTGCCCATATCATCAATGATGTATGGGGTGCAAAAGCAGATAAACAAATGGGAAAAATTGCAGCTGAGTACAATGTACCAATCATCTTAATGCATAACCGTCATGACCGAAATTATCAGGTATTCTTTCGGGATGTGATGAATGATCTTTATGAAAGCATCGCCATTGTGAAAAAGGCTGGTGTAAGGGATGAGAATATTATTCTAGACCCGGGCATTGGTTTTGCGAAGGACTTTGAGGAAAATCTTCTCATGATGCAAAGCTTAGATAAGCTGGTAATGGTGGGCTATCCTGTCCTTTTAGGGACATCACGAAAAACGATGATCGGACAAGCATTAAATCTCCCCGTTAATGAAAGAATGGAAGGCACAGGGGCAACCGTTTGCTACGGTATTCAAAAAGGGTGTCAAATCATTCGTATTCACGATGTAAAGGAAATGAGCCGAATGGCAAAAATGATGGATGCGATGATGGGGAAGGGTGTAGTGATTGGATAAAATATATGTCAATCGGATGGAATTTTATGGATACCATGGTGTTTTCCCGGAAGAAACTCGGCTTGGTCAGCGATTTGCTGTTGACTTATCTGTTTCCGTCGATTTAAAAAAAGCCGGCGAAACAGATGAACTAGAATACTCTGTCAATTATGGAGAGCTATACGAAGTATGCAAAGAAATTGTAGAAGGGCAGCCGTATAAGCTAGTAGAGGCTGTTGCGGAAAAAATTGCTGCTACCGTTCTTAAAGAATTCGCTCTTATATCCGATGTTACGGTAAAAGTGATTAAGCCGGATCCGCCGATTCCTGGCCATTACCAGTCTGTTGCAGTAGAAATAACAAGGAGTAGATAAAAGTGGAAAACACAGCATTTATTGCCCTTGGTTCTAATATCGGAAACCGTTATGATAATATAACGAGTGCAATAAAACTTTTAACAAGTCATTCAAATATCAAATTGGTAAATTACTCCTCTATTTATGAAACAGATCCTGTAGGTTATGAGGATCAGGATTTATTTTTAAATATGGTAATTGAGATTCAGACGGTGTTAAGTGCAATGGAGTTACTAGATTTCTGTTTGAAAACGGAATTGGATCTTGGAAGGAAAAGGAAAATCAGATGGGGTCCGCGGACAATAGACATTGACATTCTCACGTTTAACCAAGAAAATATTGAAACAGAGAAGCTTACTGTTCCGCACCCAAGGATGGCAGAGCGGGCGTTTGTCATGGTGCCGCTAATAGAAATAAATCCTAACCATAGAATCCCCGGGGTGGATAAACCTCTTAACTTATTGTTGAATGAACTACCAGATAAAGAAGGAGTCCGGATATGGAAGCGGAAAAATGGGGAAGACGTATTCGAGCCTATCGAAAACTAAAAGGTTATACACAGGAAAGCTTTTCGAAGGAACTAGGTGTATCGGTATCAATTTTAGGAGAGATTGAAAGAGGGAACCGCCTGCCAGCAGGTGATCTGCTTGAAAGAATCACTCATTCTTTGAGAATAAGTATAGATGATTTAGCACCAAAAGAGTAAGAAAAGCGCAGGTGACCGTTTAGCGACATACGATCAGCCGGGTGCTTGAATAGGAGGTAGTTGGATGTTAAAAATTGGCGATATTGAAATAAAGAATCCCGTTGTTTTGGCACCGATGGCCGGTGTCTGTAACTCTGCATTCCGCCTAACCGTAAAAGAGTTTGGTGCAGGTTTAGTTTGCGCCGAGATGGTTAGTGATAAAGGAATTGTTTTTAAAAATGAAAAAACCATGAATATGCTCTATATAGATGAACGAGAGAAACCGTTAAGCTTGCAAATTTTTGGCGGTGAAAGGGAAACGCTTGTTGAAGCGGCTAAATTTGTTGATCAAAATACAAATGCTGATATTATTGATATCAATATGGGCTGCCCTGTACCGAAAATTACAAAATGTGATGCCGGGGCAAAATGGCTTCTAGATCCTAATAAGATCTATGAAATGGTTTCCGCGGTTGTTGCCGAGGTTGAAAAGCCTGTAACGGTAAAAATGCGGATGGGCTGGGATGAAGAGCATATTTTTGCTGTGAAAAATGCCCAAGCCGTTGAGCGTGCAGGTGGAAAAGCGGTTGCTCTTCATGGACGTACCCGTGTGCAAATGTATGAAGGAAAAGCAAACTGGGATATTATCCGAGAGGTAAAGCAATCCGTAAACATTCCCGTTATTGGAAATGGCGATGTTCAAACACCGCAGGATGCCAAAAGAATGCTTGATGAAACCGGTGTTGATGGCGTCATGATTGGCAGAGCTGCTCTAGGGAACCCATGGATGATTTACCGCACGGTGCAATATTTAGAAACAGGGAAGTTAATGGCAGAGCCGTCTGTTCGTGAAAAAATTGATGTATGCATCCTTCACCTTGACCGTTTGATTGCATTGAAAAATGAGGACATCGCTGTCCGTGAGATGCGTAAGCATGCTGCTTGGTATTTAAAAGGGGTACGCGGTAATGCGAGAGTTCGAAATGCTATTAATGAGTGCAATACAAGAGAACATCTTGTAACATTATTAAATGATTTGGTAATAGAGACAGAAGAAAAGGAACAAAACCAAGCAATTGTTGGCTAAGTTTGACTTTCAAAGGCCTATTTCCTATAATATTATTGATTACTAAAGAAAGCTGCCAGTGCAATAACTGGCAGTTTTTATTCTATATAAAAACATTTTTGATGTCTGAATTCACAAGTTTGTGTAAAATAATGTAGTATGTAAAAAAATCGGCGAGTATTCTTTTAGTTTTACATAAAAAAGAAAGAAATGGAGTTGAATAGCATGAGTCAGGAAGAATTAAATGACCAATTATTGGTCAGACGCGAAAAAATGAACACCATGCGTGAAAATGGTTTAGATCCATTTGGTAAGCGTTTTGACCGTTCTCACTACAGTATGGATTTACTACAATATCGAGAATTGGAAAATGAAGAGCTTGAAGATAATAATATAACGGTTAGTCTAGCTGGACGGATCATGACAAAGCGTGGGAAAGGAAAAGCCGGCTTTGCCCACATCCAAGATATAAAGGGACAAATTCAAATTTACGTCAGGCAGGATGCAATTGGGGAAGAACAGTATCAAATTTTTAATTCAGTTGACCTAGGGGATATTATTGGAGTAACGGGAAGAGTATTTAAAACTAAAACAGGTGAACTTTCGGTAAAAGTTCAGGACTTTACCTTTTTATCAAAAGCCCTTCGCCCATTACCGGATAAATTCCACGGACTTAAGGATGTTGAGCAGCGGTACCGCCAACGTTATTTGGATTTAATTATGAGCCAAGAAAGTAAACAGACCTTTATAGATCGCAGCCGGATTATTCAATCAATGCGTCGCTATCTAGATAGCCAAGGATATTTGGAAGTAGAAACCCCAATGATGCATTCGATTGCAGGCGGTGCATCTGCACGCCCGTTCATAACCCATCATAACGCTCTTGATATGGAATTATACATGCGAATTGCCATCGAACTTCATTTGAAGCGGCTAATTGTCGGCGGTCTCGAAAAGGTTTATGAAATTGGCCGAGTATTTAGAAATGAGGGTGTATCTACCCGTCATAATCCAGAATTTACAATGATTGAGCTTTATGAAGCATATGCGGATTATCGCGATATCATGAGCCTTACAGAAAATTTGATTGCTCATATCGCTCAAGAAGTATTAGGAACGACAACGATTCAATACGGTGAATACGAAGTCGACCTTAAACCTGAGTGGAAAAGACTTCATATGGTCGATGCCATCAAAGAATATACAGGTGCAGACTTCTGGAGGGAAATGAGTGTTGAGGAAGCGCGTGAGCTTGCAAAAGAACACGGAATAGAAATTAATAACAATATGCTTTATGGTCATATCGTTAACGAATTCTTCGAGCAAAAGGTTGAGGAAAAATTGATTCAGCCTACATTTATTTATGGGCACCCAGTAGAGATTTCTCCGCTTGCGAAGAAAAATGACGAGGACCCAAGATTCACCGATCGTTTTGAGTTATTTATTGTAGCTCGGGAGCATGCAAATGCCTTTACGGAGCTTAACGATCCAATTGATCAGAGAGAGCGTTTTGAAGCGCAGCTGAAAGAGCGTGAGCAAGGGAATGATGAAGCCCATATGATGGATGAGGACTTCATTGAAGCATTAGAGTATGGTATGCCTCCAACAGGCGGATTGGGAATCGGAATTGACCGTATAGTCATGCTATTAACGAATTCTCCATCAATTCGTGACGTACTATTATTCCCATTAATGCGCCATCGTTAATAGTTTAAAAAAGTGCCGGTGTTGCTGGCACTTTTTTTATATTCAAGAAAGAAATATTCGAATATTTCTATTTTGATTAAATCGCAAAAAAAGAATAAAAAGCTATTGCACCTTGCTTAGAATGGTGGTATATTAATATCTGTTGCTGCGAGACAGTAACTGATTAAAAAAAGAAATAAAAAAAGTTGTTGACTTTAGGTTGATAACTTGGTAAGATTATAAAGTCGCTTTCGAGCGATAGTGAGACTTGATCTTTGAAAACTAAACAAACAAGAACGTCAACAAACAATAATATTAGTTTCTTATCGAAACTAAGCCAACGTTTTATTTTATGAGCTAATCAACTTTCTTGGAGAGTTTGATCCTGGCTCAGGACGAACGCTGGCGGCGTGCCTAATACATGCAAGTCGAGCGAATCAATAGGAGCTTGCTCCTGTTGGTTAGCGGCGGACGGGTGAGTAACACGTGGGCAACCTGCCTGTAAGACTGGGATAACTTCGGGAAACCGGAGCTAATACCGGATAATCCTTTTCCTCACATGAGGAAAAGCTGAAAGTCGGTTTCGGCTGACACTTACAGATGGGCCCGCGGCGCATTAGCTAGTTGGTGAGGTAACGGCTCACCAAGGCGACGATGCGTAGCCGACCTGAGAGGGTGATCGGCCACACTGGGACTGAGACACGGCCCAGACTCCTACGGGAGGCAGCAGTAGGGAATCTTCCACAATGGACGAAAGTCTGATGGAGCAACGCCGCGTGAGCGATGAAGGCCTTCGGGTCGTAAAGCTCTGTTGTTAGGGAAGAACAAGTACCGGAGTAACTGCCGGTACCTTGACGGTACCTAACCAGAAAGCCACGGCTAACTACGTGCCAGCAGCCGCGGTAATACGTAGGTGGCAAGCGTTGTCCGGAATTATTGGGCGTAAAGCGCGCGCAGGCGGTCCTTTAAGTCTGATGTGAAAGCCCACGGCTCAACCGTGGAGGGTCATTGGAAACTGGGGGACTTGAGTGCAGAAGAGGAAAGCGGAATTCCACGTGTAGCGGTGAAATGCGTAGAGATGTGGAGGAACACCAGTGGCGAAGGCGGCTTTCTGGTCTGTAACTGACGCTGAGGCGCGAAAGCGTGGGGAGCAAACAGGATTAGATACCCTGGTAGTCCACGCCGTAAACGATGAGTGCTAAGTGTTAGAGGGTTTCCGCCCTTTAGTGCTGCAGCTAACGCATTAAGCACTCCGCCTGGGGAGTACGGCCGCAAGGCTGAAACTCAAAGGAATTGACGGGGGCCCGCACAAGCGGTGGAGCATGTGGTTTAATTCGAAGCAACGCGAAGAACCTTACCAGGTCTTGACATCCTCTGACAATCCTAGAGATAGGACGTTCCCCTTCGGGGGACAGAGTGACAGGTGGTGCATGGTTGTCGTCAGCTCGTGTCGTGAGATGTTGGGTTAAGTCCCGCAACGAGCGCAACCCTTGATCTTAGTTGCCAGCATTCAGTTGGGCACTCTAAGGTGACTGCCGGTGACAAACCGGAGGAAGGTGGGGATGACGTCAAATCATCATGCCCCTTATGACCTGGGCTACACACGTGCTACAATGGATGGTACAAAGGGCTGCGAAACCGCAAGGTCTAGCCAATCCCATAAAACCATTCTCAGTTCGGATTGTAGGCTGCAACTCGCCTACATGAAGCCGGAATCGCTAGTAATCGCGGATCAGCATGCCGCGGTGAATACGTTCCCGGGCCTTGTACACACCGCCCGTCACACCACGAGAGTTTGTAACACCCGAAGTCGGTGGGGTAACCGTAAGGAGCCAGCCGCCTAAGGTGGGACAGATGATTGGGGTGAAGTCGTAACAAGGTAGCCGTATCGGAAGGTGCGGCTGGATCACCTCCTTTCTAAGGATATAAGCTGGACATATGAGCCAGACAAAAATAGTTTGTTTGATTGTTTTCTGTTTGTTTAGTTTTGAGGGAGCAATTCTCTCGAAACTTTTTTGTTCCTTGAAAACTAGATAATCGTAAGAAGAAGCAAAGTAAACATCGAGTAATCGCCATTTTAGTTTTCTCTCTATTTTTAATAGAGAAATAAACCTTTTAGGTTAAGTTAGAAAGGGCGCACGGTGAATGCCTTGGCACTAGGAGCCGATGAAGGACGGGACTAACACCGATATGCTTCGGGGAGCTGTAAGTAAGCTTTGATCCGGAGATTTCCGAATGGGGGAACCCACTGTTCGTAATGGAACAGTATCTTTACCTGAATACATAGGGTATTGAAGGCATACCCGGGGAACTGAAACATCTAAGTACCCGGAGGAAGAGAAAGCAAACGCGATTCCCTGAGTAGCGGCGAGCGAAACGGGACATAGCCCAAACCAAGAGGCTTGCCTCTTGGGGTTGTAGGACACTCTACATGGAGTTACAAAGGAACGGGGTAAATGAAGCGACCTGGAAAGGTCCGTCATAGAAGGTAAAAGCCCTGTAGTTGAAACTTCGTTCCCTCCTGAGTGGATCCTGAGTACGGCCGGACACGTGAAATCCGGTCGGAAGCAGGGAGGACCATCTCCCAAGGCTAAATACTCCCTAGTGACCGATAGTGAACCAGTACCGTGAGGGAAAGGTGAAAAGCACCCCGGAAGGGGAGTGAAATAGTTCCTGAAACCGTGTGCCTACAAGTAGTTAGAGCCCGTTTATGGGTGATAGCGTGCCTTTTGTAGAATGAACCGGCGAGTTACGATTACATGCAAGGTTAAGTTGAAGAGACGGAGCCGCAGCGAAAGCGAGTCTGAATAGGGCGAATGAGTATGTGGTCGTAGACCCGAAACCAGGTGATCTACCCATGTCCAGGGTGAAGTCCAGGTAACACTGGATGGAGGCCCGAACCCACGCACGTTGAAAAGTGCGGGGATGAGGTGTGGGTAGCGGAGAAATTCCAATCGAACTTGGAGATAGCTGGTTCTCTCCGAAATAGCTTTAGGGCTAGCCTCACGTAGTTAGAGTCTTGGAGGTAGAGCACTGTTTGGACTAGGGGCCCTCATCGGGTTACCGAATTCAGACAAACTCCGAATGCCAAAGACTTATCCGTGGGAGTCAGACTGCGAGTGATAAGATCCGTAGTCAAAAGGGAAACAGCCCAGACCACCAGCTAAGGTCCCAAAGTATACGTTAAGTGGAAAAGGATGTGGAGTTGCTTAGACAACCAGGATGTTGGCTTAGAAGCAGCCACCATTTAAAGAGTGCGTAATAGCTCACTGGTCGAGTGACTCTGCGCCGAAAATGTACCGGGGCTAAACGTATCACCGAAGCTGTGGATTGACACCGTAGGTGTCAGTGGTAGGAGAGCGTTCTAAGGGCGTTGAAGCTAGACCGTAAGGACTGGTGGAGCGCTTAGAAGTGAGAATGCCGGTATGAGTAGCGAAAGATGAGTGAGAATCTCATCCACCGTATGCCTAAGGTTTCCTGAGGAAGGCTCGTCCGCTCAGGGTTAGTCGGGACCTAAGCCGAGGCCGAAAGGCGTAGGCGATGGACAACAGGTTGATATTCCTGTACCACCTCTTTATCGTTTGAGTGATGGGGGGACGCAGGAGGATAGGGTAAGCGCGCTGTTGGATATGCGCGTCTAAGCAGTTAGGCTGGTAAGTAGGAAAATCCGCTTACCATAAAGGCTGAGCTGTGACAGCGAGGGAAATATAGTACCGAAGTTCCTGATTCCACACTGCCAAGAAAAGCCTCTAGCGAGATAAAAGGTGCCCGTACCGCAAACCGACACAGGTAGGCGAGGAGAGAATCCTAAGGTGAGCGAGAGAACTCTCGTTAAGGAACTCGGCAAAATGACCCCGTAACTTCGGGAGAAGGGGTGCTCTTTGGGGTTCATAGCCTCGAAGAGCCGCAGTGAATAGGCCCAGGCGACTGTTTAGCAAAAACACAGGTCTCTGCGAAGCCGCAAGGCGAAGTATAGGGGCTGACGCCTGCCCGGTGCTGGAAGGTTAAGAGGAGGGGTTAGCGCAAGCGAAGCTCTGAATCGAAGCCCCAGTAAACGGCGGCCGTAACTATAACGGTCCTAAGGTAGCGAAATTCCTTGTCGGGTAAGTTCCGACCCGCACGAAAGGCGTAACGATCTGGGCACTGTCTCAACGAGAGACTCGGTGAAATTATAGTACCTGTGAAGATGCAGGTTACCCGCGACAGGACGGAAAGACCCCGTGGAGCTTTACTGTAGCCTGATATTGAATTTTGGT
Source organism: Neobacillus sp. WH10 (assembly GCF_030123405.1). Lineage (GTDB taxonomy): Bacteria > Bacillota > Bacilli > Bacillales > Cytobacillaceae > Neobacillus. Next base: position 102,101 of record NZ_CP126110.1, read on the forward strand.
ACAGCTTGTACAGGATAGGTAGGAGCCGTAGAAACCGGAGCGCTAGCTTCGGTGGAGGCGTCGGTGGGATACTACCCTGGCTGTATTGAAATTCTAACCCGCACCCCTAATCGGGGTGGGAGACAGTGTCAGGTGGGCAGTTTGACTGGGGCGGTCGCCTCCTAAAGAGTAACGGAGGCGCCCAAAGGTTCCCTCAGAATGGTTGGAAATCATTCGTAGAGTGTAAAGGCACAAGGGAGCTTGACTGCGAGACCTACAAGTCGAGCAGGGACGAAAGTCGGGCTTAGTGATCCGGTGGTTCCGCATGGAAGGGCCATCGCTCAACGGATAAAAGCTACCCCGGGGATAACAGGCTTATCTCCCCCAAGAGTCCACATCGACGGGGAGGTTTGGCACCTCGATGTCGGCTCATCGCATCCTGGGGCTGTAGTCGGTCCCAAGGGTTGGGCTGTTCGCCCATTAAAGCGGTACGCGAGCTGGGTTCAGAACGTCGTGAGACAGTTCGGTCCCTATCCGTCGTGGGCGCAGGAAATTTGAGAGGAGCTGTCCTTAGTACGAGAGGACCGGGATGGACGCACCGCTGGTGTACCAGTTGTCTTGCCAAAGGCATCGCTGGGTAGCTATGTGCGGACGGGATAAGTGCTGAAAGCATCTAAGCATGAAGCCCCCCTCAAGATGAGATTTCCCATAGCGTCAAGCTAGTAAGATCCCTGAAAGATGATCAGGTTGATAGGTCAGAGGTGGAAGCATGGCGACATGTGGAGCTGACTGATACTAATCGATCGAGGACTTAACCAAGTTTTAAAGCGAACTCGTTTTTACAACACTTCTTCTGCATTATCTAGTTTTGAGGGAATGAAACCTCAAACAAAAATAGTCTGGCAATAATGGCGAGAAGGTCACACCCGTTCCCATACCGAACACGGAAGTTAAGCTTCTCAGCGCCGATGGTAGTTGGGACTTTGTCCCTGTGAGAGTAGGACGTTGCCAGGCTGTTATATATGGAGGATTAGCTCAGCTGGGAGAGCATCTGCCTTACAAGCAGAGGGTCGGCGGTTCGATCCCGTCATCCTCCACCATAATATTATTAACAATGCCGGGGTAGCTCAATTGGTAGAGCAACTGACTTGTAATCAGTAGGTTGGGGGTTCAAGTCCTCTCGCCGGCACCTTTTCTTTTTTAGTTTTGTACGAGCCATTAGCTCAGTTGGTAGAGCATCTGACTTTTAATCAGAGGGTCGAAGGTTCGAGTCCTTCATGGCTCACCATTTAAATATGCGGGTGTGGCGGAATTGGCAGACGCACCAGACTTAGGATCTGGCGCCGCAAGGCGTGGGGGTTCGACTCCCTTCACCCGCACCATTTAATTTTTATATGCGGAAGTAGTTCAGTGGTAGAACACCACCTTGCCAAGGTGGGGGTCGCGGGTTCGAATCCCGTCTTCCGCTCTCTTTTAAGCCGGGGTGGCGGAACTGGCAGACGCACAGGACTTAAAATCCTGCGGTAGGTGACTACCGTACCGGTTCGATTCCGGTCCTCGGCACCATTTATTGAATTATGCGCCCGTAGCTCAATTGGATAGAGCGTCTGACTACGGATCAGAAGGTTATGGGTTCGACTCCTTTCGGGCGCGCCATTAATTTACGGGAAGTAGCTCAGCTTGGTAGAGCACTTGGTTTGGGACCAAGGGGTCGCAGGTTCGAATCCTGTCTTCCCGACCATTCATCTTATATTTTTATGGGGCCTTAGCTCAGCTGGGAGAGCGCCTGCTTTGCACGCAGGAGGTCAGCGGTTCGATCCCGCTAGGCTCCACCAATAAAAGTTTTTAATGTGTTGACAAAGAAAATTTAATATGTTAATATATTAAAAGTCTTGAAAATAATTGTTCTTTGAAAACTAAACAGACAAAAACGTCAACAAACAATAATATTAGTTTCTTATCGAAACTAAGCCAACGTTTTATTTTATGAGCTAATCAACTTTCTTGGAGAGTTTGATCCTGGCTCAGGACGAACGCTGGCGGCGTGCCTAATACATGCAAGTCGAGCGAATCAATAGGAGCTTGCTCCTGTTGGTTAGCGGCGGACGGGTGAGTAACACGTGGGCAACCTGCCTGTAAGACTGGGATAACTTCGGGAAACCGGAGCTAATACCGGATAATCCTTTTCCTCACATGAGGAAAAGCTGAAAGTCGGTTTCGGCTGACACTTACAGATGGGCCCGCGGCGCATTAGCTAGTTGGTGAGGTAACGGCTCACCAAGGCGACGATGCGTAGCCGACCTGAGAGGGTGATCGGCCACACTGGGACTGAGACACGGCCCAGACTCCTACGGGAGGCAGCAGTAGGGAATCTTCCACAATGGACGAAAGTCTGATGGAGCAACGCCGCGTGAGCGATGAAGGCCTTCGGGTCGTAAAGCTCTGTTGTTAGGGAAGAACAAGTACCGGAGTAACTGCCGGTACCTTGACGGTACCTAACCAGAAAGCCACGGCTAACTACGTGCCAGCAGCCGCGGTAATACGTAGGTGGCAAGCGTTGTCCGGAATTATTGGGCGTAAAGCGCGCGCAGGCGGTCCTTTAAGTCTGATGTGAAAGCCCACGGCTCAACCGTGGAGGGTCATTGGAAACTGGGGGACTTGAGTGCAGAAGAGGAAAGCGGAATTCCACGTGTAGCGGTGAAATGCGTAGAGATGTGGAGGAACACCAGTGGCGAAGGCGGCTTTCTGGTCTGTAACTGACGCTGAGGCGCGAAAGCGTGGGGAGCAAACAGGATTAGATACCCTGGTAGTCCACGCCGTAAACGATGAGTGCTAAGTGTTAGAGGGTTTCCGCCCTTTAGTGCTGCAGCTAACGCATTAAGCACTCCGCCTGGGGAGTACGGCCGCAAGGCTGAAACTCAAAGGAATTGACGGGGGCCCGCACAAGCGGTGGAGCATGTGGTTTAATTCGAAGCAACGCGAAGAACCTTACCAGGTCTTGACATCCTCTGACAATCCTAGAGATAGGACGTTCCCCTTCGGGGGACAGAGTGACAGGTGGTGCATGGTTGTCGTCAGCTCGTGTCGTGAGATGTTGGGTTAAGTCCCGCAACGAGCGCAACCCTTGATCTTAGTTGCCAGCATTCAGTTGGGCACTCTAAGGTGACTGCCGGTGACAAACCGGAGGAAGGTGGGGATGACGTCAAATCATCATGCCCCTTATGACCTGGGCTACACACGTGCTACAATGGATGGTACAAAGGGCTGCGAAACCGCAAGGTCTAGCCAATCCCATAAAACCATTCTCAGTTCGGATTGTAGGCTGCAACTCGCCTACATGAAGCCGGAATCGCTAGTAATCGCGGATCAGCATGCCGCGGTGAATACGTTCCCGGGCCTTGTACACACCGCCCGTCACACCACGAGAGTTTGTAACACCCGAAGTCGGTGGGGTAACCGTAAGGAGCCAGCCGCCTAAGGTGGGACAGATGATTGGGGTGAAGTCGTAACAAGGTAGCCGTATCGGAAGGTGCGGCTGGATCACCTCCTTTCTAAGGATATAAGCTGGACATATGAGCCAGACAAAAATAGTTTGTTTGATTGTTTTCTGTTTGTTTAGTTTTGAGGGAGCAATTCTCTCGAAACTTTTTTGTTCCTTGAAAACTAGATAATCGTAAGAAGAAGCAAAGTAAACATCGAGTAATCGCCATTTTAGTTTTCTCTCTATTTTTAATAGAGAAATAAACCTTTTAGGTTAAGTTAGAAAGGGCGCACGGTGAATGCCTTGGCACTAGGAGCCGATGAAGGACGGGACTAACACCGATATGCTTCGGGGAGCTGTAAGTAAGCTTTGATCCGGAGATTTCCGAATGGGGGAACCCACTGTTCGTAATGGAACAGTATCTTTACCTGAATACATAGGGTATTGAAGGCATACCCGGGGAACTGAAACATCTAAGTACCCGGAGGAAGAGAAAGCAAACGCGATTCCCTGAGTAGCGGCGAGCGAAACGGGACATAGCCCAAACCAAGAGGCTTGCCTCTTGGGGTTGTAGGACACTCTACATGGAGTTACAAAGGAACGGGGTAAATGAAGCGACCTGGAAAGGTCCGTCATAGAAGGTAAAAGCCCTGTAGTTGAAACTTCGTTCCCTCCTGAGTGGATCCTGAGTACGGCCGGACACGTGAAATCCGGTCGGAAGCAGGGAGGACCATCTCCCAAGGCTAAATACTCCCTAGTGACCGATAGTGAACCAGTACCGTGAGGGAAAGGTGAAAAGCACCCCGGAAGGGGAGTGAAATAGTTCCTGAAACCGTGTGCCTACAAGTAGTTAGAGCCCGTTTATGGGTGATAGCGTGCCTTTTGTAGAATGAACCGGCGAGTTACGATTACATGCAAGGTTAAGTTGAAGAGACGGAGCCGCAGCGAAAGCGAGTCTGAATAGGGCGAATGAGTATGTGGTCGTAGACCCGAAACCAGGTGATCTACCCATGTCCAGGGTGAAGTCCAGGTAACACTGGATGGAGGCCCGAACCCACGCACGTTGAAAAGTGCGGGGATGAGGTGTGGGTAGCGGAGAAATTCCAATCGAACTTGGAGATAGCTGGTTCTCTCCGAAATAGCTTTAGGGCTAGCCTCACGTAGTTAGAGTCTTGGAGGTAGAGCACTGTTTGGACTAGGGGCCCTCATCGGGTTACCGAATTCAGACAAACTCCGAATGCCAAAGACTTATCCGTGGGAGTCAGACTGCGAGTGATAAGATCCGTAGTCAAAAGGGAAACAGCCCAGACCACCAGCTAAGGTCCCAAAGTATACGTTAAGTGGAAAAGGATGTGGAGTTGCTTAGACAACCAGGATGTTGGCTTAGAAGCAGCCACCATTTAAAGAGTGCGTAATAGCTCACTGGTCGAGTGACTCTGCGCCGAAAATGTACCGGGGCTAAACGTATCACCGAAGCTGTGGATTGACACCGTAGGTGTCAGTGGTAGGAGAGCGTTCTAAGGGCGTTGAAGCTAGACCGTAAGGACTGGTGGAGCGCTTAGAAGTGAGAATGCCGGTATGAGTAGCGAAAGATGAGTGAGAATCTCATCCACCGTATGCCTAAGGTTTCCTGAGGAAGGCTCGTCCGCTCAGGGTTAGTCGGGACCTAAGCCGAGGCCGAAAGGCGTAGGCGATGGACAACAGGTTGATATTCCTGTACCACCTCTTTATCGTTTGAGTGATGGGGGGACGCAGGAGGATAGGGTAAGCGCGCTGTTGGATATGCGCGTCTAAGCAGTTAGGCTGGTAAGTAGGAAAATCCGCTTACCATAAAGGCTGAGCTGTGACAGCGAGGGAAATATAGTACCGAAGTTCCTGATTCCACACTGCCAAGAAAAGCCTCTAGCGAGATAAAAGGTGCCCGTACCGCAAACCGACACAGGTAGGCGAGGAGAGAATCCTAAGGTGAGCGAGAGAACTCTCGTTAAGGAACTCGGCAAAATGACCCCGTAACTTCGGGAGAAGGGGTGCTCTTTGGGGTTCATAGCCTCGAAGAGCCGCAGTGAATAGGCCCAGGCGACTGTTTAGCAAAAACACAGGTCTCTGCGAAGCCGCAAGGCGAAGTATAGGGGCTGACGCCTGCCCGGTGCTGGAAGGTTAAGAGGAGGGGTTAGCGCAAGCGAAGCTCTGAATCGAAGCCCCAGTAAACGGCGGCCGTAACTATAACGGTCCTAAGGTAGCGAAATTCCTTGTCGGGTAAGTTCCGACCCGCACGAAAGGCGTAACGATCTGGGCACTGTCTCAACGAGAGACTCGGTGAAATTATAGTACCTGTGAAGATGCAGGTTACCCGCGACAGGACGGAAAGACCCCGTGGAGCTTTACTGTAGCCTGATATTGAATTTTGGTACAGCTTGTACAGGATAGGTAGGAGCCGTAGAAACCGGAGCGCTAGCTTCGGTGGAGGCGTCGGTGGGATACTACCCTGGCTGTATTGAAATTCTAACCCGCACCCCTAATCGGGGTGGGAGACAGTGTCAGGTGGGCAGTTTGACTGGGGCGGTCGCCTCCTAAAGAGTAACGGAGGCGCCCAAAGGTTCCCTCAGAATGGTTGGAAATCATTCGTAGAGTGTAAAGGCACAAGGGAGCTTGACTGCGAGACCTACAAGTCGAGCAGGGACGAAAGTCGGGCTTAGTGATCCGGTGGTTCCGCATGGAAGGGCCATCGCTCAACGGATAAAAGCTACCCCGGGGATAACAGGCTTATCTCCCCCAAGAGTCCACATCGACGGGGAGGTTTGGCACCTCGATGTCGGCTCATCGCATCCTGGGGCTGTAGTCGGTCCCAAGGGTTGGGCTGTTCGCCCATTAAAGCGGTACGCGAGCTGGGTTCAGAACGTCGTGAGACAGTTCGGTCCCTATCCGTCGTGGGCGCAGGAAATTTGAGAGGAGCTGTCCTTAGTACGAGAGGACCGGGATGGACGCACCGCTGGTGTACCAGTTGTCTTGCCAAAGGCATCGCTGGGTAGCTATGTGCGGACGGGATAAGTGCTGAAAGCATCTAAGCATGAAGCCCCCCTCAAGATGAGATTTCCCATAGCGTCAAGCTAGTAAGATCCCTGAAAGATGATCAGGTTGATAGGTCAGAGGTGGAAGCATGGCGACATGTGGAGCTGACTGATACTAATCGATCGAGGACTTAACCAAGTTTTAAAGCGAACTCGTTTTTACAACACTTCTTCTGCATTATCTAGTTTTGAGGGAATGAAACCTCAAACAAAAATAGTCTGGCAATAATGGCGAGAAGGTCACACCCGTTCCCATACCGAACACGGAAGTTAAGCTTCTCAGCGCCGATGGTAGTTGGGACTTTGTCCCTGTGAGAGTAGGACGTTGCCAGGCAAATGAAAGACAACCTGTATTGGGTTGTCTTTTTTTGTGCCAATAAATGAAAGTGGGAAATAAAAATGGAAAAGTGGACAGTAAATGATTAAAACCGGAAAGTAGAATCAGAAAAGAGAAAAGTAAATCAACTAAACTGGAAAGTAAAACCCTTTAGGAAGAAATTTTTTGGAATTCTTTCAAAGGAAATATAAAAAAGTAAAAAAGTTACCTTCTTATTCAGGCGAATGCCTGAATTTTTTACTTTATGCTTTCAAATTTTAATGACTGATAAAATATTTAGTAGTTTTTTACCATTATTCATAGGTTTTCAATTCGAGAAATTTGGAAAAAATCAGTAGTAGTGAATCGTTGCATCTACAAAAAAAATTCAGTATAATCAAAGTCAAATATAGTCAAAGTCAGATGATGGGGGGTGGGAAGATGAGAAACATCTCCGATATTATTGAAAAATATTTAAAGCAGGTTTTGGAAATGAGTGAAGAGGATCTTGTTGAAATTAAGCGGAGTGAAATTGCTGATAAGTTTCAATGTGTTCCTTCACAAATCAATTATGTTATAAATACTCGTTTTACGATTGAAAGAGGATATATTGTTGAGAGTAAACGGGGCGGCGGTGGATATATTCGGATTATGAAGGTTCAATCCCACGATTTTGCCCATTTAATTGATCATTTGCTTTCACTTATTCAAAATCGGATTAGCCAAACAAGTGCCGAGGATGTCATTGTAAGACTTGTTCAGGAGGAGATCATTACCAAACGAGAGGCGAAAATTATGTTAAGTGTAATCGACCGATCTGTATTATATATTGATCTTCCATTCCGAGATGAATTAAGAGCAAGAATGCTAAAAGCAATGTTAACATCTTTAAAATATAAATAAATGCGCAGCCGGAGAGGTGAAAATATGATTTGCCAAGAATGCAATCAAAGGCCTGCAGCACTTCATTTTACAAAAATCATTAATGGTGAAAAAACAGAAGTGCATCTTTGTGAGAAATGTGCTCAGGAAAAAGGTGAAATGTTTATCTTTAATGGAGAGTCGGGTTTTGCCTTTAATACTCTTTTAGCAGGTTTATTAAATATCGACCCATCCTTTCAAAAGCCTAGCCAAAGCCCGTTTCAACAAGAGGATATCCTGCAATGTCAGCACTGCTCGATGACATTTCCACAGTTCTTAAAGATTGGACGCTTTGGATGTGCTCATTGCTATGAGACGTTTAAAGATCAGCTAAAGCCTGTTTTAGGTCGTCTTCATAGTGGGAACTGGACACATAACGGTAAAATACCAAAAAGAATTGGCGGCGGGATTCATCTCCGAAAACAGATTGAAGAGCTGAAAAGCCATCTAAGGGAGTCTATTTCCCATGAAGAGTTTGAGAAAGCAGCGGAGATTCGCGATGAAATACGTGCCTTAGAGAAAAAATTAGCTGAAAGCGAAGAGGGAGGGGAATAACGTGTCACTTGAACGTTTTCTGAGGTCTGCCGTCAGCTCTTGGATGAGTGAGGAGGGACCTGATTCGGATATTGTTCTTAGTTCCCGAATCCGTTTGGCACGAAACTTTGAAGACTATAAATTTCCTACTGTTTTTTCACATGAAGAAGCCAAAATGATTATTGTAAATATGGAAGATATTTTAAGAAAATCAGCTGTTCAAAAATTTGGGCATATTGAATTGTTGAAAATTGATGAAATGCAGCCTCTTCAGAAAAGGGTTTTAGTAGAAAAGCATTTGATCAGCCCGAAACTGGCTGAGGATTCACCACATGGTGCCGTTCTATTAACCGAAAATGAAGAAGTTAGTATTATGATTAATGAAGAGGACCATATTCGGATTCAATGCTTGTTTCCAGGTTTACAATTATCTGAAGCATTGGATGCCGCAAATGAGATAGATGATTGGCTTGAAAGTAATATTCAATATGCTTTTGACGAAAAACATGGTTATTTAACAAGCTGTCCGACTAATGTTGGAACAGGTCTCCGCGCTTCCGTAATGATGCATTTGCCAGGGTTAATCTTAACACAGCAAATTAATCGAATCATTCCTGCTATTCACCAATTAGGGCTTGTTGTAAGAGGGATTTATGGTGAGGGAAGTGAGGCACTGGGGAATATTTTTCAAATCTCCAATCAAATAACCCTTGGAAAATCGGAAGAGGATATCTGTCTTGATTTAAAAGGGGTCGTAAGCCAGTTAATCTCACAAGAAAGGTCAGCCCGTGAAGCATTACGAAAAACTTCGAACATACAATTAGAAGACAGGGTGTACCGTTCATTAGGAGTATTATCTAATAGCCGAATTATTGAATCGAAGGAAGCAGCACGTTGTTTATCGGATGTTCGGCTTGGAATCGATATGGGCTTTATCGAAAATATGCCTAAGACCATTTTAAATGAATTAATGATATTAACCCAGCCGGGCTTTCTTCAGCAATATGCCGGCGGTCCATTGCGGCCGCATGAAAGGGATATTAGAAGAGCGGCATTAATTAGGGACCGAATAAAAATGGAGAATGAAAAATAGGTGAGGAGGAAGAGAATATGATGTTTGGACGTTTTACCGAAAGAGCACAGAAGGTTCTTGCTTTGGCACAAGAGGAAGCTATTCGCCTTGGACATAACAATATTGGGACTGAGCATATTTTATTAGGTTTAGTTCGAGAGGGTGAAGGAATTGCAGCAAAAGCACTGTATGGACTTGGTTTAGGTTCTGATAAAATCCAAAAAGAAGTGGAAAATTTAATTGGCAAAGGACAAGAAAATTCTCAAACGATTCACTATACTCCTAGAGCTAAAAAGGTTATTGAATTATCAATGGATGAGGCACGAAAATTAGGACATTCCTATGTTGGAACAGAGCATATTCTCCTTGGTTTAATCCGTGAAGGAGAAGGGGTTGCAGCCCGTGTACTTAATAATCTTGGTGTCAGCTTAAACAAGGCAAGACAGCAGGTTCTGCAATTATTAGGAAGCAATGAATCCGGCGGCCATCAGGGAGGGGCATCAGTAAGTGCGAATACACCAACACTCGATAGCCTTGCAAGAGATTTAACGTCGATTGCAAGGGAAGGCAGCCTAGACCCTGTGATTGGGCGCAGTAAAGAAATTCAGCGTGTCATCGAGGTGCTAAGCCGCCGTACCAAAAATAATCCAGTGTTAATCGGTGAGCCTGGTGTTGGTAAAACAGCGATTGCCGAAGGGCTTGCCCAGCAAATTGTGAACAATGAAGTGCCAGAGATTCTCCGAGATAAGCGTGTGATGACTCTTGATATGGGAACTGTTGTTGCCGGAACAAAGTATCGTGGTGAATTTGAGGATCGCTTGAAAAAGGTAATGGATGAAATTCGCCAGGCAGGAAATATCATTTTATTCATTGATGAGCTGCACACATTAATTGGTGCCGGCGGAGCAGAAGGTGCTATCGATGCCTCCAATATCTTAAAACCATCGCTTGCCCGAGGAGAGCTTCAATGTATTGGGGCAACGACTCTTGATGAATATCGAAAATATATTGAAAAAGATGCAGCACTAGAACGACGATTCCAGCCGATTCGCGTCGATGAACCAACGGCTGAAGAATCCATTCAAATTTTAGAAGGCTTGCGCGACCGCTACGAGGCTCACCATCGTGTTTCCATTACTGATGAAGCCATTCAAGCAGCGGTTAAGCTTTCAGACCGTTATATTTCAGACCGGTTCCTTCCAGATAAAGCAATTGATTTAATCGATGAAGCAGGGTCAAAAGTACGACTTCGCTCATATACAACCCCTCCTAATTTAAAAGAATTAGAGGTAAAGCTTGAGGAAGTGCGTAAAGAAAAGGATGCAGCCGTACAAAGTCAGGAATTTGAAAAAGCTGCTTCATTAAGGGATACGGAACAGCGTCTTCGCGAGCAACTTGAAGAAACGAAGAAAACGTGGAAAGAGAAGCAAGGCAAGGAAAACAATGAAGTAACAGTTGAAGATATCGCAAGTGTGGTATCTAGCTGGACTGGAGTTCCTGTCTCCAAGCTTGCTGAAACTGAAACAACTAAGTTACTTAATTTAGAAGAAGTGCTTCATTCTCGTATTATCGGCCAGGAAGAAGCCGTCAAAGCTGTTTCAAAGGCGGTTCGCCGTGCAAGGGCAGGGCTAAAAGATCCAAAACGCCCAATTGGTTCCTTTGTCTTCCTTGGACCAACAGGAGTGGGAAAAACAGAATTAGCACGTGCCCTTGCAGAAGCCATGTTTGGTGATGAAGATGCGATGATCCGCATCGATATGTCTGAATATATGGAGAAGCACTCTACATCCAGACTAGTTGGCTCGCCTCCAGGATATGTCGGCTATGAGGAAGGCGGACAATTAACGGAAAAAGTCCGGAGAAAACCATACTCTGTTATTTTGCTGGATGAAATTGAAAAAGCACATCCGGATGTATTTAATATTCTGCTTCAAGTACTTGAAGATGGCCGCTTAACAGACTCAAAGGGCAGAACAGTTGATTTTCGAAATACTGTTTTGATTATGACATCCAATGTCGGTGCAGAGGCACTAAAACGAAACAAATATGTTGGCTTTAATATTCAAGATGGTGAGCAGGATTACAAGGATATGAAGGGAAAAGTGATGGAGGAATTAAAAAAGGCCTTCCGTCCGGAATTTTTGAATCGTATCGATGAAATCATTGTATTCCATGCGTTAGAGAGAAAGCATCTTAATGAAATCGTCACATTGCTTTCTGACCAGTTAATCAAGCGCTTGAAAGAGCAAAATATTTCACTAGAATTAACAGAAGCAGCAAAGGAGAAAATTTCTCAAGAAGGTTATGATCCTGAATATGGGGCAAGACCACTTAGACGGGCCATACAAAAGCATATTGAAGACCGACTCTCTGAAGAATTATTAAAAGGAACATTATTAACAGGACAACATGCTATAATTGATGTGAATAATGGAGAATTTATTGTGAGAATGGCTGAAAAAACAAGCTTAGTAAAATAGACTTGTTTAGTTCATTAAAAATATGTTAGTCGCTTAACAACAAGCAAGAGGTACACGTGAATAAAGTCAACCCGTGTACCTCTTTTTTCATATTGAGAAGGAATAATAAATTTTGGACTTTGAGAATTGTCCAGCTTAAGGCGCCATCGGCTCGAGGTCACAAGCCAAGCCGTCCAAAAGGGTAAAGAGCAACCTTTCAGCCGGCTGGTCTTGTGCTTTTCGTCGATTTACGGGCGCCTTGCGCTTTTCTTAGCTAATAGGAAAGTATAAATTTTTCAAATTTATACTTTCCTAACGCATAAGTGCAACTACGCCTCTGTCTTCGCCCTTAGGGGCTCGACAATCGGCGAGTTTTCTTTATTTTAGGTTAGCAAGTGAGGTAGGAGTCAGATGGCAAAACGAAAAACAAAGTTTATGTGTCAGGAGTGCGGGTATGAATCTCCAAAGTGGATGGGGAAGTGCCCAGGCTGTGGACAATGGAATAAGATGATTGAGGAAGTAGAAGTAACAGGTTCAACGAGAAGAGGGGCTTTTGCTCATTCTCAAAGTGGATCCAATTTATTAACCAAACCAATGCCCATTAATTCGATTGAAATGGAAAATGAACCAAGAATCCTTACCGACTTAAAAGAGCTAAATCGGGTGCTTGGCGGCGGTGTCGTTAAGGGATCGTTAGTATTAATTGGCGGAGACCCTGGGATTGGTAAGTCTACTCTTCTCCTGCAGGTATCTTCACAGCTTGCGGGTAAAGGGAATCAGGTTTTATACATATCTGGTGAAGAGTCATTAAGGCAGACAAAGCTTCGTGCGGAACGATTAGGGATTGCCACAGAAAATCTATTAGTATATGCAGAAACGAATTTGGAAGAAATTAATCGAACCATTGATAGCACGAATCCTAGCTTCGTGATTATTGATTCTATCCAAACAATTTTCCATCCGGATGTGACATCAGCACCGGGCAGTGTATCACAAGTCCGCGAATGCACCTCTGAATTAATGAGGATTGGTAAAACAAAAGGAATTGCTATTTTTATTGTTGGCCACGTAACAAAAGAGGGATCCATAGCAGGTCCAAGGCTGTTAGAGCACATGGTGGATACAGTCCTTTATTTTGAAGGGGAAAGACATCATACATACCGAATTTTAAGGGCTGTTAAAAACCGCTTTGGTTCTACAAATGAAATGGGTATTTTTGAAATGAAGGAATTTGGCCTCGAGGAAGTGGAAAACCCGTCAGAAATCTTTCTCGAAGAACGGTCACGGGGAGCAGCAGGCTCGACGGTAGTAGCATCAATGGAAGGAACCCGTCCGGTTCTCGTTGAAATACAAGCGTTAATTTCGCCAACGAGCTTTGGGAATCCAAGAAGAATGGCGACAGGAATTGACCATAACCGTGTGCCGCTTTTAATGGCAGTCCTAGAAAAGCGGGTAGGGATGCTTCTAGCGAACCAAGATGCTTATTTAAAAGTAGCAGGAGGGGTGAAATTAGATGAACCTGCTATTGACTTAGCTGTAGCCGTAAGTATTGCTTCTAGTTTCAGGGATAGACCTACAAGGCCCACAGATTGTATCATTGGCGAAGTTGGATTAACAGGTGAAGTAAGAAGGGTGTCACGAATTGAGCAGAGGGTCCAAGAAGCTGCAAAACTGGGCTTTGAGCGCGTGATATTACCAGCTAATAATTTGAGCGGTTGGACAGGACCAACAGGTGTTCAGCTCATTGGTGTCTCGTCAGTTAGCGAGGCACTTGAAGCAGCGTTGGGAGGGTAATAGATGGAGAATAAAAAGCTTGGTGAACAATCTGTCCGTGATGTTTTACAGTTTATTGCCCCCGGAGCACCGATTCGTGAGGGGATTGATAATGTCCTTCGGGCTAATACTGGGGGACTCATTGTCGTTGGCTATAATGAAAAGGTAAAAAGCATCGTCGATGGCGGATTCGAAATCAATTGTTCTTTTTCGCCAAGCTTTTTATATGAACTGGCAAAAATGGATGGGGCCATCATATTGAATGAAATAGGCAATAAGATTCTTTTTGCTAATGCTCAGCTCGCACCTAACCCAGAAATACCATCTTCGGAAACGGGGATGCGGCATCGTACAGCTGAACGAGTAGCCAAACAAACAAAAGCCCTAGTGATCGCCATTTCACAAAGAAGAAATGTGATTACCTTGTATCAAGGGAATTTTCGCTATGCATTAAAAGACATTGCCGTCATTTTGACAAAAGCAAATCAAGCCATTCAGACCCTTGAGAAGTATAAAGTCGTCCTCGAGCAAAGCATAACGAATTTAAGTATTTTAGAGTTCGAGGAATCCGTAACCTATAACGACTTTTTACTTGTCCTTCATCGTTTTGAAATGGTCCTAAAAATTAAAAATGAACTATTAACCTTTTTACATGAATTGGGGACAGAAGGCCGTCTCATTCGCTTGCAAATGAATGAAATTTTATCAGAATTAGAAGAAGAGACGATGTTGATCATTAAAGATTATGCGTTCGAACGGGATATCAAAGCCCGGGAAGTTCTGCAGCGAATGCAGGCGATGACTGCGAACGGGACGATTGAGGATATGGCTTTATTAAAATTATTGGGCTATCTTGGCTATGTTCACCTTGATGAATTTAAACATCCACGAGGCTATAGGATCCTTCATAAGATTCCAAGGCTCCCGTCTGTTATCATTGAAAACTTAATCAGTTCTTTTGGTGAGCTGTCAAATATTATCTCAGCCACAGTTGAGCAACTGGATGATGTAGAGGGAATTGGCGAAGTTCGTGCGAAAAAAATTAAAGAAGGCTTTAAGTTAATTAAAGAACGGCTATATACCGACCGTCATCTATAAGGTAAAACTAACAATCGGGCAATTGATCCCCTTTATTCTTATTAGTTCCATCTAAGTTTTAATGTAGGTCTCCCTGTCCGTTAAAGCTTAGATAAAAGCATTGAAAAAACTAATCACATGTGATAAAACAGGCAATTTCAATTTGTTTGACACAGAATTTTTCCAGTGCTACCCTATGAGGAGTAAGTTTTTAACATAACAGATCTATTTCAATTTGTTTACAATTTAGAAAAATAATCACCAAATCGAGGTTTCAATTTTAGGAATATGTTTATAATGAATTAGAGGAGGTGAAGGAATGTTAAAACGAATTGTGCAAGCATGCTTCCTCATTTTAGGTGGTACGCTTGGAATACTGTTATTACCGGAACTATTTATATTAATTCATATGAATGACATTCCACTTATTAATAACCCATATGTTACTGCTATTTTAGGTGCTATTATTTTTTATCTTATTACCTTTTGGGCGGTAGATTATGTCTTTAATTTCATTAAATGGGCTGAAGATTCATTAGTAAAAATTCCTGTAACGGATGTGCTTTTTGGTAGTGTTGGCTTAATTTTTGGTTTGATTGTTGCCTTTTTAATTGGTTTTGCACTTAATGCCGTGCAAGTGCCGATTCTAAATGCTGTTGTACCTATCTTGCTGACACTTTTGTTTGGCTATCTTGGCTTTCAGGTTGGCTTTAAAAAGAGGGATGAGCTATTAAGTCTGTTTGGTAATCGCGGTAACAAGAAGAAGTCTATGGATGAAGAAGCCGAAAAGGCAACTGGAAAGGCTTTAAAAATATTAGATACGAGCGTTATTATTGATGGCCGTGTCGCCGATATTTGCCAGACGGGATTTTTAGAAGGTACGATTGTCATCCCGCAGTTTGTTCTTGAGGAATTACAGCATATTGCGGATTCTTCCGAT
Source organism: Neobacillus sp. WH10 (assembly GCF_030123405.1). Classification (GTDB taxonomy): domain Bacteria; phylum Bacillota; class Bacilli; order Bacillales; family Cytobacillaceae; genus Neobacillus. The sequence continues at coordinate 117,721 of NZ_CP126110.1, forward strand.
GTGTTGAAACGAAATCGCGGCCGCAGAGGCTTGGACATATTAAATCGGATTCAAAAAGAACTCTCCATCAAAGTAGAAATATATGAGGGTGATTTTGAAGAAATTAGTGAAGTAGACTCAAAGCTTGTGAAGCTGGCGAAATTAACGAATGGTATCCTCGTAACGAATGATTTTAACTTAAATAAAGTGTGTGAACTGCAGAATGTCTCTGTATTAAACATCAATGATTTAGCAAACGCTGTGAAGCCGGTTGTCCTTCCTGGGGAAGAGTTAACGGTTCAAGTAATTAAGGATGGCAAAGAGCATCATCAGGGTGTTGCTTATTTAGATGATGGAACGATGATCGTTGTCGAGGAAGGAAGAGAATATATCGGCAAGAGGATTGAGGTTCTTGTTACGAGTGTTCTTCAGACATCTGCCGGTCGAATGATTTTTGCAAAACCAAAATTATTAGAAAAAGCGCTGTAGCTGGACATAGACAGATAGACAGATTGGGGTTTTTTTATGACTTACCAAGTCATTCTCCCGGCAGCTGGCCAGGGGAAAAGAATGCGAGCGGGGAAAAATAAACTATTATTAGAGCTTAATGAAATGCCAGTTCTGATCCATACATTAAAGGTATTTGAGGGGGATGAAGCCTGCACGGGCATTATTTTAGCAACACACCCTCAGGATGAGGAAGAATTTAGGGCATTGCTTAAAAAGTATCTCATAACGAAAGTAATAAATTTAGTGCCAGGTGGCGAAGAACGCCAGCATAGCATTTATAATGCTCTAAAAACAATAGAAACCAATGGAATTATTCTTGTTCATGATGCAGCTCGTCCTTTTATTCGCAAGGGACATATCCACCGTTTAACAGAAACAGCAGAAGAAACTGGTGCTGCTATTATTGGGGTGCCAGCAAAAGACACCATGAAAAGGGTACAAGATGGTGCAGTAGTGGAAACTGTCGAACGTTCAAGCTTGTGGGCTGTTCAAACCCCGCAAGCTTTTCGCATTTCCTTACTGAAGGAAGCATATGAAAAAGCAGAAAGGGATTACTTTCTTGGAACGGATGATTCCAGTTTAGTGGAGCGGCTGAATGTTCCTGTAACAATCGTAGAAGGTGACTACGACAATATCAAACTGACAACACCTGAAGATTTATACTTTGCTGAAGCAATTTTGAAAAAGAGAGAGAAGGAGTTTTGCTGATGTTTCGAATTGGGCAGGGTTTTGATGTTCACCAACTAACAGAAGGGCGTCCGCTTATTATTGGCGGAATTACGATCCCTTACGAAAAAGGCCTTTTGGGCCATTCTGATGCAGATGTATTATTACATACCGTCTCTGATGCTTGTCTTGGTGCGATTGGGGAAGGCGATATCGGCAAACATTTCCCGGATACCGATCCGAATTTTAAAGATGCTGATTCCGCGAAGCTGATGGAGCATGTTTGGAAGCTGGTAAAAGAGAAGGGGTACGAGCTTGTCAATGCCGATTGCACCATCATTGCGCAAAAGCCTAAAATGGCACCTTATATTGAGCAAATGCGCGTTCGAATTGCGGAATTACTAGAGGCAGCACCGGAACAAATTAATGTAAAAGCGACAACGACCGAAAAGCTCGGCTTCACCGGCAGAGGGGAAGGCATTACCTCACAGGCAGTAGTTTTATTAAAAAAGAAATGATAAAATAACTAGTTGAAACTATATAAATTATCCATGGAGGCAGTATAATGTCAAACGAAGTTCGTGTAAGGTATGCTCCAAGTCCAACGGGACATTTACATATCGGAAATGCCCGTACTGCGTTATTCAATTATTTATTTGCGCGCAGCCAAGGCGGGAAATTTATTATCCGGATTGAAGATACGGATAAAAAGCGGAATATTGCCGGCGGTGAGGAAAGCCAGTTAAAATATTTAGAATGGCTTGGCATGGATTGGGATGAAGGCGTTGATGTCGGCGGAGAATACGGTCCGTACCGTCAATCAGAGAGAAATCATATCTATGAAACTTACTACAATCAATTATTAGAGAATGGCCATGCATATAAATGCTACTGTACAGAAGCTGAGCTTGAAGCAGAGCGGGAAGCGCAAACGGAACGAGGCGAAACGCCGCACTATTCAGGTAAATGCCGTCATTTAACGGAAGAAGAACGCAGCCAATTTGAACAAGAAGGCCGGAAACCAAGCATTCGTATTGCCGTGCCGGAAGGAACTACGTATACGTTTGATGATATGGTAAAAGGCACTGTTTCGTTTGAATCGGAAGGAATGGGTGATTGGGTCATTATCAAAAAGGATGGCACGCCTACCTATAATTTTGCGGTAACTATTGATGACCATTTAATGGAGATTTCACATGTGCTGCGCGGCGATGACCATATTTCCAACACGCCAAAGCAGCTGATGGTCTATGAAGCATTAGGCTGGGAGCCGCCCCTCTTCGGTCATATGACGCTGATTGTTAACGAAAGCCGCAAGAAATTAAGTAAACGTGATGAATCAATTATTCAGTTCATTGAGCAGTATGAGGAATTGGGTTATCTTCCGGAAGCGTTATTTAACTTTATTACACTACTTGGCTGGTCGCCTGCAGGTGAAGAAGAACTGTACTCCAGAAATGAGTTTATTGAAATTTTTGATGCAAACCGTCTATCAAAATCACCAGCATTATTTGATAAGCAAAAGCTTACATGGATGAACAACCAATATATGAAAAAGATTGAGGTTGACCGCGTGCTTGAGCTTGCGCTGCCACACTTAATTAAGGCAGGCCGCTTAAGTGCAAATCTAACCGATGAAGAGCATCATTGGGCCCACAGCCTAGCAGCACTTTTACAGGAAAAAATGAGCTTTGGTGCGGAAATCGTGGAATTATCAGACATGTTCTTTAAAGATGAAGCAGAATATGAAGAGGATGCGAAGGATATTCTCTCCGGGGAACAGGTTCCGGAAGTATTAAAAGCATTTTCTCATGAGCTTGACCAGCTTGATAGCTTCCAAGCGGATGGCATAAAGGCTGCAATGAAGGCGGTACAAAAGTCCACTGGCCAAAAAGGGAAAAATCTGTTTATGCCGATTCGTGCAGCAGTAACAGGACAAACACATGGGCCAGACCTGCCACAATCGATTGAACTTCTAGGTAAACAAAAGGTTCAAAAAAGAATTCATAAAATTATTGGTTAACATTAAAGCGAAAATGTAATATAGTAACATTAAAGAATTCCAATTAAGAAAAGTGGAAGCGACCATTAAGCGAAGTATCCAAGCCGATGATCGCTGGAGCTGGACAATTATCTAAGTCCAGTGTTATTCATTCTAATATTATATTGAAAAAGTGTAGAAGAGGAAAAGTAGAAAAAAGATGCTTGAAAGAGAGAACCATCACCGGCTGAAAGTGGTTTAAGCCTCTCATTTTTCGAAATGCACCTCTGAGCCCCATTTCGAAAAGAGTCAACTTCGAGTAGATATGGGCGGAGCTATCCGTTAACAAGCTAGAGTGAGACTTTTTTAGCTCAGGGCACGTATTCTTTACGAAGCGCCCGTGAAGCTAGCCGGTCTAATCAGAGTGGAACCACGCATAAGCGTCTCTGTCGATATGACAGGGGCGTTTTTATTTTCATAAAAACAGGGGGGGAATGGCGATGTTCAAAAATTTGAAGGAGGATGTTGAGGTTGTTTTTGAACAGGATCCAGCTGCGAGAAGCTATCTAGAAGTCATCTTAACATATTCAGGTTTACATGCCATTTGGGCGCATCGACTTGCACACGCACTCTTTAACCGTAAATTATTTTTCTTTGCACGGATCATTTCTCAAGTTAGCCGATTTTTTACGGGAATTGAAATCCATCCGGGGGCAAAAATAGGCAGGAAATTTTTTATTGACCACGGTATGGGTGTGGTAATAGGGGAAACATGTGAAATTGGGGATAATGTAACTATATATCAAGGAGTTACCCTCGGCGGAACGGGTAAAGAAAAAGGGAAACGGCATCCGACGATTAAAGATAATGTCCTTATTGCCACTGGTGCAAAGGTGCTGGGATCGATTACTATCGGTGAAAATTCCAAAATCGGCGGCGGCTCTGTTGTCTTAAAAGAGGTTCCCCCTAACTCAACAGTGGTGGGGATTCCAGGCAGGGTTGTGATCCAGGATGGAAAACGAATAAATAAAGACTTAAATCATTGTGACCTGCCGGATCCAATTGCCGACCGCTTAAAAGAAATGCAAGTTGAACTACATCAGCTGAAGCAAGAACTGGATGAATTAAAAGAAGAAAGGATAAAAGTCAATGGCCATTCAAATTTATAATACACTAACAAGAAAAAAGGAAGCTTTCATACCGCTTGAAGAAGGAAAAGTAAAAATGTATGTTTGCGGTCCAACAGTCTATAATTATATCCATATTGGTAATTCCCGTCCGCCAATTGTTTTTGATACTGTCAGGCGCTATTTTGAATACCGCGGCTATGATGTCGAGTACGTTTCGAACTTTACCGATGTCGACGACAAATTAATTCGGGTAGCCAATCAGTTGGGCACGGACGTTCCGACAATTGCCGACCGCTTTATCAATGCCTACTTTGAGGATGTTTCTGCATTGGGCTGCAAGAAGGCTGATATTCATCCGCGCGTAATGGAAAACATGGATATCATTATCGATTTTATCAGCCAATTAATTGAAAAAGGCTATGCATATGAATCAGAAGGCGATGTTTACTTCCGTACACGCAGCTTCGATGAATACGGAAAGCTTTCCCACCAATCCATCGATGACTTGCAGGTGGGAGCAAGGATTGAAGTCGGTGATAAGAAACAGGATGATTTGGACTTTGCTTTATGGAAGGCGGCCAAGGAAGGAGAAATCTTCTGGGAAAGCCCTTGGGGACCCGGCCGTCCAGGCTGGCATATTGAATGCTCGGCAATGGCGAAAAAGTATCTTGGTGAAATGATTGATATCCATGCCGGCGGACAGGATTTAACCTTCCCGCACCATGAGAACGAGATTGCTCAGTCCGAAGCACTTTCTGGGAAAACATTCGCACGTTATTGGATGCATAACGGCTATATTAATATTGATAATGAAAAAATGTCTAAATCACTAGGTAATTTTGTGTTAGTGCATGACATTATAAAAAAGCATAATCCACAAGTGTTACGATTCTTTATGCTGTCCGTTCATTACCGTAATCCAATCAATTACAGTGAAGAATTATTGGAGAGCACAAAGGCGGCGTTTGAACGTCTGACCACATCTTATCAAAATTTAAAACATCGAAAAGAAGCAAGTACAGATTTAACCATCAACAATCAAGAGTGGCTTGATAAAATATCTGCCTTACAAGACCAATTTATTCAGGCAATGGATGATGATTTTAATACAGCATTAGCCATTTCTGTTTTATTTGAGCTTTCCAAGCTGTCTAATTATTATCTTTTAGAAAAAAATACAGCTGTGGAAGTCATTGATGCCTTTACTAACCAATTCGAAGAGTTGTTCCGTGTTATAGGGTTAACGCTTGAAAGTGAAGAAATGCTTGACGAAGAGATTGATGCGTTGATTGAAAAGCGGAACCAGGCACGGAAGGATCGAAATTTCCAATTATCTGACCAAATTCGAGATCAGCTAAAGGAAATGAATATTATTTTAGAAGACACCGCGCAAGGTACAAGGTGGAAAAGAGGCTAATTCATGCTTGATTATGAGAACAACATCAATGCCAAACAATTGAATAGTCTTGCCCTTGCTTACATGGGTGATGCGGTCTTTGAGACGTATGTAAGACGGCACCTTCTCTATAACGGCAAGGTAAGACCGCATCAATTACACCGTTTAGCGACAAAATACGTCTCAGCGAAGGCGCAGTGCCAAATTCTTTTTCAACTAATGGACGATCACCTTTTAAGTGAAGAAGAATTAGCTGTTGTCATGCGTGGCAGAAATGCAAAATCAGGAACGGTTCCAAAAAATACAGATGTCCAGACGTATCGTTACAGCACCGCGTTTGAAGCGTTAATGGGATATTTGTTTTTAGAAGGCCAAACGGAGCGCTTGGAAGAGCTAGTAGCGAAGGCGTTTTTAAACGTTGATGAAAAGAAAGGAGGAACGTTACTGTGAACCAGGAATTCATAGTTGGGAAAAATCCCGTGATTGAAGCGCTTAAATCGGAGAGGGATATTAATAAAATCTTAATTGCGGAAGGGTCACAGCGAGGCCAAATGCAGCAAATCACCCAATTGGCCAAAGAAGCACATGTTATTGTTCAATTTGTCCCAAAGAAAAAAATAGATCAAATTACTGATCAAAATCACCAAGGGGTACTTGCCTATGTAGCAGCCTATCAATATGCAGATATGGAAGATCTATTTGCCGCAGCCGAAAAGAAAAACGAGTCACCCTTCTTTTTGTTGTTGGATGAAATCGAGGATCCGCATAACCTTGGGTCGATTATGAGGACAGCAGATGCTGCCGGGGCACATGGCATTATAATTCCAAAGCGAAGGGCTGTTGGCTTAACGGCAACAGTTGCTAAGGCCTCAACAGGTGCGATTGAATATATCCCGGTTGTCCGTGTAACAAATATGGCGCGGACAATTGATGAATTAAAGGAACGGGGAGTTTGGATTGCCGGAACAGATGCTAAAGGAAAGGAAGATTATCGCCAATTGGATGGTACGCTTCCACTTGGCTTAGTGATCGGCAGCGAGGGAAAAGGAATGGGACGGTTAATTCGTGATAAATGTGATTTCCTTATTCAATTGCCGATGGTCGGAAAAGTGACCTCGTTAAATGCTTCTGTCGCTGCATCCCTACTCATGTATGAGGTTTATCGTAAACGGCACCCGCTTGAGAGGTAGCATATGGATATCTTGATTGTCGACGGATACAACATTATCGGAGCCTGGCCGGAGCTAAGGGCATTGAAGGATCGAGATTTACCTGCTGCAAGGGATCGGCTAGTGGAAAGAATGGCAGAATACCAAGCCTTTTCCGGTTACCATGTCATTGTTGTATTTGATGCTTATTATGTGCAAGGAACGGAGAAAAAATATAAAAACCATAAAGTAGAAGTCATCTTTACGAAAGAAAATGAAACAGCAGATGAGCGGATTGAAAAAATGGCAATCAGTCTAAGTAATCGAAAAACACAAATCCATGTTGCCACCTCTGATTACACTGAGCAATGGGCAATTTTTGGACAAGGAGCTTTACGTAAATCCGCTCGGGAGCTGCTGATTGAAATGTCATTGATAGAAAAAGGTATCGAAAAGAAAGTAAAGAAGATTCAAGAGAAGAAACCAGTAACCAAAATACCGATTAGTGATGAAATGGCAGAAATTTTTGAAAAATGGCGCAGAGGCCAGAAATGAGCCTCGACTTCAAAATATTTCTAATGTATACTAAAAAGTATCTATGCATGTTCGGTGGAGGGGATCTACTTTGAGTACGGACTTCGGAACTAAAATCAACGAACATTTTTTCGTAATGGAAGATGAAGAAATTGTCGATTTGGTGCACCAAGGTGAAAGTGAAGCATTGGATTATTTAATCCATAAGTATCGTAATTTTGTACGTGCAAAAGCAAGATCCTATTTTTTAATTGGAGCAGATAAAGAGGATATCGTTCAGGAGGGCATGATTGGCCTTTATAAGGCGATTCGTGACTTTCGTGAGGACAAGCTTACTTCCTTTAAAGCATTTGCCGAGCTATGCATAACCCGCCAAATTATCACGGCAATTAAGACTGCAACACGGCAAAAGCATATTCCGCTAAATTCCTATGTATCTTTGGACAAGCCTATTTATGACGAAGAATCCGATCGAACATTGATGGATGTTTTGTCCGGCGCTAAAGTATTGGATCCGGAGGAGTTAATAATTAATCAAGAGGAGTTTGACCATATTGAGGTCAAAATGACTGAATTATTGAGCGATTTGGAAAGAAAAGTATTGGCTCTCTATTTAGATGGTCAATCCTATCAAGAGATATCTGCGGAGCTTAATCGTCATGTTAAATCCATTGATAACGCTTTGCAGCGAGTGAAGAGAAAGCTTGAGCGCTACTTAGAAATACGAGAATTTTCACTGTGATTTCGGAAAAAGATTTATGCCCTAATCATGAGTCCGTTCTCAATGGTTATTGACATTAATTAGGGGTCGTGTTACATTTTGATGGAAAAAGAAAAGCGGACTCGCCCGTTTAGTGGCGGATACTTTAATTTTATAAGAACAATGGTAGAAGGTGTCGAATATGAGCAAAAAAGTCATACTTGCTTGTGTTGATTGCGGCTCGCGGAATTATTCGACAGTCAGCAAGCAGGAGCAAACAGAACGATTAGAATTAAAGAAATTCTGTAAAACTTGCGCAACCCATACCATCCACCGGGAAACAAAATAACGATTAATGATATGAGCATTGCTACTTAAGATAGTTGGGGGTTACGAAATATGAAGCGTATAACGAAGTTCTTCAGTGATATTGTCCGTGAAATGAGGAAAGTTAGCTGGCCAAAACGCGGTGAACTAATTCGATCTACCGTTACTGTTTTATCAACTGTTGTTTTTTTTGGAGTGTTCTTTGCTGTTCTGGATTTAGGAATTTCAAAATTGATTCGTTTAATTCTTGAATAATAAGCCAGCATTCATGGTATAATGGTAGTCAATAAAGGAAATTTTAGCTAAAAGCCCGTTTTGACGGGTTTTTTAATTTGTTTTGCAAAAGCGGAAGCTTCCTTTGCGCCGCTGGGTGCTACTCGAAAAAGCTAACGCTTTTCCTTCGTGTGAGGTATCGCTTCCGAAGCTTATTCTTATGGAGCTAGACGGTTATAAAAGTTTAATAAACAAACAGTGTATAGGGAGGGACGGACATATAGTCCTCTTAAATGGAAAAGAATTGGTATGTAGTTCATACTTACTCAGGTTATGAAAATAAAGTAAAGGCAAATTTAGAAAAACGGGTGGAATCAATGGGTATGGCGGATAAAATCTTCCGTGTCGTTGTTCCTGAAGAAGAAGAAACAGAAATCAAAAATGGTAAGAAAAAGATCGTAAAACGAAAAGTTTTCCCTGGCTATGTATTAGTTGAACTTGTAATGACAGATGATTCATGGTATGTCGTGCGGAATACACCTGGTGTAACTGGATTCGTTGGCTCTGCTGGATCAGGTTCAAAGCCGACTCCGTTATTGCCGGAAGAGGTAGTTGTGTTACTGAAGCGCATGGGCGTAGAGGAAAAACGAGTCGATGTAGACTATGAAATTGGTGAGACAGTCCGCGTAAAAGAAGGCCCATTTGCGAATTTCACTGGGTCTGTTGAAGAGATGGACAAGGACAAATCAAAGCTTAAAGTTTTAGTCAATATGTTTGGCCGAGATACCCCGGTGGAACTAGAGTTTACACAAATTGAAAAACTTTAAATAGAAAAGCGGAAGCGCCCGGTTAGCGACGTATGGCCAGGGGCCCACTCCGACTGAGATAAAGGAAACACGAAAAGCGATGGCGATTCGATGTTGACTTATCGTAGGGAGGAGTGGGATGGCCACTAGTCGCTGGGCGCAGGAGCTGGACAATTCTCAAAGTACAAAAAATTTTAATCTTAAAAAGAAAAAGCGGAAGCGCCCGGTTAGCGACGTATTGCCACTAGGCGATGGAGCTAGATAATTATCAAAGTTCAAATAAAAATAATCTTATATTGTAAAAAAACTTGAAATCATTTTTAAAAAATGTTAATATTTCATAGGTCAGTATGTCTCCAATGTGAGACAAGACTATTGTTAAGTTCTTTATGATTTTAATATAAAGACAGATGCCTGAGTGGGAGGGTTCCTAAGTGATCCCAATTACCACATCACGGACTTTAAGGAGGTGTGTCTCGTGGCTAAAAAAGTAATTAAAGTCGTTAAATTACAAATTCCTGCTGGTAAAGCAAACCCAGCGCCGCCAGTTGGTCCTGCACTAGGTCAAGCCGGTGTTAATATCATGGGATTCTGTAAAGAATTTAACGCTCGTACAGCAGATCAAGCTGGATTAATCATTCCTGTTGAAATCACGGTATTTGAAGACCGTTCATTTACATTTATTACGAAAACTCCTCCTGCTGCCGTTCTTTTAAAAGTAGCAGCTGGAATTCAGTCGGGTTCAGGTGAACCTAACCGTAATAAAGTAGCAACAGTAAAGCGTGATAAAGTACGCGAGATTGCGGAACAAAAAATGCCTGACCTTAACGCAGCTAGCGTTGAAGCAGCAATGCGCATGGTTGAAGGTACTGCACGCAGCATGGGTATCGTTATCGAAGACTAATCCGTGTAAAGTTTATTGTTGTAATGAAGGGGTTGCGTAGCTGATTGTTCACTCGCAACCTTTTTCGTGGGAGAGTAATTCGCTAAAACCACAATCTAGGAGGAAATAAAAATGGCTAAAAAAGGTAAAAAGTATTTAGAAGCTGTAAAGCTTGTAGATCGCTTAAAAGCATACCCAATTGCAGAAGCAATTGAGCTTGCAAAGAAAACAAATTACACAAAATTTGATGCGACTCTTGAAGTAGCTTTCCGTTTAGGTGTTGACCCTAAGAAAGCTGACCAACAAATCCGTGGTGCGGTTGTACTTCCAAACGGAACTGGTAAAACTCAACGCGTTTTAGTATTCGCGAAGGGTGAGAAAGTGAAAGAAGCAGAAGCAGCTGGCGCTGATTATGTAGGTGACTCAGAATACATCAACAAAATTCAACAAGGTTGGTTTGAATTTGATGTAATCGTAGCAACTCCTGACATGATGGGTGAAGTTGGTAAACTTGGTCGTGTATTAGGACCTAAAGGCTTAATGCCGAACCCTAAAACTGGTACTGTTACTTTTGACGTAACAAAAGCTATTAATGAAATTAAAGCAGGTAAAGTTGAATACCGCGTTGATAAAGCTGGAAATATCCATGTACCAATCGGTAAAGCATCTTTCGAAAACGAAAAGCTTGTTGAAAACTTTACAACTGTTTTTGAAACTATGTTGAAAGTAAAGCCATCTGCAGCAAAAGGTACTTACATGAAGAACGTTACTGTTGCTTCAACAATGGGACCTGGTGTTAAGGTAGATCCTTCATCTGTTGCAGTTAAGTAATTTTTACCAATTGACAAACGAACATAGTTTTTTATATAATATGTTTTGTTGTTTGAAATAAAAAAACATTTGTACTGTAGACAGCAGGTGCCGTAAGGCATAATTTCCTGCCGAGGTGTAGCGAATAGATTCAGCTGATCCGTTTCAGTTGTTGAATGCCGCCTCCATGTCTCTTGATATGGAGGCTTTTACATGCCGGGTATAAATGTAGATAATCTACAGGAGGTGTAAAGATGAGCAGTGCAATCGAAGTAAAAAAACACATCGTTGAAGAAATTACTGATAAATTAAAGAATAGCGTATCAACTGTTGTTGTTGATTACCGTGGTCTTTCAGTTTCTGAAGTGACTGAACTACGTAAACAACTTCGCGAAGCTGGCGTTGAGTTCAAGGTTTACAAAAACACGATGACTCGCCGTGCAGCTGAAGCAGCTGAACTTGCTGGCTTAAATGAAGCATTAACTGGTCCTAACGCAATCGCGTTCAGTACTGAAGATGTAGTCGCACCAGCTAAAATCTTAAATGACTTTGCGAAAAAACATGAGGCACTTGAACTTAAAGCAGGTGTAATCGAAGGTAATGTCGCAACAGCAGAAGAGATCAAAGCTCTTGCAGACCTACCATCACGCGAAGGCTTGCTTTCTATGCTACTCAGCGTACTACAAGCTCCAATTCGCAATCTTGCTCTTGCTGCAAAAGCAGTGGCAGATCAAAAAGAAGAACAAGGCGCGTAAGTTAATCTGAAGCGTAACCAATAAATGTAATGAAAACTAAGGAGGAAATTAATCATGACTAAAGAACAAATCATTGAAGCAGTTAAAAGTATGACTGTTTTAGAACTAAACGATCTTGTAAAAGCAATCGAAGAAGAATTCGGCGTAACTGCTGCTGCTCCTGTAGCAATGGTAGGCGGAGCTGGTGCTGCTGCTGTTGAAGAAAAAACTGAATTTGATGTAATCCTAGCTGGCGCTGGAGACCAAAAAATCAAGGTTATCAAAGTTGTTCGTGAAATCACTGGTCTTGGACTTAAAGAAGCAAAAGACCTTGTTGACAACACTCCAAAACCACTTAAAGAAGGCGTTTCTAAAGAAGAAGCTGAAGCAATCAAAGCTAAGCTTGATGAAGTTGGAGCTAACGTTGAAGTTAAGTAATTTTTCTATAAAAAAGCTCGCTGTTTAAGCGGGCTTTTTTTGGCTTATCTATAAGGCGTGCATAATGTCCTCGAATATCTTCAATTATCTACTCTCCGGAGGTGAGTCTAATGTCCGAACACTACTATACTCGAACCCAAAAGGTTGAAAGTGATCCGAAATATTGGGATTACACATTAAGAAATTATCCTTTTCGCTTTAAAACCGATAACGGTGTTTTTTCAAAAAGAGAAGTAGATTTTGGCTCACGTTTACTAATTGAGTCTTTTGAGATGCCAGCGGCGGAAGGGCTTGTGCTAGATGTTGGCTGCGGCTATGGCCCGATTGGTTTAACAATTGCTAAAGACAACCGCGGTCGTACGGTTCACATGGTTGATGTTAATGAACGAGCGATCCAGTTAGCGAAGGAAAATGCCTCTCTAAACCGGATTGAGAATGTTGACATCTATGAAAGTGACCGGTTGTTATCTGTTAAAGGAAATAACTTCGCTGCCGTTTTAACAAATCCACCGATTAGGGCGGGTAAAAAGACGGTTCATGATATTTTTGAACAAAGCTTCGAACATCTTGTTCCAAATGGTGAGCTTTGGGTAGTGATTCAAAAGAAACAAGGAGCACCATCTGCATTAGAAAAATTAATGGCACTATTTTCCGATGTTGAGACTATTAACAAATCAAAAGGCTATTTTATCTTTAAGGCGATTAAGTGAAACTACTAAAAAAAGTCTTGCTGCCCGTTAAAGCGGGATAAAATAGTTGACTCGAATATGTCATTGTGGTAGCATTATAAAATGCCATCATAATAATTTCCGAATTATTCCTTAAAATACTTGTTTTTTTAGTATAAAAACGGAATTAGAGGGAAATGATGACAAAATAATAGTCGAAATGTGAAAATGTGGTTTTTGAGTAAAAAACCCTTTTTCTTTTTGTCTAATAGGGTGGACCATAGGTTCTCCTGATAGACGTAAATAGATTTATTAAATAACGCTTGATTTGAGGGGTGAATCAGTTGACAGGTCAACTAGTTCAGTATGGACGACACCGCCAACGAAGAAGTTACGCACGAATCAGTGAAGTTTTAGAATTACCAAATCTTATTGAAATCCAAACCTCTTCATATCAATGGTTTCTTGATGAGGGATTGCGTGAAATGTTTCAGGATATTTCACCGATTGAAGACTTTACTGGTAACCTATCACTAGAATTTATTGATTACAGCCTTGGCGATCCAAAGTATTCTGTTGAAGAATCAAAAGAACGGGACGTTACATATTCTGCTCCATTGCGTGTGAAAGTACGTCTTGTAAACAAAGAAACAGGCGAAGTAAAAGATCAAGATGTGTTCATGGGTGATTTTCCACTTATGACGGAAACAGGTACGTTTGTCATCAATGGGGCAGAACGCGTAATTGTTTCACAGTTAGTTCGTTCACCGAGCGTTTACTTTAGCGGAAAACTTGATAAAAATGGCAAGAAGGGCTTTACAGCGACTGTAATTCCGAACCGCGGCGCTTGGCTTGAATATGAAACAGATGCCAAAGATGTCGTATATGTGAGAATAGATCGTACTCGGAAACTGCCCGTTACGGTTCTTTTGCGTGCACTTGGCTTCGGCTCTGATCAAGAAATCATTGATTTGATCGGGGATAACGAGTATATCCGTAATACGCTTGAAAAGGATAACACGGAAGGTGTCGACAAAGCGCTTTTAGAAATATATGAGCGTCTTCGTCCGGGTGAACCGCCAACCGTTGATAACGCAAAGAGCTTATTAGTGTCACGTTTCTTTGATCCAAAGCGCTATGATTTAGCCAATGTAGGCCGCTATAAGATCAATAAAAAGCTTCATATTAAAAACCGCCTATTTAATCAACGCTTAGCGGAGTCGCTTGCCGATCCAGAAACAGGTGAAATTATTGCTGAAAAAGGAACAATCCTTGATAGGAGAAACCTTGACAGAATTTTACCGGCTCTTGAAAAGAATATTAATTTCAAAAGCTTTAACCCTGTTGGTGGCGTAGTTGAGGAAGAAGTAATCCTTCAAGGCATTAAAATCTATGCTCCTGGCGATGAAAATGAAAAAGTTATTAATGTTTTAGGTAATGCTTATGTGGCAGAACCAATTAAAAATATTACTTCGTCAGATATAATTGCATCAATTAGCTACTTCTTTAATTTACTACATGGAGTAGGCGATACAGATGATATCGACCATCTAGGTAACAGACGTCTTCGTTCTGTAGGTGAACTGCTGCAGAATCAATTCCGTATCGGGTTATCCCGGATGGAGCGTGTTGTTCGTGAAAGAATGTCGATTCAAGATACAGCAACGATTACACCGCAGCAATTAATTAATATTCGTCCGGTTATTGCTTCGATCAAAGAGTTCTTTGGAAGCTCACAATTATCACAGTTCATGGATCAAACCAATCCACTTGCAGAATTAACTCATAAGCGTCGTCTTTCTGCACTCGGACCTGGCGGTTTGACACGTGAACGTGCCGGTATGGAAGTGCGTGACGTTCACTACTCCCACTATGGCCGTATGTGTCCGATTGAAACACCGGAAGGACCAAACATTGGTCTGATTAACTCACTATCATCGTACGCAAAGGTAAACCGATTCGGCTTTATTGAAACACCATACCGCCGTGTTGATCCGGATACTGGAAAAGTAACAAGCCGTATTGATTACTTAACAGCTGACGAGGAAGATAACTATGTGGTAGCGCAGGCGAATTCCCGTTTAGGAGATGATGGTGCCTTCCTTGATGATGAAGTCGTTGCTCGTTTCCGTGGTGAAAACACGGTAGTAAAACGTGAACGAATTGATTACATGGACGTATCGCCGAAGCAGGTTGTTTCTGCAGCGACAGCATGTATTCCATTCCTTGAAAATGATGACTCGAACCGTGCTTTGATGGGTGCAAACATGCAGCGTCAGGCAGTACCTCTAATGCAGCCTGAAGCGCCAAGAGTTGGTACAGGTATGGAATACGTATCTGGTAAAGACTCCGGTGCAGCGGTTATTTGTAAGCAAGATGGTATTGTCGAGCACGTAGAAGCTCGTGAAGTTTGGGTTCGTCAAACAAAAGAAGTAGATGGACAAGAGGTAAAAGGCGATCTTAAAAAATATCGACTTTTAAAATTTATCCGCTCTAACCAAGGTACTTGCTATAACCAACGTCCAATCGTTGCTGTCGGCAATCGTGTAAAAAAAGGTGAAATTCTTGCTGATGGTCCATCAATGGAGTTAGGTGAATTAGCTCTTGGACGGAATGTTCTTGTTGCCTTTATGACATGGGATGGCTATAACTATGAAGATGCCATCATTATGAGTGAACGTCTAGTTAAAGACGATGTTTATACATCGATTCATATCGAGGAATATGAGTCTGAATCTCGTGATACCAAACTAGGGCCAGAAGAAATAACTCGTGATATTCCAAACGTTGGGGAAGATGCCCTTCGTAATTTGGATGAGCGCGGTATTATCCGTACTGGTGCTGAAGTAAAAGACGGAGATCTCCTCGTTGGTAAAGTAACGCCTAAGGGTGTGACAGAGTTAACGGCTGAAGAACGTCTCTTACATGCTATTTTTGGTGAAAAAGCTCGTGAAGTTCGTGATACTTCACTTAGAGTTCCGCATGGCGGCGGTGGTATTGTTCATGATGTCAAAGTCTTTAATCGTGAAGATGGCGACGAACTTCCACCAGGTGTAAACCAGCTTGTTCGTGTATATATCGTTCAAAAGCGTAAAATCCATCAAGGGGATAAGATGGCAGGACGTCACGGTAATAAAGGGGTTATCTCTCGGATTTTACCTGAAGAAGATATGCCATATTTACCAGATGGTACACCTGTTGATATCATGTTAAATCCTCTAGGGGTTCCATCGCGGATGAATATCGGTCAGGTGTTAGAGCTTCATCTTGGGATGGCAGCCCGCTACCTTGGTATTCACGTGGCATCTCCGGTATTTGACGGGGCCACTGAGGAAGATGTTTGGGGCACGATTGAAGAAGCCGGTATGGCTCGTGATGCGAAAACTGTCCTTTATGATGGCCGTTCCGGTGAGCCGTTTGATAACCGTGTCTCTGTTGGTGTCATGTATATGATTAAACTTGCACACATGGTTGATGATAAGCTCCATGCTCGTTCAACCGGACCTTACTCGCTTGTTACGCAGCAGCCACTTGGCGGTAAAGCCCAATTTGGCGGACAGCGTTTTGGTGAGATGGAGGTTTGGGCACTTGAGGCATACGGTGCCGCATACACGCTACAAGAAATTCTTACAGTTAAATCGGATGACGTTGTTGGTCGTGTAAAAACATATGAAGCCATCGTTAAAGGTGAAAATGTTCCTGAGCCAGGTGTTCCTGAGTCATTCAAAGTGTTAATTAAAGAACTTCAAAGTCTTGGTATGGATGTAAAAATTCTTTCCGGTGATGAAGAAGAAATTGAAATGCGCGATATGGAAGATGAAGACGACTTACAGCAAGTCGACACATTAAACGTTGTCCCTGAAGTACAAAACATTGAATCAGAAAAAGTGGGTTCAAAAGAATAAGTAATCAATCTTTATGCTTTAGCGCACGTTAGTTCGTGCGCTTGGAGCTTTTCAACGCACTAAGGGTAAAACCTGGAGATAAAAAGGGAGGTAGGCCCCTTGCTGGACGTTAATAATTTTGAGTATATGAAAATTGGTCTTGCTTCACCGGATAAAATCCGTTCATGGTCATTCGGAGAAGTGAAAAAGCCAGAAACCATTAACTATCGTACTTTAAAGCCTGAAAAGGATGGCTTATTCTGTGAACGAATTTTCGGTCCAACAAAGGATTGGGAATGTCATTGCGGAAAATACAAGCGTGTCCGTTACAAAGGTGTTGTCTGTGACCGATGCGGCGTTGAAGTAACACGTGCAAAGGTTCGTCGTGAACGAATGGGTCATATTGAGCTTGCGGCACCTGTTTCACACATTTGGTACTTTAAGGGAATCCCTAGCCGAATGGGATTAGTTTTAGATATGTCCCCTCGTGCTTTGGAGGAAGTCATTTACTTTGCTTCATATGTAGTGACGGAATCAGGTGATACTGCCCTTGATAAGAAGCAGCTTTTATCTGAAAAAGAATATCGTGCTTACCGTGAAAAGTACGGAAACAAATTCCAAGCTTCCATGGGTGCAGAAGCCATTAAAAAGCTTCTTTCCGATATTGATTTAAATAAAGAAGTTGACATCTTAAAAGAAGAATTAAAAACAGCACAAGGCCAACGACGCACTCGTGCGATTAAGCGCCTTGAAGTGTTAGAAGCATTCCGCGGTTCAGGAAATGAGCCATCTTGGATGATTCTAGACGTGCTCCCAGTTATTCCTCCTGAACTACGTCCAATGGTTCAATTGGATGGGGGAAGATTTGCAACATCTGATTTAAACGATCTTTATCGCCGTGTAATCAACCGTAATAACCGCTTAAAGCGTTTATTAGATCTTGGTGCACCAAGTATTATCGTTCAAAACGAAAAACGGATGCTTCAAGAAGCGGTAGATGCTTTAATCGATAACGGCCGCCGCGGCCGTCCAGTTACTGGACCTGGTAACCGTCCGTTAAAATCACTTTCCCATATGTTAAAAGGAAAACAAGGTCGTTTCCGTCAAAACTTGCTTGGTAAACGTGTTGACTATTCTGGTCGTTCCGTTATCGTTGTAGGTCCTAACTTAAAAATGTATCAGTGTGGCCTTCCGAAAGAAATGGCTTTGGAACTATTCAAGCCGTTTGTGATGAAGGAGCTTGTTGAAAAAGGGTTAGCTCACAATATTAAATCTGCTAAGCGAAAAATTGAACGCGTATCTCCAGATGTTTGGGACGTACTTGAAGATGTAATCAGAGAGCATCCGGTTTTATTAAACCGTGCCCCTACATTGCATAGATTAGGAATTCAGGCATTTGAACCAACACTTGTCGAAGGCCGGGCAATTCGCCTCCATCCACTTGTATGTACAGCATACAATGCGGACTTTGACGGTGACCAAATGGCTGTTCACGTACCGCTTTCATCTGAAGCACAAGCGGAAGCTCGTCTTTTAATGCTTGCAGCACAAAATATCTTGAACCCTAAAGATGGTAAGCCAGTTGTTACTCCATCTCAGGACATGGTATTAGGAAACTATTACTTGACACTAGAGCGTGAAGGTACAATCGGTGAAGGGATGATTTTTAAAGATACAAGTGAAGCCATCCTTGCTTACCAAAACGGGTATGTTCACTACCATACACGTGTTGCTGTTCATGCAGGATCCTTAGGAAATGAAACGTTTACAGAAGAACAAAACAATAAGTTATTAATTACAACTGTTGGTAAACTTATATTTAATGAGATTCTTCCTAAATCATTCCCATATATCAATGAACCAACTAGAAATAATTTAGAAGTCGAAACACCTGCAAAGTATTTTGTTGAAAAAGGTGAAGACGTTAAAGCAAGAATTAAAGAAATGCCAATAATTGATCCGTTCAAAAAGAAAATCCTTGGAAATATCATTGCAGAAGTATTCAAACGTTTCAAAATTACCGAAACGTCTAAAATGCTTGACCGCATGAAGGACTTAGGATTTAAGCATTCCACTAAGGCTGGTATTACTGTTGGTGTGGCTGACATCGTCGTACTAGGGGAAAAGCAGCAAATTCTCCATGATGCCCAAGGTAAAGTAGATAACGTAATGAAGCAATTCAGACGCGGTTTGATTACTGAAGATGAGCGTTATGATCGTGTTATTGCCATCTGGAGCGCGGCTAAAGACACCATTCAAGGGAAATTGATGAAATCCTTGAACAAAACGAATCCAATCTTTATGATGAGTGATTCCGGTGCCCGGGGTAACGCCTCTAACTTTACGCAGCTTGCGGGTATGCGCGGCTTGATGGCCAACCCGGCTGGACGTATCATCGAATTACCGATCAAATCAAGTTTCCGTGAAGGATTAACAGTATTAGAGTACTTTATTTCCACTCATGGTGCTCGTAAAGGTCTTGCTGATACAGCCCTTAAAACGGCTGACTCTGGTTATTTAACACGCCGTCTTGTTGACGTTGCCCAAGATGTCATTATCCGTGAAGATGATTGTGGCACAGACCGTGGTTTCTCCATCCGTGCTTTAAAAGATGGTACAGAGATCATCGAAGGATTGGACGAACGCCTAATCGGCCGTTATACCCGAAATGCCATCAAGCATCCTGAAACAAATGAAGTACTTGTTCCTGAAAATGGCTTAATTACAGAGGATTTAGCAGAAATTATCGTTGGAGCAGGCATTGAAGAAGTTAAAATCCGCTCTGCGTTTACATGTAATACCCGTCATGGCGTATGTAAGAAATGTTATGGCCGTAACTTGGCAACTGGTCAAGAGGTTGAAGTGGGTGAAGCAGTTGGTATTATCGCCGCACAATCAATCGGTGAGCCAGGAACACAGTTAACCATGCGTACGTTCCATACAGGCGGTGTTGCGGGAGACGATATTACCCAAGGTTTACCGCGTATCCAAGAGATTTTTGAAGCACGTAATCCTAAAGGTCAAGCCGTTATTTCTGAAATAGAAGGTGTCGTTGTAGGAATTAATGAAGGCCGCGACCGCCAGCATGAAATCGTAGTGCAAGGCGAGGTTGAATCTCGTACCTACAATGCTCCATATACAGCTCGCTTGAAAGTGGCACTCAATGACCATATTGAACGTGGTCAGGAGTTAACGGAAGGTTCGATTGATCCGAAGGAGTTAATTAAAGTAAAAGACGTTACATCTGTTCAAGAGTACCTATTGCGTGAAGTACAAAAAGTTTACCGCATGCAAGGGGTTGAAATTGGCGATAAGCACGTCGAGGTAATGGTTCGTCAAATGATGCGTAAAATTCGTGTCAGCGATGCAGGTGAAACGGATGTACTTCCAGGTACACTTCTTGATATTCATCAGTTTACTGATGCGAATGAAAAAGCATTACTTGAAGGTAAATTGCCTGCAACAGGACGTCCAGTCTTACTTGGTATTACAAAAGCTTCGCTTGAGACAGATTCATTCTTGTCTGCGGCATCATTCCAAGAAACCACAAGAGTTCTTACAGATGCAGCGATTAAAGGCAAACGTGATGAATTGCTCGGCTTAAAGGAAAATGTAATCATTGGTAAACTTGTTCCTGCTGGAACTGGTATGCAGCGCTACCGTAAAGCAGAGCCAGTATTACGCGATACAACTTCTGAAGAAACCGTTGCGATTGACTAATCTAATAATGTGCGGTACTTGCTAAAAGGCAAGTACCGCATTTTAAAGACAGAATTGTATTTACGTTTGTATAAAAAAGTAAAAAACACTTGTTGACATATAATTCTTAAGATGTTAATATATCAAAGGTGCTCCTATTTACCTGATACTTTGGAGGATATGATCATATGTCTTATGAAAAAGTATTACAGGCACAAAGGTTTGTTATAGGAACAAAACAAACAGTGAAAGCACTTAGAGAAGGAAATGTACAAGAGTTAATTGTGGCAAACGATGCTGAACCAAAGGTTACGGCAAAAATTGTTGATGAAGCACTCTTGTTAAATGTTCCGGTTCTATATGTGGAATCGATGAAAAAACTCGGCAAAGCATGTGGAATTGAAGTTGGTGCGGCAGCTGTTGCTATTATTCGTTAAAAACTGTTTTTGTAGATAGAGTAGTCTGCAAAAACTTTGTTTTTGCAAAAAAATGAACCACCTGGATGTGTGGGCTTACAAAAAATGAAGGGAGGAAACAAATCATGCCTACTATTAACCAACTAGTGCGCAAGCCACGTCAATCAGTGACAGAGAAGTCAAAATCTCCTGCGCTAAATAAAGGTTATAACAGCTTCAAAAAATCACAAACAAATGTATCTTCACCACAAAAACGCGGAGTATGTACTCGTGTTGGTACAATGACTCCAAAGAAACCGAACTCAGCGTTACGTAAATATGCTCGTGTACGTTTGACAAACGGTATTGAGGTGACAGCATACATTCCTGGTATTGGCCACAACCTTCAAGAGCACAGTGTTGTTCTTATTCGTGGAGGACGTGTAAAAGACTTACCGGGGGTACGTTATCACATCGTACGTGGAGCGCTAGATACTGCTGGTGTAAACAACCGTATGCAAGGACGCTCTAAATATGGTACTAAGAGACCAAAAGCAGCGAAAAAATAATCACATTAAATAGAAGCTTCTTTGAAAGGAGGAAAATACATGCCACGTAAAGGTCCTGTAGCAAAAAGAGACGTGTTACCAGATCCGTTATATAATTCAAAATTAGTTACTCGTCTAATCAACAAAATGATGATTGACGGTAAAAGAGGTAAATCACAAGAAATTCTTTACTCAGCATTTAATACTATTCGTGAACGTTCTGGCAAAGAGCCAATGGAAGTATTCGATGCAGCAATGAAAAACATCATGCCTGTACTAGAAGTTAGAGCACGCCGTGTCGGTGGTGCTAACTACCAAGTTCCAGTTGAGGTGCGTCCTGACCGTCGTACAACACTTGGTCTTCGCTGGTTAGTTAACTATTCACGTCTTCGCGGTGAAAAAACGATGGAAGAGCGCTTAGCTAACGAAATCATGGATGCAGCTAACAACACTGGTGCATCTGTTAAGAAGCGTGAAGATACACACAAAATGGCAGAAGCAAACAAAGCGTTTGCTCACTATCGTTGGTAATTTAACCTTCAATATAAAAACACTTTCATACTAGGAAGGAGAAAGACCCAATGGCAAGAGAGTTCTCCTTAGAAAACACTCGTAATATCGGCATCATGGCACACATCGATGCCGGTAAAACGACGACCACTGAGCGTGTCCTTTATTACACTGGTAAGATTCATAAAATCGGTGAAACACATGAAGGTGCTTCTCAGATGGACTGGATGGAGCAGGAACAAGAACGCGGAATTACAATCACTTCCGCAGCAACAACTGCATCATGGAAAGGCCACCGCGTAAACATCATCGACACACCAGGACACGTAGATTTCACAGTTGAAGTTGAACGTTCCCTTCGTGTACTAGATGGTGCGGTAGCTGTACTTGATGCACAATCAGGTGTTGAGCCGCAAACTGAAACAGTTTGGCGTCAAGCAACAACCTATGGAGTACCACGTGTTGTATTCGTAAACAAGATGGACAAAATTGGAGCTGACTTCTTATATTCTGTAGGAACAATCCATGACCGCTTGCAAGCGAATGCACATCCAATTCAGTTACCAATCGGTGCTGAAGATCAATTCTCAGCGATCATTGACCTTGTGGAAATGAATGCTGTATTCTACGGGAACGACTTAGGCACTGATATTGAAGTGCGTGAGATTCCTGAAGAACACCGTGAACTCGCTGAAGAATACCGTGAGAAATTAGTTGAAGCAGTAGCAGAATTAGACGAAGAATTAATGGAAAAATACCTTGGCGGTGAAGAAATCACTAAAGAAGAGCTAAAAGCAGCGATTCGTAAAGGTACTGTTAACGTTGAATTCTATCCTGTTATCTGTGGATCAGCTTTCAAAAACAAAGGTGTACAGTTAATGTTAGATGCTGTCATTGATTATCTTCCATCTCCACTTGATGTACCTGCTATCAAAGGTCATGCCGTGGATGCTGAAGATGAAGTGATTGAACGTCACTCAAGTGACGAGGAGCCATTCTCTGCTCTTGCGTTTAAAGTTATGACTGACCCTTATGTAGGAAAATTAACGTTCTTCCGCGTTTATTCTGGTACTTTAGAGTCTGGATCATATGTCCAAAACTCAACAAAAGGCAAGCGTGAACGTATCGGACGTATCCTACAAATGCACGCAAACAGCCGTCAAGAAATCTCTAAGGTTTTTGCTGGTGACATTGCTGCTGCTGTAGGTCTGAAAGATACAACTACTGGTGACACTCTATGTGATGACAAAAACCTTGTAATCTTAGAGTCAATGCAATTCCCTGAGCCAGTAATTGAACTTTCAGTTGAACCAAAATCAAAAGCAGACCAAGACAAAATGACGACTGCATTACAAAAACTTCAAGAAGAAGACCCAACATTCCGTGCGCATACTGACCAGGAAACTGGACAAGTAATTATCGCTGGTATGGGTGAGCTTCACCTTGATATCATTGTTGACCGTATGCGTCGTGAATTTAAGGTTGAAGCTAATGTAGGTGCTCCACAGGTTGCTTATCGTGAAACTTTCAAAGGTTCAGCACAAGTTGAAGGTAAGTTTGCACGTCAATCCGGTGGACGCGGACAATACGGACACGTTTGGATCGAGTTCGCTCCAAATGAAGCTGGTAAAGGCTTCGAATTCGAAAACGGTATTGTCGGTGGTGTAGTTCCTCGTGAATACATCCCTGCTGTTCAAGCTGGTCTAGAAGATGCCCTAGAACGCGGAGTTCTTGCTGGTTATCCATTAGTTGATATTAAAGCAAGATTGTTCGACGGATCTTACCATGATGTTGACTCCTCAGAAATGGCGTTTAAGATTGCCGCTTCCATGGCTCTTAAAAATGCTGCTTCTAAGTGTCAACCGGTTATCCTTGAACCTGTCATGAGAGTGGAAGTTGTAATCCCAGAAGATTATCTTGGTGATATCATGGGACAAATCACTGCACGCCGTGGCCGTGTTGAAGGTATGGACGCTCGTGGTAATGCTCAAGTGGTTCGTTCAATGGTTCCACTTTCAGAAATGTTTGGATATGCAACAGCACTTCGTTCTAGTACACAAGGTCGCGGAGTATTCTCTATGCACTTTGATCACTATGAAGAAGTACCGAAGTCAATTTCTGAAGAAATCATCAAAAAAAATAAAGGTGAATAATTGATTTTCACCACTCTTTAAAGTATAACTACTTATGTAAGTATAGAAACTGTGAAAAATGGACAACCATGATCGCAGTTTCTATAAGAATATACTTAAACTTTTATAATCCAAAGGAGGATTTTCCAAATGGCAAAAGCTAAATTCGACCGTTCAAAGCCACACGTTAACATTGGTACAATCGGACACGTTGACCATGGTAAAACTACTTTAACAGCAGCAATCACTTCTGTACTTGCAAAGCAAGGTAAAGCTGAAGCTCGCGGTTATGATCAAATCGATGGTGCGCCAGAAGAAAAAGAACGTGGTATCACAATCTCAACTGCACACGTTGAATATGAAACTGACAACCGTCACTATGCACACGTAGACTGCCCAGGACACGCTGACTATGTTAAAAACATGATCACTGGTGCTGCACAAATGGACGGTGGTATCCTTGTTGTTTCTGCAACTGATGGTCCAATGCCCCAAACTCGTGAGCACATCCTTCTTTCTCGTCAAGTAGGTGTTCCATACCTTGTTGTATTCATGAACAAATGTGACATGGTGGATGACGAAGAACTTCTTGAATTAGTAGAAATGGAAATCCGTGATCTATTAACAGAATACGACTTCCCTGGTGATGACACTCCAGTTATCAAAGGTTCTGCACTTAAAGCATTAGAAGGCGAAGCATCTTGGGAAGAAAAAATCAACGAGCTTATGGCTGCTGTTGACGAATGGATCCCAACTCCAGAACGTGATACTGACAAACCTTTCATGATGCCTGTTGAGGACGTATTCTCAATCACTGGCCGTGGAACAGTTGCTACAGGACGTGTTGAGCGTGGTGTTGTTAAAGTTGGTGACGTAGTTGAAATCGTTGGTTTCACTGAAGAGCCAAAATCTACTACTGTAACAGGTGTAGAAATGTTCCGTAAGCTTCTTGACTATGCTGAAGCAGGTGACAATATTGGTGCCCTTCTTCGTGGTGTAGCTCGTGAAGATATCGAGCGTGGTCAAGTATTGGCTAAACCAAAGTCAATCACTCCACACACAAAGTTTAAAGCACAAGTTTACGTTTTATCTAAAGAAGAAGGTGGACGTCATACTCCATTCTTCACAAACTACCGTCCACAATTCTATTTCCGTACTTCTGATATCACTGGTATTTGTAACTTACCAGAAGGTACTGAAATGGTTATGCCTGGTGACCACATCGAAATGACTGTTGAGCTAATCGCTCCTGTTGCGATCGAAGAAGGAACTAAGTTCTCAATTCGTGAAGGCGGACGTACAGTTGGATCAGGTTCTATTACAACAATCCAAGAATAATATTTAAATAAAAAAGGCAGGTGGGTGACGATCCACTTGCTTTTTTTTGTTTGTTAAAGGGATTGAAACGAGTTTCTTCTATACTATATATGTCGATAAAAGAGCAAGAGTTTAGGATATTACTGGTTAATTTCTATTTGTGTTGAAAATAGGCAAAACAGCCGCTATAATAGGAAAAGTGTGAATGACAAAAACATAAAGGAAACTCGCCGATTGGCAAGGCCGAAAGGGCGGTTCATAAGGCGTAGTTGCTCTAATGCCTGATTTGAAAGTGTACTTTCGGATCGGCTAAAAGAAAAACGAGATAGGTATTGCGTTTAGTTTATGTTTTATGTATAATAGACAATGTTGGTCTTTGACTGCGATGATGTGAAAGGTTGCTGACACACCCGGCCGCTTTGCCATGGCGAGTGTGTGGGAAATTTTCACTGAGAATGTCTATTTTAAAAATAGGCGAATAAAGGAGGGAAAATAATGGCAAAACAAAAAATTCGTATCCGTTTAAAAGCGTATGATCACAGAATCCTTGATCAATCTGCAGAAAAAATTGTTGAAACAGCTAAACGTTCAGGTGCGGCAGTGTCTGGTCCGATCCCGCTTCCAACTGAAAAATCTGTTTACACTATTCTTCGTGCGGTTCATAAGTACAAAGATTCCCGTGAACAATTCGAAATGCGGACACATAAGCGTCTAATCGACATCGTTAACCCAACTCCACAAACAGTAGATGCGTTAATGCGTTTAGATTTACCATCTGGTGTTGATATCGAAATTAAACTTTAATCAAAATAAACAAACAAAATAACAGGAGGTGTGACTTACATGACCAAAGGAATCTTAGGAAGAAAGATTGGTATGACTCAAGTATTTGCAGAAAACGGCAATTTAATCCCTGTAACAGTAGTTGAGGTAGCTCCAAACGTTGTTCTTCAAAAGAAATCAGTTGATAGTGACGGATACGTTGCAGTTCAAGTTGGTTTTGAAGATAAACGTGAAAAGTTATCTAACAAACCTGAAAAGGGTCACGTTGCGAAAGCAAATACTGCTCCTAAGCGCTTCATTCGCGAATTCCGCGGGGACGACTTAGCAGCATATGAAGTTGGTCAAGAAGTCAAAGTAGATATTTTCGCTGCAGGCGATATCGTAGATGTAACAGGAATCTCAAAGGGTAAAGGTTTCCAAGGCTCAATTAAACGCCACGGACAATCACGCGGCCCAATGGCTCACGGTTCACGTTATCATCGTCGCCCTGGTTCAATGGGACCTGTTGCTCCAAACCGTGTTTTCAAAGGTAAATTATTACCAGGCCGCATGGGTGGAGATCAAGTGACTGTTCAAAACCTTGAAATCGTAAAGGTTGACACAGAACGCAACTTACTTTTAATCAAAGGTAACGTACCAGGCGCTAAAAAAGCTTTACTAAAAATTAAAGGTGCGGTTAAAGCATAATTACCTTTTAAGAAAGGAGGAACAAAGGAATGCCTAAAGTAGCATTATTAAACCAAAACGGTTCACAAGTTGGTGATATCGAACTTAATGAAGCAGTTTTTGGTATTGAGCCTAACCAGCACGTATTATTTGAAGCGATTATTATGCAAAGAGCTTCTTTACGTCAAGGAACTCATAAAACAAAAATTCGTTCTGAAGTACGCGGCGGTGGTCGTAAGCCATGGCGTCAAAAAGGAACTGGCCGTGCACGTCAAGGGTCAATTCGTTCTCCACAATGGCGCGGAGGTGGTACAGTTTTCGGTCCAACACCACGCAGCTACAGCTATAAATTACCGAAAAAAGTTCGTCGCTTAGCGATTAAATCAGCACTTTCTTCTAAAGTGTTAGAAGAAAATATCTTGGTACTTGAAAGTTTAGCTTTCGATGCACCAAAAACAAAAGAATTCAAATCAGTATTAGGAGGCCTTTCTGTAGAGAAAAAGGCACTTATCGTTACTGCTGACCTTGATGAAAACGTAGCATTATCTGCACGTAACATTCCTGGTGTAACAGTTGTAACAGCTGATGGAATCAACGTATTGGACGTTGTAAATCATGATAAATTAATCATGACTAAAGCAGCGGTTGAAAAAGTAGAGGAGGTGCTTGCATAATGGATGCACGCGATATCATTAAGCGCCCCGTTATCACTGAGCGTTCTACTGACCTAATGGCTGAAAAGAAATATACGTTCGAAGTTGATGTTAGAGCTAACAAAACACAAGTCAAAGATGCTGTTCAAGAAATCTTCGGCGTTGATGTTGAAAAAGTTAACATCATGAACTATAAAGGTAAATTCAAACGTATGGGTAAATTCGGCGGTTACACAAACAAACGTCGTAAAGCAATTGTAAAATTAACTGCTGACAGCAAAGAAATCGAATTCTTTGAAGCATAAGAACCTATCAAGAAGAGGAGGGAAATAAAATGGCGATTAAAAAGTACAAACCTACCTCCAATGGTCGTCGCGGAATGACTACTTCTGATTTCGCAGAAATCACAACTAGCACTCCAGAAAAATCTCTTTTAGCCCCGCTAACGAGAAAAGGCGGCCGTAATAACCAAGGTAAGTTAACTGTTCGTCATCAAGGTGGCGGCCATAAGCGTCAATATCGTTTAATTGATTTTAAACGTAATAAAGATGGCATTCCAGGACGCGTTGCTACTATCGAGTACGATCCAAATCGTTCTGCAAATATTGCATTAATTAATTATGTTGATGGAGAAAAGCGTTATATCCTAGCTCCTAAAAACCTACAAGTAGGTATGGAAGTAATGTCAGGCCCTGAGGCTGATATTAAAGTAGGTAACGCACTACCATTAGCAAACATCCCTGTTGGTACAGTTGTACACAACATTGAATTAAAACCAGGTAAAGGTGGTCAGCTAGTTCGTTCTGCTGGTACATCTGCACAAGTACTTGGTAAAGAAGGTAAATACGTATTAGTACGTTTAACTTCTGGTGAAGTTCGTATGATTCTTGCTGAGTGCCGCGCATCTATCGGTCAAGTAGGTAACGAACAACACGAACTTATTAACATTGGTAAAGCAGGTCGTTCTCGTTGGTTAGGCAAACGCCCAACTGTTCGTGGATCTGTTATGAACCCTAACGATCACCCACACGGTGGTGGTGAAGGACGTTCACCAATCGGACGTAAATCACCTATGTCTCCATGGGGTAAACCAACTCTTGGATTCAAGACTCGTAAGAAGAAAAACAAATCAGATAAGTTTATCGTACGTCGTCGTAAAAAATAACGGGATTGAACTACGGTTCAAAGATAGAACCGTAGAGCAGTCACGAAGGGAGGTTCCTTCATGGGTCGCAGCTTAAAAAAAGGACCATTTGTTGATGATCATTTAATGGTTAAGGTCGAAAAGTTAAATGAAACTGAGAGTAAGCAAGTTATTAAAACTTGGTCTCGCCGTTCTACGATCTTCCCACAATTTATCGGCCACACAATCGCTGTTTATGATGGTCGCAAACATGTGCCTGTTTATGTTACTGAAGACATGGTAGGACACAAGCTTGGAGAATTCGCTCCAACACGTGCTTACAAAGGGCATGGAAATGATGACAAGAAAACAAGACGTTAAGAGAGGAGGGCATCCAAATGCAAGCTAAAGCTGTTGCAAGAACAGTTCGTATTGCTCCTCGTAAAGCACGTTTAGTCGTTGATTTAATCCGAGGTAAGCAAGTTGGTGAAGCGGTGGCGATTTTAAATCTCACTCCTAAGGCTGCTTCTCCAATCGTTGAAAAAGTATTAAAGTCAGCTATGGCAAATGCTGAGCACAACTATGAAATGGACGTAAATAATCTAGTTGTTGAACAAGCATTCGTTGACGAAGGACCAACCTTAAAACGTTTCCGTCCTCGCGCAATGGGCCGTGCAAGCCAAATTAACAAACGCACAAGCCACATCACAATCGTTTTATCAGAAAAGAAGGAGGGATAAGCTGTGGGTCAAAAAGTAAATCCAGTCGGTTTGCGTATCGGAATCATCCGTGATTGGGAATCTAAATGGTACGCAGGTAAAGACTTCGCTACTCTTTTACACGAAGACCTTAAAGTTCGTGAGTACATCACGAAGCGTTTAAAAGATGCTTCTGTTTCTAAAGTAGAAATCGAACGTGCTGCTAACCGTGTGAATGTTACAGTTCATACTGCTAAGCCTGGTATGGTTATCGGTAAAGGCGGAACAGAAGTCGAAGCACTTCGTAAGGCATTAAATCAATTAACTGGCAAACGTGTTCACATCAACATTCTTGAAATCAAGAGAGCTGATCTTGATGCGAAACTAGTTGCTGAAAATATTGCTCGTCAATTAGAAAACCGTGTATCTTTCCGTCGTGCCCAAAAGCAAGTCATTCAACGTGCAATGCGTGCAGGTGCGAAAGGTATCAAAACAATGGTATCTGGCCGTCTTGGCGGCGCTGATATCGCTCGTTCTGAACATTACAGCGAAGGAACAGTTCCACTTCATACTCTTCGCGCTGATATCGACTATGCTACAGCTGAAGCTGATACTACTTATGGTAAGCTAGGCGTAAAAGTATGGATCTATAAGGGAGAAGTCCTTCCTACTAAGAAGAAAAATGCGGAAGGAGGCAAATAATCATGTTATTGCCAAAACGCGTAAAATATCGCCGTCAACACCGTGGTAAAATGCGTGGTAACGCAAAAGGCGGCACGGAAGTAACTTTCGGTGAATACGGCCTACAAGCAACTGAAGCTTCTTGGATCACAAATCGTCAAATTGAAGCTGCCCGTATTGCCATGACACGTTACATGAAACGTGGCGGTAAAGTTTGGATTAAAATCTTCCCACATAAGCCTTACACTGCTAAACCATTAGAAGTGCGGATGGGTTCCGGTAAAGGGGCACCTGAAGGCTGGGTAGCTGTTGTAAAACCTGGAAAAGTAATGTTCGAAATTGCTGGCGTTTCTGAAGAAATCGCACGTGAAGCACTTCGACTTGCAATGCACAAACTTCCTGTAAAGTGTAAGTTTGTAAAACGAGAAGAAATTGGTGGTGAATCAAGTGAAAGCTAATGAACTACGTGACCTTACCACTGCTGAAATTGAACAAAAAGTAAAATCTCTAAAAGAAGAGCTTTTCAACCTTCGCTTTCAATTGGCGACAGGACAACTTGAAAACACAGCTCGTATTCGTGAAGTACGCAAATCGATTGCTCGCATGAAAACAGTTGTTCGTGAAAGAGAAATCAGCGTTAACAAGTGATTATTGAGAGGAGGTTCACAACAATGAGTGAACGTAACCAACGCAAGGTTTACACTGGACGCGTTGTTTCTGACAAAATGGATAAAACCGTTACAGTTCTTGTCGAAACACATAAAAAGCATCCATTATACGGTAAACGCGTTAAGTACTCTAAAAAGTTTAAAGCTCATGATGAGCAAAACCAGGCAAAAATTGGCGATGTTGTACGCATCATGGAAACTCGCCCACTTTCAGCTACTAAACGCTTCCGTTTAGTCGAAGTAGTAGAAAAAGCAGTTATTATTTAATTGTTCGGATAAGCTTCATTCCGAAGGGAGGTTACACACATGATTCAACAAGAATCACGTTTAAAAGTTGCTGACAACTCTGGTGCTCGTGAAGTACTTACGATTAAAGTTCTTGGTGGTTCTGGTCGCAAAACTGCTAATATTGGTGATGTGATCGTTTGTACAGTAAAACAAGCAACACCTGGTGGCGTTGTTAAAAAAGGTGACGTTGTTAAGGCAGTTATTGTTCGTACAAAGACCGGTGCACGCCGTCCTGATGGTTCTTACATTCGTTTTGATGAAAACGCATGTGTTATTATCAAGGATGATAAGAGCCCACGTGGAACTCGTATCTTCGGTCCAGTTGCCCGTGAACTTCGCGATAACAACTTTATGAAAATTGTATCATTAGCTCCAGAAGTATTATAATTTTAAAATCAATTGCCTTTAAGGAGGTGCGATCAGATGCATGTTAAAAAAGGTGATAAAGTAAGAGTCATCTCTGGTAAGGATAAAGGCAAAACAGGTGTAATCCTAGCTTCTTATCCTAAAGATAGCCGTGTTCTAGTAGAAGGTGTAAACATCGTGAAAAAACACGCTAAGCCTTCTCAAGTGAATCCACAAGGCGGTATTATCAGCTTTGAGGCTCCAATTCATGTATCAAACGTTATGCCTATCGATCCTAAATCAGGTAACCCGACTCGTGTAGGTTACAAAACGGTTGATGGCAAAAAAGTACGCGTAGCAAAATCCGGTGAAGTTTTAGATAAATAGTTTAAATTTTAGAAGGGAGGTACCATAAGTGAACCGCCTAAAAGACAAATTTGTTAAAGAAGTGACTCCTGCTCTTATGAGCAAGTTCAACTATAAATCAGTAATGCAAGTTCCAAAACTTGATAAAATTGTTGTAAACATGGGTGTTGGTGACGCTGTTGCGAATGCTAAGGCACTTGATAATGCAGTAGAAGAGCTTGCAACGATTACAGGTCAAAAGCCTGTTGTAACTCGTGCGAAAAAATCTATCGCTGGCTTCCGTCTACGTGAAGGTATGCCAATCGGTGCAAAGGTTACTCTTCGCGGTGAGCGCATGTACGAATTCTTGGATAAATTAGTTTCTGTTTCTTTACCTCGTGTTCGTGACTTCCGTGGTGTTTCTAAAAAAGCATTCGATGGTCGCGGTAACTATACATTGGGTATTAAAGAACAATTAATCTTCCCTGAAATTGATTACGATAAAGTAAGCAAAGTTCGTGGTATGGATATCGTTATCGTAACGACTGCAAACACTGATGAAGAATCTCGTGAACTTTTAACTCAATTTGGAATGCCATTCCAAAAGTAATCGTTAAATAAGGGAGGCGAAAACGTGGCTAAAAAGTCAATGATTGCGAAACAACAGCGCACGCCTAAATTCAAAGTACAAGAGTATACACGCTGCGAACGTTGCGGACGTCCACACTCTGTATACCGTAAATTTAAGCTTTGCCGTATTTGTTTCCGTGAATTAGCATACAAAGGACAAATTCCTGGTGTTAAAAAAGCTAGCTGGTAAAACTAGAAGTTGGGAAGGAGGTAAAAATAATGGTCATGACAGATCCAATTGCTGATATGCTTACTCGCATTCGTAATGCGAACATGGTGCGTCACGAAAAGTTAGAAGTGCCTGCTTCTAATTTGAAAAAAGAAATTGCTGAAATCCTCAAGCGCGAAGGTTTCGTACGTGACGTCGAATTTATCGAAGACAACAAACAAGGTATCATCCGTATCTTCTTAAAGTACGGTGCAAATAACGAACGCGTTATTACTGGTCTTAAGCGCATAAGCAAGCCCGGACTTCGAGTTTACGCTAAATCAAATGAGGTACCACGCGTTCTTAACGGTCTTGGTATCGCATTAGTTTCAACATCACAAGGTGTTATTACAGATAAAGAAGCTCGTGCAAAACAAGTCGGCGGAGAAGTATTAGCTTACGTTTGGTAATAGAGTTTCTGAATGAATGGAGGTGCACTAAATGTCTCGCGTAGGGAAAAAACCAATTGAAATTCCAGCAGGAGTTACAATTACGTTAAACAATAATACTGTTACTGTTAAAGGACCTAAAGGCGAACTTACTCGTTCTTTTAATCCTGATATCACAATTAACGTTGAAGAAAACGTTGTAACAATCACACGTCCATCTGACGTAAAAGAACACCGCGCATTGCACGGAACAACTCGTGCATTGATCGCAAACATGGTTGAAGGTGTTTCCACTGGCTTCACAAGAGGCTTAGAGTTAATCGGGGTTGGATATCGTGCGCAAAAGCAAGGTAACAAACTTGTATTAAACGTGGGTTACTCACATCCAGTTGAAGTTGAACCTGAAGCTGGCCTTGAAATCGAAGTACCATCTAATACAAAGGTTATTATTAAAGGTACTGATAAAGAACGTGTTGGTGCATTAGCTGCCAATATTCGCGGAGTTCGTCCTCCAGAGCCTTACAAAGGTAAAGGGATTCGTTACGAAGGTGAATTTGTTCGTCGTAAAGAAGGTAAAACAGGTAAGTAATGCCGCATAGGTAAACGAAAGGAGTGACGTAAATGATTACGAAGCTTGATAAAAACGCTACTCGCAAGAAAAGACATGCTCGTGTTCGTGCGAAACTTAGCGGTACTTCAGCTCGTCCTCGTCTAAATGTGTTTCGTTCAAACCAACACATTTATGCACAAGTGATCGATGACATGAATGGAGTAACTTTAGCAAGTGCTTCTACAATAGAAAAAGATTTTGGTCTTGAATCTACAAGAAACGTTGAAGCTGCACAAAAGGTCGGAGAATTAGTCGCTAAACGTGCGGTAGAAAAAGGTATCACTTCTGTTGTCTTTGATCGTGGAGGATACCTATACCACGGACGTGTGCAAGCATTAGCTGATGCTGCCCGTGAAAACGGCTTACAATTTTAATAGACAAAGGAGGGACACAAAAAGATGCGTCGTATTGATCCAAACAAACTTGAACTAGAAGAACGCGTAGTTACGGTTAACCGTGTTGCGAAGGTTGTTAAAGGTGGACGTCGTTTCCGTTTCTCTGCTCTTGTAGTAGTTGGGGACAAAAACGGTCATGTAGGTTTCGGCACTGGTAAAGCACAAGAAGTACCAGATGCAATCCGCAAAGCCATCGAAGATGCAAAGAAAAACTTAGTAGAAGTACCAATGGTTGGAACATCAATTCCTCACCAAGTAATTGGACGTTTTGGTGCTGGTGAAATCCTTCTAAAGCCTGCTTCTGAAGGTACAGGAGTTATCGCCGGCGGTCCAGTTCGTGCTGTTCTTGAGTTAGGCGGGGTAGCAGATATCCTTTCTAAATCATTAGGAACAAACACTCCAATCAACATGGTTCGTGCAACAGTTGATGGTTTGAAACAATTAAAACGTGCTGAAGACGTAGCAAAATTACGTGGTAAATCAGTAGAAGAACTGTTAGGATAAGGGGGGAAATCAAATGGCGAAACTTTTAATTACCCTCAACCGCAGCGTAATTGGTCGCCCTGAGGACCAACGTGAAACAGTTAAAGCGCTAGGATTACGTAAATTAAATCAAACAGTTGAGCATCAAGATAACGCTGCGATTCGCGGTATGATTAACAAAGTTGCTCACCTTGTAACAGTTAAAGAACAATAATTGATTCTTTTCTTTCATAAGGAGGTGCCAATATGAAACTTCATGAATTACAACCTGCCGAAGGTTCTCGTCAAGAACGTAAACGTTTAGGTCGCGGGATCGGTTCTGGTCAAGGAAAAACAGCAGGTAAAGGTCATAAAGGTCAAAATGCTCGTTCTGGCGGCGGTGTTCGCGTTGGTTTTGAAGGTGGTCAAACACCTTTATATCGTCGTTTACCAAAACGTGGTTTTACCAACATCAGCCGTAAAGAATATGCTGTTGTCAATCTTGATGCATTAAATCGCTTTGAAGAAGGTACAGAAGTTACTCCAGAGCTTCTTATCGAAACAGGCGTTGTAAGTAACGAAAAAGCAGGAATCAAGATTCTTGCTAAAGGGAACGTTGAGAAAAAGTTGACTGTAAAAGCTAACAAATTCTCCTCTGCTGCTAAGGAAGCGATCGAAGCTGCTGGTGGAACTATTGAGGTGATTTAATGTTCCGTACAATCTCCAATTTTATGCGCGTGGGTGATATAAGACGTAAGATCATATTCACCCTTTTAATGTTAGTCATATTTCGACTTGGTACATTTATTCCTGTACCGAATGTAAATGCTGATGTACTTGCCAGTCAAGATAAGCTAAGTGTATTTGGCATCTTAAATACCTTTGGCGGTGGAGCATTAAAACAATTCTCCATCTTTGCAATGGGTATCATGCCGTATATTACAGCATCAATTATCATTCAGCTTTTACAAATGGATGTTGTTCCGAAATTCACGGAATGGTCCAAACAAGGGGAAGCGGGCCGTCGTAAGATTGCTCAAATCACCCGTTATTTCACCGTAATACTTGGATTTATTCAAGCATTAGGTATGTCCTATGGTTTTAATAACTTAGCCAATGGGCAATTGATTGAAAACCCTGGTATTGGTACTTATCTCTTAATTGCTGTTACTTTGACTGCTGGTACATCGTTTTTGATGTGGTTAGGTGAGCAAATCACTGAAAAAGGTGTGGGAAATGGAATTTCCATTATCATCTTTGCGGGGATCGTTGCTGGTATGCCTTCCACGATCAATCAAATCTATGTTCAGCAATTTGAAAACGCAGGAGAGGCCTTATTCTTACGTATTGTAACTGTTGTAATAATCGTTCTTGCGGTTATCGCAATTGTGGTTGGTGTAATTTTTATCCAACAAGCTAATCGTAAAATACCAATCCAATATGCGAAACGGGTTGTGGCAGGTCGTAATCCAGTAGGTGGTCAATCCACTCACATGCCGTTAAAAGTTAACGCAGCTGGTGTTATCCCTGTTATCTTTGCCGTTTCATTCATTGTAACTCCAAGAACAATTGCATCATTTTTCCCAACAAATGATGTAACACTTTGGATTATCAAAAACTTTGACTATTCCGAGCCTTTCGGGATGACGTTATATGCAGCATTAATTATCGCGTTTACTTATTTCTATGCTTTTATCCAAGTTAACCCTGAACAAGTAGCGGAAAACTTACAGAAGCAAAGTGGTTATATTCCTGGAATTCGTCCAGGAAAGAGTACGCAGGAATACTTAACTCGCGTTTTATATCGATTAACCTTTGTTGGTGCACTCTTCTTAACAGTGATTGCTGTACTTCCTACTATTTTTATTAAATTAGCGAATTTACCGCAATCAGCTCAAATCGGGGGAACAAGCTTGCTGATCATCGTCGGTGTTGCACTTGATACGTACAAACAGCTTGAAGCACAATTGGTTAAACGTCATTATAAAGGATTTATTAAGTAAAAGGTTTTAGGGTCCCAAGGGTCCCTGAAACCCATTTATAGCACGAGGGGGAACACGTGTGAATTTAGTATTAATGGGGCTTCCAGGTGCCGGTAAAGGCACTCAAGCTGAAAGAATCGTCGAACAATACGGCATCCCTCATATCTCTACTGGAGATATGTTCCGTGCAGCGATGAAAGAAGGAACTGAACTAGGTTTACAAGCGAAATCATTTATGGATAAAGGTGAACTTGTTCCGGATGAAGTAACAATCGGTATCGTTCGTGAGCGATTAAGCAAGGAAGATTGCCAAAAAGGCTTTTTGTTGGATGGATTTCCTAGAACAGTACCTCAAGCAGAAGCGTTAGAAAATTTACTAGTTGATTTAAATAAAAAAATTGACTATGTAATTAATATTAACGTAGATAAGAGTATCTTAATGGAGCGTTTGACAGGGCGTCGGATTTGTAAAGATTGCGGATCAACCTATCATTTAGTTTTTAATCCTCCTGCAAAAGAGGGTGTATGCGATCGCTGCGGCGGTGAGCTATATCAAAGGGCAGATGATAATGCGGAAACGGTTCAAAATCGCTTAGACGTCAATATCAAACAACAAGAGCCGCTACTAACTTTTTATGAAACAAAAGGCTATCTCCGCACGATTGATGGTCAGCAAGATATTCACAAAGTTTTTGCTGATATTGAACAGTTACTCGGGGTCTTAGCTTAATGGTGTTAGGCAAAGTTCGAAAAATCTGGCATTCGACTCTCGAATTTCTCCAATAAGATTCAAAAGTATGTGAATGCAAATGGGCTTTTCCATTGTGCTGAGTATGCAGGACCGAGAGTTGGGCAAGAATGACATGAGAAAGTTACTATTTCTCATAATGAAAAAATTCTTTGCGGACAAAATGCAGTGTTATATGTTATTATTATAAGGTTGCATAATGTCGAATGAACAATAAGACTCGCTTGCATTTTTATGAACGCTATTTTTGAAAAGAGAAGGGAGACGAGACCGATGGCCAAGGACGATGTTATTGAAATTGAAGGTAAAGTAATTGAAACTTTGCCAAATGCGATGTTTAAGGTAGAATTAGAAAATGGTCATACTGTGCTAGCTCATGTTTCTGGCAAAATCCGAATGCACTTTATTCGAATTCTTCCAGGTGATAAGGTAACTGTAGAGCTTTCTCCATATGACTTAACACGCGGAAGAATTACCTACCGTTTTAAATAATCAGCTTGCACTCCGTACTACTAAGGAGGTTAGGATAATAATGAAAGTTAGACCATCTGTTAAACCGATCTGCGAAAAGTGCAAAGTTATCCGTAGACGCGGAAAAGTTATGGTTATCTGTGAAAACCCTAAACATAAACAAAAACAAGGTTAATTTTGAAGGAGGTGCGCTAAAATATGGCACGTATTGCTGGTGTAGATATTCCACGTGAAAAGCGTGTAGTTATCTCTTTAACTTACATTTATGGTATTGGTAAAAATACAGCACAAAAGGTATTAGCAGAAGCTGGTGTTTCTGAAGATACTCGTGTGCGTGACTTAACTGAAGACGAATTAAACAAAATCCGTGACATCATCGACAAGTTAAAAGTTGAAGGTGATCTTCGCCGTGAAGTTTCTCTTAACATTAAGCGTTTAATGGAAATCGGCTGCTACCGCGGATTACGTCATCGTCGTGGTTTACCGGTTCGCGGACAAAATACGAAAAACAACGCTCGTACACGCAAAGGTCCTCGTAAGACTGTTGCGAACAAGAAGAAGTAATCGGCAAAGGAGGTTATTTTAAATGGCACGTAAAACTAATACACGTAAACGTCGTGTTAAAAAGAATATTGAATCAGGGATCGCTCATATCCGTTCAACATTTAACAATACGATTGTAACAATCACTGATGTTCATGGTAATGCAATTTCTTGGTCAAGTGCAGGTGCTCTTGGATTTAAAGGTTCTCGTAAATCTACTCCATTCGCAGCACAAATGGCAGCTGAAACAGCAGCTAAGACATCCATCGAACATGGTATGAAAACTTTAGAAGTTACTGTAAAAGGACCTGGTGCAGGCCGTGAAGCTGCGATTCGTGCTCTTCAAGCTGCTGGTCTTGAAGTAACAGCTATCAAAGACGTTACACCTGTTCCTCATAATGGATGCCGTCCACCAAAACGCCGTCGTGTTTAATTTTTCTGTATAGAACTTGTATCATGCGTCTATAATGGATATGATACTAATTTTTAACAACTTATA
The DNA here is from genome assembly GCF_030123405.1 of Neobacillus sp. WH10. Taxonomy (GTDB): domain Bacteria; phylum Bacillota; class Bacilli; order Bacillales; family Cytobacillaceae; genus Neobacillus. Next base: position 156,316 of record NZ_CP126110.1, read on the forward strand.
CAGGAAACTTATTCCAGTTGTTGTGCACAAAACGGGAACGTATACATGGGGGAATTTCAATTAGCAATAGAATCTAATTGAGGTTTCGACGTTTTGAAGGAGGGTTATTTGATGATCGAAATAGAAAAACCAAAAATCGAAACGGTTGAGATCAACGATGATGCCAAGTACGGTAAGTTCGTCGTAGAGCCACTTGAGCGTGGATATGGTACCACTTTGGGTAACTCCTTACGTCGTATCCTACTATCTTCACTCCCAGGTGCCGCTGTTACATCGATTCAGGTCGATGGGGTACTTCATGAGTTCTCAACAATTGAAGGCGTCGTAGAGGATGTAACATCCATCATTTTAAACATTAAAAAATTAGCTTTAAAAATCTACTCTGATGAAGAGAAAACACTTGAAATTGATGTGCAGGGTGAAGGACCTGTCAAGGCAATCAATATTACCCATGACAGTGATGTTGAGATTTTAAATCCTGATCTTCATATTGCCACATTAGCATCAAATGGGCATCTTCGCATGCGTTTAACAGCTAGACGTGGTCGTGGATATACACCGGCTGAGCAGAACAAAAGAGAAGATCAGCCAATTGGTGTGATTCCAATTGACTCGATTTATACGCCAGTTTCTCGCGTGTCATATCAAGTAGAAAATACTCGTGTAGGTCAAATGACAAATTATGATAAGCTAACGCTAGATGTTTGGACAGATGGAAGCACTGGGCCAAAAGAAGCGATTGCTCTTGGTTCGAAAATTTTGACCGAGCATTTGAATATTTTCGTTGGGTTAACCGATGAGGCACAAAATGCTGAAATTATGATCGAAAAAGAAGAAGACCAAAAAGAAAAAGTTCTTGAAATGACTATTGAGGAACTCGATCTTTCTGTTCGTTCTTATAACTGCTTAAAACGTGCTGGAATCAATACTGTTCAGGAATTAGCTAATAAGACTGAAGAAGATATGATGAAGGTTCGTAACTTAGGCCGCAAGTCACTCGAAGAAGTGAAGGCAAAACTAGAAGAGCTTGGATTGGGCTTGCGTAAAGACGACTAGTTTTTTACGTTGCTAAGATCCGTTTTATGACTTCAACAAAGGAGGGAACCCTTCATGGCATACAGAAAGTTAGGACGCACAAGTGCACAGCGTAAAGCTATGCTACGTGATTTAACTACAGATTTAATTATTAATGAGCGCATCGAAACAACAGAAACTCGCGCGAAAGAACTTCGTGTGACTGTTGAAAAAATGATCACACTAGGAAAGCGCGGCGATTTACATGCTCGTCGTCAAGCTTCTTCATATGTTCGTAATGAAGTTGCTGATGCTGAAAAAGGTCAAGATGCAGTTCAAAAACTTTTCGCTGATATCGCTCCACGTTACCAAGAGCGTCAAGGTGGATACACTCGAATCATGAAACTTGGACCACGCCGCGGTGACGGTGCACCAATGGTTATTATCGAGTTAGTTTAATACCTTTTAACAGACAACAAGGGCGCTGGACAGTTTACAAACAAACTTGTTCTTTGCCCTTTTTCTGTAATAGAAATTAATAATAATGTACGACCCAAGCCATACGAGTGTTATGATGAGCGTGACTCCTTTAGAGGAGCGAAATGAAAGTGTTAAAAATCTTTCCCGGAAGGAATACTTGTATTCTTTTTTGCGACTCGTCTAGCTCATGCACCTCCTCCCATTTCTTTGTAGAAATATCTTTTTTTGCAGTATAATCGATACTGCCAGGGGACGAGGTGCGGGCTTTTTTTGTATTATTAAATATATATAGCTGAGTTAAGATGAGAGGAGACGAGGAATATCTATGAAGGAGTCAATTGTATCGCTTAAAGGAGTTTCTTTTCAATACGATTCACAGGAACGCTATGCCTTAAACAATGTCACCTTCGATATCTATGATGGCGAATGGCTGGCCATTGTCGGGCATAATGGCTCAGGTAAATCAACGATGGCAAAGCTCTTAAATGGTCTGCAATTTGCGCAGCAAGGAGAAATAACTGTTTCTGGGATGCAGCTTAACGAAGAGTCGATTTGGGATATTCGCAAAAAGATAGGTATGGTTTTTCAAAACCCTGATAACCAATTTGTGGGGACAACGGTACAGGATGATGTGGCTTTTGGTCTAGAAAACAATGGGATACACAGGGATGAAATGGTACATCGGGTCGAAGATTCATTAAGGAAAGTGAAGATGGATCAATTTCTATATCAAGAGCCCCACCATCTATCAGGTGGACAGAAGCAGAGAGTAGCGATTGCTGGTGTACTTGCGTTAAGACCTTCCATTATTATTCTAGATGAAGCAACTTCTATGCTTGACCCAAGAGGACGTGAAGAGGTATTAGAGACGGTAAGAGTATTAAAAGAAGAGAAGTCTTTAACAGTGATCTCGATTACTCACGACCTGGAAGAGGCAGCAAAGGCGGACCGCATCATTGTCATGAATAAAGGGGAAGTATTTCGCGAGGGAACCCCAGAAGAGATTTTCTCAATGGATGAGCAATTGATTCAATTAGGATTGGATATTCCTTTTTCGGTAAAAATGAGCAAAGCATTCCGGCAAAAAGGGATTGAACTATCACAGCATTATTTATCGGAAGAAGAGTTGGTGACAGAGCTATGGACATCGCACTTCAGCAAATAGAGTACAGGTATCAAGCAAACACCCCTTTTGAGCGGCTGGCCATTAAGGATGTATCAATCGATATTCCGACAGGCACATATATGGCGATCATAGGCCACACTGGCTCAGGAAAATCGACGGTTTTACAGCATCTAAATGCCCTGCTGCAGCCTACTAAAGGAACTGTGAAAATTGGTGAGCATGAAATCAAGGCACAGCAGAAAAATAAAAATTTAAAACAAGTACGTCAAAAGGTAGGAATTGTGTTTCAATTTCCTGAGCATCAATTGTTTGAAGAAACAGTAGAAAAAGATATTATTTTCGGACCGATGAACTTTGGTGTTTCTGAAACAGAGGCAAAGAAGAGAGCACGTCTTGCCTTGAAACAAGTCGGCTTGTCGGAAGAAATTTTGGAAAAATCACCGTTTGACTTGTCAGGCGGACAAATGCGGCGCGTAGCAATTGCCGGTGTGCTGGCAATGGAGCCTGATGTAATTGTCTTGGACGAGCCTACTGCAGGATTAGATCCGCGCGGCCGTAAAGAGATTATGGATATGTTTTATACGCTTCATAAGGAACGGAAGCTTTCTACCATACTCGTTACTCACAGTATGGAGGATGCAGCAAGATACGCCGATCAAATTGTTATTATGCAGCAAGGGAAAGTCGTCAAACAAGGAACACCCGAAGAAATCTTCTCATCACCGGTTGATTTGGTGCAAATGGGGCTTGATGTCCCTGAGGTGGTACGATTCCAACTTATGCTAGAGGAGAAAACAGGCTTGAGGCTAGGAAAAATCTATCTATCAATCGAAGAGTTATCTTCTGCTGTTACAGAGTTTTTAAGTAGAGGTGTTCGCTCATGATGGAAAAAATGATTTTTGGCCGCTATGTCCCTGCAGATTCAACGGTCCACAAGATGGACCCTCGTTCAAAATTAATCATCATCTTCCTTTTTGTTTGTATTATTTTTCTAGCTAATAACTGGATTACCTATGTACTCATCGGAATTTATACCTTTTATATGCTTGGAATGTCCCGTATTCCTGTTCGTTTTTTGTACGGAGGACTTAAGCCAGTTTTATGGCTTGTTTTATTTACACTTGTGTTGCAGCTGTTTTTTACAAAAGAAGGAGCTTTACTATTCGAGTTAGGGCCCATAAAAATTTATGAAGAGGGACTTAGGATGGGGATCTTTATCTCCTTACGATTCTTCTTTTTGATTTTAATGACGTCTTTACTGACTTTAACGACTACTCCGATTGAGATCACAGATGGGCTCGAAACCCTTTTGAATCCGTTAAAAAAGGTTCGTTTTCCCGTCCATGAAATGGCACTGATGATGTCGATTGCGCTGCGTTTCATCCCAACGCTGATGCAGGAAACAGATAAAATTATGAAGGCGCAAATTGCCAGAGGTGTTGAGTTTGCCAGCGGTCCCTTCAAGGAGCGAATTAAGGCAGTTGTTCCACTTCTCATCCCTTTGTTTGTCAGCTCCTTTAAACGAGCTGAAGAGCTGGCGGTTGCCATGGAAGCTAGAGGCTATCGCGGTGGTGAAGGAAGGACCAAATACAGGCAATTGAGCTGGAAAACGCCAGATTCCCTGCAGATGATTGTTTTAGCTATTTTAACGATTCTTTTAATTTTACTACGTTCATAAATGGGGCAGGGAAACCATGCAAAGGTATAAATGCATCATTTCTTATGATGGCTCGGGCTTTTCCGGGTATCAGGTTCAACCAAATAAACGAACAGTGCAAACAGAGCTGGAAGCTGTTTTAGCAACAATGCATAAGGGCAATCCGGTAAAAGTGAGCGGTTCCGGACGAACAGATGCGGGTGTCCATGCAAGAGGACAGGTCATTCACTTTGATTCTCCGCTTCCGATTCCGGAAGAAAAGTGGGAAGTCGCCTTAAATTCAATGCTTCCTGAAGATATTTCTGTTCGATCGGTTATGAGTGTTGCCGCGCCTTTTCATGCCCGCTTTGATGCTGTTGGGAAGGAATACCGCTATGTGCTCCATTTATCTTCTATACGGGATCCGTTCCAGCGGAATTATGCCTATCGGTACCCATACCAATTAAATTTGGAGGCTATGTGCGAGGCAAGTAGATTTTTCCTCGGTACTCATGACTTTACGAGTTTTTGCTCAGCAAAGACAGAAGTGGAGGATAAAATCAGGACAATTGAGACGATTGATTTTATCATGGAGGAAAATATTCTTACACTTCGCTTTGTTGGAAATGGCTTTTTATATAATATGGTTCGGATTCTAGTTGGAACGCTATTAGCTGTTGGATCAGGAGACATGAAGCCTGAAGAAATCCCTGTGATTTTTGAAAAAAAAGATCGTCGTTTTGCCGGGAAAACAGCGCCAGCTCACGGTTTGTATCTTTGGAAAGTGTTTTATAAATAGGAACTGTTAACCTGAAAATAGTTTAATTGGTTCATAAATCTCTTTAAGAAGAAAAAGAGCCCTTTACGGTCGATAAAAAGGTTATTCAATAAATTAAGTTACTATTTTTTAAAACAACCTGACCTGGTGTAACATTTTCTTGACAATTGGACTGTAAGTATTTATTATATTATATGTGTGTGTTTTTAATCCCACGATAAAGCCCCGGAAAGTCTTAATCGTGATTGAAAATATATGAATTGAAAAATTAAGCGCACGGATAGCTTCGACATTGATTCCCGGAACAGAATCGATTGCCGAATGCTTTATGAAGGTGCGAAAATAATAATCTTTAATGGATTTAATTAGGAGGGAAACTCATGCGTACAACGTTTATGGCAAATGCCAACAATATCGAGCGTAAATGGTACGTAATTGATGCTGAGGGCAAAACTCTTGGTCGTCTTGCTTCTGAAGTAGCATCAATCTTACGTGGTAAAAACAAACCAACTTTTACACCACATGTTGACACTGGTGATCATGTAATCATTCTTAACGCATCTAAAGTAGAACTAACTGGTAAGAAATTAACTGACAAGATTTACTATCGTCACACAATGCACCCAGGTGGTTTAAAACAAAGAACTGCTCTTGAAATGCGTACGAACTATGCTGAGAAAATGATAGAGCTTGCTGTTAAAGGCATGCTTCCAAAGAATTCTCTTGGTCGTCAAATGTTCAAAAAATTACACGTATATGCTGGCGCAGAACATCAGCACCAAGCACAAAAACCTGAAGTTTACGAACTTCGCGGTTAATTAAGAGGGAGGGAAATAACTTGGCACAAGTTCAATATATCGGTACTGGTCGTCGTAAGAGCTCTGTCGCACGTGTGCGCTTAGTTCCAGGCACAGGTAAAATTGTAGTTAATGGTCGTGAAATCGAAGATTATATCCCATTTGAAGCTTTACGTGTTGTTGTAAGACAACCATTAGTAGCTACTGAAACAGTTGGCAGCTATGATGTTCTTGTAAACGTAAGCGGCGGTGGATACACTGGTCAAGCTGGCGCAATCCGCCACGGTATTGCTCGCGCATTACTTCAAGCTGACCCAGAATTCCGCCCAACATTAAAGCGCGCAGGTCTATTAACTCGTGACGCTCGTATGAAAGAACGTAAAAAATACGGACTTAAAGGCGCTCGTCGTGCACCTCAGTTCTCAAAACGTTAATTTTGGCGTTTCAAAGGCTCTCAACCGATTTGGTTGGGGGTCTTTTTTTATGCTTAAAAATGATACTTTCAACGTGAAATAGGCTTTTACATCAGTAACAACGACCTAAAATGAATCATAACTTGTTGAAGAGAGTACACCTAGTATCTGATGATTTCGTTTATACAAAACATAATCACCTCTGTTCATCTCTCTTACAGGTGTTTACCTGATTATTAAATACAAAGGGGAGGAAAAAATGCAGAATTTTCAAAATGATCTTCAAATGTTGGGAATGGATAATTACCATGTTGGAGAGTTAGTTCCTATGGATCTTCAGAGCCAAGATCCGCGCGTGTTTGGTGGTATGCGTTGTGGCGGTTGTGGCGGTATGCGTTGTGGCGGTTGTGGCGGTATGCGTTGTGGCGGTTGTGGCGGTTTCCGTTGTGGTGGTTGTGGTGGTTTCCGTTGTGGTGGTTGTGGAGGATTCCGTTGTGGCGGTTGTGGCGGCTGTTTCGGTTTTAGCTGTTTCGGTATTGGTTTCAGCTGTTTCGGCTTTGGTTTTAGTTGTTTCGGTATTGGTTTTATTTAGTTGTTTTGGAGTCTCAGAAAAAAATAGTTATTTTATGAACAGAAAGTGCCCCCTGCATGGACATGTGCCGCAGGAGGCACTTCTTTTTGTAATATCAGAATTTATATCATTGGACTTTGAGAATTGTCCAGCTCCTGGTGCCATGAGCTTTTCTTATTAATCATAATGGACAAATAAAAGTACATAAGATGATAGTGCATAATTAGGATTGATTTGAATTAAGGAGGAGCTGAATGACAAAACTTAATTCGTCCACACGTTTAAAGGTCAAAAGGGATTCATTTTATCTACCAGATCCAAAGGGTGGTGTGTATTTTAGAAATAACTTAAGTTCATTCCGAATGGAAGGAAATACGATTTACCAATGGATTGAAAAATTAGTGCCGATGTTTAACGGGGAGCAATCATTGGGAGATTTAACAGATGGATTAACGGAGCCGTATCGCAACAGAGTATATGAGATTGGAGAAACGTTGTACAGGAATGGCTTTGTTCGAGATGTTAGCCAAGATAGAACACATGATTTAAACCCAAAAGTCCTAGAAAAGTATGCTTCACAAATTGAATTTATTGAAAATTTTGTGGATTCTGGTGCGTACCGTTTTCAAGAGTACCGTCAAGCTAAAGTTCTGGCTATCGGTTCTGGATCTTTTATGGTTTCATTGGCTGCCGCATTAATTGAATCGGGACTTCCCAAATTCCATTTCATATTGACCGATTCAGTACCTACAAATGAATTGCGGATAAATGAGTTAGTACGCAATGCCTACATTGCTGACTCTGAAGTGGAGGTTGAGCAGGTACCATTTGAAAAAAGGGACGGAAGGAGTTTTTGGAAAGAAGCTTTGCATCCATATGATTGGATTCTGTATGTTTCTCAGGATGGAAATGTAAAAGAACTTAGGAATCTGAATATGGTTTGCAAAGAGCAAAGGAAAGGTTTTTTTCCTGCCATATGTTTAGACCGAGTGGGGCTTGCTGGTCCATTGGTTCATCCGGAATCAGAGGGATGCTGGGAGTCAGCCTGGCGCCGAATCCATCAATCATCATTGCAATTAGATTGGCAGCCGCAATCTTTCTCTACAACTGCCGGAGCTATTCTGGCCAATGTCACCGTATTCGAATTTTTCAAGAAGGCTACAGGAATTGCAGGATCCAATCAGAGTAACCAAATTTACAAACTTGATCTTGAAACGCTTGAAGGAGACTGGATTTCATTCATCACACATCCATTGGTTACAAATAAAAGTGTCTCTTCTGGACTGGTAGAAGATCTTGATGTAAGGATAAAACAAGAAAAGAGTAAAGACGAACCTTCGATTACCCTTTTAGAATGTTTCAGTCTATTAACTTCGAAAGAAACAGGGATTTTCCATACCTGGGAGGAGCGAAACTTGAAACAGCTTCCTCTTTCGCAGTGCTATGTTCAAGCGGTTAATCCAGTGTCAGAGGGACCAGCAGACCTGCTGCCAGAGGTTGTCTGTTCGGGTTTTACACATGAGGAGGCAAAGAGGGAAGCGGGACTGACTGGTATTGAAATGTATGTTTCAGAAATGTTCAAGGGATGTAGTGATCAAAAAGATAAGGTAGGTGCAAACATACCAGGGGGTTTGATCGGCATCGGTGCAGGGGAAACAATCGAGGAGGCAGTAAGTCGCGGCTTGCAAGCCTATTTAGAGAAAGAATTAAGAAATAAAAAGGACGATCTACTGAATCCTATTTTTCGAGTACAACTGGGAGAAATTGAAGATCAACGCTGCAGATTTTATTTAAATGCCCTGACTACCTTAAACGGTGCACCGACCATCGGTTTAAAAAATGAAATACTAGGCTTCCCCGTAATTTGGGTACAGTCACAGGGGCGTCGGTACACTTCTACAGGTTTAAATACAACGTTGGCTTTACGGAGTGCATTACAACAATCGCTTTTAGATAAACAAAATCAGATACATGCAAACGAAAGGATATCGGAGTCAACTGTTTTTTTGAAAGAAAAGGAATTTAAACTCGAAATCCCTTCTTGTGAAGAAATAACACAATTGGAGCTATTACAATCTTCCATTCAGGTCTTGAACCAAAACAGTAAACGCCTATTCATTTATGATCTTGCCTTCGAACCTTTTTTAAAACAGGAATTAGCAGGGGTGTATGGTGTGCAGGTTCGAGAGGAGGAATCCTAATGGCCGCCCATATTCTCATTGACGGAGAGGGTTTATTAGCGGATTATGTCTTTGATCAATTGTCCGGCAATTATCTCGTAAGGCGTCAAAGCATATTAGAAGAGGTTCCCGAAGAAATAGAATTAGCTCTAGTGTTGCACGATGCCTGGAATCCTGCCATTCATCTAAAAGCGGAAGAAAAATACAAGAACGCAGGTATCCCGTGGCTTCGAGGCTTCGTTTCTTTTGGTGAGGGAATCATTGGTCCTTTAGTTCGCCCTGATACACCGGGATGTTCTTTCTGCTCTGACATACGGCGTATGATAGCTGGATCCGATCGGAAAGAAATGTGGGAGCTACAGCTAAGGATGGCAGCAGGAGAAGGTATCATGCAAGATGCATGGGTATCAAGAACAGGTCTATTACAAATGGCAGCATTGATATGTAACGAAGTTCAAAAGGTTCTTCAAGGAGAACCCAGCAATTTAGAAGAAAGAGTGTTCATTGTTAACCTAAGAACGTTAACCAATTTTAGTCACTTTTTCTTGCCTAATCCCTTGTGCCCGATTTGCAGTCCATTACCTGATGATACACCAGAATTAGCTCAAATTAGGTTAGAATCTAGTCCTAAATTTAATGGTAGTGGTTATCGCAGCCGATCGATGGATGAATTTAAAACAGTACTGGTCAAAGACTATCTGGATTTTCGTACTGGTGTCATGAATGGAAAAATACAGGATTTCACGCTGCCATTTGCTGATGTTTTAGTGAACATGCCGTTATTTGAAGCGGACGAGGGAGTCGCTGGCCGGTCTAATTCTTATGAATTGAGCGAGCTGACTGCCATTTTAGAGGGGTTGGAACGATATTGCGGGATTGAGCCTCGAGGAAAAAGGACGGTAGTTCGTGATAGTTATCATAATTTAAAGCAAAATGCCCTAAATCCTGCAAGAGTAGGTTTGCATGAAAAGGAACAATATGCAAAGCCTCATTTTCCGTTTAAACCGTTTCATCCTGATGACCCAATGAATTGGGTCTGGGGCTATTCGTTTTTACAAGAACGTCCTATACTTGTTCCGGAGTTACTCGCCTATTACAGTTTGGGGTATGGGGAGGGCTTTGTTTATGAAACCTCCAATGGATGTGCCTTAGGGGGAAGTTTTGAAGAAGCTATTTTCCATGCCATTATGGAGGTTGTCGAGCGGGATTCATTCTTGTTAACTTGGTATGCAAAACTCCGCCTTCCGCGTCTTGACCTTAGTTCGGCTAACGATAAAGAATTACAGCTGATGGTCGACCGTATACGTGAGGTGGCGGGATATGATCTTTATTTTTTCAATTCGACGATGGAACATGCGATTCCAAGCGTGTGGGCAGTAGCCAAAAACAGAAGATCCAAGGGTGTAAACCTCATTTGTGCAGCCGGAGCTAACCCTGATCCTGTAGGGGCTGTAAAAAGCGCAATTTACGAGCTTGCGGGAATGATGGTTAGGCATGACGAAATATTGGAGGAAAACCAGCAGAAATATGAACATATGTTACAGAATCCGTTCGCAGTACGTACCATGGAGGACCATGGTTTGCTCTACGGGCTGCGAGAAGCAGAGGAACGGCTGAGTTTTTTATTGGATGATCAACGTCCATTACGTACGTTTGCAGAAGAGTTCAAGGAGCCGTCTGCAAATACTGATTTGAAGGAAGATCTTCAGGATATTCTTCAGAAGTTCCGCCGGTTAGATCTGGAGGTCATTGTGGTGGACCAAACGACACCGATAACCAAACGGAATGGATTATTCTGTGTGAAAGTATTGATCCCTGGTATGCTACCGATGACATTCGGACATCACCTTACCCGTGTGAAAGGGCTGGAGAGGGTCCTTAGAGTGCCAATGAAACTTGGATTTATGAAACAGCCGTTATCGTATGAACAGCTTAATCCATATCCCCACCCATTCCCATAATTGAAAAGTAGGAGGTGTAAGATTGGAGCTAGAAACATTTGTACATCATCTTCACTTTGATACAGAAAAAGTTGCTCCTCCAGATTGGCAAGTGGATTGGGAGGATGCACCACTTCCCTATAAACTGTACCGGGGCTTACCAGAGATTCCGCTGAACGCAGATGTACCGTTAACACTGGGCGGACGGGAAGCTAAGGCAGAACCTAGTCGGGAGGAGCTAGGTCATTTCTTATGGTATGTATACGGCATTACTCAATACTCGCAAATCGCTTTAATCGAGGACACCGAGGAAAAAGGTGCTGTGAGCTATGCCCAGTTATTCCGCAGATTTGTACCCTCTGGCGGGGCGTTATATCCCAATGAATTATATGTGTATGTAAAGCTGAAGGACACGCCAATGGGAATTTACCATTATGATGCGGCTCACCAACGCCTCCTCTTGCTGCGAGAAGGAAATTACGATTCATACTTATCAAGAAGTCTTGGAAATAGCTGTGATCTTTCTGACTGTTTCTGTACTGTTTTTGTCTCGACGTTATTTTGGAAGAATTTTTATAAATACAATAATTTTTCCTACAGACTCCAAGGGTTAGATGCTGGTGTGTTAATTGGGCAATCTTTAGAAGTGGCCAATACGATGGGGTTTTCATCTCGGGTATGCTACCAATTTCTTGATAGGTCTATTAATCATTTGCTTGGGCTTTCCGAACAGGAAGAAAGTGTATATGCCGTTATCCCCTTATCTATTAATCAACTTAACAATAGTGCTGAAGACGATCATATTAGAAGGGAAAGTGTTTCTGCCACTGAATTGTGTCGGGAAGTGCCACTGTTGGAGCATGTTTCCTATAACCGTTCAAAGAGAGTTATTGATTTTCCGATGCTGAGAAAAATGAATGAAGCATCGATATTGGAAACAACAAGGTCATTTGTAAAGATGCAGAAAGATAATCATTTGAAGCCTTTCTTAGGTTCGGAGGTAATCATGCTGCCATTTACAGAGCGTTTTTCGTACGATCTTGCATCCATTTGCCAAGAGAGGCGTTCTCCTGATATTGATTTTATGATGGGTAAAGTCAGTCAAACGCAACTATCCACTTTGTTAAATGAGACATTTTCCGTATCGTATCAGAATGACCTTGACGACAGACATAGGAATGCTGAGACCCGAATTTCTTTATACGGCAGTTTTTATAACGTGGAGGGAGTTCCAAATGGTGCTTATGTTTATGACAAAAGCGCTCATGCACTTCGGAGAATAACTCAGGGGGATTTTCGGGAGTCTTTACAAAATGGATTAATAATGCCGAATGTGAATCTGTATCAAGTTCCACTCTGTATGCATGTCGTTGGAGACAAGGATCACCTTAAAGAGAATTTGGGATATAGAGGATATCGCATTCAACAGATGGAAGCGGGCATTCTCGTGCAACGACTGCTCTTAGTGGCGTGTGCCTTAGGGATGGGGGGGCATCCATTGCTAGGGTTCGATGTGAACCAATGTGATGAACTTTATAGGATCAGTTCGAAAGGGAAAACCAGCTTAATCCAAATTCCGGTGGGTCCATACCGTCCACGTGCCTGGTTAAAAGGGCGTTTGCTTAGCTAGGAGAGACATGTGTAAAGCTCAGTTTCTAATGCAAGAATAGTTATTTGCAGTAAGGACTATATAGGAAGGTGTATGTTATACTCCTTTCTTAAAACGTTCATGATGGCGTTTAAAAGGCTCTCGAACCTTTTGGTTTAGGGGTCTTTTTTGGCACGAAAAAACGGATGTAATCCTTACTCGACATCCGTTTTAGTCTACTAATTGATTCTTTACCGCATAAAGGGCAGCTTGTGTCCGGTCAGCCAGCTCGAGCTTTGCCAATAGGTTTGATACATGAGTTTTTACGGTTTTTTCCGTGATAAAGAGAGAGGCGGCAATTTCTTTGTTACTTTTTCCTTTAGCTATTTCTTTTAAAACATCCAGCTCTCTTTTGGTTAATTCCTCTAACAAATTTTTTTCCTGTTTGCTTTTATTGGACAAATTGGCCAGTAAATGCGAAGTAGCTGTCGGATGAAGCTGGTTTTCTCCGCTCATGATTTTGTTTATCGATACGACAAGTTCATCGGGCTGGATGTCCTTTAACTGGAATCCGGAAGCACCTGCTTCAAGGGCGGGAATCACATGATCCTGATCTGAAAAGCTAGTTAACATCATAATTTTGATTTCGGGCTGTTCTTTTTTAATGATCCTTGTTGCTTGGATTCCATCCATTTCAGGCATAACCAAATCCATTAGAATAAGATCCGGTCTTAGTGATTTTGCCAGCTCGACGGCTTCTTTTCCATTTGCGGCTTCCCCGATAATATCAAGCCCCTTTTGAGTGCGGAGAAAAAAGACCAGGCCCCTTCTGACGACATGATGGTCGTCTGCTATTAATATGCGTATATTCATAAAAATCTCCCTCCTAGAAAGGAATGTGAATCTGTATAACTGTCCCGCTTCCCGGTTTGCTTTTTAATTGAAATGTCCCATTCAATGATTCTGCCCGTGATTTCATATTTTTTAATCCTAATGAGGGGATTTCAAGATTTTCTTCATAATGGAAGCCACAGCCTGAATCCTTGATTGTCATCACCACCCCATCTTTTGAAGCATGAAACAATAAAACCGCTTTTGTGGTCTGGGAATGCTTTTTACAATTGGCCAAAGCCTCTTGCCCGATCCGCCACAAAGCTTCCTCCACTTTACCAGGAATGCTGGCTGCTCCTGTCACCTTTGTTTCAATCGACAGGCCAAGCATATTAGCGTAGCTTCTTAAAGCACTTACCAGTCCATTTTCCAGTCCCTGCGGCCGCAGCTGCCAGATCAAGGCACGCATTTCCCCTAGAGCTTCCTGGGCTAAATCCTGTATATAACTAAACGTTTGTTTTACTTCATCGGTTTGTGTCATCTCCACTCCTGCCCTTGCGGTTAGGCTTAGCGAAAATAATAGCTGGTTAACGGAATCGTGAAGATCCCGTGCAAGCCGATTTCGCTCGGCAACAAGCGCTGTTTCTTGTTCCCGTTGGGTTAATTTGATTCGTTTTAATGCTGTTCCTATTTGATAGGCAATTGCTTCAAGTAAAGCGAGTTCATTTTTTTGGAAATGAGTTTTGTTTGGCGAACCTACATTTAATATACCGAATCGTTCTTGTCCGGCTCGGAGCGGGACGGTCGCATGATGGGTCAGGCCGCAAGTTTCTCCAGCTTTTTCTTCAATAACATCTTCAATTCGTTTACATTCCATAATATTAGATGCTTTATTCAGTTTTCGATTGTTGTATTTATTCACGCACCAGCACTCACCCTGGCACATCCTATGTTTATGGTCATTTGCTAAAGCAGGCGGCAGGGCTTCATCGGCTGCGAGCTGATACCCGCCATTTTCATCGATTAAAAAAATCCAGCCTGTTTGGAGTCCAGTCACATGGAGAAGTTTTTTCAAAACACCAGATAACACAACTTTTGTATCCGTTCCTTCATTTAAAAGCTCAGCAATTTCCTTTAATATGCCGATTTCTTCATATCCAGCCTCTACAGACATTCATTTCCCTCCACCGTAAAGCAGTTACTGTTATTATAGCTTATTAACAATTATTAGACGTTTGCTATTGGATCGAAAGGCTTTTCTATTTCAACTCAAATTTCGGTCTTAGTTTAGGGCTCTGAAGGCCAAATCTCGGTAAGAAAGCAAGAGCAAAGTCCTTCATAAATTCGATGAAGGCCAAATCTCGGTAAGGAAGCAAGAGAAAAGTCCTTCATAAGGTAGATGAAGGCCAAATCCCGGTAAGAAAGCAAGAGAAAAGTCCTTCATAAAGTCGATGAAGGCCAAATCTCGGCAAAGAAGCAAGAGAAAAGTGCTTCATAAGGAAGATGAAGGCCAAATCTCGGTAAGGAAGCAAGAGAAAAGTCCTTCATAAGGTAGATGAAGGTCAAATCTCAGTAAGGGAGCAAGAGAAAAGTCCTTCATTCATTATGCCCCCCTAAAAGAGAAAGCTCCTACTGGTAGCACCGGTTTACCTAAACAGGTCTTACCTGCAAAAACTCAATGATTTCCTGATCGGGTCCTTCAAAAAAGACTGTCTCCCAGCCATTTTGAAGCTTGTATGGTCCTTCTATTTTTCTAATGTCATTCAAACGGTTCATCACTTCATGGAGGTTGCTTACCTCAAAACAAATATGAGTTGTTTTATCGTTCTTATGTTGCCCAGAGATCAACTCAAGCCTAAAGTCGTCTGAAGCAAGAAACACAATCTCTTCCCCCATGAAAAATAATCGTTTTTCTTCCTTAAGTTCCAAGTATTTTTTGTAAAAAGCGATAGACTTCTCTATATTGTTCACTTCAAGTGCATAATGGTGAAAACGCATGTATGGGCCTCCGATCATATAATGAGATTCATATCCCCAAACTCATGCCATAAATAGCAGTCTTCAATTGCTTGTTCATAGGCCTGAAACAAATGCTGTTCGGATACAAAGGCGGACAGCATATCGAGGTGGCTGGCCTTCGGTTCATGAAAACCAGTAATGATTCCATCTGCAATTTTTAAAGGATAATGTTGATCGATATATAGATTCGTCAATCCAGATAGCTCTCCGTTCGTAGCTGCACTCTCAAGAGCCCTGACTACAGTCGTACCAACCGCTATTACTTTTCTGCCGGATGCTTTCGTCTCGAGAATCATTTCCATTGTACGGTCAGAGATATGATACTCCTCCTCATTCTCTTCGGGTGTCTGGATCCATTGGTCATCAAGCAAATAGCTTAATCCTGTATGCAGCTGGATATAATCAACCTGTATGTCTTTACGAATCAGCTTAAATAGCAGCTCCCAGCTAAATGCCCTGCCTGCCGAGGGCATCTCCACTGAGCCCGGATGGCTGGCAAAAACCGTTTGATAGTAATCCAAGTCCCATGGATGATCAATATATTCATATCGTACCGGTTCACCAAGAGCATAAATGATATTGAATAGGTCCGTTCCTTTTTTAGTAAACTTAATGATTTTTAGTGGGGAATTTTCTTTTTCAGCTATCACCGTTGCTGACAATTCAGGTGAAAATTGCAGTATATCGCCCGTTTTTACAGGATTTGCTACGATTAGCGCTTCCCAAGTATCCTCACCACGGCGCCTTGCCAAACGGACTTCAATCCTTGGTGCTAGGTGAATGGCGTTTCTAAGCCATTCAGCCTGTAAAACCGCAGGAATGGTTCGGCTATTATTTAAAATAACCAGATCCCCGGGATGGAGATAATTTGTCAAGTGAAAGAAACGGTCATGCCTGATTTGTCCTGTAGACCTGCTCAGAACCATCATCCGTACATGATCCCTTCGTATGCCCCGTTTTTCAGGGGGATGGGAAGCATTCAGTTCATCGGGAAGAAAAAAATCCAACGCTTTTGTCGCTGCCATCCTTCTTACACACCCTCTGACTGGGCCGCAAAACGCTGGCCATTAATTTCTGCAGCCTTATCCGAGGCAAGATATAAAAATATGTCAACTACATCCTCCGGCATAGCCAATGGGTAATCACAATTTGGAACGGCTAATTTGTGCATGTCTGTGTCCATTTCTCCCGGATCGACCATGTTGACCCGGACATTGGTTTCACTCAATTCATTTGCCCACGTTTGGGTGAGACCCTCAACGGCAAATTTTGATATCCCATATGCGCCCCAACCCGCAAAGCCCGTATGACCGGCTTCAGATGTCACATTGATAATCGATCCAACATTCTGCTCAAGCATTCCCGGTATCACTCTTCTTGTTACGAGAAATGGCGAAACCGCATTCACTCGAAGCACCTCACAAAAGTCCTCTTCAGGGTAATCGAGGAGCAATGGCATTGGACTTGGCCCTAAAATAGAGGCATTATTAATCAGGACATCAATATGGCCATATTCTTTCTCCGCCATCGCAACGAATCGTTCCACATCCCTTGACTTGGAAATATCAGCAGTAACCGCCAACACTTCAGCACCTAAGCGCTCAGTTGCATCCTTTACCATCAGCAGTTTTTCTTCTGATCTAGCGCATATTGCTAACTTAGCTCCTTCTTTTGCAAATGCCAACGTTAACGCTTTACCTAAACCTTTAGATGCTCCAGTAATCATTACAACTTTATTTTTCATAAATGTTATCTCCCCTTCATTACTTGATGTCTTAAGCATATCGGTTTCTTCCAAGTCCTCCCTCAGAAAAAAGCTTGAACTTTATCTACAACTTTTGACTGAAAAAGTGAACCAATTTAGTTGTAAAGAGTTTTGTTTTGAAGTGCTTCTATTGTCGCCAAAAGGGGTCATTGGAGCCCGAAGCAGTAAAAAAAGAAAGGGAAGGGTCGCCAATAGGGGGTGTGTCCTGACGCCAATTATTTCGTTACTCAATGGAAAATTAAACTCGGGAGGAGCTGTCAAATAATCGTATCCGTATATAAAAATTGGCAGTGGAAAATAGTCAAGCCGTTGCATTTCTTATGAACGCGGGATAAAAACTAGTTCTAAGAGGTGAAAATGAAGTGACTGTGATTACAACCTTTAAAGAAAGAAAACGGGAAAAACAAATAAAATACGAACGCTCCGTCCTTAAGGAGTTATCGATCAATACGTTGAAAGAAAGAGTACGACAATACTTTGGATCGACAAGAATTGCCTCAAGCTTTGTTATGAATACAGGAATAGAAGAAGCTTGTTACGATGTTGCCCTAGAAGCTTTTCTGTTAGGGGCGAAATTCAGCAAGTTTGGTTATTATGGGGAAGATATGGAAGCAGTGCGTTTACGCTGCTTTAAAGAAGAAAAACACCTAATTGATACGCTATACAACTTTTTACTCTATTGGGGAAGTGAAGAAGAAGGTACGATGAGCGAGTCGCTTTATTATCTATGTGAACAATATATCCATGTCTGGTGGCGTGAGGGATACGAAAAAGGCCAAAGACGCCTCAAGCTCCGACTTCATTAATACGATATAAAATATTCCTTTTGATTGTTAACTGTCTAGCTGCAGCGCCTAGGGGGCTTGGGTCAATAATAAGCGTGCCTGGTTCCGGGCTCCTTGGGACGAGAGTCGTAAGCCACCTCCTGAAAAAGGCAAAAAGCGACTTCTTGTAAGGGATTTTTTACGCCTTCGTCCCAAAACAGTCGCCTCCACATTTCAATCAAGCCGTCTCCGCTTTTGTTTCTTCCTGTTCTAAAAAAGATCCCTGTTCCATATATATTATTGAACATGGACGAGCGGGAAGGAATGATTTGGGTGTTAAAGCGAAAATGGAAAATGATCATCTTTATTGTGGGATTAATTGTGTTATTTTTTATATTACAACACGATTTTACTGAAAATAACTCATGGAAGACGTGGAATCTTCCATTGTCGGGGAAGATTATTTTATTAGATGCAGGCCATGGAGGACCGGATGGCGGTGCAGGAACAGGAAAAATCCTGGAAAAGGACATAGCCCTAGATATTACTAAAAAAGTTCGAGATTACCTTCAAGAGCAAGGGGCATTGGTCGTTATGACAAGGGAAAAGGATGTAGATTTAGCCGACAGTGATACGAGGGGCTATAGCCGAAGAAAAGTAGAGGACTTAAAAAAACGATTAAAGATGATCAATAAATCCGATAATGACCTATTTGTCAGCATCCATTTAAATGCGATTCCATCTGCAAGATGGAGAGGGGCTCAAACCTTTTATGCCCCGCATCATAAGGAAAATGCCAGGGCGGCTAAATTTATCCAAGAAGAGCTGCGCAATAACTTGGAAAATACAACCCGGAAAGCCAAGCCAATTAATCAAGTATATATTTTAAAACATGCTAAAAAGCCGGGTGTATTAGTTGAGGTTGGTTTTCTCTCAAATCCGGCAGAAAAGGCATTATTAAAAAAGGATTCCTATCAAGAAAAAGTAGCAGCATCTATAAATAATGGAATTATGCGTTATTTTACGAATGAAAAGGAACTAAAAGAAAAAGATTAACCGGGGGTGGAAACACCTTCCATTTTTATGTTGTGAAGGTTATTAATTTTACTATAGGTTTAATAGTGTGATTAAGGTAACTGTTTCCTTGTTGGCTTATGGTATACTGAAAGGTGGAAATGAATTCATAAGGTGAGGTGTCTTTTTTATGTTAACTGATGTGAAAATCCGTGAGGTTCTTGGCGGTCTGAAAGAACCATTTTTACATAAAACATTAGCAGAGCTAAATGCAATTGAGGAAATTAAAATTAAAGAAGAAAAAAACCATGTTAGTGTAAAGGTCGCAATTGCTAGGACTGGAACAAGCGAACAGCTTCAGCTGCAAACTCAAATTGTTAACCTATTAAAAGAAGCCGGTGCAGCAACCGTTGGCATCCGTTTTAGCCAGCTTTCAGAAGAGGTGCTAGCTGCAAACCGTCACTCAGAGCCTGAAAAAGAAAAGAATCTTCTCAATTCGACAGATACAACCTTCATTGCGATTGCCAGCGGAAAAGGCGGAGTAGGGAAATCAACGGTTTCTGTTAACCTTGCCGTAGCATTAGCCCGTTTAGGGAAAAAGGTAGGTCTGATTGATGCGGATATTTACGGTTTCAGTGTGCCTGATATGATGGGGATTACCAAACGGCCTGTTGTCCGCGGAGAAAAGATTATCCCTGTAGAACGTTTTGGAGTTCAGGTTATTTCGATGGGCTTTTTTGTTGAAGATAATGCTCCAATCATCTGGCGCGGTCCTATGCTCGGAAAAATGTTAAACAGTTTCTTCAATGAAGTAGAATGGGGAGACATTGATTATTTACTATTAGACTTACCACCAGGAACGGGAGATGTTGCACTAGACGTTCATACGATGCTCCCTGCATGTAAAGAAATTATTGTCACCACACCGCATCCAACTGCTGCATTTGTTGCCGCTCGTGCGGGTGCAATGGCTTTACGGACTGAGCATGAGGTACTTGGTGTTGTTGAGAATATGGCATACTTTGAAAGTAAGGTCACAGGCGAAAAGGAATATGTCTTTGGCCGTGGCGGCGGAGATAAGTTAGTCGAAGAATTAAATACAGAACTTCTTGGACGCTTGCCGCTTGACCAGCCTGATTGGAACGATGATGACTTTGCTCCATCCGTTTATCAGGAAGATCACCAAATTGGAAAAATTTATTTAGAAATTGCTGAAAAAGTGGCAAGCCTGCTCAAAAAGTAAAGAAAAAAGGCCTCTTCCCTATGTTAAGAAGAGGCCTTTCTCTTTTATAATTAGCTACCACCAGATTTTTGGTCGCTACTGGATTGTTCTCCACCCTTGCTAGATTTCCCTTTTGTTTCCTCTGCTGCTTTTAAGAGCAATTCTTCCATTTTCGCTTTAAAAAGCGGACTGTCAATCGTTTCTGAAATGACCTTTTGCAGATGTTCGCGATATTCTTTGCTTTTTAAGGCATCCGTCAACTCTTTTTGGATTTCTGGCTCTTTAAAAACCTCGATCATCATACCTCTATATTCAGGGTCATTCATTAATTCCTTTAGTAATTTTTCGTTCTCGGATCGCATGTTTTTTGCAACACCTTGAGCAAACTTTGGATCACTAAATGTCTTTTTCCAAAACTCAGTGGCTTTATCCGAAGATAACGTCTGTTGGATGGTGTCAGCGACAACCTGTTGGTCCATAACAAGTTTTTCCTTCATCTTATCATCGGACATCACGTCTTGAATGGCTTTTTTACCATCATCTGTCTTAAGAATATCCACGACCATTTTTTTCGTTTGATCATAATCAATCTGCCCTGTGCTGCTTATGTCATTAGAAGAAGAGCAGCTTGTTAGAAGTATCATTATAGGCAGGAGGAGCAACATCCTTTTTCCTCTCATTTTCAAGCTCCTTTCAGATATAAATCCTTAATTTTAGGATGAAGAAAATAGAGGGAGATTATTCGTTAGTAAATCAAATTATGGATTTTTCACATTTTGCTTGGTACAATCAGTATGGAATTACTTTGATACTTTGGGGGTTTCTATTGTGACAAGCCGAAATTTGGTAAAACTGTTTAAGAATACATTATTAGTTGGCGGGGTCACGACAGTTATTGTGGGATTATTTGTACGCTGGCATGAGTTGCAGCCTTTTTTTGTTGATTTTAAAATATTGGATATTATTTCGGCAATCGTCTGGTTAATGGTAATGGGTTTTCTCTTTAGTGTTATCAGCCAAATGGGCTTTTTTGCATATTTAACGATCCACCGTTTTGGATTAGGTATCTTTAAATCGGTTTCCTTATGGAATGCTGTTCAAATTGTCCTTATTCTTTTTGGCTTATTTGATCTCGTTTATTTACGTTATACAAACTTTGCTAAAACGGGTGATTCTATTCTTCCTTATTTGGTTCCAGCTCTTCTTCTATTGGTAGTCGGGCTAGCAGTAGCATGGCTAAAAAGCAAAGAAACCAACCGAGAAGCGTTTATTCCTGCTGTATTCTTTATGATTGTCGTCACATTAGTGGAGTGGGTACCTGTTTTACGGGAAAATGCTGAGAACTGGTTCTATTTAATGGCGTTTGCCTTAATGGCTTGCAATGCTTACCAAATATTAATCCTTCATAAATTAAATGCACAATCTGAGCAGGAAAGACAGCAACGCTTAAAGCAAAAAGAAGGAAAAACAATTAATAATAAAAAAATGAACAAAAAACCGTCCATCTAATTGAGTTGACGGTTTTTTTTCTTATTCTTACTTAATTTCTTTTGATTGGACGTCTCCGTTTGCGATCATTTCTGAAACCGACACTAGCTTTAAACCTTTATTACGAATATCAGCCAAAATCAGCGGCAATGCTTTTGCTGTTTGTTTAGCTGAATCGGATGCATGAAGAAGAATAATATCGCCATTATCTGCCTTTTTTACATTTTCTACGATTTTTCCAACCCCTGGATTTTGCCAATCCTTTGAATCAATTTTCCAATGGACAACTGTATATCCATATCTTTTGGCTATTTTTAAGGTGCGCTCATCGAAATGCCCTGTTGGTGCACGTAAAAGCTTTATATCTTTAACATTAAGCTTTTTAAAGGATTCTTGTGCTTTTGATATATCTTTAGCGATTTGACCATCTTCTGAATCCTGGTAATCCACATAATCGTAACCAAGAATCCCAATTTCATAACCATCTTTTACGATTCGACTAACAATGTCGGGGTGCCGTTCTGCCCAAGATCCTGCTAGGAAGAAAGTGGCCGACTTAACATTTTCCTTTTTTAATGTATCTAAAATTGGTTCTGCCTTTTCATCTCCCCAGCCAATATTAAATGTAAGTGCAAGATCTTTTTCACCTCGATAAATAGCTTTAGAGCCCTCCTTGGTTGAAAAAACAGTAATCTGTGCCATGTTCTCTATATAGAGAAACCAAGCTGTAAAAAAAGCAGCAATTAATATAAGTATTACGTTCTTTAAAGCCTTCCCGTTTAATACAAAAAAGATATTCATCCTTCCCACCTCGTCCACTACTATCCTTGTCTCATACCTATGTTTGAATTCTTATTAATATGATTAAAGAATAAATAATAAAATTTCAATAATTGGAAAAGACTACTATAACTAGAAATTTTACTGGAGGTTATTCAATGTTTGGACTTCTAATAAACGAGAAAGAAGTAAAAGAAATGGAATACCTTATCAAAAGAGAAATGGATGAAATACTATTTGATTTAAAGGATGAACGAATTGATCATATTGTAAAAATAGCAATGGAGGAGAGATATAAAATTCTTTTTGCATTATTTAGAAGGGTTGCAACACCTCATGAATGCTTAAAATATATGAGGAGATGTAAGAGGGACAGAAAGAAAGGGTAAGAAAAGAACTTCAACAATTTTTTATAAAAATCCGTTGACAACTATATATAATCTTGTTATAGTAATAAACGTCGCTGCTGACAGTAAAAAAAACACTTAAAAAAAGTTGTTGACATTACGATTGGCAGATGATATATTTAAAAAGTCGCTTTTGGGCGATTGAATAAAATTGTTCTTTGAAAACTAAACAAACAAAAACGTCAACAAACAATAATATTAGTTTCAATTGAAACTAAGCCAACGTTTTATTTTATGAGCTAATCAACTTTCTTGGAGAGTTTGATCCTGGCTCAGGACGAACGCTGGCGGCGTGCCTAATACATGCAAGTCGAGCGAATCAATAGGAGCTTGCTCCTGTTGGTTAGCGGCGGACGGGTGAGTAACACGTGGGCAACCTGCCTGTAAGACTGGGATAACTTCGGGAAACCGGAGCTAATACCGGATAATCCTTTTCCTTACATGAGGAAAAGCTGAAAGTCGGTTTCGGCTGACACTTACAGATGGGCCCGCGGCGCATTAGCTAGTTGGTGAGGTAACGGCTCACCAAGGCGACGATGCGTAGCCGACCTGAGAGGGTGATCGGCCACACTGGGACTGAGACACGGCCCAGACTCCTACGGGAGGCAGCAGTAGGGAATCTTCCACAATGGACGAAAGTCTGATGGAGCAACGCCGCGTGAGCGATGAAGGCCTTCGGGTCGTAAAGCTCTGTTGTTAGGGAAGAACAAGTACCGGAGTAACTGCCGGTACCTTGACGGTACCTAACCAGAAAGCCACGGCTAACTACGTGCCAGCAGCCGCGGTAATACGTAGGTGGCAAGCGTTGTCCGGAATTATTGGGCGTAAAGCGCGCGCAGGCGGTCCTTTAAGTCTGATGTGAAAGCCCACGGCTCAACCGTGGAGGGTCATTGGAAACTGGGGGACTTGAGTGCAGAAGAGGAAAGCGGAATTCCACGTGTAGCGGTGAAATGCGTAGAGATGTGGAGGAACACCAGTGGCGAAGGCGGCTTTCTGGTCTGTAACTGACGCTGAGGCGCGAAAGCGTGGGGAGCAAACAGGATTAGATACCCTGGTAGTCCACGCCGTAAACGATGAGTGCTAAGTGTTAGAGGGTTTCCGCCCTTTAGTGCTGCAGCTAACGCATTAAGCACTCCGCCTGGGGAGTACGGCCGCAAGGCTGAAACTCAAAGGAATTGACGGGGGCCCGCACAAGCGGTGGAGCATGTGGTTTAATTCGAAGCAACGCGAAGAACCTTACCAGGTCTTGACATCCTCTGACAATCCTAGAGATAGGACGTTCCCCTTCGGGGGACAGAGTGACAGGTGGTGCATGGTTGTCGTCAGCTCGTGTCGTGAGATGTTGGGTTAAGTCCCGCAACGAGCGCAACCCTTGATCTTAGTTGCCAGCATTCAGTTGGGCACTCTAAGGTGACTGCCGGTGACAAACCGGAGGAAGGTGGGGATGACGTCAAATCATCATGCCCCTTATGACCTGGGCTACACACGTGCTACAATGGATGGTACAAAGGGCTGCGAAACCGCAAGGTTAAGCCAATCCCATAAAACCATTCTCAGTTCGGATTGTAGGCTGCAACTCGCCTACATGAAGCCGGAATCGCTAGTAATCGCGGATCAGCATGCCGCGGTGAATACGTTCCCGGGCCTTGTACACACCGCCCGTCACACCACGAGAGTTTGTAACACCCGAAGTCGGTGGGGTAACCGTAAGGAGCCAGCCGCCTAAGGTGGGACAGATGATTGGGGTGAAGTCGTAACAAGGTAGCCGTATCGGAAGGTGCGGCTGGATCACCTCCTTTCTAAGGATATAAGCTGGACATATGAGCCAGACAAAATAGTTTGTTTGATTGTTTTCTGTTTGTTTAGTTTTGAGGGAGCAATTCTCTCGAAACTTTTTTGTTCCTTGAAAACTAGATAATCGTAAGAAGAAGCAAAGTAAACATCGAGTAATCGCCATTTTAGTTTTCTCTCTATTTTTAATAGAGAAATAAACCTTTTAGGTTAAGTTAGAAAGGGCGCACGGTGAATGCCTTGGCACTAGGAGCCGATGAAGGACGGGACTAACACCGATATGCTTCGGGGAGCTGTAAGTAAGCTTTGATCCGGAGATTTCCGAATGGGGGAACCCACTGTTCGTAATGGAACAGTATCTTTACCTGAATACATAGGGTATTGAAGGCATACCCGGGGAACTGAAACATCTAAGTACCCGGAGGAAGAGAAAGCAAACGCGATTCCCTGAGTAGCGGCGAGCGAAACGGGACATAGCCCAAACCAAGAGGCTTGCCTCTTGGGGTTGTAGGACACTCTACATGGAGTTACAAAGGAACGGGGTAAATGAAGCGACCTGGAAAGGTCCGTCATAGAAGGTAAAAGCCCTGTAGTTGAAACTTCGTTCCCTCCTGAGTGGATCCTGAGTACGGCCGGACACGTGAAATCCGGTCGGAAGCAGGGAGGACCATCTCCCAAGGCTAAATACTCCCTAGTGACCGATAGTGAACCAGTACCGTGAGGGAAAGGTGAAAAGCACCCCGGAAGGGGAGTGAAATAGTTCCTGAAACCGTGTGCCTACAAGTAGTTAGAGCCCGTTTATGGGTGATAGCGTGCCTTTTGTAGAATGAACCGGCGAGTTACGATTACATGCAAGGTTAAGTTGAAGAGACGGAGCCGCAGCGAAAGCGAGTCTGAATAGGGCGAATGAGTATGTGGTCGTAGACCCGAAACCAGGTGATCTACCCATGTCCAGGGTGAAGTCCAGGTAACACTGGATGGAGGCCCGAACCCACGCACGTTGAAAAGTGCGGGGATGAGGTGTGGGTAGCGGAGAAATTCCAATCGAACTTGGAGATAGCTGGTTCTCTCCGAAATAGCTTTAGGGCTAGCCTCACGTAGTTAGAGTCTTGGAGGTAGAGCACTGTTTGGACTAGGGGCCCTCATCGGGTTACCGAATTCAGACAAACTCCGAATGCCAAAGACTTATCCGTGGGAGTCAGACTGCGAGTGATAAGATCCGTAGTCAAAAGGGAAACAGCCCAGACCACCAGCTAAGGTCCCAAAGTATACGTTAAGTGGAAAAGGATGTGGAGTTGCTTAGACAACCAGGATGTTGGCTTAGAAGCAGCCACCATTTAAAGAGTGCGTAATAGCTCACTGGTCGAGTGACTCTGCGCCGAAAATGTACCGGGGCTAAACGTATCACCGAAGCTGTGGATTGACACCGTAGGTGTCAGTGGTAGGAGAGCGTTCTAAGGGCGTTGAAGCTAGACCGTAAGGACTGGTGGAGCGCTTAGAAGTGAGAATGCCGGTATGAGTAGCGAAAGATGAGTGAGAATCTCATCCACCGTATGCCTAAGGTTTCCTGAGGAAGGCTCGTCCGCTCAGGGTTAGTCGGGACCTAAGCCGAGGCCGAAAGGCGTAGGCGATGGACAACAGGTTGATATTCCTGTACCACCTCTTTATCGTTTGAGTGATGGGGGGACGCAGGAGGATAGGGTAAGCGCGCTGTTGGATATGCGCGTCTAAGCAGTTAGGCTGGTAAGTAGGAAAATCCGCTTACCATAAAGGCTGAGCTGTGACAGCGAGGGAAATATAGTACCGAAGTTCCTGATTCCACACTGCCAAGAAAAGCCTCTAGCGAGATAAAAGGTGCCCGTACCGCAAACCGACACAGGTAGGCGAGGAGAGAATCCTAAGGTGAGCGAGAGAACTCTCGTTAAGGAACTCGGCAAAATGACCCCGTAACTTCGGGAGAAGGGGTGCTCTTTGGGGTTCATAGCCTCGAAGAGCCGCAGTGAATAGGCCCAGGCGACTGTTTAGCAAAAACACAGGTCTCTGCGAAGCCGCAAGGCGAAGTATAGGGGCTGACGCCTGCCCGGTGCTGGAAGGTTAAGAGGAGGGGTTAGCGCAAGCGAAGCTCTGAATCGAAGCCCCAGTAAACGGCGGCCGTAACTATAACGGTCCTAAGGTAGCGAAATTCCTTGTCGGGTAAGTTCCGACCCGCACGAAAGGCGTAACGATCTGGGCACTGTCTCAACGAGAGACTCGGTGAAATTATAGTACCTGTGAAGATGCAGGTTACCCGCGACAGGACGGAAAGACCCCGTGGAGCTTTACTGTAGCCTGATATTGAATTTTGGTACAGCTTGTACAGGATAGGTAGGAGCCGTAGAAACCGGAGCGCTAGCTTCGGTGGAGGCGTCGGTGGGATACTACCCTGGCTGTATTGAAATTCTAACCCGCACCCCTTATCGGGGTGGGAGACAGTGTCAGGTGGGCAGTTTGACTGGGGCGGTCGCCTCCTAAAGAGTAACGGAGGCGCCCAAAGGTTCCCTCAGAATGGTTGGAAATCATTCGTAGAGTGTAAAGGCACAAGGGAGCTTGACTGCGAGACCTACAAGTCGAGCAGGGACGAAAGTCGGGCTTAGTGATCCGGTGGTTCCGCATGGAAGGGCCATCGCTCAACGGATAAAAGCTACCCCGGGGATAACAGGCTTATCTCCCCCAAGAGTCCACATCGACGGGGAGGTTTGGCACCTCGATGTCGGCTCATCGCATCCTGGGGCTGTAGTCGGTCCCAAGGGTTGGGCTGTTCGCCCATTAAAGCGGTACGCGAGCTGGGTTCAGAACGTCGTGAGACAGTTCGGTCCCTATCCGTCGTGGGCGCAGGAAATTTGAGAGGAGCTGTCCTTAGTACGAGAGGACCGGGATGGACGCACCGCTGGTGTACCAGTTGTCTTGCCAAAGGCATCGCTGGGTAGCTATGTGCGGACGGGATAAGTGCTGAAAGCATCTAAGCATGAAGCCCCCCTCAAGATGAGATTTCCCATAGCGTCAAGCTAGTAAGATCCCTGAAAGATGATCAGGTTGATAGGTCAGAGGTGGAAGCATGGCGACATGTGGAGCTGACTGATACTAATCGATCGAGGACTTAACCAAGTTTTAAAGCGAACTCGTTTTTACACACTTCTTCTGCATTATCTAGTTTTGAGGGAATGAAAAATTTCTCTTGCAAAAAACAAAAAAGACATTATAATAAAATAGTGTCTAATAATAGTCTGGCAATAATGGCGAGAAGGTCACACCCGTTCCCATACCGAACACGGAAGTTAAGCTTCTCAGCGCCGATGGTAGTTGGGGCTTTGCCCCTGTGAGAGTAGGACGTTGCCAGGCTGTTATCATATTATTCCGCAGTAGCTCAGTGGTAGAGCTATCGGCTGTTAACCGATCGGTCGTAGGTTCGAGTCCTACCTGCGGAGCCATTTTTATCTAACTAAGAAGATCAGCTATGCTTCCATAGCTCAGTAGGTAGAGCACTTCCATGGTAAGGAAGAGGTCAGCGGTTCGAGCCCGCTTGGAAGCTTACCTATATTTATAAAATTCGGCCCCTTGGTCAAGCGGTTAAGACACCGCCCTTTCACGGCGGTAACACGGGTTCGAATCCCGTAGGGGTCACCATTTTGGAGGATTAGCTCAGCTGGGAGAGCATCTGCCTTACAAGCAGAGGGTCGGCGGTTCGATCCCGTCATCCTCCACCATAATATTATTACGTTAACAATGCCGGGGTAGCTCAATTGGTAGAGCAACTGACTTGTAATCAGTAGGTTGGGGGTTCAAGTCCTCTCGCCGGCACCATGTTTCTTACATCCTGAGTAGACTTCTACGGAAGCATGCGAAAATTCCCATAAGGGATTTTAAGCATCCACGAATGTATTTAGGAAAAAACGAGTTGTTCAACTTTATGTGGAGGGGTAGCGAAGTGGCTAAACGCGGCGGACTGTAAATCCGCTCCCTCCGGGTTCGGCGGTTCGAATCCGTCCCCCTCCACCATTCATATTTTTTAAAATGTTGGACATACTAGATATTATTACTTCTTTATTGGGCTATAGCCAAGCGGTAAGGCATCGCACTTTGACTGCGACATGCGTTGGTTCAAATCCAGCTAGCCCAGCCATGAGCCATTAGCTCAGTTGGTAGAGCATCTGACTTTTAATCAGAGGGTCGAAGGTTCGAGTCCTTCATGGCTCATATTTTCATATAGTAAAAACCCAGTTGATTTTAATCTTTGGGTTTTTATGTATGAATATGCGGAAGTAGTTCAGTGGTAGAACACCACCTTGCCAAGGTGGGGGTCGCGGGTTCGAATCCCGTCTTCCGCTCCAGTTTAATTGGGGCCTTAGCTCAGCTGGGAGAGCGCCTGCTTTGCACGCAGGAGGTCAGCGGTTCGATCCCGCTAGGCTCCACCATCACACTACATATTTGCCTTAAATCAGATTGCTGATTTAAGGCTTTTTTTATTGAAAAATATAAAGTTATAATTCAACTTCCTTTAAATATAGACATTGAAGACAAAACGGCTTCTTAGAACAGGGAAAGTGTCTTCAATAAGGCCGATTAGTTCTTCATAAGGAGGATGAAGGCCAAAAAAGATGGATTGCCAGGGAGATTAGTCCTTCATAAGGGGGATGAAGACCAAAAAAGAAAGGATGCTGGAGAGATTAGTCCTTCATAAGGGGGATGAAGGCCAAAAAAGATGGATTGCCAGGGAGATTAGTCCTTCATAAGGAGGATGAAGGCCAAAAAAGATGGATTGCCGGAGAGATTAGTCCTTCATAAAGGGGATGAAGACCAAAAAAGAAAGGATGCCGGAGAGATTAGTCCTTCATAAGGAGGATGAAGGCAAAAAATAGGTGGATTACTAGAAAAATGTGTTCATATGAAGGTCTATTAAATACAGATTTGAAGATATAGCAGAAAGGTTTGTCTTTAAGAAGGTCGATTGGGGACAAAAGGGCTTCTTAATATCGGAAAAGTGTTTCAAATAATAAGTTTAATAGTTTCTAATACTAGGTCTAACTCATTCGTAATAAATCAAAATTACCCCTAAGATAGATATTCCGCATATATATACACGGTTTTGTCGAGTTGAGTCATTTGGATGAAAGCGGTTAAAATAATAGATATTAAGGGTTAGGGGGAATGGGAACGATGAGTAAGAAGCTTTCGATTATTGGAATGCCGATGGATTTAGGCCAAATGAGGCGAGGGGTAGATATGGGACCGAGTGCAATCCGTTATGCGGGGATTAACGAACGACTTTCGCCCCTTTTTGATGAAATTCATGATTTAGGAGATATTCCAGTCGGTAGACCAGAAGTTGTGGTAGATCAAGATTCTAATCTGCGAAATTTAGATTTAGTTGCTGAAAAAACCGCCATGCTTGCAGAAAAAGTCGATGAGGCCGTTCAATCAGGTTCATTTCCACTTGTACTTGGTGGTGATCATAGCATTGCTATAGGAACATTAGCCGGTGTCTCAAAGCACTATAAAAACTTAGGGGTCATTTGGTATGATGCACATGGAGATTTGAACACATCTGAGACAAGTCCTTCGGGAAACATTCATGGTATGCCATTAGCATGCAGCATAGGATTGGGCCACAAAAAATTAACGGAAATCGGGGGCTATTTTCCGAAGGTTAAACCTGAGAATGTAGTTATAATTGGTGCTAGGTGTCTTGATGACGGTGAGAGACTATTAATAAAAGAAACAGGAATAAAAGTATATACGATGCATGAAATCGACCGGATGGGGATGGCAAAAGTAATGGAAGAAACCATTACTTATCTTAAGAAAAGAACCGATGGAGTTCACTTATCACTTGATTTAGATGGTTTAGACCCGAGCGAATGTCCTGGTGTAGGCACACCTGTGATGGGCGGTATCAGCTACCGGGAAAGCCATTTGGCAATGGAAATGCTTGAAGAGGCAAACATTATTACTTCAGCGGAATTTGTGGAAGTAAACCCAATCTTAGATGAAAAGAATAAAACAGCATCTATTGCAGTTGGGTTAATGGGTTCTTTATTTGGTGAAAAGCTTTTATAGAAAGGCTATGTTAAAGCTCTTGTTGATTTTGCCACTCTGTTGATTGGAGCGGATATTAACAGACATGTTTAACAGTAGATCCTATAGAAAAAAAGCAGCTGCATCTTAAACTATGCAGCTGCATTACTTTTTAAATTGATATAATTTATTTAATAAATGATCCAGTCTCCGGCTAGTTTCAAGTACCAGCTGATTGGCTAATGAAGTTTCAGATGCTATTCGGACCATTTCGTTTCGACAACTTTCTATTTCTTCCATTAATCCAGGAATAGGAGTCCCCATTTATGCCGCCTCATTCCTCGTTTTATTAACTGTATCTCCTTTTGGAAAAACTTTAAACTTATTTTACCCTTCTTTAGTAAATTTTTGTTAAAATTATAGGTATTGAGAAGTTTTTTCGTTCAAAACGAAACTTTTTTGCTAGCGATTCGTATTATCGTATAGCAGCATTGGAGCTGAGGAAATTTAATGGAAGCTATTGTAAAAAAGAGAATAAAACAAGTCATCAAAGGCGATCAGGATGCCTATGGTGAAATCGTTGAAATATATAAAAATAGTGTCTATCAGCTATGTTTCAGAATGCTTGGGAATCGGCATGAAGCAGAGGACATGGCGCAGGAGGCGTTTATCCGTGCCTATGTGAATATCCGTTCGTTTAACCAGGATTTAAAATTCTCCACATGGCTTTTTCGGATTGCAACCAATCTTTGTATTGATAGAATACGAAAAAAGAAACCAGATCATTATTTAGATGCAGAGGTGGCGGGAACAGAAGGGTTAACCATGTATTCTCAGGTTCCTTCCGATACTCCGCTGCCGGAGTCGGAAGTAGAAAGTTTAGAGCTGCATGAGACTGTACAGAAGGAAATATTAAAGTTACCGGAAAAATACCGTTCTCCGATTGTATTAAAATATATTGAAGAGTTGTCTTTAAATGAAATAAGTGAAATTCTTGATTTGCCTCTCGGAACGGTAAAAACAAGGATTCACCGTGGCCGAGAAGCATTAAGACAACAATTACGATATGTGTGATAAGAGGTGAAACCATAAATGTGTCCAGAACAAATCATCGAACTAATGCATGAATATTTAGACGAAGAAATTGAACCTGAAAAGGAAAGAGTATTAAGAGAACACCTCCAAAGCTGTAAAGAATGTGAAACAATTTTTAGTGAATTAAAAAAGACCATTGCCTTTGTAAAAAGTATTTCACATATGCAGGCTCCAGCCGATTTTACGGCAAATGTTTTGGCACATCTGCCAAAAGAAAAGAAAAAGGTTGGGATGCAGCGCTGGTTTAAGAATCATCCTATGCTTGCAGCCGCTTCCGTTTTCTTGATTTTAATGATGGGTAGTATATTTTCTACTTGGAGTCAAGATCGAGAGTTTTCGGTTTCGAAGCAAAAAAACTTAATCGTAAAAAATAATACTGTCATCGTTCCTGAAGGAGAAACAGTCAAGGGTGATGTTATCGTTCGCAATGGGAAATTGAAAATAGAAGGTGAAATTCAAGGTGATGTAACAGTCATCAATGGCGAAAAATATTTAGCCTCGGCAGGTCACGTAACGGGTCAAATTGAAGAAGTGAATGAAGTATTTGATTGGATTTGGTATCACATGAAAAGAACGGCCCAAGAGGTCATTAATATCTTTGACCAGCCTGAAACCCAATAAAAACAAATCACTCGTACTTGAGTGATTTGTTTTTTTAACCAGATGCCTATAATAGGTATAAGGTGTATTTATCCAGCATTAACGATCAGTAAGTCATTTTAAGATTTTAAAAGACTGAAAAACGTTAAATAGGAGATTAACTGCCTGTAAAAGCTCAATTGGTAAGATACAGGGAAAATTTGCCGATGTGTTTTTCATCGGTTTAGTTGAACTAATGTGTTCGTACTGTCTCTTTATCAAGTCGAAAGCCATGATATTAGAGAACGGGACTAAAGTCAGTGGAAGATGAAAAACCCCCGCTGATTGAAGTTTCACTTTATGATATAATAAATTAGTTCACTATACGTTTTAAGAAAGTTACGGAGGAAGAACAATGCAGTTTGCTGATTTCACTTTAGGGAAGTATTTAGCTAGTATTGTTGATATAGTCCTCGTATGGTTTGTCATTTACAAACTGATTAATGTGGTAAGAGGAACGAAGGCAGTTCAGTTATTAAAAGGGATTCTTGTTATTCTTCTTGTCAGAGTGGTCGGTGAGCGGCTTGGTTTAACTACAATAAGCTGGATGATGCAACAGGCCATAAATTGGGGATTTCTTGCTGTTATCATTATCTTTCAGCCTGAGCTTAGGCGTGCTCTTGAGCAATTAGGAAGAGGGCGTTTTTTTTCAAGAAGCAGTACGCAGGATGATGATAATCAAGAAAAAACAGTCGAAGCGATTGTTAAGGCGACCGATTATATGGCAAAACGCCGAATCGGGGCATTAATCTCAATTGAGAGAGAAACGGGCATGAGCGATTACATAGAAACAGGGATTCAGTTAAATTCCAATATTTCTTCGGAATTGCTTATTAATATTTTTATTCCAAATACACCGCTCCATGATGGTGCGGTTATTATCCAAAAAAATAATGTTTCAGCAGCAGCATGCTATCTTCCTTTATCCGAAAGTCCATTTATTTCAAAGGAGCTCGGTACAAGGCATCGTGCTGCATTAGGAATAAGTGAGGTCACTGACAGTATGACAGTTGTAGTGTCGGAAGAGACCGGTAATATTTCTCTAACAAAGAATGGCGAACTACATCGCGATTTAAAATTGGAGGAGTTAAAAGAAATACTCACGAGTGAAATGGTTATTCATAATAAAGTAAAACAGGCTTCTTCAGCTCGTTGGAACTGGAGGGGAAAAAATAATGGATAAACTGATGGATAATCCTTGGTTTATAAAAATCCTTGCCTTGTTATTGGCTGTCCTCTTATATTCTTCTGTGCCGCATAAAGGGAATGATGTAAATGTTCCTGGAGAGCAAGCGACAGAAACCATTGAGGATATGCCCGTAAAGGTTTATTATGATACGGAAAATTTAGTTGTGTCCGGTATTCCCAACACGGTTGATGTTACCCTTAAAGGCCCTATTACACATGTCCAATCTGCCAAGGCATTAAGAAACTTTGAGGTATTTGTAGATTTGACAGATGCTAAGATCGGTAAACAGAAGGTGAACCTCAAAGTAAAGGATTTATCTGATAAATTGAAGGTAACATTGAAGCCGGCTAGTGTGAATGTAACAATTCAAGAAAAGATTACAAAGGAATTTAAAGTCGATGCTGAAATTAATAGGAGTCAAATCGAAGAGGGCTATACTGCAGAACAACCTATTGTAGAACCAAAAAAAGTGAAAATTACTGGCGCCAAGGATGTCATTGACCGAATAAGCTATGTCAAGGCAACCATTGAGGAAAAAGGTAAACTGAAAGATACCATTACAAAAGAAGCCCGCATCCAAGTACTCGACAAAGAACTAAACAAGCTAGATGTTGTCGTGGAACCAGGGACAGTTAAGGTTACCATTCCAATAAAAAGTAACACCAAGACCGTTCCAATCAATGTAGTAAAAAAAGGAATAGCTCCACCTGGAGTTACGATTGAATCAATAGAACTTGATGAAAAAGAAGCGACCATTATAGGAAATGAAGATGTTCTAAAAAATACAGAAAATGTCCGAGTAGAGGTGGATATTAGTAAAATTTCCGAAAATACCACACTTACTTTACCTGTAATTATTTCAAATGGGATTACGAAGGTGACTCCGGAAACGGTAAAAGCAACTGTAGTAGTCAAAAAACAAGAAGAGAAGACCGTCTCAGGAGTACCATTAAAAATCCGGGGGTTACCTGAAACCTATAAAGCGGAGATTAATGATCCAACAAGTCATACGATTAATTTAGTGGTGAATGGCTCAAGTGAATCAGTATCGGGGGTAAGACCTGAAGACTTTACTGTATTTATTGACTTGTCTGGTTTAACAGAAGGAAGTCATAATGTCAAAATTCAGGTCGAAGGTCCAACAGATGTCAATTGGAAACCTGACAAAGCGACAGCAAAAATTACGATAACAAATAATGCATAAGATTCAGCAATTCACATGTTGAAGGAGAGATTTTTAATATGGGTAAATATTTCGGTACTGATGGGGTACGCGGCGTTGCAAATAGTGAATTAACACCTGAAATGGCATTTAAATTAGGCCGATTTGGCGGATATGTATTGACAAAGGATAAGGATCGTCCAAAAGTACTGATTGGCCGTGATACACGTATTTCAGGACATATGCTTGAGGGAGCTCTTGTGGCCGGGTTGCTTTCTATTGGTGCAGAAGTAATGCGTTTAGGGGTTATTTCAACTCCAGGAGTAGCTTATTTAACAAAAGCGTTAGGAGCCCAGGCAGGGGTCATGATTTCTGCTTCTCATAATCCAGTGGCTGATAACGGGATTAAATTTTTCGGGCCGGATGGCTTTAAACTATCGGATGATCAAGAGTTAGAAATTGAAGAGCTAATTGATTTACCAGAAGATCAATTGCCACGCCCAACAGGTGCCGACCTTGGCCAAGTTATGGATTATTTTGAAGGCGGACAAAAGTACCTGCAATACTTGAAAAATACTGTTGAGGAAGATTTCTCAGGCATCCATATTGCGTTAGATTGTGCTCACGGAGCTACATCTTCGTTAGCCAGCCATTTATTTGCCGATTTAGATGCCGACCTTTCTACAATGGGGGCATCACCAAACGGGTTAAATATTAATGATGGGGTTGGCTCCACACATCCGGACTCTCTAGCAGCTTTGGTAAAGGAAAAAGGAGCCGATGTTGGTCTTTCCTTTGATGGAGATGGCGACAGACTGATTGCGATTGATGAAAAGGGAACTATCGTTGATGGTGACCAGATCATGTACATTTGCGGTAAGTATATGAAAGAACAGGGCCGCTTAAAGCATGGTACAATTGTCTCAACTGTCATGAGTAATCTTGGATTTTATAAAGCCCTTGAAACCCATGGAATTCATAGTGTGCCAACAGCAGTGGGTGACCGCTATGTTGTGGAAGAAATGAAGAAGAATGGCTTTAATCTTGGCGGTGAACAATCAGGTCATATCATTTTCTTGGACTATAATACGACAGGTGACGGCTTATTATCAGGTCTTCAGTTAGTTAATATCATGAAAGCTACCGGAAAGACTTTATCAGAGTTAGCAGGAGAAATGAAAAAATATCCGCAAAAGCTTGTGAATGTACGAGTAACCGATAAACATCATGTGACAGATAATGCAAAAGTAAAAGAGGTCATTGAGCAAGTGGAAACAGAGATGGAAGGAAACGGAAGAATTCTTGTCCGTCCATCCGGAACAGAACCACTTGTCCGCGTAATGGCGGAAGCGGCCACAGAGGAATTGTGCGCATCCTATGTTGATCGCATCGTCACAGTAGTAAAAGACGAAATGGAATTAAAAGAATAAGAAAAGTGAATAATTGTTTAAGCCAGAGTGCCCAGCGATTAGTGGCCATCTCTTCCTTCAAAAAGTCAATATCGAATCGACTTGAGGTCCGTGTTTCTTAATCTTAGTCGAAGCGGGCTCCTGGCCCTTCGTCGCTAACTGGGCTCTTCCACTTTTTTTATGCATAAGGGAACGATTCAAATCCCTTATGCATATTTTATTATGTATGGTTTTTGAATAAATTTTTACAATTATGTTTTAAGTTGACGGACGACTGACAAATCATGTAATATTAATCTGCTTTGTTATTTTAAAGCAGTAGTTAGTCATTTACTTTGAAAGGAGGGTAGGAGAAGAAACAGTAATTAAAAGCGCCTGAACTAATCTTCAGTGGTTAGATTAGTTGACGAGGTGGAGGTTTATCGAAAATTCGGCGGATACCTCCCGGCTATGACGCAGGGCCGTTAATTTCTTCTTTAAATCATAGAGGTAACTTTGTGGACAAAGAGAAGAAAATGCGCATAATAACTGAGTGTTTAAAAAGGGTATAGACAGATACCCGACAAAAACAGAGATAAGGGGGCAAGTATGCCCTCAGAAGCAGCTTGCCCCCTGTATCAGGGAGGAAATAGAAATATGTGTGGAATTGTTGGATATATAGGTAATAACGACTCGAAGGAAATTTTATTAAAAGGCTTAGAAAAGCTTGAATATAGAGGCTATGACTCAGCTGGTATCGCTGTGAAAAATGAGAATGGCATACATGTTTTTAAAGAAAAAGGCCGTATTGCAGATCTGCGTGAAATTGTTGATGTAGATGTAATGGCAAACATCGGGATTGGCCATACACGTTGGGCGACCCATGGAGTCCCAAGCAGAGTAAATTCTCATCCTCATCAAAGTGCTTCCGAACGCTTTACCCTTGTTCACAATGGTGTCATTGAGAACTATGATCTTTTAAAGCGTGAATATTTAACAGAGGTTACTTTCGTAAGTGAAACGGATACTGAAGTCATTGTTCAGCTAATAGAGCTATTTGTAAACGAAGGTTTACAAGTATTAGAGGCGTTCCGTAAAACGCTGACCCTTTTACATGGATCATATGCCCTTGCCCTTTTAGATGCTGCGGACAATGACACCATTTATGTAGCGAAAAATAAGAGTCCCTTGCTTGTTGGGTTAGGTGATGATTTTAATGTAGTGGCAAGCGATGCGATGGCTATGCTGCAAGTTACAGACCAATACGTAGAGTTAATGGACAAAGAAGTTGTTGTCGTTACAAAAGATGAAGTGACGATTCAAAACCTTAACGGCGAAGTTATTAATCGTGCGCCATATAAAGCAGAACTAGACGCCAGTGATATTGAAAAGGGCACATACCAACACTATATGTTAAAAGAAATTGACGAACAGCCTCTTGTGATGCGGAAGATCATTCAAACGTATCAGAATGAGCATGGGGAGTTAACGATTGACCGCGAAATCATCGATGCTTTAAACGAAGCTGATCGTCTATATATTATCGCTGCCGGTACATCTTATCATGCTGGTCTTGTTGGTAAGCAGTTCATTGAAAAAATGGCGAAAATTCCGGTTGAGGTTCATATCTCCAGTGAATTTGGCTATAACATGCCGCTTCTATCTGAAAAGCCATTGTTTATCTTCATTTCACAAAGTGGGGAAACAGCTGACAGCCGTGCTGTGCTTGTAAATGTAAAAGAAATGGGCTACTCTGCATTAACGATTACAAATGCACCTGGTTCAACGCTTTCTCGTGAAGCTGATTTTACTCTCTTGCTCCATGCAGGCCCTGAAATTGCCGTTGCCTCTACAAAGGCGTACACAGCGCAGA
The DNA here is from genome assembly GCF_030123405.1 of Neobacillus sp. WH10. Lineage (GTDB taxonomy): Bacteria > Bacillota > Bacilli > Bacillales > Cytobacillaceae > Neobacillus. The sequence goes on from NZ_CP126110.1 coordinate 194,317, forward strand.
TCGCTGTTCTTGCAATCCTAGCTGAAGTAACTGCAAAGAGCCGTGGATTAGAGGTTGGCTTGGATCTTGTGAAGGAGCTTGGAATCGTTGCGAACGCAATGGAAGTTCTTTGTGATTCTAAAGAGCTGATTGAGCATATCGCTAGAGAGTTTTTATTAGTAACACGCAATTGCTTCTTCATTGGCCGTGGAATTGACTTTTATGTTGGTCTAGAAGGGGCATTAAAGCTAAAGGAAATTTCTTATATTCAAGCGGAAGGCTTTGCCGGCGGTGAATTGAAGCATGGAACGATTGCTTTAATTGAAGAAGGAACACCGGTTATTGCTTTAGCTACACAAGAAAATGTAAACTTAAGCATTCGCGGCAATGTTAAGGAAGTAGTAGCCCGCGGAGCAAACCCATGCATTATTTCAATGAATGGTCTAAATATGGACGAAGACAGCTTCGTCATTCCAGAAGTACATGAATTATTAACACCGCTTATCTCTGTCATACCATTACAAATCATTTCTTACTACGCTGCCCTGCACCGCGATTGCGACGTCGACAAACCTCGTAATCTTGCGAAGTCGGTAACGGTTGAGTAAGAAGGCAGTAATAATAAGTTGAAGTGTTCACCGATATTAATGTTGGTAACTAGACATTAATGTTGGTAACTCTTTATTGTAGTAGGTAACTAAACAAAAAAGTAGGTTACTCAAACATGTAGTTTTTAGAATTAACTAAAGAGAAATTGGAAATAATGTTTTATTAGGGCTAAATTGTTGCAAATGGTTGATTATAAACCTTAAGCACCAATTAACAAAAAACTTTAAGAAAAGGCAAAAAAATTAAATAAGCATTAGTAAAAAATTAGTTAAAAACTAATGCTTATTTAATTTTGCCTTTTTCAAAGTTGATGTTAATTGGTGCTTTTTATTTTGCTCTTTTTTATCAATTTTTATGGAGGAAGTCAAAGATGTCGAATGGATCAAAGATACAAAAGCGACAACAAAACAAAATTAAGGACGGAAGAGGACAGGGGTCTGGAAAAGATTATAAACCATTTATACAAGCACATGACAATAAGGTTGCATCAGAAGGTTGGGTAACTAGGCACCTTGGATGGAAAACGCAAAGAATTCACCATACAATGTCTAGTCACGAGAGAAAATACCTGTATTTTTTGGAATGGCTTGATGCAGTGGTGGACATTAGAGAACAGTTTCCTTTACTTCCATTAAGACGGACAGAGGAAATAGCCAAGCAGCTTGGTATAAAACATGCACACTTAGATGGAGTGCCGGTTGTGATGACTACTGACTTTTTGATAACATTACGAACTTCTCAAGGATTAATTGATATCGTTCGAACAGTGAAGCCTGCCTCAAAATTAACGAAAAGGACTTTAGAGTTATTTGAAATCGAAAGGAGGTTCTTTCTAGAACAGGGAATTGATTGGGGAATTGTGACGGAACGGAGAATGTCAGATATATGTATATCAAATGTAGAGTGGATGTATGAAGCAAGATACTTGGATACTAGGCCTAATATAGATGAAGAGCTCGTTTCACTAATTAAAGATGACCTCTTTAAAGTGATATTCCATGATCAAGGTAATACTTCTATAAGTAAGTTATGCCTGAGATGTGACAATACATTTGGAATAGAAAATGGGACAAGTATATTTATCTTAAAGCACATGCTTGCAATAAAAAAATGGAGGACCGACATGAATACACAGATAAAAAATTCAAAACCGTTAATAATTGTAAATTGTGAAGAACACAAAATTTCTCTTAATAAAAATATAGGATGAATGGAGAAGAAAAACAATGGTTATTTATCAAAACAGCATAATTGAATTGCTTAATTTAGATTTAAAAGCTGACAAAATTATTCGAGTTCTTTGGATATCGCCTAGTCAAGAAGATATGTATGTAGTAGAAATAAATGATCAAAAAAAAATGACTTTCCCTTTTGCCATTGAGTATAAGGAACTATTAAGTGATTTGGAGGAGGATAGAGCACGTATAGTAAAGGTAGACCCAGACCTAAGATTGATTTCACCAGATCCAGTGTATTTGGAAAAGTATAAAAAAGATCGGGATACTAACTGGAATATCATTAAAGATATTGTTTGCAGGGAACCAGAAATATACATATCAGAGTTCCGAGGAGCAATGGTCGAGGAAATGAAAGAACAGACCGGAAAGGCTAAAAAAGAAATATATAAATTTCTTAAGAAGTATTGGTTTTATGGAAAAACAAAAAATGCTCTTCTGAAAAACTACTTCGATTGTGGTCGTAGTTCAAAACCAAGGAGATATTCAAAGAAACCTGGGCCAAAGCCGAATGAAGGTAATGGGTGGATTGTTACTGAAAAGGATAAAGAAATTTTTAGAAAGGCTATAAATAAATTTCATATAAAAGAAAAGATGGATCTTACTGCAACACATCAACATATGCGTGAAGAATGGTATCATTCTGGGTTTTACCGTGAACATGGTGTAATGGTGCCTATAGTTGAGCATGAAAATGCCCCTTCTTTGCGTCAATTTACATATTGGTATAATAAAGAATTCTCTTCTCTGCAAAAGTATTCAAATCGGAGAGGTAAACGAAAAGCAGAAATGGATGTAAGACCAATTCAAGGAGATCCAGCGGCAAGAGCAATAGGTATAGGCCATTTATATGAAATTGATTCAACTCCGGCAGATATTATCTTGGTGGCAGAGGACAGGAAAACGAAAATTGGAACACCCACTTTATATATAGTTAAAGATGTGTATAGTCGAATAATCGCAGGTTTTCACGCTAGTTTAAGTCCTGCCTCTAAAATTGAACTTATGGTTGCAATGATAAATGCAGCATCAGACAAAGTAGAGTTTTGCAGGCAATATGGAATTAAGATAAAAGAAAGTGATTGGCCGTGTAAAAATCTACCGGTTTATTTAGCGGGTGACCGAGGAGAATTGAAAAGCAAGTGGGCTGAAAATCTTGTGAGCCTTAAGGTTGACGTTGATAATGCACCATCGTATCGTGGCGATTTAAAGCCTTTTGTAGAACAACATTTTAGGTTAACTAATAAAGAAATCCGTGAGCTATTTTATAAGGCAGGGGCAAAACCTCCTAAAATGATAGAACGAGGGGATGAAGATCCCACAGGTAAGGCTGCGTTAACCATTTATGAATTCACTCAATTTATGATAATACAAATTCTCACCTATAATAAATGTGCTCTTCCAGATGAATTTTTGGTTACTAAGGAAATGTTTGAGGAAAAAGTGGAATTAACTCCAAAGGGAATATGGGAATGGGGAGAAAGTAAATCAGTTCTACATGAGGAGCCGTTTGATGTGCTTATATATAATCTTTTGCCAAAGGAACAATCAACTGTAACTAGAAGTGGAATAAAGTTTTTGAATATGTACTATACAAGTGACTTAGGGTTAAAATGCGGTTGGTTTGTGGATGAGAGGATAGATGGAAAGAAAGAAATTGAAATCAGATATGATCCTCGAAACGTCAGTAGTATTTTTTTACGTATAAACAGTGGAAAGATAGTACAATGTTCACTTACAGAAAAGTATAAAGAATATGATGGCTTACATTTAGAGGATGTTAAGGCAATCATGAAATACAAAAAAGATGAAATCAAAAATCAGGAGAAAGAAGAACTACAACACAAAGCAGTATTACATGCCTTTGCAGAAAATTTGGCTAATGACGCGATTATAAAAACAAAGGATGCAACTGAAAGTCTAAGTCTTGCACAAAGACAAAAAAACAAGAGGGAAACAAAAAAAGCAGAAAGTAAGACTGTGGGTAGTCAAAATGCATTCACTGCAAAGGAATCGTTAAGAACAAATGGAGAACAAATAGAAACAGCTGAGATTATTACTTTTCCAAACAAAAATAACATAATACCTCAAAATGAGGAGAGCAAAATACAGCAACTTTTTGGAGCTAAGAATAAAGAAAGGAGAAGAGAGCGTGAATCTATGGAATGAAGGGCAAGAACTGTTAAAAGGTGTTCATTGCAAGGCTGAGTATAAAGAACAAATTGTTGAGCAAAATCAAGGAAATCCCCTTATTGAAGCGATACCAAGCCGTTTAGATATCGAAATGTTTTACGATAAATTATATTCCATTCCTATGTTTAAAACTGAACACTTGGGATATGGAATTGAGGACCGTTTGGAACTTGTACAGCAAATAAAACCTAGCTTTTGGTTACCCCTTCCTAGCCATTATGATAAATATAGGAGTCTGTACAATATGCTAAAAATAGGTTATCAATCAAGGAACCCCGTTACGGCTATGTATAACCGACAGTTTGCTATAGGCTGGGATAAAATCCTTGAAACAGGATTAGATGAAAATGGTGCCAATATTGCTGGTAACATTCAAACTGCGCAAAGTTCAACCGAAATTGGTTTAAGTGGTATGGGGAAAAGCAAAGTTTACGAACGAATACTAAAATTATTGTTTCCACAGGTTATCCATCATAGTGAGTACAAAGGAAGAATTTTACTTACCACACAAGTGGTTTGGCTTAAAATTGAGTGCCCAAGCGGTAAATCCATAGGTGCATTATGTAAAAATTTTTATGCAGCTGTTGATGATTTGCTGGGAAGTAAGTTTTATGAAAAACACGGAGAAAAGGGTGGGACAATTGATGATTTGGCGAAAAGAATGGTTAAGGTAGCAGCGCAAATCAATCTTGGAGTATTAATTATTGATGAGATACAGAATGTTCATAAGGCACATTCTGGTGGTGATGAGAGAATGATTAATTTCATAACTGAATTGGTTAATACTATTGGAATTCCAGTAATTGTGATTGGGACTTTCAAAGCGATGTATCTGTACAAAAAATCATTAGCTGTTTCACGTAGAGGTATTCCAGATATGTACAATGAAAATGTTACAAGTTTAATGCTGGAGGATAGTTGGGAATGGAATGAATTTATTCAGAATCTATGGGATTTGCAATACACTGCAAAATATACGACGTTAACAGATGACTTAAAAAAGGCTATGTATTACCAAACGTTAGGCATACCGGATATAGCTGTGAAGTTATTTATGCATGTGCAGGCTAAAGCGATATTAAATGGAGAAGATGAAAAAATTACGGTATCACTTTTAAATGATGTGGCGTCAAAGAGTTTACGCCTTCTTCAACCTATTTTTGAAAAGATAAGAAGGGGGAGCAGCATTTCATTGTTAGACGAATTAGATGATGTTCACTTAGAATGGGATTCGTTTAACGATTATTTTAAACAAGCCTCTCACCGTATAAATCTATATGGTAAAGTAGCTAAAGATCATTCTCGTGTTAACCAACAAAAAAATAAAGACTCAATCATTAATGAACTTGTGCAGTTTGCATTAAATCTGGTTTCAAGTACTGAATTAGCAGAATCACTCGCACTAACTGTTTTTCAAGCGAGTGAGGGAATGGGGGATAAGAGCAACATGTTCGCTCATTTAGCACAACTGGTATTAGCTAAAAAACTTCCAAGTTCAGTAACCAACGTCGTGAACCAAGTGAGTGGTTTACCAAAGTCAACAAAACCCAAAAAAATAAAGCCATTACTAGAACAAGGTGATATTCGTTTTATAGTCAGTGAAGGATTAAAAAAAGGATTGACCACAGAAGAATCCTTATTTGAAGCAGGTTTAGTAAAAGAATATGATGAACTGTTAAATATCATTTAAGAAATAATCACCCGCGGAGGAAAGAATGACACCGTTAATATCGTTTCCAGAACCTTATCCTGATGAAGACTTTAGGAGCTTGGTTTATCGTTTTCATATTAGGTCATCTAATGGGACACTGGTCGAAACTAATATGGATTTATTTGAAAAAAAATCTGGGAAGTACTCGATATTTCCAAACAAACTAATAACATTTTTGAGGAAATTACCAATTGGAAATTCATATAGTTTAGATTACTTTATTTTAAACCATACCTGGTATGGTTTAATTTTTGCATTTATGAAGAATGGCAAGAGGAATGACCTTACTGAAGTTATTAAATATGGGAGTGAAAACAAATTTTATATTTCTTCTAACGTTCCCAATAATTTATTTTCTCGTACGATACGATATTGCCCATTGTGTTTGAAGGAAGATGTAGAGTTATATGGTGAATTTTACATTCATAGAAAACATCAAATAACCTTTATGGATTTTTGTCATAAGCATTTTGTACTATTAATCGATAAATGTAGTTGTTGTGATGCGGATTTAACCAGTATTTCTTATGAAGGGTTGAAAAATCGTCCGTGTTGTAAAAATGGCCATGACCTGACGAGAGTTACCAAAACGGTTTTGATTGGTGAATTGGAGCAACTAAAAATTGATGTATTTAATCTTATTTGTTTTTTTAATGAAAATTATCAGACTTTTAATTCAGAGAAAATCACTCATAAAATTCTTATGGGATTATGGCACAAAAAATATATTCAGTATAAAGGGAGGATTTTAAAAAAGGAGTTGATTTTTTCTATTATCTCCGAGTATGGTAACTTACAATTACAAGCTATTTCATTAAGTCCAGGACAGATCAGACATAGATCTTATGTAGCCAGAGTATTGAGTAAGGAACTTAACCAAGATATTATTTTTTATTGTTTATTAATCCTCTATTTGTTTCATTCAAAGGAAGAATTTGTAAACTATCATATTGATATTGCAAATCCAATACCCTTCGGGCAAGGACCATGGAAATGCTTAAATAAAATTTGTGATGGATTTAATAATTATGTGATAAGTAAAAACAAGCGTATCGCAAAAAATTCTGGTGGTACGGTAATATCTGCAGAGTTTGAATGTCCTATTTGTGGGCAAATCTATGTGAAAAGGTGGCATCCAAATCAGGATAAAAAGGAAAAAGTGATGATTAAAACAATGGGGGGAAAATGGATTAATCGCCTTCTGGAGTTATACCTTAATGGGGATTCTTCGTATGAAATAGCCCGAAAACTTGAGTGTTCAGAATTCGGAGTAAGAAATAATTTGAATAGAATTGTTGGCAGCTCCAATGTTTTAACAGCTCAAAATAGAGAAGCTGTAAAGCAAATTATTCAATCATATTGGGAATCGGCTGGTACCAGTGAGACAGATAGGAAAAAAGAAGAGTTTCGTAATGTTGTTGTCAAAATTCTTATTTCTTGCGAATCCATTAGCAGAACGAACTTGTCTAAAAAAATTCCCTATGTATATCAATGGCTGAAGATGAATGATATTGAATGGCTAGAATCGGCCTTACCATTAAAAGAGACTAATAAAAAAGTACCTGAAGACTTAACACACTTTGATGAGCAATTATCAGTAAAAATCCAAAAAGTTAGCGAGGAATTATATAAGACTTGCCCTTACCAAATAAAAAAAACAACTATTTTAAAAAAACTATCTAAGATAGAAATGAACCGACTTAAATCTATGTCCAGTCGTCTTCCGTTAAGTACTGTCTTGTTAAATAAAAATATTGAGTCATTGAATGATTATTTCATAAGGAGGGTACCTTTTGTAATAGCTAATTTGTTAAAGTACGGTTATAAAAACATTACTCTAAAAAGTTTAGAAAGTTATGTAAAGAATTATAGTAAGTGTGACCTGGATACACAAAAAAAAATTAAAGAATATTTAAAAGAAATGGGCTTTTATGAATGATAATTAACTAAATGGGTAAGAATGGGGAGAAAAAGATCGGAGTAAAGGTAATGATTTTCTTCCCTAATCTATACAAAGATGAATTACTATTTAGTGTGTTAGCAAGATATTACCAATATTCAGGTGATGAAAACAAAAAACACTTTATGTTCGATTTATTTGATTCTTCTACAACTTGTGCAACAACAATATTTCCTGCAAATCTAGAAAAACTATGTGAAAACCTCCCATTTTCCAATGCATATTCCTCCGATTATTTTATAAACAATCATACCCTCCTTCCTTACTATTCCCCTTTTATGACTAATGATCGTGAAAATAAACTCAGATTAATTATGAAAAATGAAGACGGAACAAATATATTTATGAGCTCTGGAAGAGCTGCAAGTACTGTTAAAAATGAAAAAAAATTAAAGTATTGCTTATTGTGTGTTGATGAAGAAAAAGAAACCAAAGGTGAGTGTTACTGGCATAGAACACATCAGATTGAGGGAGTAAAAGTTTGTCCAATTCATAAGACCTGGCTTATTGAATCATCGAATCCATTCACTGAAAGAAAGCATAAACAAGAATTTATATCTTTAGAAGATAGTATCAGGAATTCTGATTTAATCAGTATTGATACCAATCTTGAGATAGAGTTTGAGAATTTTCTATATGTTGCAGAACAAACGGATTACTTGCTAAACAATAGGATCGAGCCACTAGGTTTGGAGAATTTAAGAAATTTTTATATATCTAAATTGAATAAGCAACAATTATTAACTTTAGAAGGCAGAGTTCGGTGGAAGCAGTTGATTCCAAAGTTTAATGAGTACTATGGAAAACAGTTATTAGATACTCTAGAAAGTTTTATTCATCCTGATGAAATTGAAATTGATACATGGTTACATAAGTTACTTAGAAAACCAAGGGTAAGTTGTCATCCCTTAAGACACATTTTGTTGTTGGGATTTCTAGGAGAAACTATCTCATCAATGGTTAGTCAAATCGATTCAATATCATATAAGCCCTTTGGGGACGGCCCTTGGATTTGCCTAAATAAAGCTGCAGAACATTACCAAAAACCTATCCTAACTTCATGTGTAATTTCTAGGGATTATAAATCAGGCCTTCCTATTGGAACATTTTCTTGTTCATGTGGATTTGTTTTTTCTAGAAAAGGGCCAGATAAAACAAATGAAGACAGATATAGGATTGGGCGGATAATAGAATTTGGTAGAGTATGGGAAGATAAGTTAGCTGAGTTGGAGCAAAAAAAATTATCTTTGCGGAAGATGGCAAAACTGTTAGGCGTGGATCCAAAGACAATAAAAAGAAGATTAATCAGACGAGTTGATGAACAAATAAATATAACCCCAAATGATAATACCATTAAAATTAAAAACTATAGAAGAGAATGGACGATACTTCTTAAAAATAACGTAGGTAAAACTATTACAGAATTAAGAGCAATAAGTCCAAAACTGTACACCTGGCTATACCGTAATGATGGAGAGTGGTTAAAAGACAATTATCCATCGAGTGAACAAAGGAATAAACCATTAAATGGCCTCGTAAGAGTGGATTGGAAAAAACGGGATGAAGAAATAGCAATGAAAGTAGAATCCATTGTTTATACCATTCTATCTGAAAAAAATAATCTAACTAGAGTAACCAAAAATGAAATAGGTCGAAGACTAGGTAAGTTGGCGTGGTTTCTAAAATATTTAGATCAGCTCCCTAAAACACTGGTAATTGTCAATAAAAGTATAGAAACGGTGGAACAATTTCAGATAAGAAGAATCAAGAATGTAGTCAGGGAGTTAAGAAAAACTAATGCATCGATTAAAGAATGGAAAGTAATTCGTGCAGCAGGATTAAAAAAAGAATTTGCACAGAGTTTAAAAAAGGTAATTACCAATGAACTACTTAGTTACCCAATAAAAGAAGAGAATTCGTATGTAGAGGATATTAGAGAATAATATCCTTTGCTTTTTTTTATGGACTTGGGCAATTCCCTTTGATCATAATTTAAGACTCATTTTCGTGCTGAATAACATCTTTATAGAATTTTAAGGGAATAGTTGAATTTAACGCCTTGCACTATTGTGAGTTTTTCTCCGTTATTCGTTTGGTTGTGTGCTACAATATAATTGTATTTATTTTACATAGCTATTGGAGGACTTTGTATGATTATAAGCTATGATAAATTGTGGAAACTCTGATTGACAAGAAAATGAATAAAACGGAGTTGAAGGAACAGGCTGGGATTACATACAATATATTAGCTCGCCTTGGGAAATGCCAACCTGTAAATCTAGAAAGCTTATATAAAATTTGCAAGTGTCTCGACTGCAATATTGGAGACATTATTGAGTTTGAAATAGAGTAAGCGATAGATGCAATAAACAGAAATAATACTAACATGGAAGGTGCTTAGAAGAGCGAATATCAAGAGTCAATTTGCCAAAGAAATTACTGATTTTATTAAGGAAAATGAAATTTAACTTACGAGAGCGAATCTTCGAAGATGCGAAGGTTCTTTTTTTGTTTCTTTAAAAAAGAAATAACGTATTGACTCACTAAAACAACTTTTTCTATTATACTGTAAATAGACAATATACCTGAAATTTTGCCAGTATTCTTTTAAATTCTTTCTTAATACTTCTTTATATAGTGGGTGATAAAAGATGTTTGAAAAGTTAAAGGAAACTGTTGAGAAATTTGACTTGCTAAACTTACTGATAACGAATTCAGCATGCCAGATGATGCCTGTCAATGCAAATAAGTTACAGCGTTTTGAAGCAGTGGCTTTTTGCCTTTGTTCTTGTCTATATGAAGACAACAAGCTCGTAATGTCCAAATCACGTATTAAGTCTATTTATAACAGTAATTTGTATGACCTCGAAAAAGTTGCAGTTTATGAAGATCCATTCGAACAAATGTTTACTGAGTCAATTACATTTTACGGTGGCACATATATTGTTTTCCCTGGTATAACGGAGACTGGAACGTTAATAATTAGGCAACTGTTAAAAGCAATTTTTCTTAGTGAAAGGAAATCCGAGTTTGGAGAATTTTACAAGGAGGCATATGATGTTGCCATCTTATTTTTATCTATTAGCAACGCTATGGCAGAAAAAGCGGGGTTGAATTATAGAGAAGAAAGCAAAGTAAAAAATGCTGATATAACAATCCCTCCGTTTGACATAGAAGAAAGATTATTTGATGCGGTTTCATTTGATAAGGAAGAGCTTGCTGAAATTTTAAGCAAAAACGGTGTCGATATTGGTGTGCTTGATGATTTTATAGTCAATTTTGGTGACGCAAATATTCATGACTATACGAGTGACAATCATTTTTTGCATCATAAACCCTTTTTACGCTATGGAGACGAAATCATAGTCACCATGCCTTGCAACCTATTAGGTACGCTTAGGCATTCTATAATAAGCCTGGCAAATGAATTTGGATTTAGCAATGAATTGAACTTTAAGTTTCAAGAAACGCTGTGGAACACAACCATTAGATGCCTAAGTATGATGAACATAGAGACTAAGACACAGTCTCAGTTCGTATTGGAAAAGAGTGTTCCTGAATATAGAGAAGGACTTTTTTCAATAGATAGCGATAAAGTAATGTATGTTCAATTACATACAGATAACTTTGCAGATTATGATGCCAATGTAGTTTATGGCATGAAAGAAATGCTTAAAGGCGAATTTGAGAAAAGGGCTTTAGAACTGAAAAGTCATATACTGGAGGAACATAAAGGCATAAAAACCGTATTTTTTTTATTATTACTCCAGCCAGCAGGTCGAGCAATGGGGTTAGGGATAAACCAACTTGCTGACGAAATACACCTGATGATGTCATTAAATGATTTAGAAGTTGTATCGTTAATGGAAGGTGGAGACCCATTACTTTTATATAAATTTGCAAAAGCAAAAAAACGAGTGGAATCTAAAATCTACTCCTTGGGTTTTTTAGATACATACAGTTTATACAAATTTAATGATAAGAGTTTTTATTTTTCTGATGAAGAACAACCGACAATGTATTATTTTTCAGTAGGAGAAGGCAGAGAAGTTATAGAGGAAATGCATAGAATGGTGCGACCTCATGGTGTCCCTGTTCCAAATGGTAAGAAAATTATTGAAGTAGTCTCCATGCATAGTGACGAAACCATACCTATTTACTTGCCAGCAAGCCTCATTAAAAACAGGATTATGCTACTTGTAGAGGGAGATACATGGAACATTTGGGTTACAAGTAAACAAATTCATCCGATTGCTTTTCAAATGGTGGATCTGGTTGCGTATTGGATTTGGCAATTCTCCCATGAGCTTAACCAAATTATTAGACATAAGGGCCTAATTGAAATAGAGATCAACTTAGACCAGTTAGAGAATTGGACACTGCATAATTTGGAAACGCACGATAAGGAATTAGAAAGCGATCCAATTTCCTATAGGATTTTAAGTAATGTTATTCAAATGAATATTAGCAACAGCTTCCAAAGGGAATTGGAAGGACATACGAATAAAGGGGAACGTGTTTTAGTAAAAAAAGTTTTACTGGCATTAGAGGAGTTAAACAAAAATCGCATTTTACCTTCTTTGAATAAGGTTATAGAAGATATAGCTCCTATTGGAGTAAAGAAGAAACTATTGGTTTTTAATCAAAATAATGTTTCGGTATTACTTGAACCAGGAAATTTTCCTCAGTTAAGATATATTGATTCAGCAGATGAAAACATGATTTTAGATGATATAGGTGAGTGGTTGAAAAACGAGAAAAAGATTAAAGTTGGAAAGATTACTAACCAAAAACAAGTAATAAATGAGGTGGTTGGATATCTCTTTTCTAAGATTGAAGCAAGCATCCAAAATTTAAAAGAGCCTGAGAATCTTCTTCAAACGATGATGTTATATTATGAAACATTACTATATAAGCGGGAAGAACACAGGATAACAATTCCAACTACATTGCATTGCTTTTCGGATAAAGCAAGCATGGTAAATAAAATTAATGACGATACAAGTAAGTTCAACAAGCCATCGGTCAGTCTTCGTTTTTTAATTGAATATGTTAGTGCTTGTCCACCGAGGAGTGGGAAAGAATATTTCAGTATGGAAGTTATGGATTATTTACTGGCACTATCTTCTCTCTTAATTGAGTGGGCGAATAATAGCGACTTAATTAATTATCAGTTAGCGGATTTGCAAATTTCTATGCTCCCTTCAGGAAGGTTGGGAATAGCACATGAGAATAACTATTTCTCAGCCAGTTCTACTTATTTCAGGCAGTATTCCTCTCAGGTATTGAGTAATGCCATCGATAATTATGAAAGTAACTGGAGGACAAATGGGGATGAAAAAGTCGAAACTGTAGATTTGGATATAGTGCATGCATTTGAAGAGGAGTTTGGGGTGGGATTCTACCCTTTCACCAACTTTATAACAAGTGTTGTAGATTTAGGCCGAGATTTACCTGATGAAGTTAAGAGTATGCCGTATGTCGAATTTGTTGAAGCTATTCAAAAGACGGAGTTAAGTAAGAAGGAAGTCGAGGATATTTTTTCTTTATTAAGTCTTAGAGGAAGAGAAAACTTTTTAAAAGCACCAAAGGGATTTAGGAAGGAGGATATGCTCCCTTGGAAATTCAACAGAGAATTATCGTATTTAAGAAGACCTTTTATCCTTCAAAACGATATGGTTTATTGGAGCAATAGACATTTATTCTACTGTGGACAGCATTTGATTGATTTGTGTGTTGGCGGAAGGTTAAAAGCAAAGAGTGAAAAAATGAAGAATCTGATAAGTAAATATCAAAATATAAGAGGGGAGAAATTTAACAATATTGTAGAAGGGCTGTTTAGTTCCTATGATTTCTTGATTACCAGAGGACAAGTAAAGAAGTTTGGCGGTAAAAGAATTGAAGGGGATAAAGGTGATTTAGGGGATATTGATGTCCTGGTGATTAATCCAAGAACTAAAAGTATTTTTCTTCTTGAATGTAAAGATTTATCGATAGCAAGAAATCCTTATGAGATACATCATGAATTAAATAATTTATTTGTTGGGACAGCAAAGAAGCCTTCCATTGTACAAAAGCATTCAAAAAGAACAATGTGGATTAAAGAAAACATTGATTTGGTCTTGGCGAACTTCAGTCTATCCACAAAAGGCAAGTGGATAGTAAAGCCTCTAATTGTTATTGATGAAGAAATGATATCCCCTTATCTCTATAAAGAGAAGGAAGGTATGAGGGTAATATCGATAAATAAATTAAAGGAAGAATTAGACAGCGGAAAGTTTTTTCGAAAATGATTAGGAAGTGAGTCCGATGCTTTCACTCGAAGAATATATTTCTAAAAGAAAAAGAGAAGACAAAGTGAATGAATTTGATATTGAAGGGCGTGCGGATAATTTAAGGATATGTGTAAATTACGTTTTTGAATATTTTAACCAGTATTTAGACATTGAGAAACTTGAACAGAAAACTTTTCTTAATGACGAAAGGATGGAAAAATTTAAAAAGCAGGTAGATATGTACGGTACAGAGGTTCAAGAATGGCTGGTTACTATATAGATGAATATGAAAAGCAAATCCACCGTTCAATAATCAGTCTTTTGAAGAAAAATGACCTTTTTCTACTGTATAATACCGAAGCTGAGTTCCGAAGTTGTTCTTATGATTGCTATGCTCAATTGATAAAAAAGAATCCATTTTTAAAAGACCAGACAGAGATGTTATTTCTTTTCATCAAAGACTATCACGGTATAGAAAGTCAAAAAAGCATTCATACTCCACCTGTAAATTTGACAGAAGAAATAAATGAGTGGTTAGAGAAAACATGGTCTAAATATAAAGTGAATATTTGGGCGTTCGCTTCAAGTAATATAGAGCTATTTAGCGACGATGATTCTTTGTGGCCAGCTAAGCATAAAATAAAGGGTAAGGATAAGTGGCAACCTTACATCTATGATTACAAACAAAAAACAAATCTTTTCAACCTCAATACGCTATACCCAAGAATTTCGAAAAAGCCATTTATTAAAGGGAAAAAACAGTATCTTGAAGTTATCATGATGTATATTTGGTTACATGACATATGCGGTGATGAAGATAACTATTGGCAAGAGTATTCTGGGAAGGTATTTGAGCATGAAGGGTATTAATTCCTTTGCTGATGAAATGAAACTATGGGAGGTAATAACATATTGGCTTGAAATATATAGAACAATATAGTGTTTTAACAAGATCTTCATTTTTTGATAAATGGGGATCTTTTTTATTGACAGAATTTTAATACAGTTGTATATTCTACTTAGAAGCAACTAAGTAGATATTTAGTTGAAAGAGGAGGGCTTAGCGTGAGGGTTTTTATGTTACGCAGTAAACCACATAACATCGACCGTATCGATCACTTTCTAAAGGAAAATGAAATTGCAATCGGTTGGAGTGAAACAGGGGATTTAACTGGTGCAACAAAAGAAGATATCCGAAGTATTTTAGCGGATTTGGGTTATGAAGGTCAGTCACTATTAACAAATTTAGGTTTGGTAAATTCCTTTATTAACACCATGAAGGAAGGAGATATCGTTTTAATCAGGGAAGGTGATAGAGTCCACATCGGTAAGGTCGGAAGTTATAAGTGGAAGAAAGAATACAAAGAGAAATTCATGACCCATACTCGACCTACGCAGTGGTTAGCACACGTTCCGTTTAATGATCTGAACGCTCAAATTCAGTCATTATTGAAGAACATAAGAACGATTTGCAAGTTCAAAGGGGATTTTGAACAATCTGGATTAGGTAGCTACTTATCAAAAGAGGATTCGGATAAAAAAGAGGCAAAGGATACAAGCGGGGACACCGATTCCCTTTTAAATAATGCTATCGATGTATTGAAGCAACTGATGAATAATGCTGAAGATGAAGCAGTGAGATTAGAGGCAGCAAAAGAGTTACTGAAACATCTAAATAAGTAAGTATTCGCATGTCAACCGTTTGTGTTTAGAGAAACCATTTTGGAGTGAGGAGAAAAAGTATGCCAAATTATTGGGCAATGAAAACATTTAAAGATTGGGCAAACGCATTTCAAAACAATAGTGAAATTGGAATTGATGAACAGGGTGTAGACCAGGATTATACTACTTATGACATTCAAAACCTTCCGTCAGTTTTAAGTAACCCAAGATTGATTAGACGGTTTGATCAATTCTGCAAATGGGCGAAAATAGGGGACTACGTAATTGTTGGTGTTGGGCAAACGACACAATTCAATATGCAGATTATCGGAAGAATTACTGGTGGTTATGAGTTTGATAGCCAGCACAACTTATACAGGCACTTTCGATCAATAGAAATAATGAAAATCTTCAATGATCCTATTCCTGTTGAGAAATGGGGTCAAATGCAAAGGGTTGAACTGGTCGATGCTAACGATTTTATTGATACCCTGGTAAAAAGCATCTGAATAAAGGAATAGTCCCAAAAAACAAAAATGGAAAAACTATTAAGGAAAAGACTGGTTAAAGAGGAGAAATCGTATGGATAAGGTGACTTTTGATGCTGAATTCATAAAGTTTATTAAAGCGGTCAAAAGTGAATTTGATATCAATTTTCAAAAAAAACTTAATGGAATTATTGGAAATTCAATGATAAGAGGAAATAATCCTTCTCTCTCACACATAGTCGAAGATAAGTTTGCAGAGTTTTTATTTACTTTCTACTCAAATAAGAATTATTTGTACTTAATAGACGTAAATCTTTCAACATGTTTTAATGGTGAGGGTAAATCCATAAGACCAGATATAGTTGTTTTAGAAAGAGAAAGCAATGAAATAAAGGCTATTTTCGAGTTGAAAATTGACGATGCAAGAGCTGAAGATGATTGGGTAGCCATGTCTCAGGGGAGATTAGATCGTTTAAAGAAAATAAGTAATAAAAGTGAATTGGGAGAAAAGGGTAACTACATTCATTATAATACAATTAAGGTAAACGATATTGGTGAACCGATAAAAACTCCCTCTGGGAAATACAGCACTCAAAGACACTCAGTGAGATGTTCACCAGATGCAAAA
The DNA here is from genome assembly GCF_030123405.1 of Neobacillus sp. WH10. GTDB lineage: Bacteria > Bacillota > Bacilli > Bacillales > Cytobacillaceae > Neobacillus. Next base: position 211,057 of record NZ_CP126110.1, read on the forward strand.
AGTGCTTGTATTACTATGTGTGAAGAAAATAGCAGAAAGATAAAAGATACAAAAATACTTAGAACATCTGGAGATTATGCTATGTATCTTTCTGAGAAGCATTTCAACAATCAAAACCATTCAAAGGAATGTATATTGAGTGATGAAAATTTAAAAGCTAATGAACTCTATGAATTACTCTTAAAAATGAATTTGTAATTGTCACCTTATCGAAAAACATATTTTTTACTATATGTTTTATCTTGTGATTAATGAATATATCAGCCAAAAGAGAAAAGGAATGGGGTAACTTAAATATCTATCTTCTACATCCTTGAAACTTTTTTCTATTGTGTCTCTTCGCATTTTAGTTCTTCCCCATGTAATTCAAGTTCGTACCTGCTGTAATTAAGTTGGTATCGAATCAGAGGGAAAGCGGGAGATAACTATGTAGGTTTTGTAAATTCCAGAAGAATCGGGAGAGTACCGTTGGTACGCATCTCGGTTCTTTTTTTGTTAATTAAACGTTTGATTGAAAGTGGGCAAAGCCCAATATACCAACGATTTGAAGCGAGAGAGAATAGCGGAAGAAGCTATGGGAGCCAAATTAGAATCTGATCCAGCCAGAGCAAAAGCCCGAAGAGAAGCCCGAAAAAATGCCCGAATGCCCCTTCTTTTCCCTTGATCTTTACCTTAACTGCGGAAGAACTTAGTTTCATTTTCACCCCTGTTTTTGTCCTGACCTTCTTTGACGTAATGCCCGAAAAGGGTTTTTTTAGGGAAGAACTTATTTTCAGATGAAAAAGCTGTTAAGTGACAATAAAATTGTTTAATTTACAATAAAGTCGTTTAAAAAATAATAAAGTTGTTTAAAAATCGTCAGTCATGCTATTCAACAAACGGGCCAGATTGTTGAGTATCAAGGGTGGAGCACCGTATCATAAATAAATGAGGTTCTTCGAATATGGAATGGGCCTATTTGGAGACCATGCTAAAAGAAGATTACTATTAAAAGAAATTTTTTAGGAAACTAAAGTAGAAGCTAAATTTTGCTGAAACAAACCTTGACATAATTGTGTTAAGGTTTGTTTTTTTAGGGGACCCATGTTGCAAAAACAGATACGAAAGACTCTTAAACTTTGCGAGACTACACAAAATGTCTGTGGCATATAATCGAACCAAAGTCAGTACAATGGAATAGTTCAAAATAACCTAACAGTGAATGATAAATTTAGAGGAAAATGAGGAATGGAGTTACTGTCCCCAAATTATTTTACTTGGAGGTACCAATAGAATCACTAAAAAACAAGCGTAAAATAGATGTTGGAAGAGCATAAAAAAGTTTAAGGAGATGTTCAAATGGTTAACAAGAAAAGAAATAATCCAAACCTCCATTTGATTATTTTTGTTATTCTTGTACTGCTAAGCGGCTGGATCGGTGTATTACTTGATTCTATTTTGAAAGAACAACCAGAAGGTAATTCTTTAGGTATGGGACTTTGGCTAGTGTTACCTCTTCTAACAGCCATTATACTTAGAATCATTCGTCGCGATTGGAAGGACATGGGGATTAACCCTAATTTCAAAGGTAATATAAAGTGGTATCTTGTTGCATTTGCAATTTATCCTTTCGTTACCATTGTAATTGTTGTGCTCGCATTACTTTTAGGAGTCACGAACCTAGATAATTTTGAAATATCTTCGTTTTTTTCACTTTTAATTATATCGGTTGCAGGGAATTTTATTAAGAACATATTTGAGGAGTTTTCATGGCGAGGATACCTAACACCAAAACTTATTGAGTTAAAGGTCAATGACTGGCTGCTCTACCTTATTTCTGGGCTTGTTTGGGCATTGTGGCATGCTGCGTATTATATGGTGTTTCTTCCAAACGATTATTTTGAATCCATTTCAAGGTTGGGTATGCTATTGTCGGGCTGTGTGCTTATGGTGTGCTGGACGATTATGTATGTTGAAATATTCAGGCTCACGAAGTCTGTTTGGCCATGTGTGTTGATGCATGCAATTGAAGATGCATTTCCTACTGTTTTGGTAACAATCAGTGGCGTTATTACATTTACTAAGAACGGTGACTTTTGGTTGAATCCTGTCAGCGGAGTGGCTGCAACCATATTATTTCTCGGAATTGGACTGTTTCTTAGGTCAATAAGAATAAAAAAAGAGCACTTGGACGTTTAAAAGGAGTGCAGGGAACCGTACCACAAGTAAGGTAATTCAATCTTCAACAATCGGGTGCTTTTCTTTAGTAAGAAGGCGTCTTTTTGATATTCCCCTACACATTAAGGGATTAGGTATTTTTTAGGTAAAAAAAGATTGTGAAGATTTTCACTTAAACTAAATGGGTGCGATACTTTAATAACGAAGGTCGCTTTTTTCTTCTTCAAGTAACTGGCAGGTTACTTGAAGAAGGAATCCATTCAAATTATGTTGAAATGAGTGATGAATTGACTTAATACAGGCTATTAGTTTTGAATTAAAAGTCCATTCCATTTTATCTGTTGGATAAGGCATTTGTCCTTTAAATTCTAAAATTCAAGACAAATACCCAAGAACTTTTACCCAAACATGCATATGCTCTAATGTAAAATGAAATAAGGAGGATGACTGCTTGTATGATTAATGCCTATAATGAGAGGGTTGGTTTAGGTGGACCAGGATCAGGTTTTGGTGTTGCACCAGGACTTGGTTTTGGAGCTCCAGGCTATCCGCATCCGCACCCACACTACCCGTACTACCATCATCACTACCCATACTATCATCACCACTATCCGTACCACCACTATCCGTACCACCATCACCACCACTACCCTTATTAAAATTTGATAATAAACTTGGCGTTCAAATAAAAAGGAACAGAAATTTCTGTGAAACAGGCGTGTTTCTGCAATAGTAGAAACTCCTGTTTCCTTTAGGAATGGTGGAGGTTTGTGCTTCCATGGCTGGAGATTACTTACTCTTTATTTCTATCATAACCTTAGCTGAGTTAGGCTCCTCAGAAAATGCGAAAAACGCTGGAAACAATTAACATATAAGTCGCCGTCTCTTTTTGATTAAATTGCAAAGCAGATTGTGAAGAATTGTACTTAAAGTAACTGGGTGCAATAGTTGAAGATCCAGATGCCAGCAACGGCAGCTTTTCTTCTTGCACTAACTGGCAGTTTAGTGGAAGAAGAAATATCATAATCTCATTATAAATAAGTGTGATAAAATACAAAATAAACCATTCGGAGGGGTTAGAATGTTTATACATAAAATAAACGATGACTTATCGTTAAAATTAATAGAATTAAGAGATGGCGATAGGGTATTTGAATTAACAAATAAATCAAGAGGCTATTTAAGAAAATGGCTACCTTGGTTGGATGTTACAATAAAATTCGAAGATACCATAGAGTTTATCAAAGGATGTTTAAAAGGTTTTGCTGAAAATAAGAGCTTAAATTCAGTTATTTTATTTAAAGGAGAAATTGTTGGAGTTGCAGGCTACAATAACATTAATTGGTCAAATAAAACTGCGTATATTGGTTATTGGCTCGGTGAAGAATTCCAAGGAAATGGAATAATGACCGAGGTGGCTAAAACATTGACCGATTATGCTTTTAATGAGTTGAACCTAAATAAAGTTGAGATTAAAGCTGCTGTTGGAAATAAGAAAAGTAGGAGTATTCCTGAAAAATTAAACTTTGTAAATGAAGGATGTATTAGACAAGCAGAATGGTTATATGACCATTATGTGGACCACGTTATATATGGAATTTTGGCAGAAGAATGGAATAAAAATAGGTAAACCTTCTTCAACTAACGGGTGCGTTAGTTAAAGTACAATTAATCGATTTTAAGGCTGAGGCCATATCATAGTTATTCAATTAAAGGGCGCGATTGTTGAACAAGAATTAAAAGGGTGATACATATTATAAATGACTAATATGTATCACCCTTTATTTTTTATGACTTTTAAATTTAGGTCTTGATAAAACGATTTTTCAAAAAGGATTCTTTTAATTTATCGTAAAACGCCGGTTTGTGAGATATTTTGATCAAACTTTATTTCAAAGCAACAGCTGCTTCATGGATGACTAACGGGGGCTAATGATTAATTGAGCCGTTATAATAAACGTTCATATAAGGTTTTTTTTCAAATTAAACGATTCAAATAAATTTTAGTTACCTACATTGCTCGAACTACTTTTATGAAGCAATAAATTTAGTTACCAATATTAATGTAAATTAAATATGTACACAAAAACCCGTTAATCCTTGATATTAACGGGTTCTCTAGTTACCAACAAATTAATTAAAAATAAAATGAATAAAATAATTAATTTTAGGTATTAAATTATTTTAAATAGTTTCAGGAGCGCTAATTGTTGCCAGAGGGTAGGATTTCTTAACCTAATAGCACCAATTAACATTAAAAAATTTTAGGATAGGCTTTAAAAGAAAATTAAATAAGCATTAAAGAAAAAATTAGATCTAACTCTTAATGCTTATTTATTTTGCCTGTTTTTAAAGTTTTGATGTTAATTGGTGCTATTTATTTTGTTGTTTTTTAGATTATTTAGAAATCAAAACGGCTGATTAATGATAATTATTAACTAATAAAAAATGATAAAGAGAGGAAAACAGTATATGTCAAGCGGGTCAAGAATACAAAAGCGAGAAAGCCCAACTTCTCCTTAAATTGTCGAAATTTGCTTAGGGTATGTTTTATGTATTGGTGGGACCCCAATTACGGAAGTTAGTCAGGCTACGTTTTATCGGAAATTAAAGGGGTAGCGTCAGGAAATTAACCGCATATTTACAACGTTAAGCAGATTTCAACTTAAAAAAGTCGATTTTCTTACGTTTGGAACCGACTTTTTTATGGCCAACGGCTACTAGTCTAAGTCTCATTTGTATTTTCGGTGTCGTCCTTTCCTAACTGGATGTAACGTGCGTATTAGGAGGGATTGCACAGTAACATCCAGTAAAGAAAGGACTTCCTGGTAAATCAAATTCGACTAGAGCCTATATCTGTAGAGCAAATTCTGCGCTGCATCCCTTGACAAGCCCTGAAAAGCAAATGGTCAACCCCAAAAAAGGAGGGCCGGCTGCCACCGGCCTTTTGTCTGTCGTGTATAGCAAGCCCTAGCCCTATGGAATTAAAGAGGGCAGGATACCCGAACCTCCCCCCTTTTCTTCTCATAGTGGCAAAAAGCCGTCAAGGGTCAAGTCAGGCGCTTATCAGCGCCCTTGACGCCTTTTTATAGGTCTTACTTAACAGCTACGCACCCAGTAGGGCAAGTTAGGTTAGAGTATTTTTGCTTTAACCTGATTCATGAAAATTTTAGGAGGCATTGAAAATGGCTGTTAATTCTTTTTTTAGAAGAATGATAGAAGAAAAAGATTAATTAGATGAAGTTATCTTTATTGAAACATAATGGCTTTCAACATATTGTTGAGGTTGCTTATTTACTTGAATTGATTGAAAGTGCTAGTGAAAAAGACAGGGAACAAATTATAATTGCCTTTGGTTTAATTGATTATAGAAACGGTAATCTAATGCACTATTTAAAGTTTTTAGCCGTAGCGTACATATCAACCAACTTCTAAATATAGTGAATTTCAAATCTTCTCTATCCGTTCTGAAACAGAGATAGAAACAATATTAAAGGAAAAAATGGACACATTAAAGCTACTTTTAAATCGATCTTGACCAATGGCGTTTATGAATTTTGAAGCCTTTTTGAAAATGATTCCTAGAGATTAGTAATAACAGAAATGACGAGTGACACAAAAGTCCAGACATTCAACGCTTAAATTACAATATTCTTAACAAGATTGTCTGGAGTTTCTTGTCATTTTTTTTGAAACAAAAGTCCAGACTACCTCGTAAAGTGACACAAAAGTCCAGACTACCTCGTAAAAATGTAAAGGTAATGAATTTGATTCAATTAAAATTATCTATAAATTGGACTCGAAAGAAAATAAATTTCATCAGTAATTTAAAAATGAAAATTAATTGAATTTTTATTTAGCAGCACTTATAATGATGGAAGCGCTATCTTACTAAACGAAATAGAATATTTTCTATTTAGATTAGTGCGAATAACTAAAAAAGGAGAAGTAAACATGAGAAAAAGATTAAAAGTCATTACAGGTTCGGTTCTTGCTTCAAGTCTAGTATTCTCTTCAATTGGTGTTGGCAATCATGCGTATGCTGAAACCAACTCAGCGGTAAAGGTTCTGACGGTCGAAGACCAGTCAGGAGATAGGATGGTGGTCGATGGAATTAATCAATTGACCAATGATAACAAACTAATTATTTTTAACGACAATTTTAGTTATTACACGGAGACTCAAAAGGGCAGTATGGAGGTGGTATTGGAAAAAGCAGGCCTGAATTCATACCGTGTGGCGAAAGAAACTGATGGAGATAGTGCGATCCCAGAAAATGGTTTGGTTCTCTCAACAGGGGATGTGACGACTGATGCCATTAAGACCTTTTTGAGCCAGTTGGAGGATGGAGAAACGATTAAACTGTTTGAGCCAATGGTAAAGATGGAACAAAAGCAGGCACAGGCCGTTGACCCAACTCGCGAGTCTAACCCAGCTGGAGCTCCTTTTGATGGCTTCAGAGGACCAGACCAGCTTATCGTCTATACTCCTGCATTTGGAGAAACGACTAAAACCAATCAGTTTGGTTATGAAATAACCGTAGAGAATGGCTTTGTCACAAAGTTAGGCGGAGGCAGCTCAAAGATTCCGAAGAATGGCTTTGTCGTGAGCGGTCATGGAGTAGGCTCCCAATGGCTTTCTGCCAATTCTATCATTGGAGCAAAAGTGAAAGTTGATGAAAATGGAGTGGTTGAAATCATCCAGGATGTCGACAGCTTCCAATATCAAAGCCAACAGGCAATTAATCAAGCTAAGAGATCGGTAGAAAAAGCAAAAACGGAATTTTTAGATGTGGCTATGGAAGAAGCGGAAGCATCCATCCAAAAAGCAGAGGCTTTGATCAAAGAAGCAGATGCTATAAAAGCAAATGACCCGGTTAAAGCACTCGATGTTGTCCGTCAGGCTACTCAGGTTGCCTATGACGCCTATTATTATTCTCTGCCGTCCGAGATAGCAGAGCAGAGGGCTATTTGGTATCGTCCGGAAGAAACCACACTTCAAGGAGTACAGCAAGTGCTTGATCGGATGGAAGAGGCCGGTTTCAACTCGGTTTATCTTGAAACAACCTTCTGGGGTTATACAATCTATCCAAGTAAAACGATGGAAGAGTATGGACTGCCAGCCCAGCACCCAAGATTTGAGAATGGAGATTACGGTCCGTATGGGAACGATTTGCTTAAAGCGTATGTAATGGAAGGGAAAAAGCGTGGCCTTACAATTCAAGCGTGGACGGATGGATTTATGATTGGTGAAAGCAGCATTGGAATACCATCACAATTTAAAAAATATCCACAATGGGCAGCGATTCAGCGTCTAAATACTACTGGACAGCCGGCACCAGATTCTTCTAGTAAATACTATTGGCTCGATATTGCTCAGCCAGAGGTTCAAACTTTCATGCTTGAAATCTATCAAGAAATGCAATCAAACTACGATATTAAGGGCTTGAATATTGATTACATGCGTTACCCTCATCATAAGTTCGAACAAAGCTATGGATTTAGTGAAAAAGTCAGAAGCTTGTACAAGGAGCAATTTGGTGTTGATCCATACGAACTCACCCCAACTTCCACTCCTGAACAATGGAAGCGTTGGGAAGAGTGGCTGCGTTTACAAGAAAATAATTTTGTGGATCAACTTCATCAGCAATCCAAAGCCATTAATCCCAAGTTTATGCTGACAGCCACACCAGAACCTGGGCCGGAAGCAGTGTTAATCAGTGACTGGAAAGAGGATCTGGATGGAGTCATTCCACAGGCATATGGCCATGATTTTAACAGCATTCAAAAAACTGTTCAGGATAGTAAAAAACTGATGCCTGAAGGGACTATGTTCTACACAGGTATCTATTCATTCTATCACCACCTTAGTGAGATGGCGAGTGTCAACGATGTGCTTTCAGCCAAGCATGGCACATCTGGTGTAAATATGTTTGCTTTCGGTCAAGCGAGTGCGCCTTCTGTGGATGCATTAGGGAAAGGTCCTTGGAGAGAAAAGGCGGTAAATCCTGGAGAAGAACCAATCCAAGCAACAAGTACCTTATTGAAGGAGATCAGTCATCAGTTAAACCATCTATATATTCCACAAGGTGCTGTTGATCATCATGAGGGAATTGCCATTAAGCAAACAGTCAACCAACTCCGTGTAATGGTTGAAAAGAAGAACCCTGAAGCTAGTCTAAAGGCCTTTGATGCAGCTATCTTACAGATTGATAATGCCATTAAGTCGGCTAAACTTCATGTTACTGTTGGGGAGCGCATGAAAAAACAACTCCTTGATGGAAAGATGTGGGTAAATTATTCCCTAAAACACCAAAAATAGTTTAGTAACCAACAAAGAACAGATCAGAATCTTGGTCTGTTCTTTTAAAGAGATTACGAGTGATTTTTCGTTCTAAAAAGGAACTTTATTTAAAAATGAAATAAATTTTCATTAAATTAGAAAACGCTAAAATAATTTTAAAAATAGATTGCTAAATTTTGAAGGTCGGTTTATAATCATGGTAGAAAACGCTTTCTATTATTCCGAGGAGGGAAAATGATGAAGAAACGTACACGCAAATTTGTTGCAGGGTCCATTGCAGCAGCACTTTCTCTTAGTTTGGTGGCATGCGGCAATGATGATGTAAGCAAAAAAAAGGATAAGGAATCAGCAAAGTCTGAAGGGCTTTCCGGTAAGGTAACACTTTGGACAGCCTCATTGTCCGGAGAACCATTTGATTCCTATTTTGATAGCATTGAAAAGGAATTTGAAACACTTCATCCTAAGCTAGATGTAGTCATTGAAGATGTTCCGCAAAATGAAATGGAACAAAAGGTATTAACTTCCTTGACAGGTAAAGATGTTCCGGATGTTGTAAACTTAAATCCACATTATATGTCTAATATTGCGGCACAAGGTGGTTTATTGGATCTAACAGATGAACTTAGTGATAAAACAAAGGAATCCTTTATAGAAGGTCCATACAATTCTGGGAAGTATGAAGATAAGCTTTATGCTCTGCCTTGGTACTTAACGACTACTGTTTCATGGTATAACGGCGATCATTTTGCTAAAGGTGGTATTACCGAACTGCCAACTGATACAAAAGGAATCTATGAAACAGCTAAGAAAGTAACAGAAGCTACTGGCAAGCCGTCTTACTATCCAGTGATTAACGATGGGAATGCCATTATGGAGAAAATGGTGTCACTTGCAAATGGCAAAGCCATTGTGAAGGATGGAAAAGCGGCATTCGAGAACAATGATGCGATCCTGGAGTTCTTCACCTTAACACAAAAGATGTATAAAGAAGGATTAATTCCACAAGAAACAGCTGAAGGTTCCATTAAGACAGGTCAACAGCTGTATATGGCAGGTAATACTTCCTTAATTGAAGGCGGGGTAACATTCTTAGGTCCTGTTGAATCCGGTGCACCAGAAGTGTTTAAAGCATCTAAATCAGGTCAGCCATTGAACTCTGAAGATGCTCCAGTCAATGTTGCAGTGATGAACTTTGCTGTGCCAAGTAAGACACAAAACAAAGAGGCAGCAGTTGCTTTAGCAGAATTCGTTACGAATCCAAAAAATCAATTAGAATTTGCAAAAACGGCAGGAACCGTTTTGCCATCAACCAAAGAGTCTTTAGAAGATGATTACTTCAAGAATCCTGGTGATTCACCGAAAGCCCTTGGTATGTTAGAAGCATCTAAGTCACTTTTGCGTGCGAAAGTATTAATTCCACCAACTGAAAACAGTGCTGACCTACGTGCGGCAACAAAGAATATTTTTGTAAAAAACCTGCAAGGTAAGGTGACTCCAGAAGAAGCGTTGAAGGAATTAGCTTCTGAATGGAATAAGGCGTTTGAAAAAACGGGTGAAAAGGTAACATTCTAACGAATGACAAGAGACTAGCTTTTTACCAAAAGGCTAGTCTCAACTTTTGAAAAGGGGAGTTTAAGATGAATAGGGAATCGATTGTCGTACCTAACAATAAGGTCCGTACTGTCCGGAAAAAGCGAAAATGGGGCATGCAGAATGTGACTCCTTGGCTGTTTTTACTCCCATCCATTCTGATATTGGGTATTTTTCTAATCATCCCAATCTTAGAAGCCTTTAAATGGAGTTTTTTGGACTATAAAATCATTGCGGATACAGGTGAATTTGTTGGATTAGCTAATTTCAAAGAGATATTTACAGATAAGAATTTTTGGACGGCCTTAATCAATACGTTGTTATTTTTAGTCATTGTGCTGCCATTGAATGTCTTTTTACCAATGATTTTAGCAATCCTAGTCAATCAAAAGATCAAAGGGGTTGGCACTTTCCGGGTGCTCTACTATCTGCCGGTGATCACACCGATGGTTGTAGCAGCGTTAATGTGGAAGATGCTTTATTCGCAAGATGGAATTATTTCGGATTTATTCATGAAAATAGGAATTTTTGATTCGCCAACAAACTTGCTGGTCCAATCGTCTACAGCTTTGGCTGCTGTATCAGCGATTACCGTTTGGAAAGGTCTTGGCTATTATATGATCATATATTTGGCAGGTCTTCAGTCGATTCCAAAGGACGTGTATGAGTCTGCAAGTATTGATGGCGCATCTGTTTTTCAGCAGTTTAAAAGTATTACCGTACCGATGCTGATTCCTTCTGTAACCCTTGTTTCTGTAATGACGATCATTGCCGGAATGAAAGTGTTCGAGGAAATTGCATTAACAACTGGCGGCGGACCATCAGGGGCGACGACAACGTTAGTCATGTATATTTATCAAAAATTTATGAGCTTAGATGTCAGCATTGCCTCTGCGGCTGGTCTAGTGCTATTGCTGCTAGCAATCGCTGCTTCACTGCTGCAAATGAAGCTGACAAGTAAACGCGAAGATGATTTAAGAGCGTAAGAGAAGGGGAGAGCATTGATGATATCAACGAAAGTAAGACAAAAAATATGGCTCTACGCCCTGATGCTTTTTATCACGGTACTGACTGTCGGGCCATTTCTAATTACATTATTCATGGCATTAAAATCTCCAGGTGAAGGGATTTATGGGTCGGTATTGCCGAAAGACCCTACCCTTGAAAATTTTGTAACCTCTTTTGAAAAAGCCAATTTTGCCACGTACTTTTTAAATACAGCGATTGTGACTGGGATGGCGATTCCTTTGAATCTATTATTCTGCAGTTTAGCTGCGTATCCATTGGCAAGAATGGATTTTAGGGGGCGCAGCATCGTTATGGCTTTAATTATTTCGACCATGATGGTTCCATTCCAGCTTTATATGGCACCGCTTTTCCAGCTAGCTGATCAGTTCGGACTGCGTAATACCCATCTTGGACTTATCGTCATGCAAGTATCTACTGCATTCGGAATCTTCTTAATGCGTCAGGCGTATTTAAGAATCCCAAAGGAACTTGAAGAATCAGCTTATCTGGATGGAGCAAATAAGTTTAAGGTATGGTATATGGTGGCCCTTCCGTTGGTAAAACCAACACTGGTTACGTTAGCGATCTTTACTTTCATGGGAACATGGGGAGATTATTTATGGCCATTATTAAACTCTACGGAGAGTAGCATGTATACACTTTCCATCGGGTTAGCCCAGCTTTCGCAAAACTTCGACGGCTCAAATTCGAAATTAATCAGCGCAGCTTCAATTTTGACAACCATCCCAACGCTAATTATTTTTATCTGGCTCCAAAAATACTTTATTTCCGGCGCTACAGATGGTGCTGTAAAGGGATAATAATCCGGACAAGAGGTGAATGGATTGAGTACAATAGAATTTTTTGGAAGAGAAGTACCAATTTTATATGAGATGGACTGTGTGATTGTTGGAGGTGGAACAGCAGGAGCTGCAACGGCCATCTCCGCACTCGAAGAAAAGATTCAAACGCTTGTAGTGGAGAAAACGATTAGCCTGGGAGGGACTCAGACTAATTCCCTTGTTTCGCCGATGATGCCCACCTATGTGAAAGCGCAGCATGTAAATCGGCTAATCACAGAGCGCTTACAGAAGGAAGAAATTACAACGAATGATGGAACGACCACGTGCAGTTGGTTTAACGTTGAGGCATTAAGTTATGTGTTAGAGCAATTAATAATCGAGCGTGGAGGAAAGATTCTCTACGATGCAAATTATATTGATTGTATCAAGGAGCAGGAGCGAATTACCCATATCATTGTTAATACCTGTAATGGACTGGTAGCTATAAAGGGGAAAACGTTTGTGGATGCCAGTGCGGATGCGGTGTTATCGTGTACTGCAGGGGTTCCTGTCGGCTCTGGTAACCAGGATGGTAAGAATCAGCAAATCTCCTTCCGCTTTGAAATGGGTGGGATCGATATTCCAACTTTACGGAAGTTCATTCTTTCACAAAATGAATCTTTTTGCAAAATTGAAAACCCTGATTTTTTTGAAATCGCGATGGTACCCGGAAAGGGCCATCTACTTGAACCGTTATTTCGAAAGGGGCTTGCCAACGGAGATTTACTAGAAGAAGACCTTCGCTATTTTCAAGCCTTTACTCAGCCGGGAAAGCCTAAAGTGATGTCGTTTAACTGCCCGCATATTCCGGGGATTTATCAAACAACAGACCCCAAGCTTCGCTCATTAGCTGTAACTAAGGGAAGAGAAATGATTCGCCGGTTAGTCCGATTTCTACCTGCCTATATTCCTGGATTTGAAAAAGCCTTTTTGCTAAAAGAAGCTATACAATTAGGGATCCGCGAATCTTACCGGATTAGGGGACAATACGTATTAACGGAACAGGACTATATCAATCGTGCTCTGTTTACGGATGGTATCGCCCGGGGTGACTGGTATATTGATGTTCATAGCGTGACAAAGGAGACGGTTGAGAAGCCTAAATATGCGCACGGGGAATATTATGAAATCCCTTATCGCTCACTCATTACCCATGAAGTAAGCAATTTAATCGTTGTTGGCCGGCATATTTCCAGCACGTTTCTGATGCAGGCATCACTCCGGATTCAGCCCACGGTGAGAGATATGGGTCAGGCTGCTGGACTTGCCTGTGCCCATTCTGTTAAACATTCGATTGAGTTGAATCAAATAGATGGTGCGGAAATAAAGAGACAACTAGGGATGGTGAAGGAGACATCATGAATCAAATGAAAGAGGTCCATATATTGAATCATACCCATTGGGATCGTGAGTGGTATGAGACGTTTGAAGAGTTTCGTTATAAACTGCGAAATGGCTTGCGCTATGTCCAAGATCTACTTGAAAAGGGCGATTTAGATAACTTTTTTCTCGACGGCCAGACAATTGTTCTCGATGATTATCAAGAGATTGTGAGTCCGCCTGAGTATGAACGCCTGCTCTCTTTTATACAACAAGGGAAAATTGAAGTCGGACCATGGTATTTACTGGCGGATGAATTCCTTGTTTCTGGTGAATCGATTCTAAAAAACTTAGAGATTGGGACTACCAAAGCAAAGTCACTAGGTTCTTCTCATCCTGTTGGTTATATGCCCGATACCTTCGGCCATATAAGCCAAATGCCGCAAATCTTAAAAGGCTACCAGATTGATTCGGCACTCATTTTTCGCGGTGCGGTTTCTGACCGCTTCGAAAACAATTGGGTAGGTGCAGATGGCAGCAAGGTGTTTACGTTCGTTCTGCCGTTATTTGAAGGTTACTATCAAACATTTTTAAAGCATGATACGTTTATCGATGAGACGAAAAAGTACTTAGAAGGTAATGCTCCGTATTTGAGCTTTGGAAAAGCATTGATCATGAACGGTGCCGATCATACTTTTACTAGCTCTGATTTGAAAGAGCGATTGGAGCAGTTGAAAGGCGAATTTCCTGGTGTGGAATTTAAGCAGTCGTTAATGTCGGATTATGTACGCGCTTTTCAAGGAGATGAACCAGAAGGGTACGTCACAGGTGAACAGCGCGATCCTTCCAAGGTTTTCATCTTGCCTGGAGTTTACTCGACCAGGACATATCTTAAGGATCAAAATCAGCTGTGCGAGGATCAAGCGATTGGTGTGATGGAAGCACTGAATGTGTGGACCAATGGAAAAACAGATTCAGCTGAATTTATCGATTACGTCTGGAAACTCATTTTACAAAACCAGCCACATGACAGTATTTGCGGCTGTAGTGTAGATGAAGTTCATAATGAAATGGAAACAAGATCACAAAAAGTGCTAAGTGCGATCCGTCAATTTTCTAGTGATACATTGAATTCGCTTTTTCCATTTGAATTTTTAAATAGTGCGGTTGAAAATCCATACCTCTATCTAGTAAATAATACACCGATTGTCGCTGTTTTCCCGGTCAGTGCTACGATTCGGATTCCTGTTGAACAGGATCTAGGAGCGATAAAGTTATTTTATTATGGGATAGAAATTCAGTTTGATGTCCTGAAAAGAGAGAAACGTGAGGAGTTCTTACGTCACATTCTAGCCGAGCCTCATTATGCGGAATATGTTGTTTACGATGTATCGTTTACGATGCCATTTGAAGGGGCAGCGATCAAAACAATAAGGATTGAACGGGTGAATGTAGAAACCGATACGGTCAAAAACCTAGAGGCGAGCTTTATTAAAAATGATTTTTACCATATTCAGTGGAACAATAGTAGTTTGCAGATTACCGATCTTATGAAAGACAAAATCTACGAAAATCAGCATCAGTTCATTTCATCGCTTGATGCTGGTGATAGCTATAATTACTCGCCACCTATTGATGACATGATCAGTAAGGCATGTATTACTAGTGTCAGCGACCTGATAAAGGGAGAAACGTTCCAATCAGTGACCCTTCATTACGAAATGAAGCTGCCTGCTTCGTTAAATGACGTCCGAACCGGTCCTAGTAATCAATATGTGGTAAATAAATTCACGACGAAAGTGACGCTATATCGGGGGAACCGATTGATTTATTTTAAAACAAAGGTCAAAAACGTCGCAAAGGATCAAAAGCTTCGTGTCGGTTTTGCTGTTTCAGAAGCCGATCATAGCTATTCCGATACAGCCTTTGACTTAGTGAAACGGGAGATCCTTCGAGAAAAACAATGGGATATGCCGAAAAATAAAGAAGCAGTTATGAACCAGTATCCAACCTATTCATCGGTAATGGTCAATGATCATCAACTTGTTCACCGTGGTCTTCAAGAATATGAAGTGGATCATTTTGAAGCCGAGGATACAGCCTTTTTAACGATGATTCGAGGGGTTGGCTGGTTATCGAGGAGAGATTTGCGTACCCGTGGAAACGGTGCCGGACCCGGATTTGAAACCCCAGGGGCACAATGCCTGGGAACATATGAATTTGAATATGGATTGGTGTTGGGAGAAGAGTATCATTCCTTAAATCACAAGGGACTCCTTCGCCAATCCACCTTGAGCCAACAATCGTATCAATTCAAAAGTGAGCAAAAGCTTTTTGTGCAATCATCTCCAGTTGTTACCTTCTCTTCGTTTATGATGAAGGCAGAGGATACTTTTGATATCCGTCTGTTCAACCCTTCCACGGAAGAACAGACCACTGAATTGTCATTTGGGTTTGACCCTGATGAATTATCAGAAGTGGATTTTACTGGAGATGTGATGGATGTATTTAGAGCACTACCTAAAATAACAATTGTTTTAAGGCCAAAAGAAATCAAAACGATTCGTGTAAAAAAAAACAGTCAGCCATGAAAAAAGTCAATTGTTCCAACCATTGAAGTGAAGGTGATTTAATATGAGAAAATTTTTAGCGTTTGATATTGGCGGAACGTTGCTTAAGTATGGCGTCCTAAATGAGGATGGCACGTTTATCGAAAAATATGAATGCTCCACAGAGGCGCACTTAGGCGGAGCGGCAATTCTTAACAAGGTAAAAGAATGCGGTAATCGTCTGGTAGGAAAACATACAATCAGCGGAATTTGTATTAGTACAGCCGGTCAGGTTGATTCAAAGGAAGGGACGATTCTTTATGCTTCTTCGTTAATCCCTGATTATACTGGCACTCCTGTCAAAAAAGAACTAGAGGCGTATTTTCAATTGCAGGTCGAAGTAGAGAATGATGTAAATTGTGCAGGATTGGCAGAGTCTTGGATTGGCACAGGGAAGGATGCAAAAAGTCTCTTCTGTCTAACGATAGGAACCGGTATAGGCGGCAGTTATATTCTGGATAATAAGTTACACACGGGCCATAGCTTCAGCGGTGGCGAAATTGGCTATATTCCCATCGAAGGCGACCAATTTGAGAAATTGGCTTCAACAAGTACACTAGTGCGAAATGTGGCAACATTAAAAGGGATGTCAGAAGCAGAGTTAAATGGTAAAGCCGTTTTTGAACTCGCCCAGGCAGGGGATGAAATTTGTATTCAAGAGATTGAACGACTTGTTTATTATTTGTCCAAGGGCATCGCGACGATTGCTTATATGATGAATCCAGAAATGATTATTATCGGTGGAGGGATCACAGCACAGAAGGATTATCTTTACCCATTGATTTGGAAGCAACTGCAAAAAGATATTATCCCGGCTGTTTTGAAAAAAACCAAAATCGAGATTGCACAGAATCTGAATAATGCCGGGATGATTGGAGCACTGCGTCATTTTATGCTACAGGAATCGTTGAAGCCGCTAAAAAGTGTGACAACGATTATTGAATCCAATCTGCATAAGCTGACCAAAAGAGAGCAAATCATCGCTAAATACATTATCCAGAATTTGGAATCTGTTCCTAATAAAACTATATCAGAGCTATCGCGGCAAATTAATGTCTCAGAAGCGACTATCACAAGGTTCTGCCAAAAGCTTGAATTCGGCTCTTACAATAAGTTGCGTCTATTATCAAAAGAAGCATCTGTAAGTACAAGATTGTATGAATCGTCTGAGATGGCGAGTTTGAACGAAGTGAAGGAAACTTACTTAAGCATGCTGAAAAAGTTCGATACGCTTCATCAACAGAAGGATATTCAAGAATTGACTCAACAACTAACCAATACGACACAGGTTTTCTTGTATGGCGGACATGAGCTAGCATATGTGGCAGAACAATTAAAATATCATTTATTGAAACTAGGCATTCAGGCTGATGCATTTTCAACGAACTACCAAATAGAGATGTCTACGTATTCGATTAATCCGGAAATGATTATCCTTGGTTTAAGCATGTCTGGGTACACCTCAGAGGTTGTCAAGATGCTGGAAAAAGCTAAGAAGATGGGTTGCGTGACTGTGGGAATTACCAGTCAACAGGATTCCCCATTGGCGGATATTTCCGACATTTGCCTGTTGATTCCTACCGCGGAAGGAAATGCTGACGAAGATGGCTCTATTGGTGAAGTTTCTGTACTATATTTACTTGATGTAATCCTAAGAGAGGTTCAGTATAGTCAAAAACTTGCTGGTCAAAAAAAATATGATGATGGACTGAAGTAAGGTAGTCGAAGCAGGGGGAATGCCAGTCCAACTGCTTCTTCTATTTCAACATGATTAGGAGGCCATAAAAATGAATCTATTTGATTTGCCGCTTGATCAGCTACGGAACTATCAGCCAAAACAAACGAAAAAGTCAGATTTTGACGCATTTTGGGACCAGCGTATCATTGAAAACGGGAAGTATCCACTCCATATCCATCCTAAAGAACGCTCATATGGGGTTGCGGGGGTCAAAGTGTATGATGTCTATTTTGATGGCTTTCGGAACTCACGAATCCATGGAGTTTATGTTACGCCCGTAATAGACACTCTCGAAGCTCCAGCTGCTGTTATTTTTCACGGTTATAACTGGAATACCCTTCAGCCGCATTATGCATTTAAATATAGCATCCAAGGTATTCCTGTTCTTTTAGTGGAGGTACGCGGTCAAAATGTAGCTTCACAGGACCGTCAGTTATATACAAATGGCGGCTCCGCTGGCTGGATGATGTTGGGGATTGATGACCATGATCAGTATTACTATAGCCAAGTCTACATGGATTGTTACCGAAGTGTGGACGTTGTACGGGAGTTATCGGGAAAGTCCGATGTATTTGTCGAAGGCGGAAGCCAAGGTGGTGCCCTTGCAATTGCCACAGCTGCGCTTCAAGATCATTTGCTGCTGGCATTAAGTGATATCCCCTTCTTAACACATTTTGAAAGATCCGTTCAGCTGTCAACAGAAGGTCCATATAATGAAATTTATCATTATTTCAAAGTCCATGATCCGCTTCATCAAACGACCGATACGGTTTTTGGAACGTTAAGTTATATCGATTGTATGAATTTAGCGAGTCGGGTAACCTGTCCAACGCTTGTTGGCGTTGGCTTAGAGGACACCGTCTGTCCACCATCAAGCGGATTTGCCATGTTCCACTATTTAAATGGTGAAAAACAAATTTGCACCTATCCTGAATATGGACATGGACTTCCTCCGGCTCATGAGGAGGAAAAACTGAAGTTTGTAGCGTCTTATTGTAATAAGGGCTAATTTTTACTAAAAAGAAAGCGGTGAAAGGATGAAAGTAGCATATCTACCTATTGATGAACGTCCCTGCAATCTACACTATGTGCAAATGATCGCCCGGTCCGGAGCAGAAGTACAATTGATTTTACCAGACAGCCATTTGCTGGGATATAAAAAGAAACCAGCAAATACGGAGGGACTTTGGGTGTGGTTGAATCGAGCTGCTGAAACGGCAGATGCCTTAATCATTAGTATCGATATGTTGGTTTATGGAGGTCTGCTTCCCTCACGGCTGCATTACTTAACAGAGGAAACTGCGGTGACTTGGCTGGACCGGCTGCGTTCGCTTCGTCAGGCATATCCGAAACTGCCGATTTACGCTTCTACTTTAATCATGCGTACGCCAAAGTATAGCTCAAGTGATGAAGAACCAGATTATTATGAGCACTGGGGGCGCGAGCTGTTTTTACGTTCCTATTTACTTGATAAGCAAGCACGGGAGTCGTTATCAGAGGAAGAAACAGAACAATTGCAGGATATTGTTTCACAGCTTCCTCAGGAATACATTGAAGATTATGAAACAAGGCGGAGCTTTAATTCAAACTTAAATGTAGCCATGTTGGAGCTTGTAAAAGAGGGTGTCCTTACGTTCTTATCGATTCCACAGGATGATAGTGCGGAATATGGTTATACGGCAATCGATCAACAAAAGGTTGTCGAAAAGCGTAATCTTCTTAGGTTACAAAAAAAGGTGCATATGTATCCAGGTGCTGATGAAGTAGGGGCGACGCTGCTTGCGCGTGTTTACAATGATTTAAAAGGTCAAACTCCGAAGATTTATCCGTTTTGGAGTAGTACACTTGGACCACAATTGATCCCAATGTATGAAGACCGTCCTTATGCGGAAAGCTTAAAAGCTCATGTGTTAGCAGCAGGCTGTCAATTAGTTGACACTGCTAAAGAAGCAGATTTGCTGTTGGCGTATAACTCGCCGGGACGGGTGATGCAGGAATCGTGGGATCAGAAGTGCAAGGACATTACCTATACCACCTTCAGGAATTTATTAGCGTTTGTTGATCAATTGAAACGGTATATTCAATCTGGGAAAAAGGTAATAGTAGCCGATGCGGCCTTTGCGAACGGGGGAGACCGTGAATTAATCACCTTATTAGATGAAGAACAAGTGTTAGATCAATTGATTTCCTATAAGGGTTGGAATACCAATTGTAATACGCTTGGAACGACGATCTGTCAGGGAGTTCTTGGGGCTGATGGGAAACCTGACGTGGTGAAAGAAAACTTACTCTATCATCTGTTGGATGATTATGTATATCAGGCCGAGATCCGGATGGAGATGGTCGCTGATTTTCTGCCAAAATTGGATTTATCTTATTTTGATTTAAAAAATCAGGCAGAGTTCGTTAATCGGGAACGGGATACTCGGATGCTTAAACGGTTTAATGAGTCGATCCTTCATAGCTTTAAAGAAATTCAGTTGCTGAAAATTGAAAGTTTTGCACCTTGGAATCGCATGTTTGAGTGTGGGTTATCACTACAAATAAATTGGAATGAGGGTTGATGATATGTTAGCAAAGATAAAAGGGGGCTTGGTTGTTTCTTGCCAGGCGTTAGAAGAGGAACCGCTGCATGGATCTGATATCATGAAACGAATGGCTGATGCGGCAAAAAGGGGCGGCGCCGTGGCAATTCGAGCAAATGGTGTAGAGGATATTCAAGCGATTAAAGATTATGTTGATCTGCCGATAATTGGAATTATTAAACGTGAATATGATGATTCTACTGTGTACATCACTCCGACATTGGAGGAAGTGGAGGAATTAGTCCAAGTCGGTGTTGAGTTAATCGCAATGGATGCCACTAAACGCCTGCGCCCGGGTGGACTGGATTTAGCTTCTTTTATGGAACAGCTTAAATCCAGGTACCCAAACCAGAAATGGATGGCGGATTGTGCAACATTGGAAGAATGTATCGCTGCGGAACAACTTGGGTTTGACTGTGTTGGAACAACCATGCATGGCTACACGGAAAACACAGCAGGAAGTAAACTTTATTCGAATGATTTCGAGTTTTTAAAGAATGTCGTTAAGTCTGTTCATGTTCCTGTCATAGCAGAAGGGAATGTGATCACTCCTGAAATGGCAGCCCAAGTTTTGATTTACGGCGCTCATGCAGTCGTGGTAGGTGGAGCTATTACGCGGCCGCAACAAGTAACAGAACGATTCGTTGCCGAAATTTTAAAAAATCATTAATACTAGGATAAGAGCCAGGGGGATTCCCCTGGCTTTGTTTAATCACTCAAGATTCCCCAGATGGCACGTTTTCTTATTGGGTAGCGTCAGGAAAATGCGGATTTACAACGTTAAGGAAATTACAATATTAAAAGCCCACTTTCTCAGCATGAAAATTGAGAAAGTGGGCTTTTTCATTACTCCAGAAAGCGACCCGATTGCAGAATATGATTTTTCTAGTATACATTGGTGTTCATTTTCTCCATTCTCATTAATTTTACTGAAAATAGAAAAGGTATGCCTTTAATTATTTTGGAAAACTGTAGCTTTCCGTCCGTCATTTTACATTAAAGTCGTATACAGTTTTCAAAAAAGTCCTCCTTACAAAGGAGAATTCTTAAGTCTAATATTAAGCATTTAAATATTTTTCACAAACTGATAGAAAAACTGAATTATTTATATTCACGTTTCCCCAATGTAAAGGATATGTGAAATAAAATATATTTTCAACCTACGTTAATCGCTTCAGTTCGGATGCAAATAATGTTTACTTATACCCAATGAATACATCCTTTTTGATATTCCGTTTGAAAACTTGTTTCTTTTTTAAATAGGAGGTGATGGTGTCAACCATTGTTTTTGAACCTCCAAGATAGTATTTAGCTGTATTTCTATACTTAGAACTAAAATGATCGACTTCCTTATATAAATCTTCTCTTGAGGTAAGATAAGAGACGTTGATGGAGGTATTTTTAGAGAGTTCATTTAGCTCATCTTTATAAATAAATGACCCTTTACTATCAATATAGAGTAGGCTTATCTGGTTGGCACTTTCATTCCCTTCGTTTTCTATTTCTTTAACTATGGAACGAAATGGCGTGATCCCAATGCCACCTGCTATTAGCAGTGAAGGACTATTATCATCGATATAGAGAGGGCCGATTGGTCCACGCATACTAATTTTCATCCCCTGCTTTAGTTCTAACATGGCTCTCTTAAAATCACTAGGATTATCGCTAATTTTCATTGATAATTTGAGCATGCTTTCTGATGGAGCAGATGCCACACTGAACGGTCGGGTTGGCTTTTTGATTGTTTTATGAAGAATGCTAAAAACACCATGCTGACCTGCTTTCCATTTTAAATCTTTCTCTTTTTCAAAGATAAAAGTATATACATCCACAGATTCTTTATAGCTTTCTATAAAGACGATTTCTCTTTTTTTGAATATTGGTGATATGTCTTGAAAAAATCCCATAAGCAACTCTCCCTTTAATTTTTTCAACTGCTTATTTCTTCATGAAACAATTTACATTCGCTCTTGCAAAATCTTCAAAAGAACGTGGATTTCTCCCTGATAATTTTAAAAAGTCATCTGTAACCTTTTTTGCGGTCCCCATCCTTGTCATAAAATACAGTGCAACGGTCACATTAACATATCCTTTTTCAAGTCCTCGGTTTTTAATATAATGCCTTCTATATTTCAAATATCCCGGTTTCGCATAGGTGATTTGTCTCCCTGTCACCTTACTTAATATTTCTGCTACCTGATCATAATCTAACGCTTCTGGACCAGTAATGGTGTGAGAAGTATTTCTATATTTATCAGGCTCGTGAAGTAAAATGGCGGTTGATAATCCAATATCAGCAGCATCTATAAAACTGGTTTTGCTGTTTCCTGCTGGCACAAAAATCTTATTCTTTTCTCTAATTTCAACAGAATGAACACCCGATACATTTTGCATAAAAAAACCTGGTCGTATATGAGCATAGGGAATTCCTGACGCTTCGATATATTTCTCAATTTTATGATGGGGTGGAATCGTGTTGTTTTCAACTCCCATTAAAGATAAAAATGAAACCAGCTTGATGTTGTGTACCTTCATAGTATCAATGAACGGATACAAGTCCTCAGGTTTTCCAAGATGAGGTGGTCTCATTAAAAAGACTCTATCTACATTTTCAAGGGCTTCATCATATGTATCCTTATTTGTGAAATCAAAATAAACTGTGTCAACTCTACCCTTGAACATATCTTTTAGTTTTTGGATATTCGTTCCGGCAGCAACTACTTGTTCTCCCTTGTTTAATAATTCTTCTGTGACAAACCTACCTACATTGCCGGATGCCCCTGTCACTAATATTTTCATACCATAATCCCTCACTCACTTTGTTGTTTACTTCAATCTGTTATATTAGACCAGTCTATATAATTTATGTTTTTTAAAAATCCAGCCACCTCTATTGAAGAACAACTGGAATTTGTTTTGCAACTAAATGTAATGGTTCACTGTTCCCTGTTGTAAAAGAAATGAGAAAGGCACCTTCAATCATGGAATTGATAACTACTCCTAAATCTTTTGCTCGTTTTTCTTCAAAACCCGATTGAACTAATTTTTGAGTAAAGATAGCTTGAAAGTTTGTATAAGCTGACTGACATGCCTCTCTTAATGGTTCACTGATAAGAGCTGTTTCGAGTGCAACAGATGCAATCGGAACGCCTCCTTTACGACCCTTCTTTTGAAAGTGTTCAGCCATTTCCTCAATCAGATTTTGAATAGCTTTTACAGGATCAGGGGTTTTATTTAAACTATTGAAAATTTGTTCGGAAACAAACTTTTTAGTTAATTGTACCGATTCGATGGCCAGTTGTTCTTTCCCTTCTGGAAAATGATAATACAGAGAACCTTTAGGTGCTCCACTTTCTTTCGTAATCTGGTTCAACCCTGTTGCGTGATAACCCTGTAATTGGAAAAGCCGAGATGCTGTTTTGATTAATTTATCCTTAGAATTTTGCTTCTCATTCATTTTATTACCTCATTCAAGTATTATACCAATCAGTCTATATATAGTAAATTAATATTTTTGTATTGTCAACTCCATTAAATCTTAATGAATGGACACTCTATTTTACATTATTGATTCACATAAAAAAATCTATTTTAACTAATTTGTTTTAATTGAAAACTATCTCATTCAAGGGTTGTGTCAGGAAAATTCTTATTTAAAACCTAAAGGAGATACAATTATAAAAATCCTAATTTCTCAGTTTATTAAGGTTAAAAATTCGAATTTTCTTACTCAAGATACAGACCTTTAATGGAATAAGAAGGACTAATTGTTTCCTTCTGATAATTTCCTATATAATGAAGCTCTAGATACACTTGTAATTTTGCAAATTTGATTGACGGTCATACTTTCTTCTTTATATATCTTTACTGCATAATTCATTCCTGCGTGGAAAGTTTGAAGGCCGGTTAAAGAAATATCATAAATGAACTTCATCGGTTAGTTCGAGCTAATTACAGAAAAAAAATCAAACCCATGAAAAGCCGATGAAAAAACTAAAAGTATCCTCTAAGTCATTGGTTTTTCGTCTTAGAGGATACTTTGTAAATAACAACGAACCTAAACCATTCAGATGGCTTTATTTCCTTCAGCTAAAAGTTCTTCGCGTGTTATTTGTTTTACATACATGGTTTTCTTATTTTTAATTCTTTGTATTTCAAAAATAACTGGTCAGGTACTCCTAATTGTAAAGGAATATACGAACGGGTGCTTATGTTTAATTAGGCTGTGATATTGAACCTTCATACATATTATGTCTGTTTCTTATCAAACGACTAAAAAAAATTATAGTTACCAACATTACTCGAATTACATTAACGAGCTATAAAATTGGTTACCAACTTAAATGTAAATTAAATATATATACGAGAACCCGTTAATCATTGATATTAATGGGTTTTCTAGTTACCAACATTAATGTCCTTGAACAGAAGATGTGGATTTGAAATAAAGATTAACCGTTTAAAAAGTAGTACCGTTTTACCCCTTTAGATTTGATTGTCTAAAGGGGTGTTTTTATGTCTAATAGAAAAAGGACATCTAATGTTGAAAAGTGGATTCAAGAAGGTCGAGGCACCAGAATTGGTGCAGATTATAAGCCTTGGTAAAAGATTTAAGATGTATCTTCAAAGGGTCGTTCCACTCGTTTAAAAGGTAAAAAACAAACAGACAGTATGAATTTCTGTCAGATTTAGAACGAAATTACTTTTATATAACTGAATATTTAGATTCAGTCATTGATTTGCGAGAACAATTTCCTTTACTACCACTGGAAGAAACCATAGTTATATCTCCAAAATTATTTTCAGCTTGCAAATGAAAAAAGAGCCTGGTGTGCTCCAATCTCTCAAAAGGTATCAGAAATAACATATTATGTAGTAACTTTGTTATCTTCTGTACTTTTGCCTGAGATATTGAACCTTCTTTCTTCTTACTCCCCTAGCTCTGCATTTAATCCCCTTTAATCGTGGGCTAAAGCTTTATGATATACCTATTTTTATTAGTCGTGAAAACGCCTTTCTTAGTGTAAAATTTTCTTTTACTTATTAAAGCCCGAGCAAAAATTTCGTTCTCTCATACATTAATTAATGTATTTAGTTGTAGCTGAAAAAGACAATAAACTAAAAATGTGTTGGTTAGAGTTTAAAAGGTTTGAATAAAGAGACTACCAATAAATTTAGAAGAGCTGCAAGCAAAAATAGCAGAATGGAAGAAAACAAAGGGGCTCACTTTTTTTTATTTAAAAAATTCTCCAGGGTCCAAAAAAAATCTCGGACGCCCCAAAATAGCACCAGCTGAGGTGAAAGCACGTCTACAACTATTTATCAATTAAAACACAATGAGGAGCTGCGTTATGAAAAATTGAAACGGAACATATTATTAAATCCAGGTCCTGCTACCACGACCGATACAATTAAATATGCACAAGTAGTTCCTGATATTTGCCCTCGTGAAAAAGAGGTCTGCCAAATTATGAAATACGTTTCCTCAGAACTGACAAGGCTTGTCGCCGATACTGAGGAGTATACAACTGTATTATTCAGCGGATCTGGAACCTCTGCGGTAGAATCAGTTTTAAGTTCTGTTGCAAATGATGGCGTTGTGGTCATTATGAACAACGGTGTATATGGGGAAAGGATGTGCGAAATTGCGGAGGCATATCGACTTGACTGGGTTAAATTTTTCAAAGTTCTTACGATTGTGCTGTTGACATAAAAGATCACTGCTATTATAGAACCTGATTGTGCGGTATATGATTTCAACCACATGCATGATTATTTTTATGCAAATGGGATCACCATTTATCCTGGAAAGCTTACTCATTTAAAATATTTTAGAATAGCGAACATTGGTAACCTAAATCCAGATGATATGGACCTATTTCTAACATTATTGGAGAAGTATCTAAAAAAAATAGATTACTGCTCCAGGGAAAGGTATGATGAAGAATGCCAAAATGGGACAAATGGAATAAATATTTAACCTTAATCAAAAATAAAGAACTTGAAATGCATCTTCCCGAAACGATGAGGGTTTCAACCGAGAAGGAACTATGGGACTTTACTGATAAGTATCCTTCAGTGATCTTAAAGCCTGTAATGGGCAGCAGGGGGAGAAAGATATTTAAAGTATCTGCACTTGAATCAGATAAGGTCGAAATTCATTACTTAAATAGTACAAAGGAATTTGTTGGAAAGTATCATGCTTATTCCTACTTTAAAAAAAAGAAAGCTCCACGAAGAACTTATCTTGCTCAAAGGTATATCTCCCTAGCCAATATCCAGGGGCGTCCATTTGATCTTCGGGTCATTGTCCAGAAAAAAAAGAACTCGAATAATTGGGTCGTAACCGGTAAAGTTGCAAAATTAGCCGGGCAAGGTTTCTTTGTAACGAATAATCAGTTAAGCAGTGGATCCGTATTGCCTGTTGTCGAAGCGATCAAAGCCTCCAATATTCATATAGAGGATGGTAATGGTGAAAAGCTTGTATCAGAATTAGAACGAATTGCCTTGCTTGCAACGAAAACATTAGAGCCACTTTATGAAGGGCATCGTATATATGGGTTTGATATGGGGATAGACAGTGACGGACACATTTGGATTATCGAGGCAAACTTAAATCCTGCTTTGTCTCACTTTTATAAGCTTCAAGATAAAACGATGTACCATACAATTAGGAAAATGCGTGGAGGTAAGATATTGAAAGTTCGTAGAGTTAAAAAAAGGAAAAAGAAAAAATTAGGATGAGCTTTTTAATCAAATTTATAATTAAAGAGCCTGATATACATGTCTTGTATATTTTGGCTCTTAATATTTGTGATACGTTAGAGGTTGGACTGGTTCTATAAATACTAATAAAAAACTTATATGATTAATCTCCAATGAGCAAAATAAAAAGCACCCTATTAGGTGCCTTTTGTGTAGGAAAAACGGATAACCTTGTGATAATATTTTGTTTCAAATTCATAGAATTCGGTTTCCATTGTCCTTGAGAATCCGACGTCTATTAAAGACTGTTTACTTGCTCTGTGAGTTTTGAATAATTACCGAGACGACAAATATCCACCAGAATGTAATGACTTGTTTGTTGTTCTTCATCATCCGCATATAAAGAGCCTTTTTGGTTGTACTCAAAAATGTAATATAGATATCTGGATTGCTATCTTCATCGAGCAAGAACTGAGAACGAACCAAAATACCAAGGGGCCAACTGGACATCCGTGTAGATGTCTTTTAAGTACACTCTTTTATAATGTTAATATTTAAACAACATTGTCGCAAGTTGATATCCTCCACCTATAGTCCAGAATAACACCTTATCTCCTCGTTTGATTTTACCAGAATCAATTCCTTCATGAAAAGCCATAAAAGGACTACTTGTTCCAGTGTATCCATAACGGTCTCCCGAAAAGATGATTTTTTCCTCTGGAATATGATAATGGTCTTGAATTTCTTGAAGAAGTGTTAGAGCAAATTGTGATAAACAAAAATGGTCAATATCTTCAATCTTTAGATTGTTTCTTTCTAATACTTTTTCAAACATTTTATATACTTGGGGCAAAACAAATCTTCCGTCAAATGGAATCCACAACATCGATTTACCTTGTCCATTAGCTTTAATTGTTTGAGATAGCCCCTTTTCAGGATAAACAACACATGTTCGATTATCCGTATCAGAATGAACATCAACTATTGAGTCAATAAATCCTGTATCTTCTTCTGTTTTTTCTAAAATAATTGCGGAAGAAGAATCTCCAAAATTAGAATACGTCATAGTATCTTCTGGACTTGATAGCAAGGAAAGATTATCTGAGCCTACCACTAATGCTCTTTTCATATGAGGGTTGGACATCATATATCTCGATACTTGTTCTACTGCTATAGTCATCCCAGCACAGTTAGCGTTCATATCATAAACAACCATGTTTTCCTTTCCTTTTATTGCATGGTGGACTAATAATGCGTTAGTTGGAATAATATATTCAGGTACTTGTGAAGTAAAGACAAGCATATCTAAATCTTTACCAGTTAAACCAGCTTTTTTTAATACACGATTCGAAGCTTCTATTCCCATCGTAAGAGAATTTTCTCTTTCATTATCAATAACAAATCGGTCTTTTCTTCCCATTATTTCCAAAAAGTGAGAAATATCTTTCCCTTGATCTTTAAAATGGTTAATATAAAATTCATTTGAAATACTTTTTTCGGCATGATAGATATCTACCGCCTTAATTTTAATGTTTGTCATAATTGTTATAAACGCCTCCATTTACTATATTTTGGTAATTAAATTACGAGAGTATAATTACTCTATTTTTCTAGAACATATGATAGAAAATTCGTTCTATCATAATTGAACGAAAAATTCGGACGATTATCGATAAAAAAGAGTAAGGCTCATTCAAGCTTTACTCTTTTATAAGACCTCTTAATAAATTTCCGATACTTCAAAATTGTCAAGCCCTGCATTACGAGCCAAACGATTCAACTGCAGTTTAATAATTGGTTTCTTTTGAATGCCAACCAACACTTTTTTAAATCCAGATTCTTTATACATCCTCATAACATTTTCAAGGTTTGGAGCTAAATCTTGTGATACAACGCTCAAATCCCTGCAGTCAAATTGTAGAACAAATTCTTCTGGTTTAATCGCAGACAATGTTTGTTGATACTCCTTAATAAACTCTTGTGCTTTTTCAGGAGTGAATGTACCTCTCACTGTCATATCAATTGTTTTTTCTGCTTGATTTACTTTCATTGTGAAACTTCCTGTATCTTGCATTGATTGTATACTCCCTTTCTCTTTATATATTAATTATTGTTATATTTATAATATCGGGGATTTTTTCCTCCAGTTTAGTATTTAACAACAATCTTCAAAAGAATATACTAAGGTAAGCCACTGTCAACACTTAACCCAATGGCTCAAAAGAATCGGGAAACAACCGTTGGAACGTCCTTCGCGGTTCTTTTTTTATTGATCAAATGTTTGTTTAAAAGTGGGAAAAGCTGATCGAATAAGGGGAGCTAAAAAGGCAGAATGCGGAAGGATGAAGGTGGACCAAATGAGGGAAAAAGCACAAGGTAAGCCCACAAAATGCTCGAAATCCTGTCAGCTTCCCTCGCCATTTACCCCTAACTATAGGGAAGAACTTAGCTTCAGATGAAAAGGCGGGAAAAAAGGGCGGGAAGCCAAGCGGTGAAAGGATTGAAGGCGATAAAGGGGGAGGTGAAGAGAGGAAGAACTTAGCTACAAGGAGACGAATTGTGTCAGCGAGGATAAAATTCATTCATAAGGAAAAAATCATTCACATGAAATGAGTCTTTGTCGAAAATATAAGAAACTGAGCATGGAAGGCAATGCCGTTCCTGTGCTCAGTTATTTTTATTAAAAAAGATATAGAAACAATGATTATCTAAATAATTATTCCTAGTTTTGTACCTTCACTATTGCAATAAAATGAGAAGTTCATAATATTGGATAAAGTAAGGGTAGAACGGCCTGAGAACAATAGTATAATAGTTATGTGATTCCAAAGTATATAAAATAATAGGGGGATTTTTTTATGCGTAAATTCGGCTTTATCATGTTGGTATTAGCTATGACTTTACTGGCTGCTTGTTCATCTAATGAACAAGCTTCCAACTCAGATGAGAAAAAGTCATCAACTGAAAACAAGGAAGAAAAGAAGAACGAAGCAGTATCTGTGGATAAAGGTCTGTTAAATGTAGAATTAACATTGCCAGCTTCATTGTTTGAAGGAGAGGATATAGATACTGTTATTGCCAATGCGAAAAAGGATGGAGTAAAAGAAGTAACCAAAAATGAAGATGGTTCTTTGACTTATAAAATGTCTAAGTCGGAACATAAAGAGATGATGAAAGAATTAGAAACAAATATCAAAGATTCTATCGAAGAAACGAAGACAAGTGGAGATTTTGCTTCCATAAAGGATATAACTCATAATGATTCATTTTCAGAGTTTACCCTTTTAGTAGATAAAGCAGCTTATGAAAATAGTATGGATGGTTTTGCTGCTCTTGGTTATGGTATGTCTGGAATGATGTATCAAATGTTTAATGGGTCAGATGCAGATAGTACGAAAGTAACTATTTTCATTAAAGATGAAGCTACTCAAGAGACTATCGATGAAATGGTATATCCAGATGATTTAAAAGATTCAGATACTAATTAATTTTTTTCAATGAATCATATATATATTTTAAAGGAGGATTTTAAATGCAATTCAATCTGAAAAAAATGCTTAATCTATCTCTAATTGGTTTACTTACCATCACTATGCTTGGAGCTTGCGGTCAGGACACTAAAGATGTCTCTATTAAATCTGATAATACTAAACAAGAATCAACCGAAAAACCAAGTGATACTAATAAGTCGGAAGGTACAGAGAAAAAAGAAGAGAAGAAGTCTAAACTTGGCTCTCGAAGTAATCCAGTACCATTTCTAACAACTGGAACAGTTGAAGACGAATTGTTCAACGATAACGGAGACTCTTTTCCAATTAAATTTGATTTAACGGTAGTTGAAGTTGTTCGCGGCGATGCTGCTTTCCAAAAATTAAAATCTATGAATCAATTTAATGAAGCAGCTCCAGAGGGCTACGAATGGGTTCTTGCCAAAACGAAAGTTAAATTCACTGAATCAGAAACACAAGATTTAGCTTTTCATATTGATGGAATTATGAATTTTAAGATGGTAAGTGAAGGCGGGGACATTTATAGTGGGGATGTAATTGCGACTACAGAACCTGAATTTAGTTTCGAAATGTACGTAGGGAACGAAAAAGAGGGCTATATTTCCGGTCTAGTTAAAACTGGTGAAAAAGCTCAACTTCGTTACGAAGAGATGTTGGATGGTCAAGTTTTCTTTAATTTACAATAAGACTTATTGTTAAAAAACAGCAGGATAACTTCTGCTGTTTTTATTGATCAAATGTTTGTTTAACAACGGAAATTTTCAATCAAACGTTTGTTTAAATACGGGTAAAGCCCTATACATCAACGATTTAGAGTGGGAAGAATAGGCTGAGCAACAGGACTGTGACTCAAACAACTTAATCGTGACCAAAAAACCTGGTTAGTGATTTTCTAACCAGGTTATTTTTTGTAATGAGTTAAGCTAATATCTTGTTTTATATAAAAATGTTTATTTTTTATTTCTTGTTATATTACCTTTAATATTATTGATATTTACCTTCCCATTTCCAGTCTGAGTGATTTCCACATTTTTTGATACATAATTGATATCAAGGGAACCGTCTCCAACATGGATTTTAGCTGATCCATCTATTTCATCGACTTTGATGTGTCCATTAAGATTCATAATTTTTACATCTGAATCAATATTATGAAGGGACAGATTACCGTCTCTATTATTTATATCAATAGGGCCATCTATGTTCATCGCTTGAATCTTCCCATTTTTATTATTTAGTGTAACCTTTGAAGCGATATCTCGAATTTCCATGTCGCCATCCCTGTTCTCGATTAGTACAGGTCCCTCTGAGTTTGATACATTAATATCACCGTTTACATTTACAATTTCAATATTGGAAGACAGATCGGATATACTAATATTTCCATCTCTGTGTGTATTCATGTCTAACTGAAGGTGCTTTGGTATCTTAATGTGAAGGTCAACTGATCCTGAACCCATCGCAAAAAATTGACCATCAAATGTAGCATCTAAATAGGCGATGTTTTTTCGTTCTTTTAAACTAAATTTCAGTTTATCCATACTGATGCCATTAGCCTTTACTAGTGCAGTGACCTCAATCTTTTCGGAGTTCGAATGGCCTGTAATTTCTACCTCTCCATTTCTATTGTTAATAACAAGTTTGGAAATATCTTTTACTGGAAGTTCAACTTCCTTTGTAGTTGATTGTTGCTTACATGCTGAAATAAGAGTTAACAGAGATAGAATGACAAAACACAGCATTAATTTTTTCATATATTCTCCTACTTTCCGGATTTGGATATCAGACTACCCTGACAACAAACTAGTGCTGTATTTTTTAAGCTACGTCACGTTTGACAAAAATAGGGTATGATATCAGATGGAGTATCAATAGATGTAAGATAATAAATCCAACTGATAAACCTAGTGTCATTCCTTCAACTGAAGGTGTTCCGAATATAAATTGGTTAAGCTCTGTATGAGAAAAGACGAAATACTTCGTCCAGTACCATCCATTCATTGCAATAGATAATATAAATCCAACTAATGTTACTAGAATGGAGATAACAATGGAAAATGTGGTACTCCGGAAGGCTGCGGAGATCATAAATGCCAATGTGATTGCCAGAAACAGAAACGGAATATTTAAAAGATAACTACCTATTAATGCAAAGAAAATAGGAACTCCTACAACAGCTTGATCCTTTACAAAAAAGTAGTTATCACCTAATCCGTCCAATCCGAATATGAAACTACTAAATAAAATAGCCATCAATATGCCAACTAATGTTAAAAAAAGCCCGAACAATATGGCAGCGGTATATTTAGCGAAATAGATTTTCGTCCGACTAGCTGATTGGGTTAGTAAAAGTTTGATTGTTCCAGAACCAAACTCAGCAGCTACAATTTCTCCGCCTATAATAATAGCAATAAGTGAAACCGCAAAAATAATATTACTAATCTGACCAACGGCAAAACTCCATGCATTTGTGTCGGGGGGGATATTGTTCTCTAAATAATATTGATTCAGTAACAATTTTTTCTTAGCTTGTTTTTCTTCAATTATCAACATATTTGATTTTTCTATTTCCTTACTAAGTGAAATATTCTCCTCTTCAAGCTTCGTCCTCCAGTCTTTACCGAAAGCAGTATCTTCTGCAGTTTTTAAATTTATAATCTGGATTAATACATACATGATGACTAATGAGACCATAACCCAAGTGCGCTTACGTTTATATATTTTCATGTTTTCATTACGTATTAGGTTCAATGAATATTCCCTCCAGTAATTTCTATAAATTTGTCCTCAAGCGTCTTTTTGACAGTTTGGACATTATATACATTAATACCTTCACTCAACAGCTGCTGACTTATTTCAGGAATGCGTTCTTTAGGAATGCGTACCTTAATTTGTTTTCGATCGGCTATAATTGCTTTTCCAGACAGTAAAGATTGAAGTACTTGTATAGCGTAATCCGGGCGATCGACTTCAAATCTTACTTCTGAACATTCATCTTCCACCATTTCTGATACATGATGAATGCCTATCAACTTTCCTTTGTTTAAAATGGCCACTCGGTCACACATCATTTCCATCTCGGACATTAAATGACTTGAAATAATAACTCCTACACCTTCGTTTTTCACTATGGATATTAAATGTCCCCTCAATTCACGGATACCAGCCGGATCAAGTCCGTTAGTTGGTTCATCGAGAATGAGCAAGGAAGGCTTATGAACCAAAACAACGGCAAGACCTAGACGTTGTTTCATACCAAGAGAATAGGTACTGACTTTATCGTTAATGCTGTGCTCCAGTCCTACTAAAGATATAACTTCGCTGATTCTTTTTTTCGATACCTTTGAATTCATTCTTGAAAAATGAACTAGATTATCATATCCAGATAAGTATTTGTACAAATCAGGATTCTCCACAATGACTCCAACCTGCTTCATTGCTTTTTCAAAATGAAGAGAAGTGTCCTCTCCGTTAATGAGTACCTTTCCTTCTGATTTGCTAACTAGTCCCACAATCATACGAATTGTGGTTGTTTTTCCAGCTCCATTCGGACCGAGAAGACCTAAAATTTCCCCCTTGTCCATTTCTAAAGATAAATGGTCTACAATAATCTTGTTCCCAACTTTTTTAGTAAGGTCACTTATTTGTAGTAACGACAATGACTTTCACTCCTTCAATTAATAATTTGAATGAGATATAATTTATTTTGGAATCGTCTCAGACACTATCAATCTAACAAAGCAGCTGTCATAATCCCTAGTTACAAAATGTAATAACCTTGATATGACAAAGAAAACCTGCTTTTTAAATCATTCTAATCACATTTTATTTTTTTTGATCGGAGCTGTACGAATGCGTATTTTCATAAATCGATGGTCATGGCAAGATTGGTCCATTTTTACGTTACGAACCGTGTGGATCATTTTAGTTATCATTTTCATGTATAAAGACAAAGCAAATTTTCCTTTTTGGATGGTTTGTATTGCTCTTCTCGTTTGCAGTACAATTCCTTTTTTATTTGTAGGAAGACAATATTACCGATATTTTATTACTGAGTGTTTGGTTGCCGGTGGCTTCTCGCTTTTTCTTGCTTACCATTTAGAGTTGACTAGGTTATTTGCTCCAATACTTTTTACAATTGCATTCTATTCTCGAGGTAAACAACATTGGTTTTCTCTGCCTATTTCTGTAATTTTGTTTATTTTAATTGCGGGTGACTCGGTAGTTTCATCACTGACAAGTCCTTTGATTTGGCAAAGCTTAATGGATGCCCTTATTTTTTATGGAGTTAGCTTTTCTCTACAGATGGGGGCTGTCTCTATTAATGCAATTAAGCAAAAACTAAAACTAATAGAAGAGCAATATTCGATTCTGGAACAATATTCATCACAAATCGAAAAAATGACTCTTCTGGAAGAACGATATCGTATGGCACGTGAACTTCATGATACGATTGGGCATTCATTTACCTCTATGATTTTAGGCATGGAAACACTAATCCCTCATATTAATTCAAGTGAAGGAAAGACCAAGCTGCAAAGCATGCTAAAACTTGCTAGAACTGGACTAGAAGATATTAGACGGCAAGTGCATCAAATGGATCCCTTAGAAGAAAATTTGCCATTGGATCGTTCTCTTCTTCAAATCATGGAGGAGTTTAAAACAAATACAGGAGTACATGTTATTTTTCGCACAATGGGTGAACCTTATCCTGTAATGAAGCAAGCTAAACTTACATTGTATCGGTGCTTACAGGAGACTTTGACTAATGCCAGCCGTCACGGTCAAGCTAGTTCCATTCAAGTTCTTCTTCAATATGACCAAGCTCAAATAATGCTGCAGGTACAGGATAACGGAAAAGGAAGTGAAAAAATTCAATATGGATATGGACTTTCAAGTATGAGGGAACGTCTTGCTATGCTGCAAGGCAAGTTTTATATCGATACTCAGAAGGATGAAGGTACAATTATCACCTGTATGATTCCAAATCAAACGAATGAGGGCAGTCATAAAATTAAAGTTCTTATAGTGGATGATCAACCGCTAGTCCGTGAAAGTTTAAGGCTATTGTTAGGGGAAGAAAAAGATTTTCAGGTTTTTATTGCTGGAAACGGAAAACAAGCAATTGAGGATTGCCAGAAAAATTGTTCCGATATAATATTAATGGATATTAACATGCCAGAAATGGATGGTATAACTGCAACAAAAATAGTTAAAGAAACTTGGCCGCATATACGTGTTATTATGATTACAACTATTGAGGATGTGTCTTATGCGGCGACAGCTCTGCGGATTGGAGCAGAAGGATACATACTAAAATCCGTTAATCCAAAGGAATTGGCAGCAACGATCCGTCTAATTTATGGTGGTGGAACGATGATCACACAAGATGTAGCACAACAATTACTTGAAAATCAGATGGGAACTAAAGTAGAAAATCCTTATCAACTAACCGAAAGAGAATTGGAAATACTTCGTGGGTTGGCTGAGGGAACTCGTAATAAAATACTTGCTCAAAAGTTACACTTATCTGAAGGAACAATAAGAAACTACATTTCCACTATCTATTCTAAACTACAGGTACAAGGAAGAGATGAAGCTGTGGAGAAGGCGAAAAGAGAGAATCTAATTCAATAACTGTTCTGGGCAGAGCGATATCTTTTATTTTTGGATCACTTTAATTATTGAGGCATCAGGCGGTTTTTTAACTGCCCAATGCCTTTTTTAAAAGAAAAGAAAAAATAATTTGTGTTTCGGTGTCTATCTCGAAGTATCCTCCTCTCGTGCTTAATTCCGATATTAGGGACATACTAATTAATGAAGTGTCTTTACATTTGTATCATTTGAAGCGGACCTCTTTTGTTTTAGTATACTTTTAATCCAAGCCTCCTCAATTAGTTAGAGATTGTGCCAATGCGACAAACCTTTTTACCCCTTCACTTAGTTGTTTTTCATTTACGTAAGAAAAGCTTAAGCGTATCCAGGATGATAGTTGTTTTAATGGATCACAAACTTGACCTGGCACAAATGATATAGATTGTTCGATACTTTTTGTTAATAATAATTCAGTTGGAATTTTATCAGGGAGCTGCACCCATAAATTCAGACCACCTTTTGGACTGGTCCATTTCCAATCTGTTACTTTCAGTTCTTCCTCCATGATTTCCTTTCGGATCTCCAGAGCAATCCGGATTTTCTCCAAGTGTTGCTGCAATCTAAGTGATGAAAAGTAATGGAGAAAAATTTTTTGATTGAGAAGTGGTGAACCATTGTCAGTTAACGATTTTATTGTTATTAGTGATTTCATTAAGGATGATTGACAAATAACAGTCGCAATTCTCAAACCAGGTGAGATATATTTGCAAAAGCTTCGGATATAAATGACTGTACCGGCAGCATCATATGTGTAAATTGGCGGCGGCGGGGCATGATCAAAATATATGTCGTGATAGGCATCGTCCTCAATTAATAGACATCGATATTGTTCAGACAATTCAACTAATTTCTTGCGCTGACTGACTGAAACAGTATAACCAGTCGGGTTATGGAATGTTGGGTTGAGATAAAATAGGCGTGGTTTATATTGTTTAAGATATAGTTCAACCCGCTCTAAATCGTACCCGTCTGGATGGATATCAACCGTTACAATTTGTGCTCCTTGTGCTCTAAAAATATCAATCGCAGCACTATAGCTTGGACGTTCAAATAAAACGGTGTCCCCTGACTTAATAAAAGTTTGAGCGATTAAGTGAATCGCTTGTTGTGAGCCAGAAGTAATTAGCAGATCATCTGTATTGAGATGAGTTTTATACTGGTTGATAAAATATTGAGTGAGGGCTTCACGTAACTCTAAATCCCCTTGCACAGTTGAGTAGGTTGCAAGTACTTTTGGATAAAGGTCGAAAACTTTCTTCACGTAATCTGAAAAATATTGATTTGGCAAAAGATTTGGATCAATTAACGCCTGAGAAAAATGAAAGGAAACAGGTGATTGATGGATTTCAGATAAATGATTTTTTTGAACATATGCAGAAACAATTGGATTGTCCAGATATTCAAGGTTTTTCGTCACATTTGATTGGACAAAATAGCCTACTTTATCTTTCACATAAACTTTGTCATGCTGTTTCAGTAATTGATAAGCCTTTAATACAGTTAATCGATGAATATTCATCTCAGATGCTAATTGCCGGACGGAGGGGAGCTTTTTATGTTCTTTCCATTCTTTACGTTCTATTCGGTGCAGTACATAATCATATACTTTCTTAAAAAGATAATCTTCATTTTGAATCGCATTGCTCACATCGATTCCTCCTATTCAAAACGATTGTACCACGATCCAATCCAATCTGTTCTATCCTTTTCAATCTGTTCTATAGTCCTTCTTTTATGATAGAAAAAAGGAGGAGTTTTATATGGTGGTTATTAATTATTTCTTCATGTGTTTGATTTTTGGAACGACATTTTTAGCGATTAAAATTGGTGTTGATGCAGGAGTGCCTCCATTTTTATCAGCTGGACTTCGTTTTTTCATTGCTGGTTTGCTGCTATTTAGTTTTATGGTTTGGAGAAGAAAAACGACAATATCGTTATTATTTAGGAAAGAGATGTTTTTTACTGGAGTAGGTTTAACCTTTGGGACGTTTGCCACTTTATATTGGGCAGAACAGTATGTGACATCAGGGATTGCAGCTGTCTTATCTGCTACCGCTCCGATGATGATCATCGTTATTCAGACATTCATATTGAAGCAAAAGGGAAATCGAAAATCATTGATTGGTTGTGTCGTAGGAGTCATTGGTGTCACGTTCTTAATCTTACCTAGTTTTTCAATTGAGATTAGTCCCTTTTGGGTGGTTGGCTGTTTCGCCATTATAATCGGTCAAGTTTTTTATGCATCTGGGACGATTTATACGAAGCATGTTATCCGAAAATTTGAAAAGACATCAGCGATTGCCTTAAATGCAGCACAAATGATGCATGGAGGGATTTTATTAATCATTTTATCATTTTTCACCGAGAACATTCAGCTTGATTATCTTTTAAGCCCAGCTTCAATTGGCTCTCTTCTTTATTTAATTATTTTTGGTTCAATGATCGCCCATAGCATTTATTATTGGCTTGTCTCACGGACAAATCCCGTTTTTCCTTCTACATGGCTGTATATCTCACCATTAATTGCCGTAATATTAGGAGTTATCTTTTACCATGAATATATTTCTTGGCTAACAGGCATAGGTGCTTTAACGATTATTGTCGGAACGGTTTTAGTTAATATCGAAACATTACGGGAGTTGTTTCGGGGGAAGCGGACTGTACTTCGAGATGTTAAAAATACCTGAGTTCTCTTTCAACGATTTTTGTTCCTTAGTTTACTGAATTAATTAATGGTTATAAAGGCGTATAAGACAAAGAAGGTGTAAAAAATGTTTGACACCTCCTTTGTCTTTTTTTATCATAGAGGTGTAAAAGGTTTTTTACACCTTATGGATGCAGAGGTGGTATATGGAATGGAAAATAGAATTAAGGAGTTCAGAGAAAAAAACAGTTTTTCACAAGGGAAATTAGCAGAACTATGTAATGTAAGCAGGCAAACGATTAACGCTATCGAGAATAACAAATATGACCCCAGTTTACAGTTAGCGTTTGATATTGCAAGTAATTTAGGAACCACTATGGAGGAATTATTTATACGCTCAGAGAATGGAGGAAAAAGAAATGGATAAATCAAAAAAAATCGTCGCTGTTTTAGCCTTTGGTGTTTTTTGTATGCTTGTTGGAGTTACCTTATACAAATGGGTACGATTTGGCACTATAGATGGAGGTTCTATATTTTTTAGTTTCCTTGCCTTATCATACTTTTTAAATTGGGTTAAATGGGGCAACCATGAAGGCGGTGGAGAGAAAGACGAATTAGACAGGCATATTGAAACCCAGAGTGCAAAGATAGGGTATTTTGTGTTAATGATTTTGGCAGGTTTAATTCTTTTCATTTCTGAAGGTGTATCTAATTTAAACGATATTAAGAATTTTCCTTTACTTATTGTGGTTGGTCTTACATTTGTTACACTTCCGATTACAGAGTTAATATACTCAAAGAAGTATAAATAATTTTTACACATCACAAAATGTGAAAACCTTTAATCAACAAACGGGTGCAAGATTTAAAAAGCCGGCTGCTATTATTGGGCAGCTTTGCTTGTTAGCTAACGGAACAGGATTGTAGAAAAAGGTATAAAATAAAAAACAGCATAAATATAGAAAAAAGCGATTCATGTTAGAGAATCGCTTTTTTACTTATTTTGAAACAGGAGTTACTTGTAAATATTCTTCTAACGTAATACCGCGATTTTGGATTGCAGTTGAAATATTACCCACATAACGAATATGCCAAGGTTCGTATTTATAACCCGTAATGGATTCTTTTCCCTTTGGATAGCGAATGATAAATCCATACTTCCCGCAATTATTCTTTAACCAAGCAGCTTCTTTCGTATTAGCAAAACAAGATGTTGCCGCACATTTCCCATCTCTTCCGCTAACATCAATGGCTAAACCAGTTTGATGTTCGCTTGTTCCAGGAATGGCGCTATAGGTTCGAGCTTTTTCAAAACCATCTCTTTTTACATAATTGTTAAATAACACTTTTTGAGTATTATACGAACGATACGCAGATACACCGCTTAAATAAATTCCATCTTTTTGGGCTGCAGCAAACATTCTTTCCAAAGCTGTTGCCGATTCTTTTCTCATTTTACGCTTTTCTATTTTTTCACTAAATAAAAAAGGTACATTGGGATAGACTAGATCCTTCGGAACATAGGTAACAGGCATATAATACTTTTTATTCACAACTGCCGCAATCGATGCTGGATACGAAGTCAAGGTAACGGCACTTATCTTCGTTTTAGAGGGGGAATTCGATACATTCTTTTGCTGTATTTTAGATGATTTAGGCTGAGTTGATTTGTCTAAATTTTTCGTGCAGCCAATCACATTGATTATTAAAAAGATCACCAGGAATACACGGATACTATTCTTAAACATTAAAATGCCCTCCTTTAAATTTTACGTTTATTTTTATAATGGATTTAAAAAGGAGGATTATTCTTGAATAAGAAATTGTGCTTTTCCAAATAAAATCAAAGAATCATTAGTGCAAGAAAATTTTCAGGAAGATATTTAAAACGGAGAAAAAAATGACTTCAAAATTCGTTCGTCATATTTGTATACTGACAAAACACTACAAAGAAACCTTGAGATTTTATAAGGACATTCTTGGTTTTGAATTAATTGAAGAATTTCCAATAGTAAAGGTGCAGTTTACTCTAAAAAAATATTTTGCGAAAGTTATTTTTAATTTTTATGTAACATATATTTTACTAAAAGTAATATATATGTTACATTTTATTTGTGGGAGGTGGGTGTTTGAGAAATTCTGTAAAAGTTGCGAGGGTAAAAAAGGATCTTACGCAACAGCAATTGGCAGATGCTGTGGGTATTACACGCCAAACGGTAAGCTTAATTGAAAAAGGAAAATATAACCCATCTTTAAAGTTGTGTTTACAGATTTGCTATGTCGTAGGCGGCACTTTAGATGAACTATTTTGGGTTGAAGAGGAGAACTTTTAATGAAGAAAATAACAGACGAGCGCTTAGTACTTAGAAATTTACAAAATACAAGAATTGTTTATATTGTACAAACGTTTGGGATTCTCTGTATCTTGGGATATGATCTATTTACTAGTGGGATAGACGGTATGCGTGACAATCCTGTTTGGCTTGTATTTATGGTTTCAGCAATTGTATCAGCTTATTTATCAATGAGTATCAGTGTTGAGCACGAGAAAAAAATTCGTAATCCCAAAAAATCATTTATCATTTCAACTGTAATCACATTAGTCATTTCTATTATATTTGCGTACTTTGTTTCAATTACCCCAGAGTCAGGGCTGTCAGTAGGAATTTTAACCGGTTTAATTATATTAATTTGTTTTCTTATTCCAAATATCTATATCTACCGTTTGAGAATGAAACAACTAATAGATTTAGATGACTTAGAGGAATAATTAATACTTCAGCATTTGAGGTATCATTGATGAATTTTTTAAATTTAAGAGGGTGTAATGAACATTATGGTAAAAAAATACGTTCACCATTTATGTATTCAAACCAATACTTATCTGGAAACATTAAAGTTTTATACGGAAGCTTTAGGATTTGAAATAGTCCAAGAATCCCCGGATTTTCATGGGAGACAGTTTAATAGTTGGTTAAATCTAGACGGTTTTTATATTGAGCTGCAAACTGGTAAAAAGAATGAAGTCCTTTTAGAAAATAATTCTAACGGTCAAGGGATTGTTCACTTTTGTATATGGGTTGAAAATCTCGTGGACGAAGTAGAACGCTTAAAAGCAATGAATGTGAATTTTATTAGTAAAAAGGGTGAGATTGTTTACCATGTTGAAAATGGCCACCTTTGTAAAATAAAAGCTCCAGAAGGTACAATTGTGGAATTGCGTGATAATAAAGGTATATAAGGGAGCGTTTGTTGAATAATCAAGAAAAGGGCGCTTAAATGGAATAAAAAGGAGAGCTCATATTTAGTCATGTATAATATGTGTTCTCTTTTTTTATATAGGTGTCATGATAATTTATTTTAGATTGATAATTTGTAATAAAGTTTGATTAAAATCCTGTATTTATTTATACAGGATTTTTTTGTAAGTTAATTGTTCAAAAAAGAATAGGAGTAAACGATATTCACGAATGAATTTTGAAGTATATTTTTTGAATTATTTACAAATTCAGTAACAAATGCTATTATCATTTTATAAAATGATAATGATCGTGGAGGGAAATACAATGACCAAAAAAGCCGATTTACTTCTTCATCCTATTCGAATGCGGATTGTACAACAATTGCTGCTAGGTAAACCACTGACGATTGCTCAACTTGTAGATGCGCTTGGAGATGTTCCACAAGCTACAATATATCGTCATATTAATCTTTTACTTGAGGCAAATTTTATTGAGATCATCGATACGAAAAAAGTTAAAGGAACGGAAGAACGGGTGTTTTCGGTCAAGAAAGAGAACTTACAAGTTCCCGAAACCGAGATTGAAATGACTTCACAAGAAGACCATATTCGGTATTTTTCAGTATTTCACGGTAATTTACTTAAGTTAGTGACATCCTATCTGACGGAGACATCCCCTAATCAGTATAAAGAAGATGGATTCGCTTATTGGAATACACCTATTCATCTGACGGATGGAGAATTCCAGGAACTCGTCCAGTCTATTACTAAGTCTATTGAAAAGGTTATAAATAACAAGTCGACGCCTGAAAGAACCACTCGAATTTTTGCAGGCATGTTTATTCCGCAAAAATCACAAGAAAAATAAAGGGGAATTATTTGGTGCCTGTTTATATTAACGCTGACACTAATGATGGGCGCCTTACTATTTAGATCCTCGGCAGTTGCTGTGTTATCGATTTTTCTTCTGATTCTTTTGAAAGCCATAACCGCATTTGGATATGAATTTCAAATTATAAATCCCGCACATTTGACGAATCATGCAATCAACATCATGATAGCTGGTAAAGCTTTACCTCACTTTTTTACAATGTGGCTGTAACGCTATTTCTTATAGTACTTTCCTGTTCTTATCAAAATCCCTTTTATCGCGAAAAGAGTTACTTTCTATGTGACTAATTGTTTATAACAGTAATCTTTATGAAGCATACGCATGAAATGAGATTAAAAGATAATAAAGTGAAACTTCCATCAGGAGGGGTCTTACTGCCCGTTAATGTGGAATAAACGAATTGTGACATTGTAAGAGGAGGAGATAAAATATGAGTGTTCAAATTGTATTGGATGACAGTGATTTAATATTGAATATTTCAGGATCGACAGCGATTACAACTATGAGAAGGAAGATAAAAATTCCTTACACTTCGGTCGAAGAAGTACAGGTGGGAAATTTCAAGTTTCCCTGGACAGCTATAAAAAGAACAGGCATTACTACATTTAGCTATAAAGCCGGAATTTTCCTTATTGATGGAAAAAAATATTTCTTATCCTATCATGACACCAATAAAGTAGTAATTCTTGATTTGAAAGGATATGAATTTGACAAAATAGTAATTGAAAGCGAAGAACCAGAACAACTGGCAAACAATATTTTGATGCGCTGCTCTTCACAAAAATAATAAAACCCATTATTTTTAAGGGCTTCATTATTCAGATTTTAGTCTATCAAGAGTAATCCCCTGATTATGCCCTTTCCTTCTTACTTTTATTGTACATGAATTAGAAAAAGCCGAAACCGTACGATATTGGAATCGGCTTTATTATTTTTTGGATAGGTAGAAAATGATCAACCTTTTTTAAAAGGTCCATACTTAAAACTGTTAAAAAA
The DNA here is from genome assembly GCF_030123405.1 of Neobacillus sp. WH10. Taxonomy (GTDB): domain Bacteria; phylum Bacillota; class Bacilli; order Bacillales; family Cytobacillaceae; genus Neobacillus. Next base: position 254,851 of record NZ_CP126110.1, read on the forward strand.
GAATCCACGTTGATCAATTTTTTCAAAAATAGATTCAATTTATTTATCATAATACGAATAAAAAATCAGTACCACCACTATAAAAGTGTTAGTACTGCAAATTGAGTGACAGTTATTTTTGTTTTAATTAGAACGTACTTGCTAATTTAACAGCTTTTTCAAGGCCATCGGCAATAATTTCTTCTTCTTTATCTGGGAATTGGTTGTGACCTTCAATTACTACGGTCTTTATATCTTTTACACCGAAGAAGCCCAACATACTTGCTACATATTTAACAGCCATTTCTAATTCAGCTGCCGGTCCTTTAGAATATACACCACCGCTTGCGTTTAATAATGCAATTTTCTTATTTCCAATAAGACCTAATGGACCTTCTGGCGTATATTTAAATGTTTTGCCCGCGCGGTTTAAGTAATCAATATATGTGTGTAGTACAGCTGGGATTGTTAAATTCCATAATGGGAAAGCAAAGACAACTTTATCAGCTGCAAGGAATTGATCTAAATATTTATCAGAAACAGCTACTGCTTTTGCTTCTTCTGCTGTTAAATCAAGACCTCTATTAGCCTTAAATGTGCCGTTAATCATATCTACTCCTACATATGGCAATTCTTCATTGTATAAATCAAGCTCTACCACTGTATCATTTGGATGTGATTCTTTATAGCTCGCTAAAAAAGCCTCATATAATTTCACACTAACCGCCTGATCTGCTGGACGATTGTTTGCTTTTACAAATAAAACTGTTGTCATTCTCTTTTCCTCCTGTTGCTCACTCGTACGTTGTTATATATTATTCACTAAAAAAGGCATCCTATTGTAGTTGTAAAAATATAGTCAATTTGATTGACTATAACTCAGATAGTACAATAAGGTTTAAATATAGTCAACTTAATTGACTTTATTCGAGGAGGTAGAATACATGAATGATCAGTTGTTTAGTGAATTGGATCTTGCCGCGCTTTTGTCATTATCCTTTAGTACATTAATTAATGAATTACATGATAGATTAAGTGAGTTGGGATATGGAGATATTAAACCTGCACATGGTTTTATGTTTAAACGTATCATTCCTAATGGAGCGACAGGTATAGAACTAGCTGAATATTTAGGAATTACAAAGCAAGCTGTAAGTAAAATGGTGGATTATCTTGAGAAAAGTGGTTATGTAATGCGAAAAACTCATTCAACTGATAAGAGAGAGAAAATTATTGTTTTGACCGAACGTGGCTGGTTAGTAATAAAAGCAAAAGAGGAGATACTAGCTGAGATAGAACGACGTTGGATTGACAACATAGGTGCCGAACGAATGCAAATGCTAAAAGAGGATTTAACAAAATTAGTTTATGAAAAAAATGAAGATAAATGGTCATCGAGGTTACGACCTGTTTGGTAAGCATAGAGTCAATAAGGGGGACCAACTGCACATTAGAAGAATAAAATCCCCCTTCTCATGGCTTCTACATTTTTAATGAAATTGTGAAACAAAAAAAAGAGAGGAAAATTTCCTCTAGAAACGCCAGAATCAAGCTTTTGTTGCCTTGGCTTGCCCGAATGAGACCTGTATTCAGACAGAATCTATCTTCTTTTACCTTGACCTGTCTGAATGAGACTTGCATTCAGACAGGATCTATCTTTTTTTGCCTTACCTTGTCCGAATGGACCCAGTATTCAGACAGGATGAAGCTTTTGTTGCCTTGGCTTGTCCGAATGGAGCCAGCATTCAGACAGGATGAAGCTTTTGTTGCCTTGGCTTGTCCGAATGGAGCCAGCATTCAGACAGAATCTATCTTCTTTTGCCTTGACCTGTCCGAAAGAGACTTGCAATCAGACAGGATCTATCATTTTTTGCCTTGGCTTGTCCGAATAGAGCCAGCATTCAGACAGGATAAATCATTTTTTGCCTTGCCTTGTCCGAAAAAGTGAACCTTCTAAAGGGACAGCATTCGATATTATATTGCCGAAATATACTAAACAGCCCTGAGCAAAAATGTCAGGGCTGTTTAAAAATATTTTATCTGGCTTTAATACTTTGTCTAATCTATAGAATTTAAACTACATTTTGCAAAACTTGTCCATCGCTCATTTTAACTATAGAGTCAACATAAGAAAGCATTTCTTCATCATGTGTAACCATTAAGGTAGTAATGTTTAGCGTTTTAGTTAAATTTCGGATTAACATCATAACATCTTTAGACCTTTTTGAATCTAAGCTCGCAGTTGGTTCATCAGCAAAGAGAACTTTTGGTTTATGGATAATTGCACGAGCAATGGCAACCCGCTGCTTTTCTCCGCCAGATAATGAAGATGGATAAGCATTTTTCCGATGGTCCATTTCAACTAATTTTAGTATTTTGTCAACTTCTTTTTTTTGTTCTTGTTTCTTTAGTTTTGATTCAGATACATCCAACATTAGCATCAGTTGCTCTTCTACTGTAAGAAAAGGAACAAGATGTGCAAACTGAAAGACGAAACCAAATTTACTTGCTCGTATTTTCCGTACTTGTTCTGGACTCATATTAATCATATTTGTTCCTTCGAATATTACTTGTCCATCTGATGCGGGTTGAAGTCCTGCAGCAATTGTTAGGAGTGTACTTTTACCAGAGCCTGATGCACCCACTAAAGCTGTTATCTCTCCTTCTCTAAGAGAAAGATTAATTCCTTTTAGTATTTCTTCCTTCACTTCACCATTAGTAAACGTTTTTCTAACTTCATCTATTGTAAATAATGCCATATTAAACCTCTCCTTGTTGTATTGCTTGTAATGGTTCGACTTTTTTAATTTGTAAACCGGATAGCGTAGCTCCAATAAATCCGATAATTAAGAAGACTATCGACAATTGTACTGTTGTTTCAGGGGTTAAACTAAATGGCATTCCTTCAGGTGCAATCATATTAAAGACTTGACTGAGTGTAATTGATATGACAAGTGCAATTACTGTAATAAACACCATTTGTGTCCACATCATTTTAAATAAGGCACTTGTTTTTACACCGATAGCTTTGAGAATACCGTATAAACCAATTTTTTGAACGTTCATCATATAGAAGAAGATAGCAAACAACATTCCGCTTATGACAACTAAAAACCAAACAATCATATTTAGGGACATCTGTTCTGCTTTATAACTTGAAATTGTATTGAGAAACTCTTTATTTGAAAATGATTGTAATCCAGCGACTGCTTGTGTTGAATCCCCTCCCGGCACGAAAATCATTTGCATTTCATCGACCCGGTAAATTTCTTTGTAGTCCTCCATACTGATATAAGCGACAGGTGCATGGCTGTATTTCTTTTGGTCCACAAAACCTTTTACAATAAACTCGCCACTATACTGATTATTAGTTAAGGTATCTCCAATTTTTATACCATCTTTCTCCATAGAGCTATCAAGTACAATTTCACCTTTTTTGACATTTTGAAACAATTTTGAATCTGTCGAGGTAACAAATGCGACGCTTTGTTGCTTACCAGCCTCATCATTCAAAAAGCCCATTTGAATTGATAGTGCTACAGCATCTTTCTCTTTGTTTAACATTTTATCTTGGGTACTGCTATCTATTCTTGACAGATTATAATTTTCGTCTGCATCCTTATTCATATAAAATTGTCCGTTTGGTAAATCTTTAATTAACGCAGCATTGTCCTGTGATAATCCATTTGCTAAACCAGATATAATAAATGTTAATAAACTAACAAGAAAAACGATTGAACCTAAAATCGAAAACCTTACTTTATTTTTCTTAATTTCTTTCCAAGCAATGTTCATCTTAATTCCTCCTATCTCTTTGTTACATCCTTAGTTTATAATCGTTATGTGAATAGAAGATGAACATGAAATTACATTTCTAGTGAAACATTAATCTTGAGAAATGAATAACTAAATAACCTGCTCCCTTTATTTTAGGGTGGCAGGTTATTTAGTTATTTGTATTGAAATGAGTAAATTAAGAATCTTTTAAGAATCACTTAAGAAATAAGTGAGTTTTTAGAACTAGAATAAATTTATCATAACAGTGAGAGGAGAATTAATGGAGCATACGGAGGCTCTTAGAACAAGTCAAAATGGTTATTTTTATAACACATAATGAATTCAATCGGAATGCATGCATGTAAAAATAAAAGAATTATTGCAAGGTTATATCTAGAGGAGAATAAGAAATGATAAGACTTATTAAATTGGAATTGAGAAGAAACAACATCCGAACCTATGTAATTGCCAGCATTATTATTACCATAGTTATGTTAGGATTTCTCTATCTTTTTGCATATGCGCCTAAGCTGGAGCCCACCGATAAAGACTTAGAGGTCTTTTTAGGATATAACAATCTTATCCCAATGTTCGGGGTAATAAATATGACGGCTTTTTGCGTATTATCGGCTGTTATGTATTCAAAATTTATAATCGAGGAATATTCCGGAAAGAGATCTATTTTACTTTTTTCATACCCGGTAAGCAGAAAAAAGATTTTACTTTCAAAATTAAGTGTTGTTAGCATATTTACGATTTTTTCAATGATTATCAGCAATCTTATTATTTTCTTGATATTTGGTATAACAGAAAAATCAATGCATCTTGTAAGTGGAGACTTTACTGCTTCTATCATGCTACAAGTAATAAAAATTACAGTCGTCATGGCCTTTATAGCCGCAAGTATAGGAATTATAGCAACAGGCATTGGATTTATTAAGAAATCAGTTGCTGCTACAATTGTTTCGGCTGTTCTTTTGGCTTCGTTAATGTGCAATATTGTGGGAAATACCACTTCAAGTATCACGGTCATATATATATTCAGTTTGATTATGATATTTGTCGGAATACTCTTTTCGAAAAACCTAATGCACAAAGTAAATCTTATGGAGGTAGAGTAAATGGAACAAAGAATTGAAAGGGCCATTGATAATGCACTTGAAAGTGTTTCATTACAGCTTAATATTTTTAGTGTTGGTTTGGGAATTGTGCTTATCATATTAGGAATTGTCCTCTTTCTCACTGGCAAGCGTACAAAAGGAAAAAGGGACAAAACAAATGTTGGTTTGATTTGTGCGGTAATTGGTATCGCCGCTATAGTGAGTGGGATTGTCCAAATGCTCTAAAGCAATTACATATTGGTTCCAAGTAAGCCGACTACTAATAAAAACAAAATAATACCGGCATGGATGCTTCCAAATTATTTTCATGATTTCTAATGGAAGATTTTTTAAATATTGAATATTTACATAATTCATAAAAATAATTTACGACTACTTAATATTAGGTCAACAATTTTCCATTATAGTAAGCATTGTGAAAATTAAAATATGATTTGGAGGTCTTTCAATGTTTATAAAGAAATTTTTAAAAAAGGCCCTCCCGGTTGCAGTTCTTTCAACTGTAGCAATGGGAAGTTTGATTGGAACTGTAGGAAATACATCCGTTCAAGCACAAGTAGAAAAAAACAACAACGCTGATATCAAGAATGTAATTTTCTTAATTGGTGATGGAATGGGTGTTTCTTATACTTCAGCTTACCGATACTTTAAAGACAACCATAATACGCCTGAAGTTGAAACAACGGAGTTTGATAAGTACCTCGTCGGGCAGCAAATGACTTATCCTGAAGATCCAGAACAAAACATAACGGATTCGGCGTCAGCAGCAACCGCAATGTCGGCAGGCGTAAAAACATATAACGCGGCGATTGCAGTAGATAATGATAAATCGAAAGTAAAAACTGTTTTAGAGGCTGCAAAAGAAAAGGGCAAAGCTACAGGACTAGTAGCTACCTCTGAAATCACACATGCAACTCCTGCAGCATTTGGTGCTCATAATGAGAATCGTAAGAATATGAATGCGATTGCTGATGATTATTACAATGAGTTAATTAATGGTAAACATAAAATTGACGTGCTTCTTGGCGGAGGTAAATCGAATTTTGAACGCCCAGATGTGAATCTTGCTGATGCCTTTAAAAAGGATGGATTCAGCTATGTAACGAATAAAGAACAGCTCTTAAAGGATAAAAACAATCAAATTCTCGGACTTTTCACTACTGGAGGTCTTCCGAAAATGATTGACCGTACAGAAGATATTCCATCACTTGAGGACATGACAACATCAGCAATCGATCGTTTAAACAAAAATAAAAATGGATTCTTCCTCATGGTAGAAGGCAGCCAAATTGACTGGGCTGGCCATGACAATGATATTGTCGGTGCAATGAGCGAAATGGAAGACTTTGAAAAAGCATTTAAGGCAGCAATTGAGTTTGCGAAAAAGGATAAGCACACTCTAGTTGTAGCAACTGCTGACCATTCAACAGGCGGATTTTCTATAGGGGCAAATGGTATTTATAACTGGTTTGGTAAGCCAGTCCAAGCTGCAAAACGTACACCTGCCTTTATGGCGGATGAAATTGCAAAAGGTGCAGATGTAGAGAAAACTTTAAAAAGTTATATTGATCAAAATCTTTTACCTTTAACAGATGCTGAAATTCAATCTGTTAAAAACGCTGGCAAAAAATCTAGTGATATCAGTACTGCTATCAAAACAATTTTTAATAAGCGTTCGTATACAGGCTGGACAACTGGCGGACACACTGGTGAGGATGTTCCAGTATTTGCATTTGGCCCATCTAAAGAGCGTTTTGCAGGACAAGTGGATAACACAGACCATGCAAAAATTATTTTTGATATTTTAAGTAATGGTAAAAAATAATTTATTAATTCAGCAAAGTAATGAATAATTTCTATCATGTCCCGTTGCTTTCAATAAGCAGCGGGTACTTTTTCTTAAGCCTGTAATAAGGAGGAAGACCCCTTTGAAAAAATATTTCTATCACTTTCTATTATTATCAGTACTTGCTGGGTGTTCAGCAGGAAACAATACTGAACCTCAAGGTGCCCAAAATATTACGGCAAAACCTACCCTAGAAATTAAAAATGATGTATATGTACCAAGCCCGCAAGTAACCGATGACCGTAATCTTGTAAATATAGGTGAAACTCTTTCTGACACAAAGGGCGAGCTAACCTTAAAAGAATACAAGAAAGTTAATATGGAAATTCAGGTAGGCCCTGCTAATATGATAATAAAAGATATAAAAGTGATGCACTTTGTTCCTGATTTCAGCATGATCGATTTTTTTCATGACTATACTCATGATGAAGAATTTGATTTTGTAAAGGTTGAAGTGGAAGTCAAGAATACATCTAACGAGGTAATAAAATTTAATCCAATTGCTTTTATTAAAATGAACAACGGGGAACAAAAAACTTGGGAAGACGATATTTATCTTGAAGAATTACCAGGAGAAATTGGACCAAACGGAGTTAAAAAAGGAAATCTAGGTTATATTTTAAAAGACACAAATGATATTAAATGGGTCGAACTGTTAACAAGCGATGTCGTAAATAAAAATGAAGAAAGCATTGCCGAAGCAAAAAACATAATAATTGATTTTTAATCGAGAATACTTAATTAAATAACATTTGAATGGGAATTCACAAAAAGAACATCGAAGCGATGTTCTTTTTCAATGCAATAATAAAACATTCAAATCATTATTTGACCAACTGCATCATTTTACATATACTAATAGTCAAATAGTTATTTGAATAATGGAAATTCGCGCAGTTGCTGACGATGTGAGAGGAAACAGTAAGTTAGTTATCCAGAAACTCCACTCATTAGGGATTCAAAAAAACGCTAATTGACACATTAAATGGTTTACGACTTCTCATCGTAAAAGACAAATAATACAGGACTTCCCAACATTGGGAAGTCTTTTAGTGGGAGGGGAACATGTGAATAATGGTTGGAATCGCATGATTTATAAATGCTGGTCGCCGATTTATGATCATTTTTTTAATTCAGGGATGTTCCTAAAAGCAAGAAACGAAATATTTCGAGATATATCTCTTGAAAAGGGGAGTAAAGTTCTATTTGTTGGTGTAGGGACCGGAGCTGATCTTCCTTATTTTTTGAACAAGGGCTATGACATTACCGCGATTGATTATTCTTCTGATATGTTGAGAGTGGCAAAAGAAAAATATTCTGATTCCTCTGTAACCTTTTTAGAAATGGATGCACAAAATATGGATTTTCCTGATGAATCTTTTGACTTTATCGTTGCAAGTTTAATACTTAGCGTTGTTCCTGACCCTAAAAAAACGTTGAATGAAATGATTAGGGTTCTAAAGAAAAACGAATACTTTCTTGTTTTCGATAAATTTTCTCCTAAAAATAAAAATATGAATATCAAACAAAAAATTTTTCGCCCCATTATTAAATTATTCGGTACAGATATAGGTCTGGATTTTTATCAATTATTTAAGATAGCTGAAAATCATTGCGATGTCATTCAAGATGAAAACGTTATGTTTAATGGAATGTATAGAAAAATTTTAGGGTTCAAGAAAGGAGAAACAAAATGAAAAAATTACTATTCGTATTAATTAGCATATTGGTGATGATTCCTGCTATTGCAAGTGCACATACGGAATTAGCTTCATCTAATCCTGCTTCAGGACAAGTAGTGACGGAAGACTTGAAAGAAATTGTCCTTACATATGAAGGAAAAATCGAATCCTTGAGTACGATGAAATTAGTGAAGGATGGGGCAGAGATACCTCTTATAAGTGTTGTACCAAGAGACAAACAACTGGTAGGGACTTTATCAGCCCCTCTTGAAAATGCCTCGTATACAATTCAGTGGAGTATTGCTGGTGAAGACGGTCATCCAATAACAGGTGAAATACCATTCTCCGTACATATGGCACAAAAAGAAGAGCAAAAGACAGAAGCGAAAGAGCCAGTTGCGGTTAATAAAGAAGAACCAAAAAATGAGAATACAAAGCAGGAACAAGCCAAAAAGCAAACGAATGAATCATCATCAAACATGAAAACAACTATTACTGTGGTGGTTGTGTTAATTTTGGTTATTGGGATGTTCCTGCTATTTAGAAGGAAACGATAAGTATGGGTTTTTTAATTCCGATTGCAGATTTTGGAACTTATTTAATGTTTTCCATTTTAGTAGGGCATGTTGCACTACAATTTGTTCCTGAAACCAATAAACCAAAAATCTATATTGCAAAACCTTTTTTATTGCTTTCAACACTAGGAATTATTATTTTTACGTTAGGACCGATTGTTCAGACCATTTCCTATTTTCAAGATGGCGTTGGTTTTGCTCTAGCAGCTAAATCTGTTTTATTGGATTTTCAAGTAGGGAAAGCCTGGATTTTTATTGGGTTTATGGCAACCTTCTTATGGATAACGTTATTGTTAGACGGCTCAAAATATTTTCAGGCATTTTGGCTATTGTTAATAACCCTAGCAGTTGGTTATTCAAGTCATGTGGCTTCGCTGTCATTTTGGGCAGGTTTATTTTCTCACAGTACACATTTTTTGATGGTCACGTTGTGGACTGGCATTATTATTAATGTAGCATGGTTCTCGAAGGATCAATCTAATTGGTCAAAATTTTTGCGTTGGTTTACACCATTTGCATCTATATGTTTTATCATCATTATCTTAAGTGGAATCTATCTAATGCTTTTTGTTGTTGAACCAAAGGATTATGTGAAAGCCTGGGTCTTGCCATACGGTCAGATGTTGCTTTTAAAACATATAAGTATTATTCCTGTTGTGGTTTTTGCCTTTATTAATAGTGTTCTGGCAAGAAAATCATTAAACCATTCTTATTTTAATCCTCGACCATGGATAAGGGGAGAAAGTGTTGTATTATTAATTGTTTTTTATTTTACAGCTGTTATGGGAACCCAATCGCCGCCTCATGAGGTTGAATTTACTATTAAATCAGAAGGGGCATCTAAATGGGTTGAATGGTTTTTAGGGAAGAACATTATTTCAACCCTAAACATTAATCTATTACCAACTTTTCAAGCTGTTTTGCTAATATTACTTTCAATGCTATTTTTGATTTTAATTCTGCTTAGCTTTAAAAGAGCCAAATCTGTAGCAGCAGTCGTATTTGGAGTTGGTTTTATTATTACTTTATATATTGGTTTAATGTTTACATTGAGCATTTGATTGATGGAAATTGCCTTTATGGATACTCATGGCTAATGAAGGTAATTGCTTACAAGCCCAATATATTATTAACTGATAGGACTATGTTTAATGGTCCTATTTTTTCTGTTTCGGAAACCATTAAATCTGGAACCAGTGGCTATTTTTTCGTTATGTTAATTTCAACTTAAAAACAAAATAGATCCGACTATTTGCCGGATCTATAATAAAAGGGGGGTTGAAATTAAAAGGTTTGCATGAATGTGTCCTAGTTACATAATTTATAATACTACGAAAATATTAACATTATTTGAACGAAATATTACATAATGATTAAATAATAATAGAGAAAAAATGTAATAGCCTCAGTTCGTCCTTTTGAATTCTATGCATTGATATTGGCACCTTCCTTAATAAGTTTGTTTATGGTGTCCGTTTCCCTAAACTGTGCTGCTCGAAGTAGCTGTTTATTCAATCCTTTTCTCACGTAAATTAGTGTCCATGTATTTCATTTACAAAACTTTATTTTCTTTTAATATTTAGTTTACTAAGTTGTTATAGTTATTTAATGAACTTCTCTTATGATTTATTTGTAAAACAAAAATATCGATGAAAAAATTCAACAAGAATGGTTTACTCTTGGGAGTGTAATATTACTATCATTTGTCCGCTAGGAGTAATTTACTAAAAGAGATTATAATTGGTGCTTATGTATTATTGACTATAAATTTGATTTAATCAATAATGATAATCGTTATCATTTATAAACATTACTGTTTACTGAGGGGAAATTATTGTGTTCATTCAATTTTTAAGGGAAAACCGCTATGCATCATTGTTTCTTACTTTATTTCGCGTATATCTTGGATGGCAATGGCTAAATGCTGGTTGGGGGAAAATCTCTAGTGGCAAATTTGATGCAAGTGGCTTTCTAAACGGAGCAATAAAGCAGGTATCTGGTGAACATCCAGCCGTTCAACCCTGGTGGGGTAACTTTTTGAATGATGTTGCATTGCCACACGTTGAACTTTTTAATGTTTTAGTTCCTTGGGGAGAATTCTTAGTCGGTTTAGCATTAATCATCGGAGTTTTCACTAGTTTTGCTATGTTAATGGGTCTTACGATGAATTTTGCTTATATGCTTTCAGGTACTACTAGTACAAATCCCCAGATGGTTTTTATTGGGATGTTTATTCTTGTAGCTGGAATAAATGCGGGGAAAATTGGTTTAGATCGTTGGTTAATGCCCATTTTAAGAAAATGGATCAATAATAAAGATGAGAAGGAAAAATTACCACAAAGCGCCTAATTATTAAAAAAGTCTTTCTTAATGAAAAAATATAAAACATTGGAAGAGCCGACCAATAGGTTAGCTCTTTTTAACATTTAATTACCACTTGAATAAAAAATGGAAATGGTCTAATTATCTTGTGTATGTTGAGTACTATAAATAATTATTTTATATAATGCTTCAACGAAGTTAAAAATCAGGCACTTTTATTTTTTGCTTTTTTCGGCCAAATAAAATAGCTGATTGTAATAATCAAATCAATGCTTAGAACTATTGACCAAATTTTTATCATCCCGCTTAATGCCGCAGTTCGGGTTGGATCATTTATAAAATAAGTCATCCCGGCTAATAATCCAGCGCCAATAAGATATGCAATGACATGCCTTACCCAGCCTTTCATATAATGCTTTGCATGTTCCATGCCGAACCGCTTCGCTGGTTTTGAACCTTGCTTTGTTACATAATACTGAAACCGCTCATCTGCCCATTGAATCATGCTTTTTCCAAATGCAATGGATACACCGATATAAACTGCAGCAATCGCATGCGCTTGTGTTGCAGTCGCACCGCGGTATAAATCAATACCAGTGATAATTAATAAAATTAAATCAATTACCGGGGTTAATGCTAAAAAGAATAGTCCTAATCTGTTCAGCTTGAATACATACCGTGTTACTAACCCTAATACAATTACAATCCAAAACATTATTTCACAGGTGACAATCATCCATGCAACAAAGTTCAACGTCACACCTCTTTTCAATACAGACATATTGTTTTAAGTTAATTCATCATCTTAAACGTATTCAACTGATAAAAAACTATGTTAAGGAAGGCGAAATTCCTTTTATCCAAAGTTATGTCGCAGTCCTTATTAATCTAGTTGACCATATTTAAGGGATGAAGAAATTTCTTTATTACTAGATCCATTGGCTTCCGATAACGGGTTTTATCAAATTTAGGTATTCGATTCTCTTCTAACCGCTCTTTTCTAAAAGATAGTTGCTTTTTTAGATTCGCTCATAGAATCTAAAAATTTCCGCAAGTTGAAGCGGCTTTTCCGCAAGTTGAAGCGGCTTTTCCGCAAGTTGAAGCGGCTTTATCGCAAGTTGGAGTGCCTTTATCGCAAGTTGGAGTGCTTTATCGCAAGTTGGAGCGCCTTTTCCGCAAGTTGAAACGGCTTTTCCGCAAGTTGGAGTGCCTTTTCCGCAAGTTGGAGTGCCTTTATCGCAAATTGGAGTGCTTTTTCGCAAGTTGAAGCGGCTTTTCCGCAAGTTGAAGCGCCTTTATCGCAAGCTGGAGTGCCTTTATCGCAAGTTGGAATGCCTTCCCACAAGTTGAAGCGCCTTTTCCGCAAGTTGGAGCTCCTTTTGCTTTTCTCAGAGCCACCCTTTTTCCGTAGCAATATTCACGGCTTGCTGCCGCGACTCTGCTTCAAGTTTCTGGATAGCAGAGGATAAATAGTTACGCACGGTTCCTTTCGTTAAGAAAAGTACCTTGCTGATTTCTCTTGTCGCTAATCCATCTTTTACAAGGCGCAACACTTCTGTTTCCCGTTCACTCAATGGGTTTTTTTCTTTCATAAAGAGTGTTGCTGCCAGATCCATACTGACAACACGCTCTCCATTCATGACTTTACGGATTGACTCAATGAGAAAATCAATCGGCTCATCCTTTAATAGGTATCCATTCACTTGAGAATCGATTGCTTTTTGCAAATAACCAGGACGGGCAAAAGTAGTGACAATTATTATTTTACTAGGTATATTAGCGTTCCTTATTTTCTCTGCCAATTCAAGACCACTAATAAAAGGGATCTCAATATCAAGTAAGCATACATCTGGCTGTTCACTTTGTATGACATCCCAAGCTTTTTGTCCATCTGATACTTCTGCCAGCACCTTAATATCTGTTTCAAATGCCAATAAAGATGTTAATGCACCACGGAGCATTTGTTGGTCTTCTGCAATGACTACTCGTATCATAAAGCGGGATTCTCCTTTCCTTACTGACGGACGGGGAGCTTAATTGTGACATGTGTTCCACCACTGGGGGAATTGTTTACTGCAGCTGTTCCCTGAAGAGCTTGCATCCGCTCTTTCATTGACTGAATGCCATTGCCACGCTCTACCTTGACTAGCCCAATCCCGTCATCCATTATTTGTATAAAATAAATATGGTCAATGATTTCGAATTGTATTGTACATCGCTTTGCTTTACTATGCTTAATTATATTGGTCATAGCTTCGCGAACACACAGAGATATCATGGTCTCTTCTACACTAGATAATAGTAGAGGGTCTCCCTTTTTCACTATATCTAATTCAATTCCAGCAGTATACATGAGTTTTTTGGAATGCTCGATCTCACTTTCCAAAGAGACGAACTTCATATCTGAGACTAGCTCCCTTACCTGCTTCAAAGCGATTCTAGTCGTAGCTAGTATTTCCTTTAGTTCTTCCTTTGCTTTGGAGGAATCTTTGTCTACTAATCTAGTAGTCAATTCACTTTTTAATTTAATCATTGTTAATGTTTGTCCGAGTGTATCATGAAGATCCCTTGCAATACGCTGCCTTTCCTCTTGTTGTACAATCTGTTTATTTGCTGCATCTAGTTCACTCTGTAAACTTTTTGCTTTTTCCTTTATATAAATTAATATGGGAAAAATTAATTGTATAATCATAACTGGAAGTAATGTCGTAGATTCTAACTTGAATAGATGCCCCGTGCTTTTCCATTGAACTAAGATAAACATGAGAGCAATAGCTGCAATTCCTATGCCAATATGCCATTTTGACTTCGACCTTCCAATCAGATCAGCAAATATGAATCCAAAAATCAGGATAGATAGACCAACATAAATACTTAACAATGTAAGGGTTAAAAGACCAATTAGAACGGCCATTAATAAACGCCAATCTCTGTACCAAAGTCCAATATAAAAAGAAACAAGGAATATCAGAAGGAGAAAAAGCTTTCCCAAGATGCCCAATTCAGATCCTGAACGTAAAACGATACAGAATAAAAACACAATGGATATCACGTCTATCATCAAATATTGTTTGATTTGATCTCTAGGGTATATCTTAAGTTTCATAACCGCCTCCAGTTCAGCTATTTAGGTATAAGGACTTCTACTGTACGCTTACGGATCCATTCTAATGGTCCAAGTTTAAAGGTGCGAATCCAAATAGATGCAAATATTAGTTGTAATAGTACGATCAAGATCCAGACAGCGATAATCGTCAAGGAACTGACTTTTCCTCCCAAAGCAAACCCCCAACCGTAAAAAATAATGGAAGCAATAATATTTTGCATGACATAACAGCTTAGAGATAGTTTATCTACATTTTCAAGACGGTTCCAAAGCCAATACCACTTCCTATATTCTATCATCCTTCCAATTATTCCTATATAACCAAGTGACAATAATGGAGCAAACAAATATCGGACTGGCAAATCAAAAGTCCCTCCCGGGATAAAAATCAACATATTTAAAGGCAATCCAAGATAAATACCTATTTTAAAAAGCTTGTCACGATACTTTCGGCCATTCTCATCAGGAGAAAATACTTCTGAACGTATGAGACGAACACCAAGTAAAAATAAAAAGACGTTCATAGGAATAATAAAAATGGCTTCACTTCTAAGCAGTAGAAAATTAGACAGTCGGTATTCAATTTGCTGCAGCCAACTACCACTTTGATAGAGAGGCACGACACTATCGAAACTAATCGAAATATTGGCCCCAAGTAAGCTGACAGCTACTAAAAACAAAATCATAATAGCATGAATGGTGCCAACAATGATCATGATTTTAGATATCAGACGATCTCCGCCTTTTATAATGAAGGCTACAATCATGGCCGTCACACCGTAGCTCATTAATATGTCGTATTCCATGACCAACAGATAATGGATAAACCCTTCTATTAGTAAGAAAATGGCTGTCCATAGATAGACTCCAGGCCAAACTCTCCCCATTCGTAGTGCCTGCTGATACTTTAATTCCAATCCTACTCCAAACATGATGGTTAACAATCCCAGCAGCTTCCCGTTTACAAGGAATAATACCAACATCCTAAAGAGATCTTCTGTTTTCCACCAACCAGAATAATCAGAAGTAGTGATATAGGACAAATCCCCTAAATACGCAAAAATCCATATGTTGGTCCCTAGAGTGCCTAAAACAGCAATACCTCTTAATAGATCGAGTAGACGAATCCGCCCTTTCGTTTCTGTCATTATCTTCACCCTTTTCTGATAAAAATATTTGTATATTTATAGTATCTTAGAAAAGAATGAAGGAAAATTCACACCTGTAAATAAATGTTTATGACAAGTGTCATTTCATTGTTGCTCTTGTCAACAATAAGCCGCTAATCAAAAATGGTTTACAATAAATATAAAGAATCTATTTTGAAAAAAGGTTTGATCAAAATAGATTCTTATCCAGAAGATTTAATTTAGGATTTTCTTTCAAAACTTTAAAGAAAGCCGATTTTTCCTATGCTAAGGAATCATCGACTTTTTATTCTTAAGGATATTCTTTTCAGGTTGTGAGAGTGAAACTAAGAAGTAAAATAATCCTGGGAGAAGAATCACCATGCCTATAATCGTATATGTCTGACGTGTACTTAAGTCTAAAAATGAGGAGGATGCAAACAAAATTCCTAAAGGCATTGTGACACGAAGAAAAAGCAATCGAACTGAACTTAGTTGTGTCAACCGATCTCGAGGGGCATCGCGTTGGAAAAGTGCTGCACTTTGAGAATTAAAAAGAGGAAACAAAATTCCCCCAGAAAGTTCACAAATCCATGCAAGAGGAACCGCATGAACAAAAAACAAGAGTACGAACGAAAGACCTCCTCCAATCAAACCGAGGTACATCATTTGAAAAGTTTTGGGTAATTTCGTAAGTAATACTGTTCCAATGGCATAGCCGATTGGAAAAGCGCCTGAGAAAACCGCATATTCCCAATAATTCCCCCCTAAATCGCCACGTATAAAAGGAACGTTGATAACCATCGTAGCTCCGACAGCGAATTGTACAATTGAAGAGAGAATTGTAAGACGTAAAAGGTGTGGATACTTAAAAAATGTCCTATAGCCTTCTTTCATTTCTGCCCACCAAAACTTCTTTGTCCAAGTTGCCACTCTTTCCTTACTTGAGTGTGGAATACGTGAGAGTGCGAGATAGCTAAGAAAGAACATAGCTGAAGAAAAACCATAGATGAAATGCATGGGACTGACTAACAAAAGCAAGGAAGTTGCTCCAGGAGCTATAAAACTCATAAGTCGAATGGTTCCATCCAGTAAACCATTTGCTGCGATAAGCTCTTCCTTTTTACAGATTTCAGGTAGAAGTGAAAAAGATAGACTTGCGTAAATCGGCTGCACCAATCCTAACAGGCATTGCAAAACGACTAATCCCAAAATAATTCCCACGTCAGAACCAATTAAATAACCAATTAGCGGAGCAATGTAGGCTCCAGCACGAATCAACTGTATATTTAGAAGCATTTTTTCCTTAACAACATGGTTTAGAAAGGGCGCACTTATGCCTTGTAAAATTAATGAAGGAATAAAATATACAAGCCAAAGTACACCCATCCATTCCTTTGATCCTGTCAATTCATACAGCAGCAATCCATTAATGATCGCCCCGGATGCTCCACCAAATTCTGATACGATTTCACCTAACCAAAGTGCTTTAAATGACTTAGAGAACTTCTTCATATGTGAACTCCAAGGTACTGATTAAGTTGTCCAGAAAAAGCGTTAATCTGCGTTTGATTTACCGAATAGATTCCTTTATCAACACGAATAAACTTTGCTGCTTTTAATATAGAAAGCTGGTGATGTAGTGTTGTTTTAGAAGTATGAAACTGTACGGTCATCTCTTGAAGCGATAACGGTCCCTTTAGAAGCTGATAAAGCAATTTCAATCGGAGTTCATCCCCTAACGCTTTGTGACCACGAATTAATTCATTCGATGGAACACCTGGTTCTATCAAATATTCTTCCTTTAAAGGATAAAAGAAGAGTTTAGTATCAGGTGTGCGTTGTTCTAAGATCCAAGGACGATAGGATACATGTGGGATTAATTTGACAGTCCAGACAGAAGGTTCAGGAAGATACTTGATTCCACCCGTAATTCGTTCGATTTCCTCAATAGGATTTGTTATATCCAGTGAGCTGTATTGCTTCTGCTCAAAATCAAGTGCCTTAGTCCACTTTTCCCATTCTTCTTGCTGGCTTACCCACTTGTACCACTCATCCAATGTATTGTTGAATAGGTCGCAAATTTCTAGATGTGAATAATGACCAAGATCATGAACATATCCACCTAAGTAGTCGTGGGATTCAAAATATGCAGCAAACTTCTCAAATAATTCACCTCGATGTTCAGTAGCTGTCGCTTTTCTCAAGGGCTCAGTTTCCCGATCCTTGTAAGGTAGAAGTGTGTCATAAAAACAATCAATTGGAATTTCTGAAAGGCGATTTGAAAAATCTTGAATAGATAATGACGATAGCTTGTTTTGAAGCATAATCAAACCATACCAAAAGTTGGTCTTCTCAATCACCTTCAAATTCTTTACTAGTGATGCAGGCATTGAGCTTTGCTCTGATGTCCACTTTTCATCTAAATCGAATGTATGACGAAGTTGTGCATATGTATATCCTGCAATTCCAAGAATCACTTCCCAAACAGGTGAGGATTCTACTTGTAAGGAAATAGTTTCAGTTGGCTGTGGGGAATAAAGATGTTTCATTAAAGATCCTCCCTGGATAATGTATTTTCTTAATTCTAAATTAATTGAATTTAAAATTCAATATTTTTAGAATTTAAATATTTTTTCCTGTCCTCTAGTGATATCTAACCTCTAACAGCAAATTGTGAAGGATCAGAGTGCCCGCTGAAGGAAAAAAAGCGCCGCTCGGTCACTGTGAAAGGATCAGAGTGCCCGTTGAAGGGAAAAAAAAAGCGGCCCGGTCACTGTGAAAGATTCAGAGTGCTCATCGAAGGGAAAAAAAGCGCCGCTCGGTCACTGTGAAAGGATCAGAGTGCCCGTTGAAGGGAAAAAAAAAGCGGACCGGTCACTGTGAAAGATTCAGAGTGCTCATCGAAGGGAAAAAAAGCGCCGCTCGGTCACTGCGAAAGGTCCAGAGTGCCCGTTGAAGGGAAAAAAAGAGCCACCCGGTCACTGTGAAAAGTCAAGAGTGCCCGTCGATGGGAAAAAAATCGAGGTCCGGTCACTGTGGAAGGATCAGAGTGCTCGTTGAAGGGGGAAAAATTCATTAAAAGAAATTTGTAAAATGTGCTATAATTTGTCGTAAAAAGGTAATTTTTTTGTTTACCTAGGACTCAGTATGTTTTTTAATGTGTGAAAATTTCGAAATGAAAATATTGTTTGAAACTTCAGTGTGAAGGGACAATATAGGCAGGAGGCCGTATGAAATTTAGGGCAAAGCTCTATACGAGCACTGGATCAATCGTAGTTTTAATTTCAATTTGTGTCATCATTTTAATGAATATGCTTGAACAGTCTATGGTGAATACCGATGTGGTTGTTACCGATAAATATGAACGAATCAATATGGCTTCAACTATTAAATACGAGACAGTTAATATTGCTAGAGAGTTAAGAGAGATTACAGTCAATCAATCTAATGAAACACTGGACTCGTCCATTTATGCTTTGGAAGAATCGAACATAAATATCAACCGAGCGATAGAGTCGCTTGAAAGAATAGATAGTAAAGGAAAGACAGATGGATTAATTGCAAAATATAAAGTACTCCTCGAATCGTATCTAGCTGCTGCACAGCAAGTGATTGCTATAAAAAAAGTCGATTCTAAAGCTGCTATCCAACCACAGCTGTTGAATGATTCGAAGCTTACTGGGGAAAGAATGCTTCAACTTGCTGAGCTTCTACGTGGATTGCAGGAACAAGAGATGAAAAATGAACTTTATCGATCACGAGATACATACCATTGGGCGATCTCAACGATTTATTTTTATCTAGCAATCTGTTTGTGTTTAGGATTAGGATTCATGATTTGGATTATTAGAGGGATGACAAAGAATCTCAACCATGTAACGACTGTTATGAAAAGTGTGACCAATAGCAGCCCTGATGATCTGCCGCGGATAGAGATCTTTTCTAAAGATGAAATTGGTGCCATCGCCGCTGCGTTTAACAAAATGGTTTCAGAGTTAGAGGCACATAGCAAACTAGAGAAACAATTAATAGAAGAGGCAGGAGAGAGAAGCTGGCTTAAATCGAAAATTGCTGAAATTCTAGCGATGTACCCAAAAGCTAAAGATGTGCAGATGCTCGCTGAATTGTTCATTTCAAAGCTTGTACCAATGGTAGGAGCTTGTAATGGTGTGTTTTATATAAAGACAGTGGAAGAAAATGAGCAGTATTTGAAAAAAATAGCTGCTTACGCTTTTTTTAATCAAAATAGGGAATTTCAATGCTTTCGTATGGGAGAGGGTCTGATTGGGCAGTGTGCGTTGGAAAAGCAGTCCATCTTCCTGAACCAAGTTCCAGATAATTATATAAAAATACGTTCTGGTATGGGAGAAGCTTCACCGAAAAATATTATCATCTTCCCGATACAGAACGAAGATGAGGTTCTTGCTGTTATCGAAATTGCTTCTTTTGAATCATTTAGTCCTTCTCAAATCAAGTTACTTGAAGAAGTCATTCCTACGACTGGAATTACATTAAAAAGTATTTTAAATCACATGAAGGCGGAAAGGTTATTACAAGAATCACAAGGCTTAACAGAAGAACTTCAAGCACAATCTGAAGAACTGCAATTACAGCAAGAGGAGCTAAGGACGACAAATGAACAACTCGAGGAACAATATGAAGCCTCTGTCATAAAAAAAGAAGAACTAGAGAAAGTAAGAGAGCAACTTGAAGAAAAAGCGCAGCAATTAGAAGTTAGCTCCCAATATAAATCAGAATTTCTTGCTAACATGTCCCATGAACTTAGAACGCCACTTAATAGTTTACTCATTTTAGCACAGATTCTTTCCGAAAACGGTGAGGGAAATCTTACGGCAAAACAAAAGGAGTATGTTCGAACTATTTATTCTTCTGGTAATGATTTATTACATTTAATTAATGATGTTCTAGATTTAGCAAAAGTAGAATCAGGAAAACTAGAAGTAATTCATAGAGTAGTAGATTTACATGGGGTAAAAGATTACATTATGAAGCAATTTTCACCAATTGCCTATAAGAAAGAAATTCAATTTAATATTCAAGTGGAACCTGATGCACCGTCAAGTTTCTATACGGATGAACAACGGCTGCAGCAAATTTTGAAAAATCTGCTTTCAAATGCATTTAAATTCACTGAACGTGGCAGTGTTTCATTAATTGTTCGAAAGATAATGAAAGAAAATGACAGGCAGCCAATTTTTGTGAATAACCACATAGAATGTATGTTAGCCTTCTCCGTGATTGATACAGGTATTGGCATACCTAGAGAAGAGCAGGAGACGATATTTGATGCCTTTAAACAAGCCGATGGAACGACAAGTCGAAAATATGGTGGTACAGGATTAGGACTATCTATTTGCCGAGAAATAGCATATTTATTAGGTGGGTTTATTGAGTTAACGAGTGAGGCTGGAGAGGGAAGCAACTTTACTTTATATCTGCCGTATGACCAAGTAATTAAGCCAAAAGAGGTAACAACTTATATTAAGGAAGCTTCGGCAGGCCTCGAGGATGAGTATTATTCACCAGAAGTTACGAACAAAATGGATGACGAAGATAGAAGGAATAAACAACTAGGAAAATCTTCTCTAAAAAATAAAAAGGTCCTCATTGTCGACGATGATATCCGAAATGTTTATGCACTAACAATTGCTCTAGAGAAATATGAAATGGAAATACTTGTAGCAGACAATGGCCGCGAAGGGATTGAAATCTTACAAAGTAATCCAGATATAGATATTATTTTAATGGATATTATGATGCCTGAAATGGATGGATTTGAAGCAATACGTACAATCCGAAGGACACCAGAGTTTATATCCTTACCGATTATTGCCCTTACAGCAAAGGCGATGAAACATAGTCGGGAGGAATGTTTAGATGCAGGAGCAACTGACTATATTAGTAAGCCGCTTAACTTAGATCAGTTATTCTCGCTTATGCATGTATGGTTGTATAGAAGGGAAGGATAAGCGATTACAATTCAAAAACGGGAAGTAGTACAAAAGCAAACAGCGAGCCAAGTGATAGAAAATATTGAAATAGATATGCTTCTTGAATCGATTTACCGCTTTTACGGCTATGATTTTAGAAATTATACCCGTCCCTTCATGCAGAGGAGAATTGTACAACGTGTAAAAAAGGAGAATCTAACAAGTATATCTGCTCTTCAAGAAAAAATATTGCGTGATCCGATTGTAATGAAGAAGTTATTTTCAGATTTCTCTATAAATGTTACCGAGATGTTTCGGGATCCTAGTTTTTTTAAGTCTTTGCGCACAAATCTTATTCCAGTAGTAAGAGATTATTCTGAAATTCGAATTTGGCATGTCGGCTGCTCTACTGGGGAAGAAGTGTATTCGATGGCCATCCTGTTACAAGAAGAGGGTCTATATGAAAAGACAAAAATTTATGCAACAGATATAAACAAAAGTGTGTTAGAAAAGGCGAAGAGGGGTACTTTTTCTTTAGCAGATATGCAGCAATACACCAAAAATTATTTATTAGCTGGCGGGACTAGAGCTTTTTCAGAATACTACAAGGTGGTTGATGACCAGGTTGTTTTCCACCCTGCTCTACAAAAAAACGTTGTGTTTGCAGAGCATAATTTAGTAACAGACTCTTCATTTCACGAGTTTGATATTATTATTTGTCGAAATGTCCTAATCTATTTTAATAAGTGTTTGCAAAATGATGTCCATCAACTCCTCTATGAAAGCCTAAGTTTGTCAGGCTTTCTAGGGTTGGGTAAAAGAGAGGGGATTAGATTTACAAGTTATGGAAACTGTTACGAAGAATTTAACTCAACAGAAAGACTGTACCGTAAATTTAAATAGTACCACTACTCAAAAAGTCAATCTATTAATGGTGGATAATCATCCTGAAAATCTATTGGCATTGGAAGCAGTACTCTCGTCTCCACACTATAACTTAGTTAGTGCAACCTCAGGGAATGAAGCGCTGAAATGTCTGCTTAAACAAGAATTTGCTGTTATTTTACTAGACGTACAAATGCCGGGTCTAAATGGTTTTGAAACAGCTAAACTGATTCGGGCAAGGGAAAAAACAAAGCATATTCCAATTATTTTCATTACGGCTATTAGTCAAGATTTGGAACATGTTCAACGTGGTTACTCTGTAGGGGCAATTGATTATATCTTTAAACCGTTTCAACCTGAAACATTGAAACAAAAAATAGAGAAATTTGTTGAAATCCATCAAAAATATAAAGAGGAAATTAGCAAGAGTGAGTTGCAGTGTTCAGTTGAATTAAGTGAAGTGAATAAGAAGTTAGATCAGACAACCTTGGATTTACAAAGGACAGAAGCATTAGCGAAGGTGATTAGTGAAACGTTAATAGATACCATTGTTACCTTTGACAGTCAAGGGTATATCTTATCGGTAAATCCAGCTGTAAAAACCATGTTTGCCTATAATCCGGAGGAATTGGTAGGACAGCCTATCAGCAATCTTTTTCTAAAAGTGAAGGGAGACAATGGAAATAGCTCTCCGCAGTTGTTCTTTTCCTTAAACAACCCATGTCTAGGTAAGGTGATCGAATCGGTTGCAGTAAGGAAGGATGAACGCCATTTTTATGCGGATATCCAAATTGGAGAAGCTGCAGTAGAAGATCAACAAATTTTTGTTTGTACCATTCGTGATGTGACAGAAAGAAAGCAGATAGAAGAAATTAAAAAGCAACAATTCAATCATATGGAGAATATGGTAAAGGACCGCACATTAGAGCTCATACTAGCCAATCAGCAGCTGCAAATAGAAATTGAGGAGCGAAAAAAGATTACCGATTATCTTTCTGTTTCCCAAGAACGGTTTCGGAAAATCTTTGAGTCTAGTCCCTGCTTGATGGCTATTATTTCGCTGAAAGATAAAACATACTTGGATGTTAATACAAGTTGGATAAACTTTACGGATTACAGTTATCATGAATTATTTCATCAAAAAATAAACTTACTAGATTTTATTGACGAACCCGACGGTAACTCTATTCATCTAGAGAAGCCAATTCGTAGTAAGAAAATCCACTATAAGACAAAACACGGGGAAATCCGTGCCGGATTTTTATCTACAGAATTTATTGACATTCAACCTGAACCTTGTATTCTTTTCGTTTTGACAGATTTTACGGAAAGGCTCCTTTTGGAAAGGGAGATGTCTAGGCTGGATCGGCTAAATTTAATTGGGGAGATGGCTGCAGGGATTGCCCACGAAATTCGCAACCCCATGACAACCGTTTATGGATTTTTGCAAGTAGCAAGAAGCGACCGCGATGGTTTACCACAAGAAATAGTTGACCTCATGTTGGACGAATTAAGCAGGGCTAATTCTATTATTACTGAATTTCTTAATTTGGCTAAAAATAAAGTAAGTTATAAAAAAATCCAAAACTTAAATACGATTATTGAAGCATTATTTCCGCTTATTCAAGCGGAGGCCTTACGTTCTAGAAAACAAGCTGTGCTCGATTTACATGATTGCCCCGATATCTCAGTAGATGAAAAAGAAATCCGCCAATTAGTATTAAATATTGTGTTAAATGGGCTCGATTCCATGTCACCCGGAGGGCAGCTTACGATAAAAACCTATACAGAAGAACAGGCTGTCATTTTAGAAATAAAAGATCAGGGGATAGGGATTAGCTCGGAGATTTTAGAAAAACTAGGAACACCGTTCTTCACAACGAAGGAAAATGGAACAGGGTTGGGTCTAGCGATCTGCTATAGTGTAGCAGAACGTCATCAGGCAGATATTGAAATAGAAACAGGAAATGAAGGGTCAACCTTTTCTATTCGTTTCAAATCAATCTAGCAATAAATCAAATTAGAAAAGGGCGGTTTGAGCCATGAGAAAAAGAAAAGTTCAATGCGTCTGGAGCTAGACATTTCTCAAAGTACAAACTTTAATACTTTCTTTCTTTGAATGAAGGAGGGGTTGCATGTTAAAAAGGAGCAAGCTATTTCTTCTTACTTTTTTTATTATTTTTGCAATATTAGTTGGTTTTAGCTTTAAATACTTTGTCGATGAAAAGCCAAAAGTCGTCTTTGTTTTGAGAACGTTAGACAATCAGTATTGGGAAATTATTCGAGCAGGTATAGAGCAGGGATGTAAAGATTTTGGGATAGACGGTAAGGTAATGGCACCGAGAAATGGAACAGCCGAAGAACAAATGAAGATGTTAAAGAATGTTCTTGAAGAACCTCCCGATGTATTAGTGATCTCTCCGGCCATTTCCCCTGATATCATTCCTAATTTAGAAGAGTTTGTTAAAAGGAACATTCCTGTATTGCTGATAGATACAGATGAACCTTGGAAAAATAAAACGGCTTATATTGGTACCAATAACATAGAATTAGGGAGAAAAGCAGGGATATTGATGGGTGCGATGCTTCAGCCTGGAGATAAAGTGGCCCTTATCGGCAGAGAATCATCCGTAGAAAGAGAACGGATAAAGGGAGCTAAAGATAGTCTAGAGGCAGCGGGGATCAACATAGCAGCAGAAACGTTAATACTATCAATTGATGATAAAGAGTATGATCAAAACGTGAAAAAGGTAATAGGAACGATTTTACTGCAGCATCCGGATCTTAAAGGTGTTATTACTTCAACTGATTATCTTGCTATTCCTGTGATTAAGGTTCTGCAGGAACAAGGGCTTACTATGCCTGTTACAGGAGCAGATGGAATAATCAAAATGCTTGAGTTGATAGAAAAAGGAACATTAATTGGTACAGTAGCCCAAAACCCTTATGATATGGGATATTTAAGCGTTGAAGCTGCATTAAAGGTTACAAAGGGAGAAAAGATAAAAAGATACATTGATAGCGGTGTAGATATTATCACGGAAGACAATGTGAAACAGAAGCTAGACTTCTTAAAAAAGGTGTTAAAGTAAACTCTAGGTTCAGTCCTCCGTTACACTTTAAAGGAAGATAATATTTATAAGCGCAGTATTTCCCTTAAGTTCACATAGAAAAATAAAGGGCAGAAAATTTTTTTTAGAAGTAAAAAAGGAGCTAAACTGTAAACTACAGCTTAGCTCCTTTTATTTACAAATTATCTAATGAAAAAGGATATAATCCCTATAATTATACACAAGATTCCACCTAAAAATTGTCCTAGTCCAGAGGCTTCCCCCATGATTAAAAGATTAAAAATGTTTTTTCTTTTTTGGGTTTTTCCGACGAACGCATCGTCCTTTTTCATTCTATATCTACCCCATAATACTAAGACTACTCCAAAAAGTATAAACAATAGTTTTAAAATCATTATATATTGACCTCCATTTATTATCGTATTTAGTAATATTATGATTAAAATTTTCTTCAATAAATTTAACTATCGGTCATCTTCATCAAAAATAAAAGTTTCTTCAATTGTTAAGTTAAAAACTGAAGATATTTTATATGCTAGTAAAACAGATGGATTATATTGTTGTTTTTCTAAAGAGATGATTGTTCTTGATGATACACATACTCTATCCGCTAATTCTTGTTGTGTAATTCCATGTTTTAACCGCAATTCTTTTACTATATTTTTCATATAATTCACCAAATTAAAGAAAATGATTATAATATTTTTTAGCTAAAGTGCTAGTAATTAGGGTAAGTACTATAATAATCATTAAAGCAGTATTTGTTGGAATTGTAATCCATTTTGAAAGAAACATCATCAGGATCGTCACAATCATTAGAATGCTTATGGTAAAGTGAGCAGCTTTTCCTTCAATTAAATCATCGCGTTCATCATACTCTTTTGATAGCTCTCTTTCTAATTGTTTGCGATTAGTATTAAATTTAACGTGAGAAGTTATAGCGAAGACTAAAAGCAGTGCTCCTACAAATAAATATAAAATACCAGAATAAGATCCTTCTGTAGTATTAGTTTCAGTGTAATTGAAAAATATTTCAAAAAAACCGAGTGCAATCATTGCAAATGAGCATAAATAAAGCTCTCTAAATTTATTTTTCAAAGAAATCACTCCTAACATAGCGCAATGTGAAGTTTGTTTCACGTGAACTTAACTTCATATTACTCTATCTTACAGGGAATGTCTAGAATTAATTTGTTTAATTCTCGAAAATCATAAATCGAAAGGAAAAACTATTCCAAGTACTACCGAACTATGTTCTCTGCAAAAAACGAATAAACTTTGTTAGACTTTGCGGTTTCTGTTTTCTACGTTTGATTATAAAATCTATCATGATTGTGTCAGACAGTTCTTGATATTGAACCGTTTTTATTTCTTTTCGATTATAAGCAACATCTGCCGGTAATATCGTCATTCCAAGTCCATCATGAACCGCTTGCAGAATAGATTCTAGAGAATCAAACTCCATAATAGTAGGGTCATGGAAATAACTTTTGTTAGCGAAGTCTATCATTTTGTTTCTGTAGATACAATTTATGTCACTATTAACAATTAACGTTTGATTATGTTGCTTTTCAAGTTGACTATGTTTAGGTGAAATGAGTACGATTTTCTCAAAATAACGATAAACGGTTTCAAACTGTGAGGAAATATTCGCACCATTTATAAAAACACCATCAATTTCTCCATAGGAAAGCATTTCTTGTAACCTTTGTTTATCATTCGTTCGTACCTTTACATCCATATTTTTATGCTCCTTCAAAACAGAAGAAAACAGCTGAGGAATTCTAACCGCAGAAATCGTTTGGGATGCACCTATTGTTAATGATTCTCTCCATTTTTGAGGACTAATGACTGACTTGGCTTCATCCATTAATAACATGATTTGATTTGTATACTCTAATAAAACGTTCCCCTTTTCGGTCAATGTAACCCCTCTATTGTTACGCATAAATAATTTAACCCCTAGTTCATCTTCCAAGCTCTTAATTCGCTGACTGACATTAGGTTGTACGTAGCCCAATTTTTCAGCAGCTTTTGATACTGACTGCAGCTCTGCAACATGTTTAAAAATCCACAAATCATGACTTTCCAAGAATATATTCCTCCATTGGTATTATTTAAAATGATACCTACTTCATTTTTCAGTATTATATCCTTTATGTGTTCAAAAGTATAATTGAGCATATAAATCAAACAAAGTTAGGATGATTTAGAATGGAATTAATAGATAAAGTAGTCATTGTAACTGGCGGTGGTACTGGTATAGGAAAAGCAACAGCTCTGAAATTAGCAAATGCAGGTGCAAAGGTGGTTATTAATTATAACCGATCGGAAAAAGAAGCTGTCGAGGTTGTCAATGAGATAACACAACTAGGTGGCATAGCAATCGCTTATAAAGCAAATGTAGCGATAGAAAAAGAAGTGAATGATATGGTATCCCAAACGATTACATCACTAGGGACGGTGGATGGTTTAGTAAACAATGCAAGTATTACAGCTCAAATTGCTATGAATGACCTAGATGCCGTAACAGATGAAGTGTGGGATTCCCTTTTTAGTGTGAATGTGAAAGGAATGTTTCATTGTGTAAAAGCTGTAGTTCCATATATGAAGAAGCAACAAGCGGGTGTAATTGTTAACATGGGCAGTGTAGCGGGAATGACCGGAATAGGTTCATCCATACCGTATGTTGCCACAAAATCAGCTATCCACACAATGACAAAGTCATTAGCTATGGCATTGTCACCTTATATCAGAGTAAATAGTATAGCTCCTGGTGCAGTTGATACAAGGTGGTGGTCAGGTCATGAAGAAAAGATGTATCAACTTGCAGGTAACTTACCACTTAAAAGAATATCAACGCCAGATGATATTGCGGAAGCTATTCTTTTTCAATTGACTCAAGAATCTGTCACAGGTCAAGTTTTTACAATTGATAATGGTCAAACATTGTAAGATTAAACATAACTCATTACACCCTTATACAATAATAGGGTGTTTGGTCTATTTTTATAGCTCATACCGCTATCTCTTCTTTAGTACCAGCCGTATTTCCCTTAAGGAATAACGGCTGGGTGACGTATTTTCACTTAACAGTACCTTTCGAGGTGAAGCCACTTTACAATCTTTGTTTAACCTACAATTTTCTACTTAAGCTAAAATGTGACCGCCTTCTACATGAAGGACGGTTCCGGTCACGAAACTGTTTTGAATCAGGTATAGTACGCTTTGTGCAACGTCTTCAGTCTTTCCTATTCGTTTCACAGGAAGTTTGTTTCCGACCGTTGCATAGAACTGATTACGATCTTTTTCTGGCATTTTGCTGCGGGAAGGTGTATCAATGATACCGGGTGAAACGATGTTCACTCGAATCGGAGCAAGTTCTAAAGCCAAGGTCTGACCTAGATTCGAAATGGCCGCATTGACTGCACCCAGAATTGACGAACCAACCATCGATTTGTAGGCTACTACCCCAGAGAATAAAGTGATCGAACCATGTGGTAAGATTTTCGGTGCACCGTATTTAGCTGCGTAGTATTGGCCCCAAAATTTGTTTTCAAACAGTTGTCTGGCTTGGGCTGTATCTGTTTGGAGGAATGATCCGCCGGATGTTTCAGCCGCGCTCACCACAAGATGGTTGAACTGGCCGACTTTTTCAAAGAAAGACTGAACTTGCCGTTCTTGTGTTGTATCCAGCGTAAAAGCCGTAGCTTTATCGCCTAGTTGCTCTATTGCATTCTGTAATTTTCCTTCGGAACGGCTGGCAATAATAACTTTTGCTCCTTCGGCTATTACTTGTTTAGCTGTTTCAAGACCAATCCCCGAGCTTCCGCCGATAATTACCACTTTTTTATCTTGTAACATGTTTTTACCTCCTTGTAATTTTCCTTTATAGATTAAAAGTTCAATACTTCTTTCAAATGTAGTTCAAGTTCGAATACAAATTTTCCAACTTTCGGATTTTTTATTACATCATAACAAGTGAAACTCTTTAAAGGTTTCATTCCGATGAATTTCTGCATGAGGTGCAAATGGCTTAATGCATCTTCCAGGCTGTTCCCTTCAAAAAATTGAGTTGGATCATTAAATGCTTTTTCAGGAGCATTCCAGGTAGTCGAAAACATATATTTCTTTTTGGTCAGTAATCCGCCGCTTCCATATTGATCAGCACCCTTAAAAAACAAACCATAAGCATAAACCTCATCCATATACGTTTTCAATAAGCCTGGAACACTGAACCAATAGACAGGTGTTTGGTAAATGACAATATCGGCCCATAAAAACTTTTGCTGTTCTTCCTCAATTTTATATCCGTTTTGAACAATGGTTGTTTTTATATTGTTTTTTTCACTTAACAAGCTGACCATCTTGTCCATTAATGTCTGGTTTAAATTACCTTCCGCTGTACTATACCTTTGATGTCCGTTAATAATAAGAATATTTTTCATCTTTTTTCTCTCTCCTTTGATTGTTGGATTTCTCTCACTTATTCTGATCAATTCCTCAAGAATGTGATGGAATAATAGGTTTATTGATATTATAAATATAGTAACTTTATTTAGGGAAGTAGTGATAAATAATTCATAAAGTTACCGAAAGTATACTTTTTTGATATGATAAAGGAAATTAATTAAAAAATGTTTTAGGAAGGATGTTTCAGATGAGTGTTATGGAGCCCGTCATACTGACAAAAGGAACACCAGGTGAGATTTGCCCTATAGCTAAAACGCTTGACGTGATAGGAACTAAATGGACCTTTTTAATTATTCGGGATCTGCTTATCGAAGGAACAATGCGATTCAGTGAGCTATTGAAATCAATGGATGGAATTAGTCCAAAAACACTTTCGCTGCGCCTTAAGGAACTGGAGGATCATGGGATATTGGAAAGAAAGGTATTTCCGGAGGTTCCCCCTCGTGTGGAATATACATTAACAGAAAAAGGGAAACGATTAGAAAGTATTTTCATTGAATTAAAGAGGTTTGGATTATATTTATAAAAGATTGAACATAGATCATTCTCTACATTTGAGGACGTCAATGATAAAGGATATAGAAATCCTTTATATCCCTTTGTTTTTCCAAAATATAAAACAACCTCTTATTTGAACTACAATAAGAGGTTGTTTGGTATATTTAATTCTATTCTCTAGTTTAGGCTTTATTATTGTCATAAAGAGCGAAGGTAACTTCTGCGTCACAAGAACTTCTTTAATTTGTTGAGTATTGAACATAGACCTTATGCATCTTTGTCCTTATTCAGTCACGGTTTGTTCCATAGCTCTGATGGATTCAGCTACCTTAACCATCATGGAACATTCGATTCTCTTTCGGAAGATGTCACAACTGAAGTCGTAGGTTCCCTTGAGAGAGCCAGTTGCATGAAGCGCGTTGGCAGGGCAGCCGCCACTGCAGTAAAGTTTCGCCCAGCAATCCTGACATTCCGGTTTTGAGTAGCAGTTACTCTCTTTAAATTGGCATTGTATCTCAGGTTTTGTGATTCCATCCCAGATGTTTCCCAAGCTGTATTCTTCATCCCCTACAAACTGGTGGCATGGGAAGAGCTCGCCCCATGGTGTAACAGCGAGATATTCGGTTCCTGAACCGCATCCGGAAATTCTCTTTTGGATGCAAGGTCCTTCTGAAAGGTCAAGCATGTAATGGTAAAAGGTAAAGCCATTGCCTTTTTCTTCGCGATTAAGCATTTCCTTGGCGAGAATCTCGTACTGGTTGTAAATCTCTGGGAGGTCCTTCTCAGTGAGTGCATATGGTTCTCGTGGATCACAGATGACCGGTTCCATCGAGAGTTTGTCGAAACCAAGGTCTGCGATGTGGAAAATGTCATTGGTGAAATCGACATTGTTGTGGGTGTATGTCCCACGTACGTAGTATTCTTTGTCTCCACGCTTTTCGACGAATTCCTGGAATTTTGGAACGATATAATCGTAGCTGCCCTTTCCAGTGACCGTTTTGCGAAGTCGGTCATGGACCTCTTTTCTTCCATCAAGACTTAATACGACATTGTACATTTCCTTGTTTAAAAACTCGGTGACTTCATCGTCCAGTAACATCCCATTCGTCGTGAAGGTGAAGCGAAAAGTCTTTTTGTACTCTTTTTCTTTGCTTCTTGCGTATGCGACAATCTGCTTGACAACCTTCCAGGCCATGAGCGGTTCTCCGCCGAAGAAGTCAACGTCAAGGTTTCGGTGATGACCGGAGTTTTCTAATAGATAATCGATGGCTCTTTGGCCAACCTCATAACTCATGATTGCTCTGTCTCCGTTGTATTTCCCCTGGCTGGCGAAGCAATATTCACATGACAGGTTACAGGTATGTGCGACATTGAAGCAGAGGGCCTTTACAAAAGTCTGACGATTTCTTAAATCAATTGAGAGATCCTTATATTCATCCTCAGTAAAAAGCTGCCCAGCAGTTTTTAGCTCCTCGACATCCGCGATGGTGTCTCGAATGTCCTCTTCGGAGATGTCGGAATCATGTGCGTATTTTTCCAGTACCATTGTCACGATTTCTTCTGTAGGTGTATTCTCATAAAGCGCGATGATTTCATAGGCGAGGTCGTCGACAACATGCACCGATCCACTGTAGGTATCGAGCACGATGTTGTATCCGTTTAGTTTATATTGATGAATCATACTTGATAATCAATCTCCTTTTGTCCATAAAAATAGCCGCCCATCTAGAAAGCAGTTGGGCGGCACATTTCCTGTTTCCTATCTGTTTATTGTGTTTTCACACTTCTGATTTGCAATTCCGCAAGAAGTTTTGCAAGCTGACTGGCAAGACGTCTGGCATGCTCCACATCCACCGTGTTTTGCGGTATCCTTCAGATTACGAGTGCTCAGTGTTACGATTCTTTTCATAACGTGAAACCCCTTTTGACAGTATTTTTTAGAAGAAATAAGAGTTAAAACTTGTGAATGTTTTCACATAAATTCCAACAATAATTTTAACAACATCTCAGGGGCAAGTCAATCATTTCCAATGTCTTGATACTGCAGAAAATCCACTTAATTTCAACATTATTAATGGTATGGGAAAGACGTGAGTGATAAAATAGAACAGAATTAATTACGGAGAAGAGTGAAAGTAGTGAGAATAGGATTTTTTGACTCAGGTATTGGTGGAATAACGGTACTTCATCAAGCATTGAGGTTCCTTCCGAATGAGGATTACATCTTTTATGCCGATACCTTACATGTTCCATATGGTGAAAAACCAAAAGAAGAGGTAAGACAATATATTTTTAATGCTGCTGATTTTATAGCTAATCAAGGCGTAAAAGCACTAGTCATTGCTTGCAATACTGCAACCAGTATCGCTGTGGAGGACCTCCGCAAAAAGTATGATTTCCCTATTTTAGGTATTGAACCAGCCGTAAAACCGGCTGTTTAAAAATGTGAAGGAAAACGGAAAAAAGTTTTAGTAATGGCGACTAATTTGACTCTCAGAGAGGAAAAATTTCATAACCTGGTCAAAAGTAATGACCATCACGATATTGTTGAAAGCTTGCCACTTCCTGGTCTTGTTCAGTTTGCTGAGAATTTTGAATTCAGTGAAGAGAGAGTTGTACCCTATTTAAGAGATCAATTATCCTCCTTTGATTTAAAGCAGTACGGAACCGTAGTTCTAGGATGCACTCATTTCCCATATTTTAAAAATAGCTTAAGGAAGCTATTTGCTGAAGATGTAGACATTATTTCTGGAAGTATTGGTACTGCCAAAAACTTAAGGCGAATTCTCGAAGCAAAGAATCAAATTAATGAAGGAACAGGAAATATTTCATTTTTTAAATCTGGCTTTAAAGTTGAGGATAAAGATACACTTTCTAATTATAAAAAGTTGTTGGCAATGTTAGATCAAGTATAAAAACAGAGTTATGATATCCAGTTGAAATGACTCTGCCAATGGGGATAAAAAAAGAATACGAACAAGCAGCAATTCGAGTAGATGATCCCTTTAAATTTATAGAAGAACTGAAGCAAAAGTTGTTCAGTCCTCCTTCAGGTATAGGTACACCACCGTTTCACGACTGATCCGTATTCACTGGCAACCTCAGATTTCTTTTTCTTAAGTATGCGGACATCGGCATAACTGTGCTACTTGTTCAAGAAGCAATGATCTTTTTCCTCCCCGATTATGCCACGTTTTTTGGTTAATGAAATGCCTTCACTCTGGCGTTATTATTGTTCCCGAGAGAAGGGTTTTTGCAAATTGGTGGACTTCCATTGACCGCTCGTCATAATTTTCACTTTTACCTCTACATCTAAGGATGTTGGCGAAAGAGGGATAGCGCCATTTT
Source organism: Neobacillus sp. WH10 (assembly GCF_030123405.1). Lineage (GTDB taxonomy): Bacteria > Bacillota > Bacilli > Bacillales > Cytobacillaceae > Neobacillus. The sequence goes on from NZ_CP126110.1 coordinate 288,615, forward strand.
TTTCGACTTTTTTCCAGGCTCCTACATTATTACGATAAAGTGTTTGTGAAAGCTGATATACATCAATTCCTTTTTTTAACCCATTTGTATAGGTCCCTTCGACTTCCTTTTTAAGTGCTTGTTCTGCTATTTTTTCTATAGTTTTCACAGGCAAAAATTTTACAACCTGAAAAATATCTCCTTCAACGTTCAGCTTCATCCTAAAATGTGGTTCATTGTTTTTTATGGAAGCTTGTGTATGGACTTTTGATTTTTTCATTACAACTTCCGTAACTGGCTTCCCATCTTTTTTTAATAGCATTGGTACTCGGTTAAAAGACTTGTCCGTCCATTTTAAGCCTGGTAAGTCCTTCTCTGACAAGTACCCTTTATAGCGTTTCGATGCTACAAAAGCCGACCCGCTATACTTGAGCAGGGGAAAATCCTTTTTGTTTGATTTCCATTTTTTTTTCGTAATAGATAAGAAAGGTATTTGAGTAGTCATCCCAGGCTCATAAAGATAGGCACGAAATTTGAAAAACTTCAAAGGACTAAAAATGGAATAATTTTTTGTCATTTCATTTGGGATATTCGTTACGGTATAAAGGGGTGAGAGATTTAGGATGGTCCCGGTTGCCAATACATTCTGAATCGGCTCCTTTGTTCCAAACACCCACATTGTATTTCTAAACTGAAAGAAACGCGCTAAGAATTCATCAATTTGTCGGATATCTCCATTTTTCAGTACATTTTCAGAAAATACGATGGTTTTAATATGCTCCCAAGACACTTGTTGTTGGGCCGTTTTATAAAAATCGAACGCTGAATGATCTAAAAGCTCCCCGCTTCCTTTTCCAATAAAAATTGGCTGTGGTGTACGAAGTGTAGTTTCTAGTTTTGCAAAAGTTGAAAAATTGATAAATTGAGGGTAGAGCACGTATTGATTGTCTTGAAAGTCAATCCCTAAGGCATTTATGTACCATACATGCTCCACTTCTCGAGTATCCCAACATCCGGTTAACAAAAAAACAGAAGCAAATACAATAAGCAGCTTTTTTCGAATTAGAATTTTACTCATCCTTTTTACTCATCCTTTTTTTTCGTGCTATCGTTTGTATGAAGCTCTTTCGGCCGTCTTTTCATCTTTTTAAAACGAACTCGGAATGTTGCAGGTAAAACACTGGATGGGACAAGTGGAGAATAGGGGGCCATAAACGGAACCCCAAAAGAGCGTAAATTCACGAGATGAATAAAAATGACAAAGACAGCAAAGATAAGCCCTACAACTCCAAGTAAGGATGAGAGTATATAGACAAAAAATCGGAGGATACTTAACGTTCCAGTAAGTGACTGATTGATCAAAGTAAAGGTTGAAACGACAGAAATAGCCATCATCACGACAATACCTGGGGAGGCAAATCCAGCGCTGATGGCAGCTTGGCCAATAATTAACCCGCCTACAACTGATAACGTTTGACCAACAGTAGTTGGAATCCTAAGTCCAGCCTCTCTCAGTAACTCAAATAAAAAAATCATCATGAAGCCCTCTAAAGCAGTAGGAAACGGAACTCCCTCTCTTGACAAGGAAAGTGTTGCCAACAATGTATAGGGAATTTGATCAGGATGAAAGGCGGCTAAAGAAATCCAAAATCCTGGAAGAAAAACGGCTATAAGTAAGCTGAAAATCCGGAGGACCCTTCCGAAGCTTCCAAAAGGAGCCGTAGCATACTGGTCCTCTGCGTTATTTACGAAAAACACAAGGGTGACTGGTCCAACGGATGCAGTCGGTGAACCTTCTACTAATAGAAGGAAGCGACCATAGAGTAAGCAATTTACAGCATAATCAGGTCGTCCGGTGTATTCCATTAAAGGAAAAATGGTAAAAGTTCGGTCGGCAACCAGCTCTTCAATTTGAGCAGACGAAACGACGGCATCGACATTAATTTTATTTAGTCGGGATCGTACTTGTGCTAAAACATCCTGCGAAATAACATCCTTCAAATAAAGAACAGCAACCTTCGTTTTACTTCTAGTTCCGATTACAAATTCTTCATAATTAAGGGAGCTTGTTTTCAATCTTTTACGAATTAACCCTATATTTGTTTGCAGTTCTTCAACAAAGCCATCCCTTCCTCCTTTCAGAGTCACTTCCGTGCTAGGCGCTTCTACAGATCTTGCAGGCAGTTTAGCTAATTTAATCGAATAAGCCAGCTTAAATTCAGGGAGAAAAAAGAGAAATTCACCTTCAAAAACTTTTTGGGCGAGCTCCTCCTGTGATAAATCTGACTTTATGGAAGTGATAGGGAAAACAACTTTTGACTCCAATTCCTTTGCATTACCGGAAAATTCATTTTCCAATACATAATGAAGACGAGGCAATATCGTGCTTCTCAATTCTTTTGTATCAATGAGACTTTGACAATATAAAGATAAAATAGAAAAAGAAAGTACACCTTTGCCGATTTGCTGTCTTTGGAAGAGGACATCTTTGGACCCTTCAAACCAGCCCTTTAAAACTTCCTCATCCCACTTGATCTTCATCATATCTTGATCAGCTCGATTATTGCGCCTCATTCGTTTTAACTCCTTTCTTTTTATTCGCAAACATGGAGAGGAAGGCCAAAAGTACAAAAAGAAAGAGCATGAATACAACCGTGCCCGGTAAAAATAAGCGGGATAAAAATAAATAAAAAGCGGTATCGTTAATGGACAAAATGGATAGCAAAATAATCCCTCCGAAAATAAAGAGCTGTAATCCATATTTTACCTTCTTGTTTGTAACTTGAAGAAGATCTGGGATTAAAAAAGAAAGAAGAGACATACGGATGAAAGCTCCAACGAACCACTGATAAACAGATAAAAAGTCAAGATGTTCAATATAACGACCGATTGAAACAAGTCTCCATTCCTCAAAGGCTGGGTATCGTTGCTTAGCAGCTACGAACGGTCCAAACTCTATGATAGCCCCGATGGTTGGTCCAATTGTAAGTACTAAAAAAATGATTCCAATCCAAATCAAAGTAGAGAATTTTAATTTTGTCTTTAAGTGATGATGAATAAATAAGATAAAGCCAAACTCGACAAATCCTGATATTGGATAGATCATACCTTTAATAACAGGTGAGGTGCCATACTCCATATATGGTTTTAAAAAAGAGAAGTCTTTATTCGGAAAATTCGCAGTCATGACAAAAAAACCTAAAATAATAACGATCGGCAGAAGGATACCCGCTGTTAACCCAATGGATTGAATACCATGCTTTGCATTATAAAAACAGATAATAGAAAATGCAGCACCTAGAAATAGTTTAGGTGTCTTCGGGAGATAAAACGATAAAAAGGTTAAAGTTTCCTTTAACGTGACAACACTCAAGGAAAATAGGTATAGGAGGATAATAGCCACTAATGGATAGGCAACAAAAATCCCGAAGTTCCTCTTAATCCAAAGAAACAGCTGTTCTCCATGCATACGTTTTTGGATGAAATAAAGAATCGGTAACAAGAATAGATAAGAAACGCATGAGAACAAAATGGCAATCCAGGAATCACGGGCAGAAACGTCTAAAACCATAGGGATGATAATAACATGGTTAACAAGTCCGGTGCTGCCAATCAGGATCAATGACATTTGAAGCAAGCTTAGGGTTTGGTTTTTCATGTATATTCTCCTAGAAAGCAACTTTGTTACCATGATAGTGTAACCTTCTGGAATATTTTTTATTATTCCTTGGGTCAGCTCTCTACTCAGATAAGGTTTAAAGCGGTAATGGGATGGAATTCTGATCTTATGGCTAGAAAGAGTAATAAAAACAAATAATCTTAGTCGAGAGCAGCCTTCAGATATTTTGTTCAAACCAAGAGTGCTTTACTTAAATTTCTTTATTACAGGAATGCTCCAATAAAAAAAGAACCGTAAAGAGAATGGATTTATTTCTCCTTACGGTTTTTATTTTATAAACAAATAGAATTTATAAAATTAATGGGGTAGGTCAGTTTGATCAATTATGTTTGACTTTTTTAAACATCGAAATGGTAGCCACAAACAATACTGAAATAATACCAACAAAAACAAATAGATAACTTAATGGAATTAAGAAGAAAGGTTCTTCTAAAGTACCGTCTGGAGCCACTTTTGAACCGATCATGCTATAGATAATTAGACAAACAACTCCTAAAAATATTGGTGTAGAAGCTAATAGGTATTTTTTCTTCATTATGCATTCTCCTCTATTCATATAATTAAGATTAGTTTTTTTTATACTCCAGAATGTCACCTGGTTGACAATCTAGAACTTCACAGATCTTTTCTAAAGTTGGAAATTTAATCGCTTTTGCTTTTCCATTTTTTAATATTGATACGTTTGCCATTGTAATTCCTAGGTTTTCGGATAATTCTGTAACGCTCATTTTTCTTTTAGCCAGCATTACATCGAGGTTTACTATGATAGTCATCATTCAACACCTCAAATTGTTAGATCGTTATCTTGCTTTATTTCACTAGCTTTCCTAACTAAATAAGAAAGCATAAATGTAAATACGGAAATAACGACTGAGAAAAATAGAATCAATAAAAGAACAATTAAAACGTTTGTATGATACCTTCCGACTACGAAAAGATAAATTAATGCGCCAACGTATAAAACACCTTCAATCATTGATAATACACTTACTATTTTCAATCTATCCGCGTTTTTAACTGTAAAAGATTGGTCAAAGCTAATATCCGAACAAATCTGCCACCCTAAAACTAAAGCAATAAAAAATGGGATCCCTGTAATCCAAATGAATGTAATAAAGGGATTATAAAGTGTCTTCAAATTTTTTGAGTTCAGTAGAATGTTCCGTCCAGTTTCAGGGCCAAAATAAATACAGAACAACAGACCAAATAATCCACAAATAACAATTATCAATTTCAACCATATTGATAATTCTTTCTGTCTCATAAAAAGAACCCTCCTTAGCTAGCTAACAATATAATAACCCTGAATATCATCCTAGTCAACAAAAATTTATCGTTTTACGATAAATTTTTGTTGTTTATGTGATTTGGATTAGATTGTAACCAACCAATAAATTTCTCTTAAGCATAGTAAACATTACCGATTACTCAACAAAAGTAAGAAAAAAACATTGCGTAAAAAAACTTGAAAAAATGCATGAAAAAAAGCCCGAAAAAAAGTGATTTTTCGAAGAGGAAATGGGTGAAAAGCGGGAATTTGTACGACTACTTTATTGTCACAGGAAAAGGTGAAATATGGATTAAGATCGAGGGGTTCCAGAGTAAATTTTTTATTACACATTCCAAGGAGTTTTACAAGAAAGGTTGAATATATATACTAATCATAATCTTTATTTAAGGCAGGTATAACTCATATGGATAAAGATAAACTTCGAACAAGTCTAAGTAAAGAGGATATCTACATGAAAGAACTGCTTCAGTCTCTTGTCGAAACAACGATTGACGCTATTTCTATTAGAGACATGCAGGGAAACATACTCCTCGTAAATAGTGCCTTTGAAAAATTTTATGGCTGGACCTACCAGGACCTGATAAATGACCCCAACTGCCTGGTACCTGAAAATATAATAAACGAGACGAGAGAAATTTTTCATCAGATTAAATTCTCTGGAGAGAAAATTTCGGGATATGAAACCGTACGAAAACGAAAAGATGGTACAATTGTTCAAGTATGTCTAACAGCTTCCCCTATACGAGATGGAGTAGAGAATATCGTTGGCACTTCTGTTATTGCCAGAGATATTACAGACCGTAAAAAGGCTGAAGAAGCATTGCTTGAAAGTGAGGCAAAATACCGGGTATTAGTAGAAAATACGAACGATATCATAAGCACATATGATTTAAACATGAAAAAAATATTTGTATCTCCTTCTGTAGAGCTTCACTTGGGATATACCCAATATGAATATCTTCAGGCAGGTACTTTTGCTTTTACTCACCCTGATGATGTAAAGAAAATAGTAAATCTACGTCAATCAATCTCTCCCCATAAAAAAAATGTTCAAATTGAGCTCAGAATAAAACATAAAAATGGATCGTGGGTGTATTTGGAGTCGCGTTGTGTACCTATCTTATCTGAGACCTCCGAGATAGAGAGCTATCTGGTAGTCTCACGTAATATCACAGAACGAAAACTATCAGAAGAAGCTTTGCGGAAGAGCGAAGCACAATACAGGTTCATTGCTGAAAATACAGCAGACTTTATTTCTGTGATTGATAAGTATGGAGATGTATCGTACAGCTCTCCTTCACATATGAAAAAATTAGGCACTGATAGAATTCACTTTGAAAAAATCCATCCTGACGATGCTTCTCTTGTCTGTGAACGATTTTCATACATGCTTCAAACGGAAACCCCCATTATATGTGTATATCGATACAACCTCGAAAATGAAACCTGGATCTATTTAGAATCAAGAGGAATACCTTTTTTCAGTACTGATGGCGAATGTCAATACTTTTTCAACGTTACACGTGATATTACTGAGAGAAAACAAAACGAAGACCTTCTCCGGAGAACAGAAAAGCTGTCAGTCATCGGAGAATTGGCTGCAAGTATAGCGCACGAAATAAGGAATCCTCTTACCACATTAAAGGGCTTTATTCAATTTTTAAAACCTGACATTTCAGATAATTCCGCCTTCTTTGATGTTATGTTGTCTGAGCTAGATCGAATCAACTTTATCGTGGGTGAGCTGCTTGTTTTGGCTAAGCCGCAAAATCTCCATGTGAAACCGATTCTCTTGCACAGTATCATTGAAGCTGTTGTACAGTCGCTAAAATCTGAAGCTAATTTAAAACATATTAAAATTATGGAGAAATTAGAAAACACACCTGTTACGGTCAACTGTGAAGAAAATCGATTAAAACAAGTATTTATTAATATCATGAAGAATTCCCTGGATGCCACCTCAGCGAATGGCGAAATCTGTATTCAAACACAACTTCTAAGTGCCAACCAAGTCCTTATTCGCTTTTCTGATAACGGCTGTGGCATTTCAAAGGAGCTGCTGGCCAGACTTGGGGAACCTTTTTACACCACAAAAGAGAAGGGAACAGGATTAGGTTTACTTGTTAGTAACAAAATTATTAAAGATCATCAAGGCAGTATCAACATCACAAGTGAAATCAACAAGGGTACAATAGTAGATATCACTCTACCAATTTGCATTTAAAGCTTTCCATAGTCAACAGCCCCTAAGTGGGGTTCTTTTTTCCGACATCTTTCTTCAGTTGGGAGAGCTTGAACTCTTTTATTTAAACGAGATTGTAGCTGTTTTAATCAAACGTTTGTTTAGGAAGGAAAATGCAGAAAAACCGTCGAAAATCTGAGGTTAATTGTATTTATTGACAAATATAAAAAAACATATAGAAATCCTCATGAAATAATCGACATTTTTCTTCGTGTTTTAAGGAAAAATCCTTAATTTTATATGGATTACATCATATTTAATCAAACGTTTGTTTAACAATCTTGAGGCCAGAATCCTGTCGATGTATGTGGATTCACACAAATGATTCGATGACTCTTTCTGGAATCTGGTAAAAGTAAATCCTATTATATAAAGAAAAAATTGAAACGATTGGAGATAGGGGTTAAACAATCGATTCCGAGCAGTAGTAGTCTTTTAGGAATGAGAAGAGAGTGCGCTGTATCGGAATTTTTTTTACTCTATTTTTAACTTCCTGCTTTTTTTTGATAAAAATGTGTTTATAATTATCTTAACATTTTTTACTTTAATACCTTTCAGATACTTATCACTCAATTTAGGGGCGCTGAGCATGGGGATACCGACACTATTAATAAATGCATTTATTATTATCCTTTGTATATTTTTCTACCAAATATTTTGGTTAGATAAAGATGGAAAAGAAGCACGTAATGATGTATTAATTTCCTTTCTTGCATCTATTGCGATCATTCTTTGTATGACGTTCCCCTTTAAGTTTAATTCCGGATACATTTATGATTTACGGCTTATCCCAATCCTTTTAGCCGTTCTCTATGGTAGTTTCAGGAGTTTTATTTTCATCACCATTGTATTTCTTTCTTACCGTTTTTACTTAGGCGGAAACGGATTTTTCCCTGCAGTTATTATATATTTTATGATTACTTCTATAACTATGGCATTACAATATTTTCTTGCTGATTATTTCAAAAAAAGAAAAATATTGTTCAGCACATTACTTCTTTCTATTTGCACTATTTCCTTTTCCATCTTCGCTATAATGAGTCAAATACGATCAAGCGCTAAAGTTCAACCTGATTTTATTCACTTTTTAACCAATTATATAGTAATCAATATTCTTACAGTTTTGTTATCTCTTTACTTAATTGAAGGAATGATCGAAAGGTTTAAGATGAAAGAAAAAATTCACCGTGCAGAAAAATTTATTGTGACTAGTGAATTAGCTGCATCTATAGCTCATGAAATAAGAAACCCGCTGACTTCGGTATATGGATTTATGCAGATGTTTAGTAAAAACGAGATCTCCGAAACACACAAGCCTGAGTATATTCAAGTCATGCTCATGGAGTTAGAAAAAGCGCAAAATGTTATTAACGATTATTTATCCCTTATAAAACCACAAGTTGTTGTGAAAGAAATATTAGATATTAGACCAATTGTCCATCAAGTAATAGATGCTATTTTACCGATGGCAAGACTTCATAATGTTAAAGTTGAAAGCGATATTATTTGTTCTCTTTATATAAATGCCAACGTCGTTAATATAAAACGGTGTTTAATTAACATTGCAAAAAATGGAATTGAAGCAATGACTAATGGAGGGATACTAAGAATCAATGTGAAAAAGGTAAAGAATAATATTGTAATTGATATTATTGATTCGGGAATTGGAATGTCGTCTGAGGAAATCAAGCGAATCGCTATGCCGTTTTATTCTACAAAAGAAAAGGGAACTGGACTAGGCACTATGATTTCATACGGTATTATTAAAGAATTAAACGGAGATATCGAAATAAAAAGCGAAAAAGGAAAAGGAACACGGTTTTCTATTATTATTCCTTCTTCATGAAAGATTTCGATGTGACAAGATTCTTAGGAGCATGTTTTGATTTGACTCATACAACTCAGTCGTAACTTAGTAACCTGGTTAGTGAATTTTCTACCCAGGTTATTTTTTTTCGTATCCTCCTTAGGTGATTATACAATTATATTTAAACCCCGTTCTTCCTCAGAACGGGGTTTTGTGAATTTATAAATCAACCAACTTTTTATTGTCAATTTACAATTTTTATCATCAAATTTATACCAGGTACTAATACTAGGTGATATAATGAAAGAAAAATGAGGTGAAATATAATGATTAAATCTAAAGCACGTATTACAGCAATTGGTACCTATGTTCCTCAAAAAAAATTATTAAATGAAGACTTAGAAAAGATGGTAGATACTAATGATGAATGGATAGTTCAGAGGACTGGTATGAAGGAAAGAAGAGTAGCAGGAGATGAAGAATTTGCTTCTCATTTAGCTATCAAGGCTATTGAAAATTTGATTGAAAAATATAATAAAGATATACAGGATGTTGATTGTATTATAGTTGCAACGACAACTCCTGACTATGCGTTTCCAAGTGTGGCATGTCAAATTCAGAGTCACTTTAATATTCCTTGTACAGGGGCTTTTGACTTAAATGCTACCTGTGCAGGCTTCACATATGCTCTACACTTAGCTAACAATCTAATTACTTCCGGGGCACATAAAAAGATTTTAGTTGTTGCAGCCGAGACTTTATCAAAAGTAACCGACTATAAAGATAGAACAACCTGTATTTTATTCGGAGATGGTGCCGGTTCTATGCTAGTCGAATATGATAAGGAAAATCCTAGTTTCTTGGCAAGCCATATGGGAACTAATGGAGAAGGTGGTATTCATGTATATAGAACAACCTTTGCAACTACAATGGATGATAAACCATTAAATACATCTGGAAAGATGGTTCAGAATGGAAGAGAAGTATACAAATGGGCAGCCCGTACATTACCAATAGGAATACAAGAATTATTACTTAAGACAGAATTAAATATAGAGGATATTAACTGGTTTATACCACATAGTGCGAATCTAAGAATGGTTGAATCCATATGTGAAAAATCGGGATTTCCCATAGAAAAAACATTAACTAGTATGAAATATTTTGGGAATACCTCATCTGCTTCTATTCCACTAGCACTAAATCTAGGAATCGAAGAAGGTAAAGTCCAAAATGGAGATACTTTATTGCTCTATGGCTTCGGAGGAGGACTTACACATTTAGGCCTTGTTTTAACTTGGAATACAAAAAATTAAAATATAGTATTGATAATGGAGGCCTTAATTTTGTTTGATACTCAAAAAATTAGAGAAATAATTAGACATCGCTATCCATTTCTTTTAATAGATAGGATTCTGGAAATAGAAGAGGGAAAAAGAGCAGTTGGTATTAAAAATGTGACGGCAAATGAAGGTTTTTTTAATGGACACTTTCCTAATTTTCCAGTTATGCCAGGCGCATTAATAGTAGAGGCTTTAGCTCAAGTAAGTGCAGTTGTGATGCTAACTAAAGAAGGAAATCAAGGACGATTAGGGCTTTTAGCGGGTATAGATAATTGTCGTTTTAAACAGCAAGTTAGACCAGGAGATGAACTTCATCTCGAGGTTGAAATCACGCGTCTAAAAGGTCCTATAGGGAAAGGGAAAGGTATCGCTACTGTTGATGGCGAATTGGTTTGCGAGCTTGAACTGATCTTTGCATTTGGTGATTAATATATTGTTGAATTTCAAACTGTAATAGGGCAGTTTAGTTTAGAGGTTATTTCTTTGATAAATTAAAGTCGTTATTTCAAAATTTATTATTTGTATAAAATTTCCACCCTTCAAATTGAAGCCTCCAAAACCGGAGGCTTTTATCTATGAATTGATTTCATTTTATCTATAACCTCATTTGTAGTCCATGATGCACTAGCAATCATACGGAAATTTATTTTAGCAGCCATATCCCCATCCAAGTCGTTCATTTTTGCAGCAGCTGTGGCATCATGAACAACTGCTACTTCAAAACCTTGTTCAAGTAGCTCACGCATATGAGATTCAACGCACAGGTTCCCAGACATACCAGCAAGAATGACACGGGAAATTCCCTGTTTTCGCAGCTGTAAAACCAAATCATTGGCCTCGGGTCCGTAAATTTTATGCGGACTTGTTATGACGGTTTGACCATCATTAATATAGGGCTTATATTTATCCAAAAAGTCGGCACCTGAACCTTCGAAGCCTTTAAGCGATAATGGACCTTTTCGTTGATACATTTTGAGATCGTGCATCGAATGCTCCATAGCTCCCCCAAACATCCATTTTTGATCATAGGGATAATAGTAATGTGGGGACACAAACACTTTAAACTTATTTTTCTTTGCTGTTTTTAATAATAATTCAATGTTCTCTATCGTATGATTTTTAGCTACGCTGTCTTTAACTAAATTCCATGCTACGCCTTTTGGGCTTAAAAAGTCATTTTGCGGATCTGTAATCACCAATGCAGTATTTTTTTGTTCCACCTTCATTCCAGGCGATGTAAGTGATACCGTTTGTGCAACTACAACCTTTTGTTGAAAACCAAATAGATCAAGATTTCCAAATAACGATAACGCAAAAAAACAAAGTAGAATTTTTCTCATACAGATCTCCTTTCGTTGATTGGTATTCGATTATTATGTGCCTTTTTCAATGGTTGATTCAGCTTCAATACTGTAAAAAGTGGATGGAAACATTTCAGATCAAAGCGAACCAGGATTAAATTACCTATGCGCATCCTATAAAAAATATTTTAAGCACATTAATCCATACTTAACAACGATGAAGCAGCTGATACAAAAGGGATTGCCAGCTTCCTATATTACTGACATAATGAAAAATCGCGGAGGCACTCCGTTAATCTAAAAAGTGATAAAGGCTTGTTACAAGTGTAAAACCATCCTCTTATAAGAGAATGGTTTTAGTTATATATGTAGCTTAGTGAAGTGATTGAGAAGTGGAAATAGGATGAAGTTTTCCATCTATTGCAAAGGAAACTCTGCCTGTCTCTTCTGAAACAACCAGTACAAGAGCATCACTTTGCTCTGTTAAACCTAGTGCGGCACGGTGCCGGGTGCCAAGCTTTTTCCCAATTATTACAGCAGTTGTTAAGGGAAGAACATTTGCTGCTGAAACGATTTGATTACCACAAATCATCACGGCTCCATCATGAAGAGGGTTTCCAGGGTAAAAGATGGCCTCTAACAATGCAGGGGTTAAAGTAGCTCCTATGGCTGTTCCTTTTTGGATGAAGGAATCGAGAGGATCACGTCGTTGCACCACGATCAACGCACCATGACGGCGATCAGACAGCCGTTGAACACAGATGGATAGGTCTACATATTTATTTGTAAAAGCTGATAAATAACAGTTTAAATAAAAGGAAGAAGCGACTGCTTCCATTTGAATAAATTTATCTTTGATTTCCTCCAGTTTAGCTAATAGACAATAGTTTTCGTTATCTAATGTATCTAAGCTATGTTGAAGTTCATCAGTGATGTGCTGTATTCCTTCTGATAATTGCTGTTTCATTGGTGAAAAGTCGCAATTTGTTCCGTTCACATGTCAACAACTCCAATCAATAATATTTTTTTAAATATGAACATCCTTCTATTAGCATCTTTTAGGTTAGTATCGGTTAGTTTTCTTCTGTACAATGCAGGAATTTTCATCAAAAATCCCCCCAATTTTTAACAGGGATTTGTAAAAAAGAAGAGTACATAGGACGGGTCTAATATTTCGAATTTGAGATATTTTGCTTGATTTCTTATCACTTGATTGGTAAAGTGATAGTGTGGTTAGCAACGAGGAGGGAAACTAAATGCAAAATAATACGCAAGGGTCGTTAATTTGGTTACGTTTAATGCGTTTTACAAACCTCAGTAACCAGCTGTCGAACGATTTTTTAAAGCAATTTAATTTAACAACTGCACAATTTGATGTGCTTATGCAAATTCATGTATATCAGCCACTCACGCAAATGGAGTTAGCTGAAAAAGTAACAGTTACGCAAGGTGGTATTTCCCGTATGGTTTCCCGGCTTGAGAAAGAAGGCTATATTGTACGCAAGCAAGATTGGAAAACGAAAACGATTAGCTTAACTGAGAAGGGTGAAGCGATTTTAGAAGAGGCCATGCCGGCTCAACTTGCGTTTCAAACGTCATTTTTTGAGGATGTATTAAATAAAGAAGAACTAAAAACATTGTACACGCTGATGACACGTGTCCATAAACATAGCCAAAAAAAAGAATTACTGTCTGAGTAATTTTTTTTCGCCGGTAGGAAAGTATAACTTTCCTATCAGGCATAGGGCAACTACTCCTCTGTCATCGCCTAACGGCTCGCCAATCGGAGAGTTTTCTTTACACCATCACTTGATTAGTCAAGTTAGAAAAGGAGGAATCACGATGTATACCATTCCGGGACATCATCATATTTCGATGCTTACAAAAAACGCACAAATGAATAATCGGTTTTATCAAAAAGTATTAGGTCTAAGGCGAGTTAAAAAGACTGTCAACCAAGATAATCCTTCGATGTATCATTTGTTTTACGGAGATTTAACAGGAAGCGCCGGCACAGAGCTAACCTTTTTTGAAATGCCGATGGCTGGAAGAACGATTCGCGGAACCAATGCGATTACACAAATTGGCTTACTAGTGCCATCATTCGAAAGCTTGGAATATTGGAAAAAGCGCTTTGAGCTATTAGATATTAAGCATGGAGAAATTACAACGTATGCAGGTCGGGATGCTTTACATTTTGAGGATACAGAGGGTTTACGAATGATTCTGTTAAATAATAATGGCGAAGAGACACCAGAATACTGGTCGGCTTGGGAAGATTCCATCGTGGAGCAAAAGCATCGAATTTTAGGAATGGGAACGGTGGAAATAACAGTCCGCTATTTGGCACGAACGGCTAGAACATTAAAGGATATGCTGGGCTATGTAGAGGTGGTCCGTTCGGAAAATGAGGCCATTTTTCAATCTGTTGCAGGGCAGGCATTTGGTGAAATTGTCCTGAAGCAGCAGGAGGGACCGAGTGAAAAGCCAGGCCGGGGCAGTATTCATCATCTGGCGATTCGTGTGAAAAACGAGGAAGAGTTGCGCTATTGGGATGAAATGGTGAAAGAGCGTGGCTTCTATTCATCAGGCATTGTCGATCGCTACTACTTCCAAAGCTTATATTTTCGTGATTCGAATGGAATTTTATTTGAAATGGCTACGGACGGACCAGGATTTACTGCCGATTCAACAGTTAATGCGTTAGGAAAAGAATTAGATTTACCGCCATTTTTAGAAGGAAAACGTGCAGAAATTGAAGCAAAGCTAACACCAATTGATTAGAAGGGAGAGAATAAACATGGAACAATACCGTATTGATAAAAATAAAGGCATTGAATTCGGTTTATATTCGATTGGTGATCATATACCAAACCCATTAACAGGCAGCCGGATTAGCGCTGAACAACGAATCCAGGAATTAATTGAGGCAAGTAAGCTGGCAGATGAGGCGGGACTTGATGTTTTTGCCGTTGGTGAAAGTCATCAAACGTATTTTACAACCCAAGCGCATACGGTCATTTTAGGAGCGATTGCCCAAGCGACAAAAAAGATTAAAATTGCCAGCTCGGCAACGGTGTTAAGTACATCAGACCCCGTTCGTGTGTATGAAGATTTTGCGACACTCGATTTAATTTCAAACGGTCGGGCTGAAATTGTTGCTGGGCGCGGGTCACGAGTTGGGGCGTATAGCTTGCTTGGCTATGATGTACATGATTATGGAGAATTATTTGAAGAAAAAATGGAGCTTCTGCTGAATTTAAATGCCGAAGAAAGGGTGACATGGGAAGGTCAATTCCGGGCACCACTGGAAAATGCATCTATTCTTCCACAGCCTAAAAATGGTCATATACCGATTTGGCGTGCTGTAGGCGGTCCGCCAGCGAGTGCCATTAAAGCAGGATATGCCGGTGTACCCATGATGCTGACGACACTAGGCGGACCAGCGATTAATTTTAAAGTAGCTGTAGATGCATATCGTGAGGCATTAGAACGAAGTGGTTTTGACCCAGCAGCAATGCCAATTGCTACAACAAGCTTATTTAACACAGCAGAAAATTCACAGGATGCTCTTCGTGAATATTATCCACATCTGAATACCGGTATGCAGGCTTTACGAGGCGGCGGCTATCCAAAACAGCAATTTGCCCAAGCCATTGACTATCGTGATGCGTTAATGATAGGCAGCCCGCAGCAAATAATTGAAAAAATGCTCTACCAATATGAACTATACGGTCAACAGAGATTCATGGCACAAATTGACTTTGGCGGCGTACCATTCGATAAAATTGTGAAAAACATCGAATTGATTGCTACAGAAATTTTACCTGCAGTAAGAGAATTTACAGCTAAAAATTAGGGGGTATGTAAAATGAAAATAGTCGGCTTATCAGGATCGAAGGTTGGTTCGAAAACGAGAACAGCGATGGACTACACATTAAAATCAGCAAAAGAAAAATATCCGGATGCAGAAATTACCCTAATTGATCTTGCAGAATTTGATGTTCAGTTTAGTGATGGGCGTAACTATTGGGAATATGAGGGCGATACAAAGTATGTGACAGAATCCATCATGGCAGCTGATGCCATCATTATTGGTACCCCCGTGTTCCAAGCATCGATTCCAGGTACATTGAAGAATATATTTGATTTACTGCCAGTAAATGCATTTCGCGATAAAGTGGTAAGTATGCTTGTGACAGCTGGTACACCCAAGCATTACTTAGTGGTAGAACAACAATTAAAACCAATTTTGGCTTATATGAAAGCACAGATCGTTCAGACATATGTATTTATCGAAGAAAAGGATTTTTATCGAAAAGAAATTACAAATGATGATGTATTATTCAGAATCGAGCGTTTGGTCGAAGATACAGTAGTACTAACGGACACCTATACGAGTATTCGTGAAGCGAAAGAAGCAGAATATGATTTTTGAAGCAAGGGGACGGTTCTTATGCTTTATTTTATTGAAGCATAAGAACCGTCCCCTGCTTACATTTCCTCTATTAATAGGGGAAGGATAATTCGAACGGTTGTGCCTTTTTGAGGCGCGCTTTTTACATTGATGGATCCTTCGTGCAGATGTACCAATTGTTTGGTGATGGCCATTCCAAGTCCAGTTCCGCTGCCGGAGTCGCTTGTATTAGTGCCCCGGTAGTAGCGGTGGAAGAGTTTATTGAGTGTTTCATTGTCCATGCCGATGCCATCATCCTCAATGGTAATCATCATAAGATGTTGTTCAATAGATGAAATTGTTACCGTAATCTTCGTACCAGAAGGATTATATTTGACGGCATTCGCTAGCAGGTTATCAATAATCCGTTGAAACCATTTGGGATCAATCGATGCGACAATAGTTCCATTATGTGGCTTGAAGAGAAATTCCTTATCATTATTAGTTGGATCATTGATGAAATGAATAATAGTTAGACGGATGAATTCATTTATGTCTACCTGTTCTTTTGCAATTGGCAGAGCCTGATTTTTTAAGCGATAGGTTAATGTTAAGTCCTCAAGTAAGTTCATCATATATGCTGATTTTTCCGTTATGATTCCCGCGAATTCCCTTGTCTCTGCCTCTGTCCAGGAATAATTTTCGGATTCAAGCATTTGCGCATAACCGGAAATAGAGGAAAGCGGCGTTTTTAAGTCATGTGAAAGACCGCTAATCCATTCTTCTCGGGTTTGCTTCATTTTCCGCCGTTGTACTTCGTTTTGTTTTAGTATCTCTGTTAATTGTGAAAGGGTTTCAATTAGATCCTTATACAAACGATACTTCCTTTTTAGTTTCCCCTTTTTATTTAACATCATTGGGCGTTGATGGAGATCATACGGCTGCTCAAATAAACCACTGCCAAGATTTTGAATCCATTTCATCATCATAATCAGTGGAACCCCGAATTTACGTGCATACCAAAATGTACCCATCAACAATAGCAGAAATAATAATACTGGGATGACGACGAAACCTTTATTCATCGTTTTAGCCAAGCTTACTTCAAGATTTGGGGCTGAATTTGAATCATGTACACCAACAAAGATTGTTTGTTTTGACTTTGCATCAAAGTAAGCGGCAATGGAGTCGTGTTTATTCTTTGATAAGCTGTGAAGCTCCTGAATTGAGTATGTAATGGGTTCCTTATGCGTACCGTATTGGTCTACTACTTTTCCAGATGGATCAATCAATTGTGCCCAGCCATTTTCTTCGTTCATTTGTTGAAAAGTGGCAGCGGTAAGATGAAGTTGATGATTTTTCCAATCGATATTTGCCTTAATTTCGTTTAATAATCTAGTTTCCGTAATCTTTCTTCCGAATAAAATCAAGTATTGCTGAGGATATTTTTCTTTTAACAGCCAATGCGTGTATTCTTCAGGGGCGGAGCTATCTTGCAGCAGTAAAGCAGCCACCTCACTTTGTGTAAACTGGGTCGGGACTTGTTCAGGTGCATGGTAGGATCCGATGACATTGCCTTTTTGAGTTAGGACAAGGAGCCATCCGTTTTGGTTCGCTGCGAGCTGTTTTAATTCATTATCAAATGTTGCTTTATTTTCATGAATCGTAATCCTATTAGAAAAAAAAGAGTCATCTGCCTTAGATAGATCCTGGGTAACCTCATTATTCATAATCGAAAGGCCAATGATTCCCCAAATGAAGATTAATAGAAAGAAAAATAGGATAAAAACAAGGATTAACTGGATAAAAAATTGAACAATAAAACGTTTATGGATGTTCATGGCTGCCACCATCAGGTACAAATTTATAGCCAAGCCCTCTTACGGTAACAATATGACGCGGCTTACTAGGATTGTCCTCGATTTTTTCCCGAAGCTTTCTAATATGGACCATAACAGTATTATCCTCACCTAGAAACTCCTCGCCCCACACTTTCTCATAAAGCTGGTTTTTACTAAATAGCTGATTTGGATGTTTACAGAAGAAAAGAAGGAGCTGATAGACCTGTGCTGGTAATTCTACTTTCCTTCCATTTACGCTCACTTCCCCAGAGAGTGTGTTTACATGGAGGGGTCCAAATTGGTAAAACGTTTTAGAAGTATTTGTGATTTTTCCAGTGTGACGGCGTAAATGGGCTTTAATCCTTGCAACGACTTCAAGGGGATTGAAGGGTTTTGTGATATAATCATCTGCGCCTAATGCAAAGCCTGAAAGTTTATCTAAATCTGTAGACCGAGCTGTCAGAAAGAATATAGGGGCATCGGTCGTTTCCCTAATGAGGGGGCAAATTTCAAAACCGCTGCGATTTGGAAGCATCACATCCAAAAGGATTAAGTCATATCGTTTCACTTGACATAAGGCAAGCGCCTCCTCAGCTGTACCTGCCGTATCAATAAAGTTAAATGCTTCTTTTTTTAAAATCGTTGTTAACATATGTAAAATAGCTTTCTCATCATCGACAATTAATAATTGTGGTTCGTGCATAAAGAAACTCCTATCCTATTTCAATCTATAAATTATCATATCATTCAGCTGTCAAAAATCTAGGAATTAAGGAAAAATTAAGGTGGATTTTCGAGTGGCTTAAGAAAGGAAACCTATAATGATGGTAAATCGTTAAAGGAGATTAATAGTAGAATGAAAGTAGAAAGGGGAATTCAAGTATGTATGTAATCGGTAAAAGGGAATTTATAGGCCTATTCAAAGGGATTAAATCATGTATAGTCATTGCAATTTTATTGCTTACCTCCTATTATTCAGCAAAGTTCGCTGATTTTTTAATGTCGGGGATTAATCTTTCAGCAAAAGAAGCTGAAAATATTCATACGGTTGGTCTTTTGGGATTGTTGTTTCTCCTAGGCCAATTATTTATAGCAGGACTCTCCCATGATACAATTAACCAAGAGACACACGAACGCACGATGCGATTTTTAGTAACAAGAACGTCAAGAACCTCCATTTTACTTGGGAAGTTTTTCGGTATTTGGATGTTTTGGTTTATTTGTTTGACGGTTTCCTTCTTGCTTATCAGTATTTTTGCACAGAAGATCGATTTTTTCATTTTCTCTCAGACTATAAGTTTAGTAACCATTCAAATATCCTTCACTATCCTGCTTTCTGTTCTAATTCCTAAGCCTGGGTTTACGATGTTTTTGGGAATTGTGTTTGGATTGGCATTTCCGATTTTAGGATTTTGGGTTGTGTTTACATCAAATGTCTGGGTAAGCTGGACGAAGTTTTTTACCCCCTTTTATTATTTGGAGCGAGAAGACTTTTCTTTTTTAGTGATTTTTATATTGTCAGGTATCATGCTCTTTTTCGCCAATTTCATTTTTAAAAGGAGGGAATGCTGATGATCGCCATCGAAACAACACAACTGAAGAAATCGTATGGATCAGTGCCAATCGTAAAAGGAATTGATCTTATCGTAGAAAAAGGAGAAATCTTTGGATTCTTAGGTCGTAATGGAGCAGGTAAATCCACTTTTATTAACATGTTGACCGGCATTATTCAACCAAGTTCTGGCACATACTCACTGTTAAGTGTTAAAGGTCCCAATGATCAAGTAAAGAAACGAGTTGGGGTAATGCCGGATTACTCCACTTTATATACTTCTTTAACCGCAATGGAGCATTTAAAATATCTTTCGGCTTTGTCAGGAAAGGCGGCCGGAAAGGAATGGTGTTTGGAGGTTCTAAAGTTAGTGGGGCTGGAATCGGATGCTCGAAAAAAAGTAGCTAAATTCTCATTTGGAATGAAAAAGAAATTAGGGATTGCGCTAGCCATCATCCATGATCCTGAGCTCATTTTCCTTGATGAACCCACTTCCGGTTTAGATGCAGAATCTGCGATTCATATCCATAAGCTAATTCGCGGGCAGCAAAAAAGAGGGAAGACGATATTTATGACATCCCATAATCTGGCTGAAGTAGAGAAGCTGTGTACCCGAATTGCGATTATGAAAGAAGGACAGATTGTCAATAGCGGCACAATGGATGAACTTAGATCCTTCTATCGGTCGACCATCAATGTTAAGATCAAGCATTCGCCTGTACCGAAATCGGAACAAATGAACTTACATCAGTGGCTCGAGTCAGTTGGAACAGATATAGAAATGAAAGATCCCTATTTAACTATCACTGTAAAAGAAGAGAAAAAAATTGCTGAAATAATTCGAGCGTTTCAGCAATGCAGGGCAGATGTCCTTCGTGTTGAAGTGGAAGAACCATCGCTCGAAGACATATTTCTAGATGAATAGATCAATGTCTAACTAAACATTTCGTCATCGAAAGACAGAAGGTGATTTTTATGTATTCTCAAATGAATGAACCTCAAAAACGATTATCTAAGGATGCGGTGAAAGTATGGATTATAAGTGAAACGATTATGAATATAATTGGATTCATTATCCTTGGTATTTTACTCTATCTGGACTATCGTTTTTCATGGAAAGAATGGATTGGCTGGATTATAAAGGGACTGCTCCCAATCGCTGTGTTAGGTGCAGTCTGGTCATGGATTAGTCCGTTTTTACTTTATAAAAATTGGCGTTATGATGTCGATGAAGAGTTTTTGCAATTAAAATCAGGTGTAGTAAATGAAACGCATCAACTTGTCCCAATGACTAAAATACAATCAGTAGCAACCAAACAAGGGCCGCTGCTCAGAAAATATGGGCTTTTCTCTGTTTCCATTGAAACGATGGGCTCCTCGCACACTATACCTGCCCTGCCGAAAGAGATTGCCATTGAGTTAAGGAACCAAATTGCTCATTATGCAAAAATTAAGGAAGTGGAGTCATGACAAAAGTAAAACGGTACCACCCACTTCTCATGCTTTTTGATCTATGGAAGCTGCTAAAGAACATTTTTTTCATTTTTATTTTTTTGTTTGTAATCAAGGCAGGTTCACAATCACTCTTCATTACATATGGCAAGCTGCTTTTTACTATAGTTTGTGGAGTATCGGTTATTTACATTATTTTAGAATGGTTCACCCATAAATATGCGCTCGATGATCGGTGCTTTTATCTTTACAAAGGAATTTTCAGCAAATCGGAGCGGACTATTCCATTTTCAAAAATTCAAAATGTTAATAGTCATACTTCTCTATTTCATCGGATGTTTAATGTGACTTCCATCAGCTTTGAAACAGGAATGTCAGGTGAAGAAGCCGCTGTTAAATACGAAGTAATTTCCAAAAAAGAAGCAGAGCGTATGGAAGAATTTATAGCAAGTGCCTCACGCGAAGATGCTATGAATCTGAATCCTTCGGAAATGGCTGTGGGAAAAGAAGATTCCAACCGAACCATTCATTTTAAGCCAATGAAAAAGGATATCTTAAAAGCCAGCTTCACTTCTTTAAGCTTTCTCCTCTTCATCCCTTTACTGCTTTCTTTTTATTCCAAAGTGGATGATATCTTTCATGTGGTGGAAGAAACAAAGGGGATTTTTTTCTCTATCATCGGTTCTTGGTGGATTGTTACAACCATCGTCATTGTTCTCATTATAGCTTCTGTTGGTTTCGGAATCGCGCGGACATTTTTAAAATATGGAAAGTATGAAATTTCCTCCGACCAAGATCGCATTTACATTACAAAAGGCGTCCTCGATGAAACGGCCTTTTCCATTGCAAAAGAAAAAGTCCAAGCAATTGAAATAAAACAGTCCATTCTGAAAAGATTGCTTGGCTTTGCTGAAGTGAAGCTGACTAGTGCCGGGAGCTTAAGTTTAGGGGAAGAGACACTTGAAATTAATTCACTCTATCCTTTCCTTCCTGTCGGTCGTGCATATGAAATGATATCGGAAATTTTACCGGCTTATGAAGTTACACAAAAGATGAAGCGGCTCCCTAAAAAATCCTTATGGGTCCGCGTGTTTAGCCCAAGTTGGATATGGATGATAGCAACGGCTGCTCTGTTTTATTTTAAGCCAGCTGTTCTAGGAATGGAGCAAGCATGGTGGATGATATCGGCTGCTCTATTAATAGTGATCGTTGCAGCAAGATGGTTAGAGTTCGTACATACTGAATATATTTTGAATAATCGTTTTATTCAACTCAAAACAGGCAGTCTGACCACGTCTTTATTTGTTTCCAAACGAGATAAAGTGATTGAAATAAAAGTAACCCGAAATATTTTTCAAAAGTGGTTTGGCCTTGCCTCATTAGAGACGATTAATCGAGCTAAACCGATACAGCATAATGGGATTAAGGATGTGCCAGTAGAATTTGCTGGATCGTTTTACACGTGGTATATGGGACGCAGAAAAGAAATTGAAATTGAATAAAAATAGTATAACCGAAAAGTGTTAACGAATTAGTCGATTGATTAAATGGAATTGCGAATTTCGAAGTCAGTCCTCTGCTGCATGAAAGCGGCGCGGGACTGACCTTTTTTTTGGCTAATAGGAAAGTATAAATTTTTCAAATTTATACTTTCCTAACACATTAGTGCAACTACGCCTCTGTCTTCACCCTTAGGGGCTCGCCAATCGGCGAGTTTTCTTTAGGTTAAGGACATATGTCCTTCCTTAAATTATGTTTATATCTTTTAATAAAAGAGAGATCTAAACTAGGAGGAGAACCTGTGAAAGGGAGTTTATTTGCATTTTTAGGCGGGGCATTTATTACCCTGCAAGGTGTAGTGATTACCAGGATTAGCCAAGATATTGGTACTTGGCAGGCAGCGGTGATTACCCATTTAACCGGATTCTTATTGGCTTTAATTATTTTAATGTTTTTCCGAGACGGAAAATGGCAAAGGATTAAGCAAGTGAAACCGTTATATTTGACTGGCGGGGCCTTAGGGGCGGTTATTATTTTTAGTAATGTTACCGCTATACAGCATACAGGTGTTACGCTTACCGTATCTGCTATGTTAATAGCCCAGTTGTGTCTGACATTTATTATAGATAGTACTGGATGGTTTGGCGTTGTGAAACAGAAGATGAGACTGCCGCAGTTCATCGGGATCGGTATGATGATTGCCGGAGTGGTAATCCTAAAATTCTAAGTGTACGAATATTCTAGATTGAGACAGTGCCAGGCTGGAGGAGAAATTGGTCATGAAAAAAATGAAAGATCAGGAGCAAATAGATCAATATTTACAGGCCTATCAAATTAAATCGATATTCAATGAACAATTACTGCCGTATTTAGAGCTCTATAGCTTTGAGCAAGGGGAACTAATTTGTTCCCAAGGTGACCCTGCACAGTATCTATATGTACTCGTTAAAGGAAAAATTAAAATCTATACCACCTCTCCAGAAGGCAACACACTTATCCTCTCATTTAAAACACCTCTTGAAGTGATTGGGGATGTTGAATATGTACGGGGTATTGATTTTATCAATACGGTTGAGGCCGTATCGACTGTCGTGACGATCGGTATACACTATCGGTGGTTAAAAAATTACGGTAAGGATTATTCGCCGCTGCTGCAATTTATGTTAGACATCATTACAAATAAGTTTACCATTAAATCTACTTCTTTGAGCTTCAATTTGATGTATCCTGTAGAAGTGCGATTGGCTAGTTATCTTTTGTCTGTCTCCTTTGATGAATCCGATTCATTATGTAATGATCAACTAAGCATCAGTATAAAAGATGCAGCTAATTTAATTGGAACCAGTTATCGGCATCTAAATCGCATCATTGCGCAGTTCTGTAAAGAGGATCTAGTTGAACGGAACAATGGTTTTATCCTCGTTAAGGACAGGGAAGGATTAAGTGCAATTGCAGGTCATAATATCTACGAATAAACTCATTGATTGGATTATGCCAGTCTGCACTAGATAAAGGGGAGTAAAATATGATTCTAGGAATAGTATTTGCGATTATCGCTGGTTCGCTTGTAAGTATGCAAAATATTTTTAACAGTAAGGTTAATGAACATGGAGGGACTTGGACAACAACTTCATTAGTATTAGGCTTGGGTTTTCTATCTTCACTGATTATAGGATTAATTTTTGAAGGAAAATATTTATTTAACCTGGAAAACATGGAGCCTTGGTACTGGTTCGCCGGTATAATCGGAGTAGGCGTAGTAACCTGTGTGGTGCAGGGGATAAGGCATCTGGGTCCAACCTATGCCATTTCCATTATATTGACATCACAACTAGGGGTAGCACTATTGTTGGATTCGCTTGGCTGGCTGGGACTTGATAAAGTTCCTTTTACTTCTAAGCAATTGATCGGTGTACTGGTTATAGTATGCGGTATCATTGTATTTAAAATAGGCGGTAAAAGTGAGAACCAGGAGCTGGCTAAGACGAATTAAAATAGTTATCACGGTTTCATACCGTAAAACAAAAGCAGGGTATGGGGAGCGTATCATGAAAAAATATCGGACTTTATTATTTGATGTAGATGATACATTATTAGATTTTACTGCAGCAGAAAAGGAAGCGCTGCGCATGCTTTTTGAGGAGAAAGGTATGCCCTTAACCACTGAAATGGAATCCCATTATAAAAAGATCAATCATGGCCTCTGGAAGTCTTTTGAAGAAGGAAAAATTGATCGTGATGAGGTAATCAATACGCGTTTTTCACTTTTATTTAAGGAATACGGTCAAGTAGTAGATGGGGCATTATTGGAAAAAAGCTATCGAAGTTATTTAGAAAATGGACACCAGCTTGTGAATGGAGCCTTTGAATTAATAAATGACCTGCAAAATCAATATGACTTATATATTGTGACAAATGGGGTTTCCAAGACACAAGATAAGCGTTTGCGTGCTTCAGGATTACATCCAATCTTTAAAGGTATTTTTGTTTCCGAGGATACAGGCTATCAAAAGCCAATGAAGGAGTATTTTGATTATGTCTTTGCGCGAATTCCTAACTTTTCTGCGGAGCAAACACTAATTATTGGAGATTCCTTAAGCTCGGATATTAAAGGCGGACATCAGGCGGGACTAGACACCTGTTGGTTCAACCCAGATAAAAAAACAAATGACATGGAAATTATTCCAACGTATCAAATCCACAAGCTTAATGAACTGTATCGAATAATTGAAAACCCCAGAGAGCAGGGATTTTTAACTAATAATCAAGGAATTTTCAATTAAACAATCATACCTGTATAATGAAATCAAACTGATTAGAAGGAGATCTCTCTATGCGGTATTTAATTATCTTGTTTATTGCTATTCCTGCAGCAGAAATAGGTTTACTCCTCTTTTCTGGAAAAACAATTGGAGTTTGGCCAACAATACTCCTCATTATTTTGACTGGCGTAATTGGAGCGTATTTAGCGAAAAGAGAAGGCTTGCAAACGATTCGGAAGGCTCAGGAGCAGCTAAGAAGTGGTCAAATTCCAGGTGAGGCTGTATTAGATGGCATATGTATATTGATTGGCGGAATCCTTTTGCTATTACCGGGTTTTATTACCGACATTAGCGGCTTTTTATTGCTTTTCCCCCCAACAAGACGACTATTTAAATTCCTAATGATTAATTCTATTCGAAAAAAGATTAAAAGAGGCAATATAAAAATAATAAAATGAAAAACGTCAATCTTCTTAGAAGTTGGCGTTTTTTTTATTAACAATCTGTACGGTGTTACACCATCTAAAGCTCTTCTGGGATATTGAAACGTTCTACGTCTATATGAAAGAAACACAGTATGTTTTAGAAAGGTTGGATTAACGGGAGATTCACCTATTACTGTAAAAAATAATATATAATGGAATTATATTGATAATTAAGTTGTTTTATAACGATAGAAACATTTAGTTCTAGAAAACCGTTTAAGGAAGGAAAATGAATATGTCAACTTATTGGGGTAGGCCTAAATTAAAAATTCCAAAGTCAAAGAGTGAATGGATTTGGGATTTTATCGGATATTTATGTTTTTTTGGATCGATCATTGTTTTACTTTATGTTTGGAGAACACTTCCGGAAGAAGTACCTGCCCATTACAATGCTGCAGGTGAGGTGGACCGTTGGGGAACAAAAGCGGAATTATTTATATTACCTGTTGTGGGGGTATTCCTTGCTCTTATAATGACCGTTTTAGAAAAATTCCCTGAAGCACATAATTATCCTAAACGATTTAATGAATCAAACGCTGAACAGTTTTATTTAAATAGTCGAAAACTTGTTAATCAAATTAAAAATATCTGTCTCATACTCTTTTCACTCATATTATTTGAATCTATTTCCATTGCTTTAGGCTGGGGTGTCAGGTTTGGAATATGGTTTTTACCGATCACGATTATTGGCACTGTTATTCCAATAGTTTTTGGAATAGTTAAGATGAAAAGGATTAAATAATCGAAGCATAAAAACCGTCCCTTTGCTTCCCTCTTTCAAATACTATATAATTATTCATATAATTGTGAAATTAAAGGCTTTGAGAAGGAAGATTAAATTGGGCAGTGTTTGATAGAGAGCTTCTGATGGTGGAAATGAAGTAAATGAGCCCTTTTGAAAATGACCTTTGAGCTTCGTACCGAACGCTTATGGCAAGTAGGCTCCGACGGGAATGGCACTCGTTATTACAGCAGCAGTATCTCTTAAAAAGACGTACTGATAGAGGCAAATAGTGTGAGCTATTTGTAAATGTAGGTGGTAACACGGGTATACTCGTCCTAATCGTAATGATTAGGGCGTTTTTTTTATTCCAGAATTTATATCATTGGACTTCGAGAAATGTCCAGCTCCAGGCGCCATCGGCTCGAGGTCACAAGCCAATCCGTCCAAAAGGTTAAAGAGCAACCTTTCGGCCGGCCCGTCTTGTGCTTGTCGCCGATAGGCGGGCGCCTTACGCTTTTCTTATTTTATTTTTGGGAGGAATTCAAAATGACAATCGTAATTGGAGGGGCATGGCCATATGCTAATGGATCGTTACATCTAGGGCATATTGCGGCATTATTGCCAGGGGACATTTTAGCAAGGTATTACAGGCAAAAGGGAGAAAAGGTCCTTTACGTTTCAGGAAGTGATTGTAATGGAACACCTATCTCGATTCGGGCTAATCAAGAACATACAACAACAGAGACAATCGCCAACCGTTACCATGAGGAGTTTACTGAGTGTTTTAGAAAATTGGGTTTCACCTACGATCTTTATACACGAACGGATGCGGAACATCATCATGAATCCGTTCAAAACATCTTTTTAAAACTATTGGAAAATAGTTATTTATATCCGAAAAAGATTGAGCAAGCGTTTTGTGATCACGACAAGCAGTTTCTACCGGATCGTTTTGTAGAGGGGATTTGTCCTAATTGTGGGGCAAAGGCGAGAGGAGATCAATGTGATAATTGTTCAAAAATTCTCGACCCGCTTGATTTACTTGAAAAAAGATGTAAAATTTGCGGAAATGAGCCAATTATTAAGGAAACGGAGCATTTTTATTTTGCCTTTAGTCAATTTCAACAGGAGTTAGAGGACTCCGTCAACGAAGCGGATGTAGATCATCGCTGGCGGGAAAATGCTGTGGCGTTAACGAAAAGATATTTGCAAGAAGGCGTTCCAGATAGAGCCGTTACACGAGACTTGCCTAATGGTGTGGATGTCCCTGTTGCGGGGTTTGAAGGGAAGAAAATTTATGTTTGGATCGAAGCCGTTTCGGGATATTTGACGGCCAGTATAGAATGGGCTAAACAAAATGGTGAAAGTATTGAACAGTTATGGAACGAAGATACAGTTTCTTATTATGTACACGGGAAGGATAATATCCCATTCCATACGGTTATTTGGCCCGCTATCCTAATGGGGATTAAGAGCAAAGCTTTACCGACACATATTATTTCGAATGAATATTTGACACTGGAGAAAAGAAAGTTATCAACGAGCCAAAATTGGGCGGTCTGGGTCCCATACATGGTAAGCAAATATGATCCAGATTCTATTCGCTACTTCTTAACAATCAATGCTCCAGAAAATCGCGATACCGATTTCTCATGGCGTGAATTTATTTATAGCCACAATGGTGAGCTGCTTGGGGCATATGGAAATTTCGTTAATCGCACGTTAAAGTTTATTGAAAAATCGTTTGGTGGCAGAATACCGCAAGTTGAAGTAGAAACTCAGATTAAGAAAAATACGGTCGAACTATTCACCACAACAGGAGAATTAATTGAAAAAGGGCATTTTAAACAAGCTTTAGAGGAAATTTTCCAATATATTCGTGGTGCAAACCGTTATTTTGATGAACAGCAGCCTTGGATTCAAGTAAAGGAAAACCCACTTAAAGGCGATGTTACGTTGGCAACCTGTACGTATATCATTTCTAATTTAGCGCAAATACTTCAGCCGTTTTTGCCTTTTTCCTCAGAGAAAATTCGAAAAATGTTAGGTGTCTCAACGGTTGAATGGCATGAACAATCACAACTCCCAGGTAAAATTGAATCCGTTTTACCATTGTTTGATCGCTTGGATGTTCGTTTGATTGAAGAAGAATATAATAATTTAGTTGATTCATCTAAATGAGAATTAATATCCACACCGGCTGAACTTTCCCATAAAAACTAATCAAACGTTTGATTAAACTGCTGGAGGCGTTGGTATATCTGTATTTCAAAACTAAACAAACGATTGATTAAAATTACAGGGACTAAATGAAGAAGTATTGTCGTGATATGAGCACCTACATTATTACTTGTAGGTGCTTTATAGTGTTTAAAAAAGGAAATATCATTCGACTAAGACAATATTAGGGATTAAAATAAAGCTGTACATGTTTAGTACATTATGAATTTACTTACTAGAGTCTTTATATTTGTTTTGATAAAACAATAAAAAGAGGTCCTAAATATGCTAGAAAAGATTTCAATTGGGAAAATGGCAAAACTGAATAATGTTTCGGTTCAAACCTTACATCATTATGATAAAATTGGGCTTCTATCACCAAGCTACACTGATCCAATAACAAACTATCGATATTACAGTATTAAGCAGTGCGCAAGTCTTGATTTTATAAAGTATCTAAAGTATATGGGTTTTACACTGCAAGAAATGTTGGAGTTTTTTACTAAAGGGGATGCTAAGTCTATTTCTAAGCTACTAGATGAACAAATTAATTTGATCGATCAAAAGATGAATGATCTGACGCAAATGAAAAGAACACTAGAGGTAGCATCTAAAAACTATAAAACATATATGCAAATTCAAAATATGGGCATAATTGAGCGAAATGTTCTTCCTGAAAGAAAAATATATTGCTATGACGGTAAAAAAAATATTTATGAAGACCATCTAGAAACCTATGAATATATTTTAAGAGAGTTAAGGAATCAGGCACTAATTCATCAGTTTCCAACTTCGTATTTTTGCAATGTTGGCTCCATTACACGTATGGAAACGATTAAGCAAAGGAAGCTTACATCTACAGAAATTTTTATGCTTGTTGATGCTCATTTTTCCGAAATACAAGGGATTGAGATTATTCCCGCTCAAGAATACGTAACGATTTATTGCGATAAATTTTCGAATGAGAAGGATTATGCATTTAAATTAATCGATTATATAGAGGAGAACCAACTAGAAATTGCAGGAGATTATATTTGTGAGGTTATTATTGAACTTCCTGAGTGGACACATGCTGAACGCAATATGATTATGAAGTTGCAAATTCCCGTAAAAATAATCGCTAACAACACTTGACCCTATTGTTACAATAGGGTTTACGATATAACTATAGAATTCTATAAATGCATATTGACATGTGAAATACCGAGCAAACAATGGAGGGATTAAGATGCTAGAAAAAGTTCGTGTTATTCAATATGGTTGTGGAAAAATGGGTATGGTTAGCTTGCGTTATCTGTATGAAAAGGGTGCAGAAATTGTTGGAGCTATTGATGCAAATCCGGCTCTTATTGGTAAGGATATTGGTGAGGTAGCTGGATTAGGTGTTAAGCTAAATATCCCTGTTAGAAGTGATGCTGAGCGAGTATTCAAAGAAACGGATGCAGATGTATGTATCATTATGACAAAAAGTTTAATGACAGATACGCTAGATGCTTTTGAATTAGCTGCTCGTCATGGAGTAAATGCCATTACTACTTGCGAAGAAGCTTTTTATCCATGGACAACTTCTCCTGAAATTACGAATCGTTTAGACCGATTGGCCAAAGAGCATAATTGTACGTTAACAGGATCTGGCTATCAGGATGTTTTCTGGGGCAACTTAATCACAACTTTAGCTGGTGCTACTCATAATATTGTTCGCATCGAGGGTAAATCTAGCTATAATGTCGAACATTACGGAATTGCTCTCGCCGAGGTGCATGGAGCAGGCTTATCATTAGCAGAGTTTGACGAAGAAATTGCTAGCAATAATGATCTCCCATCCTTTATGAGAAATTCAAATGAATGGTTATGCTCACAATTTGGCTGGACCATTAAATCTCAGGATCAGAAATTGGTGCCAATGACACATGATACAGATTTATATTCAGAAACATTAGGGAAAACAATTCCTGCTGGTCATGCGACAGGAATGTCAGCTGTGGTAACGACTGTAACTCATCAAGGGCCGGTAATTGTAAGTGAATGTATCGGTAAGGTGTATGCTGAAGGTGAGAAGGATTGTAATGATTGGGTGATTCAAGGCGAGCCGGAAACATTAGTGAAAATCTCTAATCCGGCAACGGTAGAATTAACATGTGCAACAATTGTTAACCGGATCCCTGATTTAATTCAAGCTGCTCCAGGCTTCTACACAACTGAAAAAATGCCGACAGCAAGCTATCGCACATATCCACTTCATTTTTATTTAAATAAATAAGAATTATAGGGGCTGTCCCCATTGCCATCAAGCTAAGAAAACAAGTCACCCCCAAAACGATAAAATATGCTTCTTTATAAAAAGAAAGCCTAAAAATTTCGTTCTGGGGGTGCAATAAAAATTTAACTTGATGGGCATGGGATGTTTCCCTTTATTCGAGAATTTAGGGAGAAAAAAACCTTATTCCTCCTTTTCGGGGGATGTGCAAAAATACCCTAAAAGGTTATATATATCTAGTCAACATAAGCGATGTTATCAGCATTAAAAAAGGATCTTCGATTTATTTGAAGGATCCTTTTTTGTTGTTTATTTATAAGTTTTAACTTGGTGTATTGATAGGAATTTCATATTACTTCATCCCTGCAGCCTATCGGTTCGATCTTTACCATCCTTCATTTTGGCCTTTACTAATCAATCATAGGCACCTACTAATGCCTCTCCAGTATCATTGTTTCTTTTCACATAAAATTCAGCTTGATTATTACTGCCATCGACCCAAGCATTGATATCTTTGAAGATATGACAGTGGGGAAGATTACCCACATTATAAAAATCATCTGCACTACCTTTATCAAAGTATACGCCAGATTTTACTTTATCGTCTGCATTAAACGGATCTTCTTCAAATAAATAGTAATAACCTTTTGGACTAGAACTGTCAAGACAAATCATAAAATCTCCTCCACCTGAGTAGAAAATCTTACTTTGTGTTCTAAAATAATCATATCCTAGATAATCCCATTCCCCAGAACCCAAAGTTTCCATGCTGCTTGCAAATGTAGAAGAAGGGACCAACAACGTAACTACCAATGCCAAGATACTCATTTTCAACTTTTTCATACTCATTCCTTCTCTCCTGTTTTGAATTGAACGTTCCCTTTTTAATATATATATATGGATATATTTAACAGTTTCTTTTGTTCTAGTGCAAAAGTTACAAAATACTTGCAACTAATCTCTAAAAGAGAAGACCGGTCAAAATGCTATAACCTTATGAGGAATCTAGAAATGAATACTCTATACAAACCCACTTACCAAAGACCTTTACCATAATGTTGTTTTATTTTTCTCCACATTTACTTTGTGGTCTACAACAAGAACCCTGTCATCAAGCCTTTTTGAAATGCTTTCCATAAACTCAAGTGGCTCAAGGGATAAAGCATATTAAACTTTTTCGGGGCGTTATGCAAAAACACCCTAAATCCTTTTCACTTCAACCACTCCCTATTCATAAAATTAAATACCTACTAGTCGGTATTTAATTTTATTATATAATGGAGAGTGTGTTATAATCAATATAAATATTTAGAATTTTAAGAAAAAAGGTGTTAATAATGTTAAATCATCATCAGAAACAATCAAAAGAAACCATCAACAAATTAATGCGATCAGGAATTGAATTGTTTTCTAAGCAAGGCTATTCTAGTACAAGCATTGATCAAATTGTAAAACATGCTGGTTACTCTAAAGGGGCTTTCTATGCTCATTTTTCCAATAAAGAGGAGTTTTTGTTGAAACTGATAAAAGAAGGTATTGATTTTTATTTTGAAGATTTAAAGAAAATTCTTACTCAAGAGGATTGTGATTTGCTAAATAAATTTAAAGAATACTCTATGCGTTTGGTGAATGAGGCTTATGAAAAGGGGTCTTCTCCTATGCTTCTCCAAGGATGTATGGTTTCGAATGAATTACCTCAGATAAAAGAAAAGCTTATTCTCCAGATGGAGGAATGGAGGTCATTCCTTACACATTTTTTTCAGAAAATGAAGGACGAAGGTATTGTCGGAAGTCCATTGGATGCTAGAACTTTAGCTACGGCTAGCATGGCTCTTTTTAATGGATTTAATCTGCAACATTTTGTTGACAACCGAATTCAAATACAGGACATGTTAAGTGTTTTTGTAGAACTGCTTCAAATTCAAGAACCTAATAAGAAAGGTTAATAAGAATAACTTCTATGCATATCTTATACAAATTCACTTAACATTACGCCAGTTTTAAGAAGTAGGAAAAAGAGCCAAACCCAGTATAATCATGGGTTTGGCTCTTTTGTGTTTTTTTATCGATTATGCACGATTTTATACATCCTAGTCCATACCATACAAGGGTATTTTTGCATATCCCCCCGAAAAAACAATACTACGAAAACTAGGAGTATTTAAAGTACTCTAAGAAGGAAAATTGGAGTGAAAAGCTACAGTGAATACTTGATATCTCAACTCAATAAACAAAGTATTTAACGTATTAAATGTAGGGTAATATTCTTTATTGGGGAGACAACGATATCTTTCCTATAACAAAGACTTGAGCGCGCCTTTAGGCGTTTGTTAGTTGCCTTCATAGCAACTAATGGTTGTAGAATTCCATGTTGCGAGGCTCATTTTCAAGGGTACACGTTGTTTATATAAATCTTCAATGTAAAGCCCTTATTGAATTAGGACTTTTTATCCCTTAGTATGGATTTCTCGAAAAAAGGTTTATTATAAAAATCCCACCTGAGATGTAAAAGATTCAGGAGGGATTGTGGATTTGCATCTGCATGTAGTAATGAAACACCTAGCTGCATTCTCATTCCGTCTGACGAAGAAGTTGTACCGTCTCCCCAATAGGAAGGCAATTGTAATTTGTGATGAAAATTTACTAATACGGCTTGGACTTTATTCATTGCGTCTTCATACATGCGCCATTGAGACACATTGGCTAGTTGCTTATATGTAAGTCCTGGTGTGGCTTCAGCCATCTTACTCAATCCAATATTCATTCCCATTCCTAAAAGGGCAGCCATGATAATAATTGTTTCTTCTTTATCTGGTTTTCGATTATTGGAAGCATGAGTAAATTGCTCATGAAATCCTGTTATATATGCAACATCCATAAGTAAATCGGTTAATTTTATTTTGGTAGCATTTGATAAAGACTTGCACTAAATTTCTTTGCTTCTTCTGGAGCATCCTTTTCTAAGCGTGAAATTGACAGTTTTCCCTTTTCAAGAGAAATCCCATCTAATTTATTAAAATTGGCAGACAACCACTTTAGTCTTTCGTTAAGGCTGCTGGTTCTCTCTGTCAAATAGTCTTCGTATGATAAACTAACTGATAACCTCGTATTCTCTTTCGTTTGATTCCAAGTATCTTCCGAAAACAAATATTCTTCAAAATCTCTATATTGTCTACTGCCCACAATGGATACATCACCAGCACGAACATGTTCCCTTAGTTCTGTTAAAACAGCCATTTCATAATAATGACGATTAATTGTACCGTCATCCCCATATAAGTGTTTTTTCCAACGCTTCGAGATAAAGTCCACAGGTGATTCATCAGGCACTTTTCGCTTCCCAGATTCATTCATTCTTCGGATAATCTCCACAGCTTGTAAAAGTGGTTCATTTGCCGTTGTAGAATGAAATTCCAATACCCTTAAGAGCGTTGGCGTATATTTTCTAAGTGTATAAAATCGTTTTTGTAGTAAGTCTAAATAATCATAGTCGGCAGGACGTGCAAGCTCCTGAGCTTCTACCACCGAAGAGACGAAAGAATTCCATTCAATAACGGATTCTAAAACCTCAAAAACGTCTAATTTTTCCTCCTTTGCTTTGATTAAAGCTTGTCCGATGTTCGTAAAGTGTATAACTTTCTCATTCAGCTTTTTACCGTTTTGTTTCTGAATCTCCTCTTGAGCTTTGCGGCCTTTTGATAACAGACTGAGTATTTGTCTATCATGAATTTCAAAAGCTTTATCCGTTAACTCCTGAGTAAGATGTAATAAATAGACGGTTAATATCGAATAACGTTTATTTTCTTGAAAGTCACGGAATGCATAAGGCTCATATCTTGAACCTAAGCGAGATAGCTGTAACAAGCGATTGCGATGCAAATGACTAATCTTTACCGTTTCTAATTCCATTTCCCGTATATATTCAAGTCGTTCTATTAATTTTAGAAATGTTTCGGGTGAAGGATGACCAGGTGGTTCCTTTAACCACCCCAATATAGTTTTATTGGATTCGGATGGATGCTACGAAGTAATGATCTCTTCAAGCTTTTCTTTTTGCGTATTTGACAGAGATTGACTAACCGTATTAAATAGCTTCTTTTCAGCCATTGCTCTTGCCTCCCACACCATTCTTTCAAGTGTAGTGATAGCTGGCAGTATGATTTTGTTTTTTTAAAAAAAATCTATGCATTCATGTAGTAGATGAATGGCATCACCATTTTCCAAAGCTAATTGATGAAGGTGCTTAAATGTCATTCGATATTCTTTTAGAGTAAAATTTACAAAGTCGTATTCATTACGAATTTCTTTCAAATGATCCCAAAGTGTATTTTCTCTTTGAGGATAAAGGCTAAGTGAAGATGGAGTAGAACTGATTTGTTTCGATATATAATGTATGACTGAATCTGGGATGCTTTTGATATGAGTGTATGGCCAACCGGGATACCGAAGAATGGCTAATTGAACGGCGAACCCTAAACGGTTTTCTTCTCTCCTTCGCTTATTTATAATCTCTAAATCTCGTTTGGAAAAAGTGTAGTAGGTTCCTAGCACCCACTCATCTTCAGGAATTTGCATAAAGGCTTGTCGCTGTTCCGGTGTAAGCAATTCTCTACCTCTTGCCATTTTCATACAGTATCATCTCATTTTTGTAATTATTCAGTTAATTAGTTCAATTATATATCAATAGAGTGTACTCTATTGATACAAGTGTAGGAGACTGATAAAATCATAGTTAAGAGCGTCTCATAAGACTTGTCTCAAAAATGAGGTGATATTTTGCGAAAAATCGGTTATATACGTGTCAGTTCAACTAGCCAGAATCCTTCAAGGCAATTTCAGCAACTGAACGAAATCGGAATGGATATTATTTTTGAAGAAAAAGTTTCCGGAGCAACAAAAGATCGTGAGCAACTTCAAAAAATGTTAGAGGATATACAAGAAGGTGACATCATTTATGTTACGGACTTAACTCGGATTACTCGTAGTACACAAGATTTATTTGAATTAATCGATAACATACGGAGTAAAAAGGCAAATTTAAAATCCTTAAAAGATACATGGCTAGATTTATCAGAAGATAATCCCTACAGCCAATTCTTAATTACGGTTATGGCGGGTGTAAACCAATTAGAACGTGATCTTATCCGTATGCGGCAGCGTGAAGGGATTGAACTGGCTAAAAAAGAAGGAAAGTTTAAAGGTCGGTTAAAGAAGTACCATAAAAATCATGTAGGAATGAATTATGCAGTAAAGCTTTATAAAGAGGGAGATATGACTGTAAATCAAATTTGTGAAATTACAAATGTGTCTAGGGCCTCATTATATAGAAAGCTATCGGAAAGGAACAGTTGATGAGTTATACCAAAAATCGGAAATATATAATAGAAAATAAATTTCATATAGAGGTGGAATTATATGCCTAAAATTGACAATATGTTAGCAATTCTATGGATGCTTCGTTCAGGTGAAAAAATTACTGCAAAACAAATTTCAGAAAAGTTAGAGATGAATATAAGGACTGTGTATCGTTATATTGATACAATTTCAACAAGTGGCGTACCTATAATTTCAGAACCAGGACATAACGGTGGATACACTTTATTGAACAATTTTATTAAGGCTCCTCTTTTTTTTGATTTTGAGGAGCAAACTTCACTTTATCATGCTGCTGTTTTTGCAGAAGAAGCTGGATATTATGGTGGTGAAGCACTAAATAGGGCTATTTCAAAGCTAAGCAAATATTCAAATCAAGAGCAGGAAACAAAGATAAACCAACATTTGACCAGTCTTGAAGTAATAAGTAGATTAAGTTCCCTCTCTATGGAACCTTTCTTGAAGGAGTTGGAGCAGGCCGTAGCTGACGGATACTCTTTAAAAATTCTTTACCATAAAAGTGGCGAAGATCAATCAAAGTATAGATTGGTTGATCCGTACAGAATTATTTATTGGAATAATAAGTGGTATGTGATTGGATTTTGTCATCTTAGGAATGATATCCGTAGTTTTAGAGTAGATCGAATTGAAAGTCTAATGCTAACCGAAAATAAGTTTAACCGGCCAGAAAATTTTTCAGCACGTGACTTTTTTATGAAAAACCTCCTTTCAACTATAGAAGATAAGGAAGGGATTATTTCTTTAGTTATTAATGGAAATACAAGGACGTTGGGTGATATTTGCCAACATTGGTTTTTAGGACATTATTTACAAGAACGGACTTCAAATCAAGCAGTTTTTCTTCTTGAAAAAGATATGATACATACATATGTACCTTATTTACTTTTACCGTACGGTAAATCTATTAAAGTTATTGAGCCAATAAGTCTTAAGAAAAGACTTATTGAAGTTCTGTCGGAATTAATAAAATTTCATCAAGTATGATAACTTCCCTGACGTTAACTGTCAGGGAAGTTATATTATAATAGGCTATATCAATTGTGATTGGAGTGTTATTGGATGCAAACAAAAAAAGTTTATCTTTATGTTTTTAATACAATGTCAGACTGGGAATATGGATATTTAATTGCTGAACTAAACTCAGGAAGATATTTCAAAAAAGATTTAGCACCTTTAAAAGTAGTTACAGTAGGAGCCAATAAAGAAATTATTACTACGATGGGAGGACTGAGCATAAAACCAGATATTTCCCCTGATGAATGTACACTTGAAAGTAAGGATCTTTTAATTTTACCTGGAGGTACTACTTGGAGAGAAGATATTCATCAACCTATCTTAAAAAAAATTGGCGAAGCTTTAAAGCTTGGTACTATTGTTGCTGCAATTTGTGGTGCAACTGAGGCCCTTGCGAATATGGGATACTTAGATTCTAGAAAACACACAAGCAATGACTTAGAGTATATTAAAATGGTCTGTCCTAATTATAAAGGAGAAAAATTTTATGAGATGAGACCTGCGGTATCTGGTGAGAATTTGATTACTGCATCAGGAGTAGCACCTCTAGAATTTACGACGGAAGTACTGAAAAAATTAGATGTATTTGCACCCGACACATTACATTCATGGTATAACCTAAATAAGACTCATAAACCTGAATACTTCTTCCAGTTAATGAATTCAATAAATAGCTGAGCTAAAAAATCAACTTAGCAGTTTTATATTAGTTCAAATAAAAATAATGAAGTAACTGAAAAGCTCACTTTCTCTATTTTGTTTTGCAGAGAAGTTGGGCTTTTTAATTTGGAATTTCCTTATCGTTGTAAATCCGCATTTTCCTGACGCTACCCGGGCTGTCCCAGAAGTCGATGAAAATCGATTTTTGAGGACAGCCTTCATTTTTCACCTCAACTCATTGCGCTGCCTTAAAATAGCTAAATTGAGAAGCAGGGGGACGGTTCACCTGCTTCACTATAAGAGGCATAAGAACCGCCCCAAAAACTAACCAAAAGTTTAATTAAATCACTGGAGGTGTTGGTATATCTGGCATTCTAAAACTAACCAAACGATTGATTAAATCTTTAGAGTCAAGGTAGTGTCTGGTTAAAAAAACTAATCAAACGTTTGATTAAAACGCTAGAAGAGTCGCCATGACTGTCAGATCACACTAATCAAACGATTGATTAAATTACTGGAACTAAATAAAGACGTACCTAATCAAGTACAAAGTTTTTTGAGTTAAAAAAGCACTGCGAACAGTTCACAACATATAACTGTTTGCAGTGCCTCTTTTTTATGCTATTATTTAATACCTCAATGAGACTTTTACTATCTCATCTCCAAATTTTACTTCAAAAAACTGTTCGCCATCGTTTTGCGTGTTAAAGCTAAGCTGGTGAACAAGCACATTCTCCTTGATCAGTTCCTCAAAGCGTTGAATGATTTCTTTACTCCTTTCCGTTGTTGAAAAATCGAGCGATATATACATCTCGACAGGCAAATCTAATTTTTTTCGAGTATCTTGAACCGCCCTGATTAATTCTCTAACTTGACCTTCCTCCACTAATACAGGTGTGAGTTTTAAATCTAATAGTACTTTTAATTGTTGATCTCCCGCCATCTCGAAGCCAGATGAAACGATATATTCGACATTTATATGCTCCTTCAATAATGATACCATTTGTCCATTTACAGCGATTTCAAGTTGACCACCTTCTAATAATAACTTTTTCTCACTTTCTGGCATTTGATCAACATATTCTTTCACAGTATTTGCCAGCTTGCCAAACGCCGCACCTGCCGTTTTAAAATTTAATTTGAAGACAGTCGCTTCGTATTGTGATAAATCCCTTGTAAAAACAACATTTTTAACATTCAGCTCTTCTTTCATGATGTTTGTATAAGCCTGTAAAAGCCGTTTCCCATCATTACGCCATACAATCATTTGCTGCAAAGGCTGCTTCACCTTCATGCCTGAAGAATTGCGAATACTGCGGCCAAGCTCCACTATTTTTAGGATTGTTTGCATGTCTTCCTCTAAATCAGGATGAATCATGGAGTCGTTAGCTTTAGGATAGTCTTGTAAATGAACACTATATTGATGCAACTTCAAATGGATATCTTCTGCCACATATGGAACAAATGGAGCCAGCAAGCGGCTGATTGTCGAAAGTGTTTCAAATAATGTTGAATAAGCGCCTCTTTTATCATCTGAAAGTCCGGATGCCCAAAATCGATTTCTTGAGCGTCGGACATACCAATTGCTCAATTCATCGACTAATGCTGCAATCTCACGTGTTGCTTGCGTAAATTGATAACGGTCCATATAGTCTACAACCAGCTTGACTGTGCTATTTAGTCGTGAGAGGATCCATTCATCCAAGAGTGTTTTCGTACCAGTCTGTTTTGGATCATAGACAAAACCATCTATTTTCGCGTACATGGCATAGAACTTATACGTATTATCAAGCGTATCCACCAATTTTGATTTTGCATCCTGGACAATCTTTTTCGAAAAGCGTTTTGGATTCCATGGCGAGCTATCGATTAAGAAGGCCCAGCGCAACGCATCCGCACCGTATTCCTTTATGAGTTCATCGGGATCTAACGCATTGCCTTTGCTTTTAGACATTTTGTGACCATGCTCATCAAGTACGTGTCCAAGTGATAAAACGTTTTTGTATGGTGATTTACCGGTAAATAGGGTGGAAACAGCAAGCAGACTGTAGAAAAAGCCTCTTGTTTGGTCAATCCCTTCAATAACGACATCAGCAGGGAATTGTGATGCGAATGTTTCTTTATCTCCAAATGGATAGTGGTACTGTGCAAATGGCATCGAGCCACTATCGAACCACACATCAATGACTTCGGGTGTTCGTTGCATGATCCCTTTACATTTCGGACAGCTGCACTGTACGTCATCAATATAGGGCTTATGCAGCTCGATCTCATTTGATCCCGGCGTTGCTGCTAGGGTTTGCAGTTCCTTGATACTGCCAGGAGACACTTCATGATGACAATCAGTACATATCCAAACATTTAAAGGCGTTCCCCAGTAGCGATTTCTGCTTATATTCCAATCAACGAGGTTTTCAAGAAAATTCCCAAACCGTCCCTCTTTAATATGGTCTGGATACCAAGTAACGGTGTCATTGTTCGCCAGCATCTGCTCCTTTAAGGCTGACATCCTGATAAACCAGCTATCCGTTGCATAATAAAGTAATGGCGAGTCACATCTCCAGCAATGCGGGTAGCTGTGCTCATATTTTTCTTTATGAAAAAGCGTTCCTTGTTCAGAAAGCATTTTAATAATTTCAACGTCACAGTCCTTGACAAATCTCCCCGCAAGCTCGATAACGTCTGCTGTATACCGTCCTTGTTGATCAACAACATTGATAAACGATAAATCATGTTGCTTTACTGTTTTATAATCATCCTCACCGTAGGCTGGGGCAATATGAACAATCCCTGTTCCACTCGCTTCAGTGACGTAGTCTGCCAAAACAACATGATGTCCTTTCTCGACAGCCACATAATGGAATGGTGCGGCATACTGTATTCCTGCAAATTCGCTGCCGCTATGTTCACTTAGCACCATGACCTGGTCACCAAGGACTTTTTCTACTAATGATTTTGCAACAATATACACTACATTGTCTTTTTGGGCACGGACATAAGTCAAAGTTGGATTAATTGCGAGTGCAACGTTTGCAGGCAATGTCCAAGGTGTAGTGGTCCACCCTAAGAAATATTCTTCGTCCGCATCAAGCCGTTTAAATTTTACGGTAGCCGATAGATCTTTTACATCCTTATAGCCTTGTGCAACCTCATGCGAACTTAAAGAAGTTTGGCAGCTCGGGCAGTATGGCGATACACGGTGCCCTTTATACAACAGACCATCTTTATGAACTTTACTTAATATGTTCCATACACTTTCGATATACTCATTGCTTAATGTCATATATGGACTGTCCATATCTACCCAATAACCTAACTCTTCTGTAAAGGAGCGCCACTTCTTCTCATAGGTAAACACACTCTCCTTACATTTATTGATAAAAGGCCCGATACCAAACCGTTCTATCTCTTGTTTTCCAGATATCCCAAGCTGTTTTTCAACACCTAGCTCGACCGGCAGACCATGTGTATCCCAGCCGGCCTTTCTTTCTACATGAAATCCCTGCATGGTTTTGTAACGCGCGACCACATCTTTGATTGTTCGCCCAAAGGCATGACCTACATGGGGAAGACCATTTGCAGTTGGCGGTCCTTCGTAAAAAACAAAAGGTGTCTTACCTTTTCTTAATAGAACAGACTGTTTAAATGTATTATTTTCTGTCCAAAAATGACGGATATTCTCCTCACGCTGTACAACCGGTTCCTTCCTTTCATTCACTTTCATCGATATCGCTCCTTTTCAAAAATGGTTAAAAACATACAAAAAACCCCGTCCCATGGAAAGGGACGGGGTTAACCGCGATACCACCCTAATTCTATTGATCCGCTCAATAGCACTTAGCAACGTACAATCATACGTGTTCCTTTTAACGGTAGACGCCCGGTTAGACTTACTACAGATTTCAGCCTAACTTCTCAGAGAGGATTTTCACGTAACACTCGAACACTGACTTGCACCAAAATGTCAGCTCTCTGTGGATCAAGACGAAACGATACTTTTTCTCATCAACGAATTTGTATGCTTTTATTGGGAATTATTGTAACAGACACCGGAATAGCTGTCAAATAATTCTTTATTTAAGCTATATCCAAAAGAAAGAAGCGTTCTTAAAAAGAACGAAGGCTGCCTTCAGGAATTTTATCTCATCCAGTTACCATATTAGAAATCTATGTGTATATTCAAAAAAACTATTGACAACTTTAGGTAATTATTATATTTTTATATCGTTCAAAATTTGAACAATAAATTGTAACGCTTATAAAGATTTGAAATGAAGTGAGAATCAGATTTTTGACATATGTAACAAAAATTATTCAAGAAGCAATCTACGAGACAGTTCATTATTGGTTATGAAAATGAAAGAAAAGGGGATTAATGAATGTGAGTCGACCTAATCAAGCGGTTATTTTAGCAGCAGGGGAAAGAAAGCCCTTTGATATACCTATTGGATTTCTTGAGATTGAAGAAAGTACGATTATCGAACGGATCATTACGATTCTAAATGCAAATGGTATTGATGATATCACCATTATTACCGGCTATAAAAAGGAATATTATGAAGAACTCGCCAAAAAGAGAA
Organism: Neobacillus sp. WH10; assembly: GCF_030123405.1. Lineage (GTDB taxonomy): Bacteria > Bacillota > Bacilli > Bacillales > Cytobacillaceae > Neobacillus. The sequence continues at coordinate 331,094 of NZ_CP126110.1, forward strand.
ATTTACATTTAATATATTGTGAGAAATACAAATGGACAGGAACCATGCATTCTTTGGCCTTAGCGTCTGAGCATATGAAGGATGATTTTCTCCTTATTGAAAGCGATCTCGTGTTTGAGGAACGGGCCATAACATATCTCCTTAATCATCCTAACCGAAACGCCATGCTCCTAACCAATGAATCTGGTTCAGGTGACGAGGTTTTAGTAGAAATCAGGGATCATTACATTTGCCAAATTTCAAAAGATATCCATCAACTGAATAAAATTGATGGAGAATTTATTGGCCTGTCTAAAATTTCAATTGAAACCTACCGTCATATGATAGAAAATTTCAAGCACAATAAAAATCCTTATTTTAATTACGAATATTCACTACTGAATTTAGTTCATAGACATAATATCGGTTTTGAAAAAATTGATGATTTAATTTGGAGCGAAATCGATACTATTGATCACTACAATAATCTTAGATATTTAATCTATCCAAAATTAAAGAGAAAAGAACTAGAAGTAAGGGAAAAATATGTCCAAGAATTACTTGCTGAAGTTTTAGAAGTGGAATCGGATTCTATTAAAAATATTGAAAAACTTGGTGGGCTAACGAATAACAACTATAAAGTTAGCATTTCTACGAACGAGTTGGTCGCTAGAGTACCTGGAACGGGAACAGAAAAGACCATCAATCGGCAAAATGAAAAAGTAAATTCATCGATTGCCCTTCAACTAGGTCTCGATAGTCGAACCATTTATTTTAATGAGATGACGGGTTTAAAAATTACAGAGTTTATCACTGATGCAGAAACACTTAATCCAACGACTGCAAAAAGAGAAGGGAATATGGAGCTCATTGCAAATGTTTTAAAAACGCTTCATACCAGTGGTCAAAAGTTTATGGTCGATTTTGATCCATTTGATGGAACGGAATACTATGAAAAAGTATTACTTGAAGCAAACGGGAAATTATTCCGTGATTATCTTGATATAAAACAGAAGTTTATGCCGTTACAAGAAGAATTAAATGACCTTGGGCTCAATACCGTACCATGTCACCTTGACTGTCTTCCAGAAAATTTTATTAAGAGCGGTGAAAATACTCTTTATCTAATTGATTGGGAATATAGCGGAAATTACGACATTCTGTTTGACGTTGCAGCCGTTTCCCTTGAATGCAGCTATTCAAAAGACGAAGAAGATTTATTCTTCAAAAAGTATTTTGGAAACAACCCTTCCATAGAAGATAGGAAAAAAATTGAAATTCATAAAATTATGCAAGATATGTATTGGAGTATGTGGAGCGCTGCAAAGGTAGCGATGGGAGATCCGTTTCTAGAAGATTATTCACTCGATCGCTATAACAGAGGGAAAGAGAATTTAGCTAACTACCTTAACGTATGAGCATAAGTCACCAGTCGATTTTTCGAAAAATAATGAATAGAATGAGCGGTGAAAAAATGGCGATTATAGGTAATATTGTTATCTACATAATAATGGCTTGTGCAATAGTCGGGGCAATCGCAGCAATTCGTAATGAAGAAGATGGAATTGGAAAAGAGTTCATGTCAGGATTGTATTCCATTGGACCTATCTTTGTCCCAGTTGCAGGGATTATGGCTTCCGTCCCGTATTTATCCTTATTTATTAAACATATCTTTGGACCTGTATTTGGAGCAATTGGTGCTGACCCATCCATCGCCGCGACTACCTTTATTGCTGTAGATATGGGCGGCTATCAATTGGCCGACGTTCTAGCACATTCGCGAGATAGCTGGATTATGGCTATGACAGTTGGTTATATGGCTGGTGCAACAATTGTTTTCAGTATTCCAGTCGGTTTAGCCATGTTAGAAAAACGTGATCATAAATATATGGCCTTAGGTGTTATGTCCGGTATTTTAAGTGTTCCAATTGGCGTCTTTATCAGTAGTCTTATTATGAAATTAACAAATACCCAAGTTCGAGATCATGTTTCTACAAGTGCAAAATCAACCTATACGTTTGGACCAGAATTCTCGACATTACTGTTGAACTTAACGCCTCTTATTATCGTCGTGGTGTTGATTGCATTGGGTCTTCGCTTTATTCCAGACAAAATGATTAAAGGATTTATGTGGTTTGGCAAAATAATGGATATAGGGATTAAGCTTGTCCTGGTTTTCTCCATTGTTGAATATTTTACAGGAGTATTTAGTAAAATTTTCGGTGCATGGGGATTCAGCCCAATTATTGCTGATACAGAGGATCAGTTCCGTGCATTAGAAATCGCTGGTTATATTGGAATCATGCTATCAGGAGCTTTCCCTATGGTGTACATGATTCGAAAATATTTAGCAAAGCCACTAGAAGTTATTGGAAGGAAAATGGGTCTTAGCACGGAAGGAAGTGCAGGCTTACTAGCTGCATCTGCCAATATTTTGGCGATGTTTAATTTAGTGAAGCATATGAGGCCGAAAGATAAGGTTATATGCATTTCCTTCGCCGTTACATCTGCGTTTCTTTTTGGAGATCATCTTGCCTTTACTGCTAACTTTCAGCCTTCCATGATTCTTCCGGTTATGGTTGGAAAACTAAGTGGTGGTATTCTTGCCATTATCCTTGCCTATTGGATTTCAGTTCCAAAAGCTCTTGAATTAGAAAAAATGGATCGAGCAAATGGAATTATTAAAAAAGACGAATATCTTCCAATATCAAAACCGCAAGCCATGAAAAAAGCGAATTAAAAAATAAAGAGTCATGAATCCATGACTCTTTATTTCTGGTAATATAAGAATTAATACCATTGGACTTCGAGAAATGTCCAGCTCCAGGCGCCATGCGCTTTTCTTAAAAGATAAGAAAGTATAAATTTTTCGACTTTGAGAATTGTCCAGCTCCAGCGCCCAGCGGCTAGTGTACTTCGCCCTTTTCCCTACGATAAGTCAAAGTGCTCCAGTCCATACGTCGCTTAACGGGCGCTTGCGCTTTTCTTAACTATAAAGCATGAAATTTTATTGATTTTGATAAACAATATTTAGAAGGTGACTTTAGATGAAAGCAATTATCCTAGCTGCAGGCATGGGAACAAGACTACGACCTTTGACAAACGATACACCAAAATCATTAGTAAAAGTCGCTGGTGAACCAATGATTGAAAGGCAAATTAAGTTTTTAAAGGAAAAAGGGATTCATGAGATTATCGTCGTTACTGGATATCTTCATGAAAAGTTTGACTACCTAAAAGAAGCGTACGGTGTGACCTTAGTCCATAATAATAAATACAATATCTATAATAATATCTATACAGTGTACCTTGTTAGAGATTATTTACAGGATGCTTATGTGACAGAAGCAGATGTTTTTATGACCCATAATTTTTTCAAAACAGATATGGAGTTCTCTACCTACTTCGCAGGATTCAAACAGAATTTTAAACAAGAGTGGATCTTAAAATTTGATAAGGATGATAGAATTCATGAAATCGTTATTGACGATGGATCTGATTATATTATCGCCGGTGTGTCATACTGGACACAACAAGATGGATTATTGATTAAGAAAAATTTAGAGGATGCCATAGGCAATGGCCATTACGAAGATTTATATTGGGATAACATTGTTCAGGCTAATTTAAGTAAGATGAATGTCAAAATTTCAAAAATCAATTCCGATGACTGGTTTGAAATCGATTCTCTTGCAGATTTAGAGCATGCGGATAACTATCTATTAAGTAAAACGAAATAATCTCTTCGATTAAAAACAGCTGATGTGGATTTCGGCTGTTTTTTTAATTGTTTACCAAAAAACTGTTCTAGAAAAACCAGAATTGGAAAAAATTATTGCATTTTATTATGTAAAAGGCCACAATACTGTTGATTAAACGTTTAATTAAATTATAAAATTCCCTAGCGATTTAAATAATTTTCAAGCGACTTCCGGATATCACATCGAAGTGTAGATACAATCATATTTTGATTGTAGTATTGTTCAATTCGGTTCTCTAAGTTTAGAATAATTGTGATTAATAATAATCCATTTGATCTTATTGCAGAAAGGTTATCAAAACAGGAGAAGAAAGGAAACATATACAGTATATTATAGAGCAAGGTGTGAGAAAAATGGGAAATACCAAAAAGGATGCTACAGTTCAAAAAGAGTACCAATATATAAATTTAGTAGATGATTGGGTCTCACATTATCGTTCTTTTACTTATGAAGGAAGAAATGCAGCGTACATTCCTGCTTTAGAAAAGGCAAACCCATCTCATTTAGGTATCTGCATAATAGGATCTGATGGGACGATAATAAAGTCTGGCGATTGGGATGTTATGTTTACTTTGCAGAGTATTTCCAAAGTGATTAGCTTTATCGCAGTGTGCTTGCACTATGGAATTCCTTATGTATTAGAAAAAGTAGACTTAGAACCAACTGGTGATCCCTTTAATTCCATTGTTCGTTTAGAAATGCATAAACCTGGAAAGCCTTTTAATCCCATGATTAATACTGGGGCCATTACAGTTTCTTCACTTCTTCCGGGAGCTACTGTGCATGATAAATTAGAACCGATCTGTTTATTAATGGAGAAAATGATCGGAAAACGTCCAACATTTAATGAGGAAGTATTCCAGTCAGAATGGCAAACGGCCAATCGAAATAAAGCGATTGCTTATTATTTGAAAGAGAATGGTTTTTTAGAAGGGGATGTTGAACTAGCATTAGAGGTTTATTTGAAGCATTGTTCAATCGAAGTAAATACCGAAGACATTGCATTAATCGGCTTAGTCCTTGCTTATGATGGGTTCCATCCAATCCGGAAAGAGCAAGTTCTTCCTAAAGAATTAGCTAGGATAGCTAAAAGTTTAATGTTAACCTGTGGAATTTATAATGCTTCAGGAAAATTTGCTGCCTTTATCGGCCTGCCAGCAAAGAGCGGAGTATCCGGTGGAATTATGGCAAGCGTCCCCAATCGTGTTAGAACCGAAGAATCTCCGTTTATGGAGGGATGCGGAATAGGTATTTATGGGCCGGCCGTTGACGACTATGGGAGCAGTGTAGCCGGTTTATTGTTACTAAAACAAATAGCCAATAGCTGGGATTTAAGCATTTTCTAGGGACAAGGGGACAAGGCTCCTTGTCCTGCTTTAAGTTTTTACTAGTTGACTCCGGTGTTGTACTGGAGTCTTTCTATGTATGCAAATTTCTCCTCTCTAAAAATTAATTAAACGTTTAATCAAATGGATGAACCTGTTGATATGCCTGACGTACAAAAATTAATTAAATGTTTGATTAAATTCTTCGGCACCCTACCACAAGACAGGAAAATTACATATGGCGTGGACCTTTTGGAATCATTCCAAACGTGTAAAAATGTTAGAAAGGGGATAGAGCAGTGTTTAACGATTTTAAGCTTATAGAAGGCCGTCCTGTCTATATTCAACTGAAGGAATATCTGAAAAGAATGATTACAAACGGACACTTGCTCGAGAATCAAAAGCTTCCATCCACTCGTGAACTCAGCTCGTTACTATCGATAAGCCGAAATACCGTTCTAACAGCTTATGCCGATTTGGAACAGGAAGGTCTTATCTACGCGGTAAAAGGAAAAGGAAACTTTGTCAGTCATGTGGAGACCTTGAAATCCGCATCGATCCAATTGAATTGGACAGAAAAAATCAATGAGCAGACCTATTTGGCAGATGAATTAGACCTAATGAAGCATGGAGTACGTTGGAATCATAATATGATCTCCTTTAATAGTATCGCCCCCGATGAAAAGCTTTTTGATGTAGAAAATTTTAAAAGAGCCTTCTTAAATCGGATGGCTATTGAAGGAAACATCGTTCTTAACTATGGTTATGCCAAAGGATATAAACCACTGATCGAATACTTGCTTCATTATATGGAAATTAAAGGTGTAGACATTAGAAATAAAGATATTTTAATTACTAATGGATTCACGGAAGGTCTGGATCTCCTTTTATCCTCTATAAATAAAAAGCACGGACGGATTATTTGTGAAAATCCAACCCATCATACGGCGTTAAAGCTCTTTCGATTACATGGTTTTGATATTGATGGAATTGAGATGGATGATGACGGTATCGATGTTTCTGAACTTGAATCGTCTTTATCGAAAAAGGAATATGATTTTGCCTACTTAATCCCGTCTTATCATAATCCAACTGGAATCGTTACGTCCTCAAAGAAAAGGAAGGAGATCATGGATCTTTTTTCTGCGTATCAACTACCTATCGTTGAAGATGGATTTAATGAAGAATTACGGTATTCAGGATCACATCTGGCACCGTTGGCTGCCTTTGCAGGAATCGGCAACAATGTAATTTATATAAGCAGTTTCTCTAAAATTCTTTTTCCCGGCCTACGAGTTGGATGGATTTTAGCTGATAAGGATTTGATTTATTACTTGGAAAGTATGAAAAGAGCTCGTACTATTCATACGTCTACCTTAGATCAAGCAGTGTTATTCCAATATCTAAATGACGGCTGCTTTGAGAAATATCTAAAAAAAGCTAAATCAGTTTATAAGAAAAAATATGAATTAGCTGTTCATACTTGCCAACAATCCATTCCTTTTAAACGAATGACTGGTGACGGCGGACTTCATCTTTTTTTAGAACTAGAAAATAACATCGATTCTCGAAGTCTTTTAGAAAAATGCTATCAAAAGGGTGTAGTTTTTTTGCCAGGTGATGTTTTTTACACGGACGGTAGTGGAAAGAACACATTGCGGTTAGGATTTTCCAGGCTGAAGGAAAGAGAGATTACGCAGGGAATTAAAATCATAGGTGACACATTAAGAATTGATTTTGGAGGCTAAGAAAATGAAAGTTGGCGTAATTATGGGAGGCGTTTCCTCCGAAAAACAAGTTTCGCTCATGACAGGTGAAGAAATGATTGCGAATTTAAATAAAGATAAATATGAAATTGTACCAATTCAAATAGATAACAAAGAAGATTTGGTAGATAGGGTGAAAAATCTCGATGTTGCATTACTTGCGCTTCATGGGATGTACGGTGAAGACGGCACCATTCAAGGTACCCTTGAAACCCTTGGTATTCCTTATACAGGGAGCGGGGTACTGTCCAGCAGCTTGTGCATGGATAAGAATATCTCAAAAAAAATTATCCGTTATGAAGGAGTGCAAACACCGGATTGGATTCACCTTACGAATATAGAAGAACTTAACTTGGATGAAATTGACAAGATGGGTTACCCAGTAGTGGTGAAACCTAATTCGGGCGGGTCAAGTGTAGGAGTAAAAATTGTTTATGATCAAGATACGATAGAGTCTTCAATTGCTGAAGTATTCAAATGGGATCCTGAAGTAATCATTGAGAAGTATGTAAAAGGTGAAGAAATCACTTGTCCTATATTAGATGGAAAGCTCTTACCTATTGTTTCCATTCGGCATAAGGGAGAGTTTTTTGATTATACGTCCAAATATAATGATGTGGCTACGATTGAAGAGGTAATCCAGCTTCCGCCTGAAACACATGACAAAGTTGCTTTTGCTGCAATGACCTGCTATAAATCACTGAAATGCAGTGTTTATGCCCGAATCGACATGATGATTAGAAACGGTATCCCCTATGTCATGGAGGTTAATTCATTACCAGGGATGACGAAGAATAGCCTGCTGCCAAAAAGTGCTGAATCAGCAGGGATTCCTTATGGTGAATTGCTTGACTTGATTATTGAAAACTCACTAAAAGTGAGAGCGATGGAAGGGAATAAATAGAGATTTTAAAGAATACGAGGACGAAAAGGGCACCTTCTTATTTAACGAAGGTGCCCTTTTAACGAGGAAGCATAGTGACGGCTCGTCGCAATTTCTTTTTAAAAAAAGTCTGCGGTTATGGAAAGGCCGCTGAATTATCTCCAAAAACTAATCAAACATTTGATTAAATAGCCAGACCAATTGGAATGACTGGCATACATGAACTAATCAAACGTTTGATTAAAACTAATCTGATTGATTAGGCAAGATCCTTGTCCTATTCAAGATATGTCTTTTTGACTCTAGAATTATAATGGAGTCAACCTGTTACTTCCGATTGTTATCGTATACTTTGTACTCCGTTTATTGCTTAATTAGAATTACTTTCTACTCCTCATAGATCATTTTCCGTGTCATTCCACCGTCTACGACAAGGTTAATGCCTGTAACAAAGTCATTCTCTTTGGCTGTTAAATATAGGCAGGCTCGTGCAATATCCTCTGGTTTGCCTACTCGTTTTGATAGATGCTGTTCATGATCCATTTTGCTTAATTTGGTATAATCACCTGTTTCGATCCAACCGGGGGAAATGGCATTAACCGTAATCTTATCATTGCTTAATGAAGCTGCAAGCGCATGTGTAATGGCAACGATTCCACCTTTTGTGGCAGCATACGATTCTGAACTGGGCTCAGACATGATGGCTCTTGTGGAGGCAATATTTACAATCGATCCACCTTCATCATTATGACGCATATATTTTGCTGCTTCACGTGACCCCAAGAAAACACTTCTTAAGTTTGTGTTAATCACGTCATCCCACTCATCTACCGTTAGTTCGTATGGAGACTTGAATAATGCTTTTCCTGCATTATTGATTAAAATATCTATCTGACCATATGTTTGATAGACTACTTCCATTAACCGAATGATATCCGTTTCCAATTTTACATCTGTTTGTACGAAAAGTGCTTCCCCGCCCTGTTCTTTTATCGAACTAGCTGTTTGAGTGCCTGCTTTTTCATCTATATCTGCTAAAACGACATTTACACCTTTTTCTGCATAATGTAAGGCAATTCCTTTTCCGATTCCATTTCCAGCACCTGTTATGACTACAGTTTTATTAGAAAAATCCATTGTATTTACACATCCTTTATATTTTTTAAGATAACACAAAAAAGGAGCATGAGAAAACAAGTCCCAATAACATGCAAAGCTGTCAGTCCCTCGTCTCTTTAACGTAACGGGGGACTGACACTTTAAGTTTCAGTTTTTTACGAACAGCGCCTGGCACCATTTTTGTTCTTTATTAAAATTCTGAATTTTATAAAAATAACTTTCATCTATTTTGTATTATGGTTTATTATTTAGTAAAAGCTCTTTTTCTAAAATCTAAATGTGAGTTGATGTCATTGATGTTAAAAAGCGTAGTTAAAGATGTATCTCTTCCAGCCTTAATTTTAGATGTACGTGCTTTTGATGATAACTGCAAGAAAATTGCTGAAATGGCAAATGGAAAAAGGATTAGAATTGCAACCAAATCAATCAGGTCTGTTCCTGTTCTAAAAAGGATTTTTCAATCAAATTCCATTTTCAAAGGCTTAATGTGCTTTAGTCCGCATGAGGCTGTCTTTCTTGCGGAAAAAGGCTTTGATGATATATTGCTAGGTTATCCTTGCTGGGATGAGGGAGCACTCATTCAAATAGCCCAACATAATAGTAATGGAACACAAATCACGTGTATGGTCGATTCACCAGAGCACATTGATCATCTAAAAGAGATAGCTGAAAAGGTAAATGGAATGTTCTATCTCTGCATTGATGTTGATATGAGCACAAAGTTTGGCAGCATGCATTTTGGTGTAAGACGCTCTCCGTTGAAAAATGAAGAGGATGTTATCCAGCTTGCATTAAAAATAAAACAGTCTCCAAGGATAAAGCTTCTGGGAATCATGGGCTATGAAGCACAAATTGCCGGAGTAGGTGACAAGATGCCAGCACAGCATCTAAAAAATCGTGTTATCGCTTTTATGAAAAGGAAATCAATAACTAAAATCAAAGTGAGAAGGAAGACAATTGTTCAAGCCCTCGAGAGGGAAGGGCTGCAGTTGGCATTTGTGAATGGAGGCGGGACAGGGAGCCTTGATTCAACATCTAAAGAAGAAATTGTCACGGAGCTTACAGCCGGGTCAGGATTCTATTCCCCGCTGCTGTTTGATTACTATCGGAACTTTCGGTTTAAACCTAGCTTATTTTACGCTCTTCCTGTTGTCAGAAAGCCAGCTCCAAATATATATACTTGTCTTGGCGGAGGTTATATTTCATCCGGACCGCATGGAAAGGATAAAGTCCCTCAGCCCGTTTACCCGCCGGGGGGCAAGTTGTTGCCGTTCGAGGGAGCAGGAGAAGTGCAAACGCCGGTTTATTATGAACAGGAAGCACTTGAAATTGGAGATGCAATTATTTTCCGGGCTGCCAAATCCGGAGAAATTTGTGAGCGTTTTAACGAAATCGTTTGTTTAGCTGACGAGCAAATCGTAGCCCGTTATCATACTTACCGGGGGGAAGGTAAATGTTTTCTATGATCAAGACAGTAAAAGGAAGAACGTGGAAGAATTGGGCGCGTACATGTGAGAGTACTCCAGAAAAAATTCTCTATCCCTCTTCTATAGAGGAGGTTTCTTCGATCGTAAAAGAAGCTTCTAAGCAAAAGAAGACGATCAGAGTAGTCGGAGCTGGGCATTCATTTACTAGTTTAGTGAAAACAGAAGATTGGTTAGTTTCGCTTGATTCTTTGAGCGGGATTGGACAGATTGATGAAGAAAATAGTACCGTAACTGTTTTAGGCGGTACCAGGTTATTTCAATTAGGAGAAGCACTTGGTCGTGCCGGATATGCCCAAGAAAACCTTGGGGATATAAATGTCCAAAGCTTAGCGGGAGCCATTTCGACGGGAACCCATGGCACGGGACTGGAGTTTGGTAATCTTTCAACCCAGGTAATGGAGTTATCACTGGTAACTGCATCTGGGGAAATTCTCACAGTCTCTGAGAAACAAAACCCTCACTATTTCAAAGCTTGTCTTGTTTCGCTAGGGGGTCTCGGAATTATCGTTAAAGTCAAACTAAAAATGATTAAAAGCCTTGTGTACGAATATAGAAGCGAGAAGGTTCGTTATTCGAAGTTTGAACAACAACTCGATCACTACATCACAGCAAACCGACATTTCGAATTTTATTTATTCCCTTTTTCAGATATCGTCCAAATTAAAACAATGAACGTCACAGATCGAAAGCCTCAGAGTTTGTCGTTCCACCATTTTAATAATCTTTTCTTAGAAAACTATTTGTTTTTCATCCTCTCAGAGATCTGCCGATTGTTTCCAAAGAGCAGCCGCTCCATCAGCAGGTTATCCTCTAAGGCTGTTGGAAGCACAGCTATTGCAGCAAATAGTCATGAGCTCTTTGCTACTCCAAGATTAGTTAAATTCAGGGAAATAGAATACTGCATTCCACTTCATCATTTCAAGTCGGCACTTCAAGAGATTCGGAAATGTATTGAAACAAAGCAGCACCAAGTACATTTTCCAATAGAATGTAGGACCGTCAAGGCAGATGACATTTGGCTCAGTCCTTCCTACCAAAGAGATTCTGCCTATATCGCCTTCCATATGTACAAAGGTATGCCCTATGAAGAGTATTTTCAGGATATGGAATTAATAATGAAGAAATACGAGGGAAGACCGCATTGGGGGAAAATGCACAACCAAAGCAAAGAAGAATTATTATCCCTCTACCCAAAACTCCCAGACTTCCTAACAATAAGAAAAGAACTAGACCCACAAGGTACCTTCCTAAACGACTACATGAAAAGACTATGGATATGATGGTAATGGTGTCAGGCACCATTCGTGGACATTTTGCGTTTTTGTCCACCTCCAGTGGACATGGGAGGGCACTTCCTTCGAGTTGAAGCCAAAATCTAATCAAACGTTTGATTGAATCGCTAAAGCCGTTGGTATGACTGGCATGCAAAAACTAACTAAACGTTTGATTAAATCGTCGTACATACCAATTGCTCAATGCATCAACTTTTACTGCAATCTTGAAGCAGTAGGCGTGTTTCTTTCTTACAAGACATTAGATTGATGGTTAGGAGGAATGAGAAGTAATATCGCCCCGCTCTTAAAGTAACAAAATAAAACAAATGATCACCCAAACGGGCAACTAGTGAAAGAATAGGCTAATTTTTTGTACATTCTAACGGTTAATTTACATGACGATTTTCTTATATCTCGCAATTTCTGATGAAGTTTAGAAAGGCATATCATGGTGCAAAATAATACATTATCAGAGATACAAGGAGATCATCCTATGATAGACAAACAAACAAAGATTCCTTCGTTATCGTCAAATTCTGTTCGTTTGGGTGTATTGTTAGCTATAGTTGGCGGTTTTTTAGATGCGTATACTTTCATTAGCAGAGATGGGGTATTTGCTAATGCACAAACAGGAAATATTGTATTATTAGCTGTAAAAGTAGCAAATGGGGAGTGGGGAGGTTCAATCCTCTATATTCTGCCAATATTCGCTTTTATACTAGGTGTTTTGGTATCCGAAGTCGTTAAGATTCCCCATATAAGGCAAGTATTACATAGCTATAGACGTTCGATTCTTATATTAGAGTGCGTGGTTCTGATCTTTGTAGGTATTTTGCCAAGCAGTGTGCCTAATAAAGTAGTAACCGTATGTATTTCGTTTGTATCATCATTGCAAATCTCTACTTTCAATAAACTCGATAAGTGGTCTTACAATTCAACGGTGACAACAGGGAACCTTCGAACAGCCACACAAGCAGCCTATTCGGCGTTTATCGAACATAATCAGGGAGCAAAAGAACAGTTTAAAAAATTCTTTGTTATCATTCTTTCTTTTCTATTTGGTGCACTGACAGGGACATTTACTACAACTTATATAGGGAATACATCTGTTTGGATACCATCGGGACTTTTAGTGATTGCCCTCATTTTATATCACAGGGATAGAGGATATTTTAGGAGCCGTTAACGAAAAAAATTGTCATTGGTCACGAACTTTTTGATAAAAATCTCATGCTAATGGTGAATATAGATGCCGACTAGTAAATCAAAAACCGCTAGGACATCCTTAGCAGTTTAATTTATTTAGGAAAGAATAGGATCAGCAACAATTAAGTTATCAACTCTTATTTTTATCTTTGTCCAGCTCATTTGAATCACTTTTATGGATATACCGTTCTTTGTGAGTGATTATTTCATCTCTTAATATTTGCAGTTGTAAGATTTGTTCATTAATATCTTGAATCTTACGGTTTGCATGCTGGATGATTGCCTTTTTCTCTGCAGCCCCTTCAGGGTTAGCTTCGTACAGCTCAATCATTTCCTTTATTTCTTGCAAGCTAAAACCCAGCTTTTTACCACGAAGTATCATTTTTAACCTTCTCCGTTCTTGGTTTGTATAGCTTCGTTGTTTGGTTAGCCGATCACGCGTTTCAGGCGTTAGCATTCCGACTTCTTCATAGTAACGAATCGTTCTAGAGCTGATATCAAACATTGTTGCTAGTTCGCTTATCGAAAAAAGACGTTCATCTGACATTCATTTATCCTCCAAGTTGACGTTTTCGTAAACCTAATATTATAATAATTCTGAATAATCTAATTTGTCAATGGAAAATAAGGAGTGATTATTTGATGAGCATAGCTTCCCAAGACACAGAAGCTAGAGGCAAAAATTCATATAGCTTCGACGAATTCGTTGAAAAGCGTGAAAATCTCGATTGGTATCGTGATGAACCTTTTTTACAAAAAGCAGTGAAAAAATTTACTGGTTCAGAGTATGAGCAAGTTCATGAAAAAATATTTTCCTTTTCTCCAACGGTATCTTCTCAATGGAACCGTTTAGCCGCACAAAGTGCGAGGCCGGAAGTCCGTCCTTACTTGCTTCACTTTGATGCATTTAACCACAGGATAGACAGAGTTGTGCGGCCTATGGAAACACATCGGTTAGAAAAGGGAGTATTTGGTGAAGGCCTTTTTTCTAGTCAAATGACATCTTGGGAAAGTTTTGTTAAACGCATGTTAATTCATCAAATAGGAGAAGGAGGGGTTACATGCCCTTTAACATGTACCCACGGTTTAATTGCTCTAATTGAAGAATTTCCTGATGAAGAGCATCCGGAACTTGATGAGATTTTGGTGCATACAAAAGAAGGGGTTAACGGCGATTTTGCCATCGGCGCCCAGTTTATGTCGGAGATTCAGGGTGGCTCTGATTTGCCTGCTAATCTATTGGAAGCCGTTCCGGATGGAAAAAACTATCGATTATATGGGAATAAATTCTTTTGCTCTGTCGCACATTCCGACTATTCCGTTGTTACAGCCAAAATTTCAGGTTCAAACAAGGTATCAACATTTATTGTTCCTTCGTGGCTTCCAGGTGATAAAGAGAAGGAAAAGAGAAATGGTTATCAAATTAACCGGATTAAATGGAAGATGGGTACTGCTGAGGTTCCAACAGGCGAATTTCAATATAATGGTGCCCTAGCCTATCCAATCGGTCCAAAAGATAAAGGCATAGCTGTAGCAGTGGGAATTGTTCTGACGCTATCCCGTCTTGAAATCGGAATTGCCTGTGCCGGATTTATGCTGCGTGCATCAAGGGAAGCGAATCTTTATAGTGAATTCCGTACGGTATTTGGAAAAAGAATCAAAGACTACCCACTTGCAGCTAGCAAATTAAAGCTAATAGAAAATGCCGCTGAACGGGCAACGGCGGGTGCATTTAAAATTTATGATCTTTTCTTACGTCTTGAAAAGCCGCTAAACCCAGGGCTTAAATCAGATCATCCACTTGATATTAGGAAACAACTATTTAATCTACGTGAACTTATTTTATTGCAGAAAATTGGCACTACGAAAGAAGGTGTGGAAATATTACGAGAGGCAATCTCGGTGTTTGCCGGTCATGGGGTAATGGAAGAGTTCTCCTCACTTCCTCGGATATTCCGTGATGTCGTGGTAAACGAACAATGGGAAGGTCCACGTAATCTTCTATTAACCCAAATTTACCGTGATATCAGTAGAGTAGCTGATTGGTATTCTCCGTCAGATTTTGTTAGTAATGTTCTTGATGGAGCTTCTCAGGAAACGATTCAAACTTTTTCAGAACAGCTAGAAGACCTGCTGCAAAGACCTGTTCTCGGTGAAGTAAGTGAAGGATCCATGGAAGCTGCGATGGAGTGGGATGCATTTTGTAGTTCTTTCTTTAAAGCCTATCAGGAAGTAGCTTTATCAGAGATAAAGTAAATTTTGACGTCAATCCCTGTTGCGTTAAGTAGCGGGGATTGGCTCCTTTTTTCAAAAACTAATCAATCGTTTGATTAAATAGGGTTAGATCCTTACGAACAGTACAAACTGTTCGTAAGGATCTAGAATCAAACATTGTCATTAAGAAAAGTCTAAAATGCCCAGTCTCCATTACGGAAGATAGGAACAATGGTGCCATCGTGTTTAATGCCATCAATATCCATCTTGTCAGAACCAATCATGAAGTCAACGTGTACAGTGGAAGTATTCATGCCATGTTTTAATAATTCTTCTTGGCTCATTTTCGTCCCACCTTGAATTGTAGTAGGATAGGCGGCACCGATTGCTAAGTGATTGGATGCATTCTCATCAAATAGTGTTGTAAAGAAGGTAATACCAGATTGAGAAATGGGTGATGGGTCTGGTACTAGGGCAACTTCGCCCAAGCCAGTTCCACCTTCGTTGTCAAAAACCAATTTCTTAATGGTTTCATCTCCTTTTTCAGCAGAAATGTCCACAATTTTGCCATCTTTAAAGTGCACTTCAATACCTTCAATTAATGTACCAGCATAGCTCAACGGCTTTGTGCTGCGGACCACACCTTCCATACGATGTGTGTCAGGAGCAGTGAAGACCTCTTCCGTAGGCATGTTGGCAATAAATTCTTCCCCTTTTGGATTATAACTTTCGGCACATGCCCAAATGTGGTTCTTTGGTAAGCCTAAAGTTAAATCTGTACCAGGTGCTGTGTAGTGCAAAGCATCAAACTGGATTTCATTTAATTTCGCTGCCTTTTCATTCAATGTTTTTTTATGGTCATCCCAGGCGGCAATTGGATCCTCTGCATAGACACGACAGGTTTTGAAGATTTGATCCCATAAGGCATCGACTTGTTCTTCGGAAGTTGCTAAGTCTGGGAATACTTTGGAAGCCCAGCCTGCTTCAGCAGCAGCGGCAACGGTCCATTTCAAATCATCATTTTGTGTTGCAATGCGCTGGGCACTGAATGCTTTTCCATACACATTTTGATAGGCCGCAATTTTAGCCGGATCGACTTCATTTAGTAATCCTGGATCACTTGATACAATCGAAAGACGGCTCACGCGATGGTTTAATACATGATCTTCGGATTCTTGAATTTCGTATTCAGGAATGTTGGTCAGTACTTCTATTGGTTGATGTAAGTAATGAAGCTTGCTAATTTCGTCATCGGACCATTTTACGATTACTTTTTCAGCACCTAAAGCATAAGCTTCTTTAGTAATAAAACGAGCTAAAGGAGCTTGATCAACGGTAATGGTCATTTTTACCCAATCACCAGGTTGAACATTAATTCCTTTCGCAACTAAAAGTTTCGCATATTTTTGCAAATTCTCATCAAAATTTGGCAGGACCATTTTTTTACCCCCAATAATGTATTTCTAACTACCATATTATACTAGCACAATTAGACCTAAATTTCTGAAAATAAATGATGTAAAACACCAAACGAGGTCTAACAATAGAAATCTTGATAAAAATCCATTAATTAATTATGGTAAAACTATGTAATTGGGGGTGAGAGTTAATGAACGAGAAACAGTTAGTTGAAGGAAATAATCTATTTTATAAAACACTTACATCAGGATCCATTTTATACGCAGTTTTTTTAACTGAAAAAGTATGAAAGAAAAGCTGGTTTACATAAGAGCTAAGTCGGAAAAAGTGCCTCCGTTACAACAGAGATTGGTAAGAGTATTGTTTGTATTTATACTAGGAGCTTTATTGGGTTTCTTGGCAAAATACACAGATGGTTTAGTTGTAGGATTAATAGGGACTTACCTAGGATTTTGGATAACAGTAACAACAATAATTGCCGTTCGAAGTCGTTCGCCTAAAGCTGCGGCATTACACGCATTTGTTTTTCTAATCGCTATGTTGCTTGTTTATTATATCTATTCAATGGTGTTGTTTGGATTTTTTCCAAAATATTATTTTATCGCTTGGGGCAGCATTGCACTGATTTCACCGATCGGTGGTTATGCGGTGTGGTACGCAAAAGGAAATGGCTGGATTGCTGCACTTTGTGCGGCCTTTCCCATTAGTTTGCTCTTGGTAGAAGGTTTTAGTTTTTTCTATACTTTATCAATCCCAAGAGGATTTGATATAATTTTAGCTATTTTGTTATTTATCATTTTGCCTGCAAATCATTTTCAGCGCTTACGCATGTTACCTATTGTCACTGGACTATTTTTCTTAATTGAACAGATAGGACTACTGTATTACTTGCCGGGATAAAGAGCTTTTACAGGCAGTGAATCCCCAAAAATATAATTATTTTCATTATTGTGCAACGTTTCCACTTTCTCGTTCGACTTAATGATGAAAAAGAGGGGGAAGGTGAAAATGGATATAGCAAAATTTGTAGACATGGCGAAGAAGGGTAATGATGAAGCGTTTGAACAACTGATTAGTTCTGTTCGCGCTAAATTGTACCGGACTGCCTATTCATATGTTAGAAATGAACAAGATGCTCTTGATATTTATCAAGAAACTATTTACAAAGCCTACATTTCTCTAAAAAAATTAAAAAAACCTGAGAGTTTTCAAAGCTGGATTACAAGGATTCTTGTTTCAAAGTGTATTGATTTTATTCGAAAAGAATCGAGACATTTTTCAACAGATAATGAGGAGATATTTGCTGAACTAATTTCTAAAGAAAGCGTTGATTACATAGCCCATTCAATGGATTTATCCGAAGCCTTTAAATTTTTGGATCCCAAATACAAGACAATTATTTTGTTGAGGTATTATCATGATTTTTCCATTAAGGAAATTGCGGCCATTATGAATTACCCGGAAGGAACAGTAAAATCATACTTACATCGAGTGCAAAAAGAGTTGAGGCCGATTTTAAAGGAGGGCTATCTTTATGAATAAAGACAAATTCAATCGATCTATCGACAACATAAATGTACCAATTGAAAAGGTAATGGCAAGGGAGAAGGCGGCTATCTTTCAAGCCAAGAAAAAAAGAAAAGCCGGAAGAACCACAAAACGGTCAATCTTGGTTGCATGTGGGTTATGTCTATCTTTGCTTGGTTCTGGATTTGTTTCAACAGGCATGGCGGAAGCCTTATCAAATATTCCCCTAATTGGTCCAATTTATAAGGATTTTAGAGACATTGCCTCAGAGAAAATTGAACACGATCAACTTACGACAGTAATTGATAAACAAGATAGTAAAAACGGCTTAACAATGACTGTAAAAGAAGCAGCATATGATGGCAACCGGATAATCGTAACAGTAGTTTACACAGGTCAAAAAGAACTTTCGATGAAAGAAGAAAAGGCCGGCTTTAGCTATATAACAATTAATGGACAACAAGAAATTAAACCAGCAATTGGTTCAACAGGTCAGGACGACATAAACTCGAAAACAATAATTGAACATCATCAATTTACCTTCTCTAAATATAATGAATTTGGCGATAACATTGAGATTGAGGTCCATGGAGAAAACTTATTTGGCTATGAGGGCAAGTTGAAGGTGGCTTTCCCACTTAAAAAAATAAAAGGCGATGTGTTTGAGTTTTATCCAAAGGTTACAACTAAAACGGTTGATGATGTTTATAAGTTAACAGCGGACAAAGTAACCTTTTCACCTCTATCAACCAGAATAGACCTAACGATTGATTACCCTGCTGAAATGGATAAAAACGATACTTGGCCATGGTTTGATTTCTCTGTAGTCGATGATAATGGTCAGGTATATGATAAACTGAAACTACAAGCAGGCATGGTTTTTGGGAACTATGGTCATCATATGGTACTGACTTTACCTCCAATGGATACAATACCAAAATCATTTACACTTAAGCCAAGTCGACAAAATAGTGAAGGTTTTAGCGAAGAAATAAAGGAATTAGAATTGGTCGTTCCTTTGGATAAAAAGAAGTAAAGTTTGTTAGAACTAGTATATCGTATAGGGCTAAAGATAAAATTTTGAGGGCTTGGAATTTTGGAGTCAGTCCCCGCTAACATTAAGTGACGTGGGTCTGACTCCTTTTCTTCTATTAATTTTGCCTTGAAATAAGAAAGATTAGCGGTAAGATCGCGAATGCTATGTTTACAAAGAAATGACAAACGATGAGAGGAAACAATCTTTTTTGCTTGTGAAAGATGATCCCGCTGCCAATTCCCCACACAAAAAAAGCGGCCGCATAGACAATAGCCCCTTGTAAGCTAACTGCCAATATAATGTGTTGCAAAGCAAAGCCAATAGAAGGAATGATTATTCCAATCCACACTTTTTTAAAATGGTTGATAATTAATGGCTGCGCATAGCCCCGATACATTAGTTCTTCAATAGGTGCATTTAAAAACGGAAAAACGAAAGAAATGCAGGCTATTACCCACATTAGCCATTGAGGCCGTGAAAATGTAAAGATTTCTTCATTTCCGGCAAAAACAATCTGGAAGTGTTCGAATAAATCCGGTCCATACATGACAAACATGATTCCCATAATTGTTACCACGAATGGAACATACAAGACCAATAGCCATAACAAACCGAACAAAATATCTTTTATTACTCGATCTATGCGAAAATCGATTAAATCTTTTATGGAACGACCTTCTTTTTTTAGCAGACGATGTAACAGAAAAAAACAAAGCACATTAACGACAGTAAAGTAAACATTTGAAAATTCCGGCAGAAAGGGAAACTGAAACGGTAAACCAAATATTTTTAGCAATAAAAAGAGAAGTAACAGTACCATGATTAACATTGGAAATCGGATAAATGAAACAAACCAGGCATTTTTCAATTAACTTGGCACCTCCCATTTTTCAAAAATACTCGGATATCATTATTTTTATGTGCGAATCATATAATTTCTTTTTAAGAATCTGGATATATTTTCTCAGTACTTTGTCACGGTTTTTTATTTTGGAAGGTATCGTGGTGGGATGAATATTCATTATGCTTTTGAGTTGAATTTTAATACCGTTTTTACAGGGATAGTAGCATGGGTTGTAATTGGAATGATTGCTTATCGCATTTACAAAAAACAATCTATGAAGCCTAAGGTATGGAAAGTCTTCGTTATTATACTTGTTGGTCTTTTTTCTTTTTCAATTAATTGGCAGTTGCTTGGGACGCCAGTCAAGTTTTCAATCTTACCATTAGGTGTTTTGCTTTTATATTGGATTTTAATAGGAAAGGAAGGACGCTGGCAGAGATATCGTCCTTATGCTTGGCTGGGATTTTTTGCGAATTATATCTTCTTAGCTGCTATTTTACTATCCTTATTGGCCCAACATAAAATTTATCCTGAAAATGATCTTTCTACATATATTTCTAACACTGAGGATGCTTCGATTGTAAATATTCATCCTTCGGCGTTGGATAGCTCGCTGGATAAGGAAAGCTTACGGAAACAAATACATAGTATGACCCATAAACCAATCCATGCCCAGCATCGGTTTAAGGAAGAAGAGATGAGGGACGATGGAGCAATCAAAAGAAATGAACGGTTCCCATATCAGCTAACCGGAACTTCAGCTAAATGGGGGAGCGGCCTGAAGACAATTATTTATCTTGAAGCTGATGGAAAAGGGATGTTAGTAACATCATCGAAAAAGCAGCTTTATTTCCGCTCCAAAGAGTCGTTGCTAAAGGGAGGAAAATAAAAATGCAGAAAAAATGGATTTGGGCTACCGCATTATTAGGTGTAGTGGCTCTGTCATCAGTGATTATTTATTGGTTTTATTTTTCAAAACCTGCATCCTTTCCAACAAATGAACAATTAATAAGGGAGATTAATCAGATCCTCCCGGAAGCGTCTGCAAGCGTTATTCAAGATACTGTTAATGCTGATGCGCGGCATAAATTTGTCCCTTTTATTTCGGAAGAAGGCAATTACGGAGTAAGTTATTGGGGATGGGAAAAACATAAATGGCAGGTTGTATCGGTTGACACAACAGGCGAGCCACATGTTTGGAAGGTTAAAAGTGATGATCCATCAACGTACCACTTGGTATGGAATATTCATCCTGATGATCAAGTTAGTTATTTGAAGTTCTATTTTATGAGAGACAGAGGATTTCTTGTCAGTAATGGGGTTGAGACGTATGACCCAAAAATCCAAATGGAGAAAAAGGTCACTCTTCAAGAGAAAACCTATGGCGCGCTGAAACTGCCGAATGAATGGGTTGAATTAATGAATTCCATTATAAAGATAGATTCGGCTAAAGCACCTGGAGTATTTTTCAATATTATACCCGCTAACAATTCGTTGTATTTTGGCTGGACCCCATATGATAAATTAGATCAAGCAGCAATTCTAAATAGATCTGTAAATGGGAGTGGCTATTCGACTGGTGAACCAATAGAGTTTGTGAGGCATTTAAGTCCATCGGAAATTGAGTCTCCACTTAAGTAAAAATAGGTTTTAAAAAACGAAGTCACGAAAAGACAAGTCAAATGCTGTTTGTATCAGATCTTACCTTTTTATCAGCAGTCTTTTTATGCCCTTTATTATTTCTATTTGTTTCATAATATTTTTTTTACGAGGAAAATTTCACAGTGTTCCTAAATAAAATAAGGCATTAAAAAATATATATTGGAACAATCAAAAAGGAGGAAAATATGAAAAAGGCAATCTTTATTTTTATTATTTTTTTCATTGGAATTGGGGTAGGGATATTAGTAAATAAGGAGTATGAAAAATTTCACCCCCCTTCAGAACCAAGCGGTGCATCTATATCAAATGAAAATGACAAGCTGAATGTAACCTTGTTTGTTTCAGGTCCAATCCAAACATTCAAAGGAAAAGTTGTCCAGGTGATAGCGACAGTTACAAATAAAACAAACGAAGACCTTGTTTTGAGTCCAAAAAAGTGCAAGCCAGTATTGGAATTTTCTCAGTATTATGGAAAAAAGAAAGTGGAAACCTCCGATAATAATTGCATCCGAGATGAGCAAATACGGTTATCAAGTAAAGCTGGATTTTCTAAAACAGTGGTTTTACCATATGATGAGAAAGCCTTTAAGAAATACAACTCAGGAAGAATCTCCGTAACAGTAGAGGGATTAACTACGGAAATGTTGAGTATTCACAAAATTCCCGACTAGTAAAACGAGGTTCGCGGTACTTTATTAAATAAGTTTCAAAAAACGAAAGGTTTCTTGTTGTAAGATTGGCCGATATTCAATACAACTGAATATTTAATACTGTTGGAAGGTGCATATAAGATGATCCATATTCTGTTTGGCCCATCTCCTGCAGGCAGTTTAAGAGCAGCCTTTAAGGAGAATGGAATAGATAAAAATGAACAAATCATTTCCTTTTGGGATATGTTCTCAATTGGTCCAGTCTGGCGATTAGATGAAGAAGCAGGGAGAGAAGCGCGGTTTGATTGGATGAAAAATGTGATAAATGATGAATTTGAAGAATTTCAGGAATATAAACAAAGTTTTCAAAAGACAATTGATCAAATTTTATCCATTCCAGAAGGGTTACCAATCACGATTTGGACTTCAGACAACGCTCATGAACAGACAGGACTGATATTTGTCGTGCATCTTTTAAAAGAAAGAAATAATGATTTAATCCTTATCAACACGACAAAGGCTTTTAGGGAACTTTTTAAAAAAAGAAATGTCCAATATACCGTATTGCATTCAGGCGAAATTAGTCCTGATAAACTCCAAATAATATATGATCAAGGACAAGGAAGAGTCCTTACTGACCATGATAAAGAAGATTATGAGAATGAATGGCTTTCTTTATCAGATACTCTGGAAACTTTGAGAATTTGGAGAAACGGAAGGATTGTGAGTGTTCCTGAAGACTATTATGACCCATTTATCATCCGTAAGGCTAAAAAGTTACATAGAGAGCAGATAACAAAAGACTTTATGAAATCTGCCAGATTAATTGGCGAGGTGTTAGGGCATTTAGACCAATATGTTGGCGATGAATTTTTGGAATATCGCCTAAGAAAGCTGATAGAAAAAGAGGTCTTCGATGTAGAAGGCAGTTTGATCGCTATGAGATACTATAGTGTGAAATTGCGTTAGATTAAGAACTTGAAGCCTTCATTTTTTAATTAAGCTTTGTTGAGAAGTTAAAATGCAGTTGCGAAATAGTCTGGAACATAAAAAACGGTAAAGGTTTTATGTGGCAAAAAGAGTCTGGAGTGGGGAAAACGGTCACGTAAAATGGTTTCTAGGTAACCTAGAAGAGTCTAAAAAACAGTAAGAATTAACATTGTCATTAATTAAAAAATTCCCTAGATTATAGAAGGAAAGCGGTAATATTAGGGGAAAGATTGAATATTAAATAAAGGTAAGGCCTAAATTTTTGAGAGGAGGAATCAATTTTGTCCAAAAAAGTACTTATAATTGCCGGAGATGCCGTAGAGGCCTTGGAGATTTATTATCCGTATTTTCGCTGTCTAGAAGAAGGCTACGAGGTGAAAATTGCCGCCCCATCAAAGAAAAAGCTGCAAACGGTCGTGCATGATTTTATTGGTTGGGATACTTATACCGAAAGCAAAGGATACCTAATTGAGGCACAGATTGCCTTCGAGGATGTAAATCCTGAAGAGTTTGACGGGTTAATAATTCCAGGAGGAAGAGCTCCCGAGTACATTCGTTTAAATGAAAATGTTCCACGGATTGTCGCACATTTCTTTGAAGCGAATAAACCGGTTGCTGCTATTTGCCACGCAAGTCTCGTTTTAACAACGGTTCGTCAATACATGGAAGGCAGAGAGTTGACTGCCTATATCGCCTGTAAACCAGATGTTGAAGCAGCCGGTGCCACTTATATTGAGAATCCTCTTCATGTGCAAGGAAATCTTGTTTCTGGCCATGCCTGGCCAGATCTACCGGGCTTCATGAAAGAATTTATTAATCAATTAAACCAATAAGAAAAAGAGTAAGTTCGAGAAATCTTTTTCTATTCCGATACTAAAAAGCTGATTTCTGGTTATTAATACAACTATTCGAAAGATTCAATTCCATGAGTGTGGGAATGGGTCTTTTTTTTATCTATTATAAAAAAGCAAGAAATATCAAAAAAATCCCTGAGAAGTTTGTTATTTTATTTACAGGGAGGTTGAATGTGTGTGAGTCGTTATTCGATTATTAAAAACACGATTGACTATATTGAAACACATCTAGAGGACGAACTGTCACTGGAGACGGTTGCAAACTTCGCCGGTTTTTCAAAATATCATTTCCATCGGATATTTCAAAAGGAAATTGGCATGACGGTAATGGAGTATGTTCGAACTCGAAGAATCGCCGTTTCAGCAAGCCAGCTCCTATATACCGATCAAAAAATTATCGACATTGCTTTCCAGTATCATTTCGAGACACAGGAATCGTATACTCGTGCTTTTAAAAAGATTTATAAATTGCCACCAGGCCATTATCGAAAGATTATGTCTACAGTTACTTTACAAAGGGAGGATACTGAATTGAAAAAAGAGCAGACAATTAAAGGTTGGTTTTTAAGCGGCAGTCATCCGTTTCATTATGAAATAGGCATTGACCGTAAGAACTTTCATAAAGGGGAAGCTTCAGGCTATTTGAAGGCTGTTTCAACCGAGTCCTTCGGTGAATTTGCTACAATGATGCAGGAGTTTAAGGCGGAAAAATATCTTGGAAAAAGGATTAAATTATCCGGCTTTTTAAAATCCAAGAGTGTAGAAGGATTTTGCGGTTTTTGGATGAGGGTTGATAACGGTTTAGGCGATGTATTGCAGTTTGATAATATGGGGGATCGTCCTGTCAGCGGGGACACTGAGTGGAATCATTATTTTATTGTCCTTGATGTGCCGGAAAATAGTTCCGTCATCTCATTCGGTGTTCTACTGTCGGGAAGCGGCCAGGTCTGGATTGACCAACTGAATTTTGAAGAAGTTGATGAAACCGTACAAACCACCAATATCAATTTCTCAAAGGATATTTTAGAAGAGCCAATAAATCTATCTTTTGAGGAAATAGAATAAAATGGGGATGGAGTATGGAAAAGTTATAAAACCTATGACAATTATCCATATCTTAGGTATTCAGCCGGATGTGGTGGTGGAGAGAACACTTGAAGGGGTTAAAAAATCGGAGGATGAATATATTAATAAGGCATTGGAGTTATTCAATAATTAGAATTAAGGGTCAGTCTCCCGCTGCGTTATTTGGGGGACTGACCCTTTCAATTAGTTGTTAAATAGCGATTGTTTTTACAAAATTATACAGACCGAACTTAAGGGCTGCTGACTTGGTAATTCTATTTTATATAGTGTACATCACTCTTGAATACTGGTTCACTCGTGTTCGGCAAGTACCACAGTGTTTTCAAAGTGATTCCTTTTTCGGCGAACAGTCCCGTCAGCTCTTCCATAAAGATACCTCGGATCGGATCACATGATGGACTGCTTTGAATTCCTGTCAAACCGACAATCTCATAATCATTTTTCAGGTAGTCTTCTGCTTGTAGAAGCACAGGCTTCAATATCTCCCTGCAATGTTTCCTATACTCGGGTGTATTGTATTGCTCGTATGTCATGGACGGCCGATTCAGTCCAAGAAAGGTGAATTCCGGGCATGGGAGCTGGAGAAATCCGTAGCCTTCTTTCAATGCCCATTCTACTGCTGAAAGGACGGCGCCTTTTGCTCGTGCCTCGTCTTCAATGACTGTATTCTGATTTAAGATACAATGAGAAACTAGTAAAATCTTTTTATTACGCAGCATTTCTTTTCTCCTTATTCACGACCTTTGCTAGATTCGGCAGGCGGACAATCATGAATGTTACGAGTAGACAGGTAATAATTTTATCCACAAAATTGCCGGTAATCCTAGAAAGAAACGTTGAGGCAAAGACGCTTTCTCCTGTGGACCTTAACCATAAGACGACTAAATCCATCCCGCTGCCATTTAAACCGCCATATACGGCGACAGCAATCGGTGTTCCAATAAGTGGCGCGATAATAGATAACATAATTCCGGTAATAAGAGCGATGTACCATTTTCTAAAGTCAAACTTTTTTGCCATGTAACCGGCCACTAAGGCAATAGCGATATTAACGAGCCCAAAGAACATTGCAGATGGCCCGGTTGTGGCACCAAGAACCACATTTGTTAACCCGCCTGCCAATGCCCCCCACCATGGGCCGAATAAGACTGCGACTAAAACCGTTCCAATCGTATCAAGGAACAACAAAGGAATCTTCATGGATGACACAACGGTTCCTAATATGACGTTTAAAGCGATGCCCATTGCAGAGTAAGTTAAAATCATTGTTTTACTAGACTTCATTCAGGCTCCTCCCTTATTTTAAAAAAGATAAGTAGATTATGACTATCTTTTTTGCATTACCCCTTCAATAAAAGCTCCGTAAATTCTTTAATGATTGGCCGTTTTTCTGTATCTGTCAGAGAAGTGAAATAAAAGTTTCTTAGAAAGGGGTCAAATTTTTCAATGATCTGAATCCGTCCCGCTTTTGCGGCGGGTATTGCTGCCAGTTTCGAAATAAAACTGATGCCAAGACCTGCTTCTACAGCAGCGATTACGGCTTCGGTACTGCCGATTGAGATAACAGAGTGTAAATCGGAAAGTAAATACCCATGAATGGACAGGTAATCCTCCATTACCTTTCTGGTGCCTGAACCCTTTTCCCTTACAACAAAGTCATATTGTTTTATCTGACTAAATTCCGGGTCGTTTGCATGGACCATTGGGTGTCCGTTTGGTGTAATTAATACTAATGAATCAGAGGCAATCGGCCTGAATGTAAGTTTGTTTGAATCTTGCTCAAGGCCAATAATTCCTACATCAATTTGATGATCCAATAGCTTATCGAGGATTTTTTTAGAATCACCGATTTCAATGATCACGTCTACTTTAGGGTAAAGGCTTCGGAATGTTTTAACCCAGCCTGGCACAAGATATGTTCCAGGGATGGTGCTGGCACCGATGGTCAAGGTTCCGGTTAAAGTGTCTTGAAATCCATGAAGTTCATCCTCTAGCTGTCTCCATCTTCGTGTTAGTTCTTTAGCAGCATGATATACAAGTTTACCTGCTGCAGTTGGCTGTACTCCCGACGTGCCTCGTTCCAGAAGTTCCATCCCAATCTCTTCTTCTAAACTCTTAATTTTAAGGCTTGTTGTCGGCTGTGAACTTTTTAGAGCGGCAGCCGCTTCCGAAAAACTTTTTTTCTCGACAACCAAAATGAACGCTTCAAGTTTATTTAAATTCATATCCACACCCCATATATATTAGGAAATTTAATGATTTATATTAACTTATTTTATAGTGAAACGAAAAAATAATAACGACGATTATATCGTTGTTATTCAATTTTATTTTAACCTGAGAGACTCTCTTATGTAAGTGTGAATTGCATGACAGCTTTGTCAATTCTGTTAACACAGGGTGTCAGGCACCTATATTTTATTACAAAAAAGTTTTTGTTGACTTATTTTTAATAATGTGCTATAATATTATTTTATTGAAAGTTTTTATATTCTATTATACAATAAACTCCTAGCAAATTTTTGCTGGGGGTTTTTTCTTTTTTAAAGGGGGAGTATTTTTGGAAGCTAAAAAGGAAAGTTTAACGGCGTTAGTAAGCTGCTTTGCCAGGGGATATCATGCATTGAACAGCAGTCAGCCCATTTTTAATGATCGAGTTGCTCATTCACTTTTACGGGATGAGGAAAAACAGTTAATCAGCACCAATTGGGCTAATGCCATTGCCTTTTTTGACGCGGAAAAGAGTGAATCGTTGAAGACTTTTGAAGAGAAATTAGAATGGGTGATGAACAACCAGACGATTCCTCAATTAGTCAGCCGGGCAAGATATGCAGAGGACGGCCTCATGTCTGCTATTGAACGCGGTGTAAGGCAATATGTCATTTTAGGCTCCGGTTTCGATACATTTGCCTTGAGACAAGAACAATTACCAGAAGATTTTATCATCTATGAAGTCGACCACCCCGCAACCCAAGCATTTAAACTTAAACGCCTTCAAGAAATGGGTTTTGAAATTCCTGCAAACGTAAAATTTGTACCCGTAGATTTTAAACATGATTCCTTACCTGATGAGCTGAAAAAAAGCGGCTTTAATAATAAACTGTTTTCTTTTTTTAGTTTGTTAGGTGTCGTAATGTACTTAGAAAAACAGGATTTCTTCAAACTTCTTACTGGCATTTCGGATATGTCTATAAACGGAAGCTCTTTCGTATTTGATTACCTCGACGATATGGCTTTTAATGATCTGCTCGCTTCAAAGAAACTTATTCAGATGCGGCAACTTACTGCCCATACAGGTGAACCGATGGTTACCAGCTTCGATCCCTTTGAACTTGACCAAGAGCTGCAAGATTGCAATATGCTGCTATATGAAAATCTTTCGCCAGCGAATATTGAAGAGTTGTACTTTACGGACAGAGAAGATGGTTTACACGCCTTTGACCATTTCCATTTTGCTCATTTAGTTGTTCATAAATAAATTCGAACACCGTTCAAATTCTCTGAACGGTGTTTTTTTATTTAAAAATTTCCAAAACTGCAACCTTTTGCTATCGTTATACGTGGTTAGGTTGAAAGGGGGAACGGCATTGGAGCTTGATCAAGCCTATCAAGAATATGTTAATGATTTATATCGCTATCTTTTTTCCCTTTCAAAGGATCATTTTATCGCTGAGGATTTGGTTCAGGAGGCTTTTTACCGGGCATACTTGCATCTTGAGGATTATGAAATCTCCAATATTCGAGCATGGTTATTTAAGGTAGCCTATAATGCCTTTATTGATTTTCAAAGAAAAAATAAACGCCTGGTTATTCAAGAGCAAATTGAAGAGTGGAGTTCCTCCTCAAAGGAAACTCCGGAAAAAAGGCTGCTGGAAAAAGAGAGCTTTCAGTTATTATTAAATGACATTCATTCGTTGAAAGAACAGGAAAGACATGTTTTGCTGCTATGTGATTTGCATCAGTTGACATATAATGAAGCTGCAGAAATTGTGGATATGAAATTAAATACGCTGAAAAGCCACTTACATAGGGGCCGGAGGAAGGTTATGGATAGAGTGAAGGAAAGGATGAAGGCAGATGAGTGATGAAAAGAACCATTTCGAGGAAGATTATCAAAAATATTTAAAGGAATCGCTAAACGAAGTGAACGAAATTCATCCATACTCAAAAGAAGGCCAAGCAGAGATTGTCACAATCGGTAAAAATATGGCACGAAAAACGAATATCATGATCAGTCTTGCCATTCTGTTATTGATTGTGCCTGTCATGACTCTGACTACTTATATGTACTATGCAATTGGGGGACGGGCAGATCATCTAATCGATGTCGTGACGAAAACGATTTATGTAACCGAGCCCAATATGAGCTTAGAAAAGTTGAATGTAGAAGATGATATTGGCTTTTTTTCAATGAATATCAAGTTTGATGTTTTTAAACGTATTGGGAAAGAAGATTATAGGGCGGGAAACTATAGTATAGATTTTTTGTTAAATCAACCTAGTTTTCCTAAGAAGAATATGTTGTTAGACCGCCCGCTGTCAGAGATCCCTAGCAAGGAAAGCGAGTTCATGGTACACCCTAAAGCAAGAATTCCTTTTATTGAAACGGATCAATGGGACATATTAAATAAGATTCCAGATGGTACCGTTGCCGAGGTATATGTCTCGCTAAACGAGTTAATGAAACCAGAGGATTTGAAAAATAGCTTGCCTAAAAATATGGAGCTTCGCTGGCTTGCGGTGGATACGGGAATGGAGGTCACCCAAGAAGACGCTGAAGGCGTACCGATTACACCTCTTGGCTACCCAGCCCAGTATGATTCAACTACCTGGTCCCCGTTCAAGACCGATACTGAATCCAATGAAGAAGTGTTTCTTGATATTTTATCATTGCTTGAGAAAAATGAATCAGTAGCTGAAAAAGTCGCTCGTGCTAAATCATTATCCTTAGAAAGCCGTCTTGCCTATATTAAGGAACACGGTATAAAGGTTTATGGTGCCGTTATCACCGGCCCGACGGAAGAATTGAGAAAACTGCAAAATGTAAAAGAAATTCGTGCGATGAAGGTGGGGGAAGTGAAACTATGGAACTGGGAGTAAACAAAAAAGGAGGGAACAGACACCTTCCAACAATATCAGGATTTTTGTCCTTTCTGATTGCGCTTATTTCACTAGCTGGTTTAAATGTTGCTCTTTTGATTAAAGAAAAGGTGTTTCCCGGAGTCTTTATCGTTCAGCTTCCGATTTTAGGCTTTTTCCTTGGGGTGATTGGGCTATTTACCCAGAGAAGATCCAGACTATATGCCATTTGGGGACTCTCTCTTTGCATCTTTCTTCTAATTTTTACCCTTTTAATGGTGGTATCCTCATTGAGTATTAATTATAAACCATAATATGAAGGCGGCCTGGTGCTGCCTTTTTTAAAATTAACAGTAAAGAATCTGCCAATATGGACATACTGTGTGTTAAAGCTGGTCCATTGAGGTGATGAAGTTGGGGAAAATCACAAGACTTTGTTGGGAAGGGCTTACCTTAAAACATGTCACCCACCCCAAAATTGTTGTACCATATTTACTATATGTTTTTACCGCTTTTTTGTTTGAATTGTTTTTGATGGTATTGTTTGGGGTTTCGTGTTTTCTTTTTTATCAATACGGACATAGTCCAGATTTAGTCTTTATTGTTAGTGGCGCAATTTTGATCTTAATTTTTATAATAACGGTTTTAATATTAAGAACAACCATATCAAGACACAAAAATGTTTTCTTGAATGGCTCCCATGAATCTAGTTTAAAGGTTCTTGATGACTAAAATTGGTAAGATAGAGAGGAATGGGATCTTAGAAAAGGTACAATGGTAAATTAAAGAAAGTTTTACTCGTCTGAAAGAGGAAAAAACGAACAGCGGCAGGCGCTGTTCGTTTTTTTTATCCATTAAATGTATGTGCAGCCGACTGTGATTTTCCTTTTTTCTTAACTAATATCAAAATGGAAGGTAACAGCATGCCGCGCACTAAAAACGTATCCATTAAGACGCCTAGAGCCATTATCATCCCGAATAAGAAGAGCTCTTGTAATGGCTGTGTTATTAACACTGCGAAGGTTGCGGCGAGAATGATTCCGGCTGATGAAATTACGCCGCCGGTCAAGGCTACACCACTGCCGACTGCTTCTTTCCATGAAAACTTTTGTGCTTCTTCTTTAATTCGTGACACCAGCATGATGTTGTAATCCACCCCGAGCGCAACCATGAATACAAATGTGTAGACCGGCAATCGGTAACTGATGGAATCATAACCCATGATATTGTGGAAAATAATCCAGCCGAATCCTAGGGTTGCCACATATGACAATAGGATTGTGGCCATCATAAGCAACGGCATAAGTATGGAGCGAGTTTGCAACGCTAACATGATCGTAATTAACACTGTAACTAGTGAAAATAAAATGACCATATCTCGTTGATTCATCGCACGAATATCCAATTGTTCTGCTGTTTGACCAGCATATTGTAAATGGTAGCTGTTTGAAGAAAAGCCGCTTTTGCTAAGAATGTTTCCTTCTTGATCGCGAAGCTTTTGTACGGTTTTAAGCGCACCAGTATCATACGGATTATCTTTTAAAACTAATTGCATCTTGAAAGTTTTTTTATCCTCTCCAATAAATCCGCGTGGAAGCTTTTCAGGGGCTTTAATCATTTCTTCTGTAAGGCCTTGGCTGATTGAATCGACCCCATCAATATTTTTCAAATGGTCCTCAAGTGATTTAACGTTTGTTAAAAACTTCTCATCTAAAGCAATTTGCTCATCCGATGTTAAAATAACTGTAACTGGAGCTAATTGCCCTGCAGGATAGTGTTTTTCCAGTAATTCAAAGCCCTGACGTGAAGAAAGATCCTCCGGGAACGACTTCATAATGTTAAAGGAATATTGAATCGAAGTCGTATTGAGGGCACCTGCAAGCAAGGTAATTAAAAGAATCCCAGCTATAACCGCAGGATGTTTCATAACCTGCTTGCTAACCTTAGTCCAAAATCCAGCTTTCTCTTTCGGCTTTTCATCAGCCTTCGGAATAAATGGCCAAAAGGCTTTTCGTCCCATTAAGGCAAAAATACTAGGTATTAACGTTAATCCGGCAATAAGAATAAAGACAACTGCTACTGAAAAAACAGGAGCAAAATGGTTATAAGGCATAAATACGGTTGTAAATAGGGTTAACACAGATAAAAGGACTGTACCCCCGCTGAACAAAATTGGCTCTGATACATGGTGGATTGCTTCCCCCATGGCACTGTATTTAGATGAGAAGTTTTTTAATTCCTCACGATAGCGGGAGAAAATAAACAAACTATAATCCGTTAACACGGCAAACAATAGAACAAGCATAATCGATATTGCTGAACTATCGAGGACAAACCAATCATTTTTACCTCCCAGTCCTAATACTCGGTCAACGACTTGGTATACAATTGCCGCAATGACTAATGGAATAACAGCTAATAATGGAGAACGGTAAATGACTAATAGTAAAACAAATATCAATACAATCGTAGCTAACATTAATACAAAGTCAGCATTTTGAAAAATAGAAATGGTATCAGATGAAATACCCGCAGGTCCTGTAATTTCAGCCTGCAATGTTCCTAATTTCAATTGTTTTAGTTTATCGTTCATTACCTTTATTGTTGCATTGGCATCATGAGAATCTGAGCCCTCTTTTAAAGTAAAATTGAGAAGCAATGTTGTCCCGTCTTTTGAAAACATTTGATCCTGCACCGGTTTAGGAAACTGGTGAAATGGAAGCGCGCTTTCTACATATTTTGGTTTTTCCTCAGAACTAAGCCACTGGCTGACCTCGGTTATCTTCTCACGGTCATTATCAGTTAATTTATCATCACGGTGAAAAACAAGTAATCCTGTCAAGCCTTCTTTAGAGGGAAACTGCTCTTTTATTACTTGATTAGCGATGGCGGAAGGTGTATCGTTTTTCACGCTTCCTTCTTTGCTGCTTACTGAATAATCTTTTGAGGAAGGTGCAAAAACACTTAATACAATGACAGCTGCAATCCAAAGAAGAAAGACCAATTTGGCTCCGCGTTTACTACTCGAAAAATTGACTAACCTTTGTAATGGATTAAACATCTTTTTCAACCCCTTATCAACATTTGCCTTAATCTTATGAGCCGATTGTGAATGGAGTATGAATAGAAGGTTAAAAATGGATTATTTGGAAGATGCGAAGGCGAAATCAAATGAGATTCGAAGGGGATGTGGTCTTGTCGTTTTTCAGCATTACGAAGAGAAGGTTTTAGGGTGGAGAAGAGTGAGTACATTTTCTAAAAGGCGATTAGGGACAAAACTCCGTAAGAAAGCAGGATAACTGTCTTTCATAAAGCAAATGAAGTCCAAATCTATATAGGTAAATGGAAGAAAAGTCCTTCATAAAGCCGGTGAAGACCAAATCTCCGGAGGAAAGAGAAAGAAAAGTGCTTCATAAAGCCGATGAAGACCAAATCTCCGGAGGAAAGAGAAAGAAAAGTGCTTCATAAAGCCGATGAAGACCAAATCTCCGGAGGAAAGAGAAAGAAAAGTGCTTCATAAAGCCGATGAAGACCAAATCTCCGGAGGAAAGAGAAAGAAAAGTGCTTCATAAAGCCGATGAAGACCAAATCCCCGGAGGAAAGAGAAAGAAAAGTGCTTCATAAAGCCGATGAAGACCAAATCTCCGGAGGAAAGAGAAAGAAAAGTGCTTCATAAAGCCGATGAAGACCAAATCCCCGGAGGAAAGAGAAAGAAAAGTCCTTCATAAGGCCGATGAAGACCAAATCTCCGGAGGAAAGAGAAAGAAAAGTGCTGCATAAAGCCGATGAAGACCAAATCTCCGGAGGAAAGAGAAAAAAGTCCTGCATAAAGCCGATGAAGACCAAATCTCAGAAGGAGAGAGAAAGAAAAGTCCTTCATAAGGCCGATGAAGACCAAATCTCCGGAGGAAAGAGAAAAAAGTCCTGCATAAAGCCGATGAAGACCAAATCTCCGGAGGAAAGAGAAAGAAAAGTCCTTCATAAAGCCGGTGAAGACCAAATCTCAGAAGGAGAGAGAAAGAAAAGTCCTTCATAAGGCCGATGAAGACCAAATCTCCGGAGGAAAGAGAAAGAAAAGTCCTTCATAAGGCCGATGAAGACCAAATCTCCGTAGGAAAGAGAAAGAAAAGTCCTTCATTTGTTTTTCATTCATAAAAAGTCCATTGATGAACTCCAACCTTTTTAAAATTCCTTTCCAAAACCCTTCTAATCGTTCTTTTAAACTCCACCACTCGACACCAATCATAAATATCATTCGTAGTAATTTTTCGACCAGGAAAAAGAAGCTGGTATTCCTTCACACTCCGCAAAACGGCAGATGTAACCAACTCTTCGTGCCCACAATCAGTGCACACACATTTCTTTCCACTGACAGAGATCGAAAACGAGTTACATGCAGCACAAGTAATTCCTTTTTGCAGCTGTTCATAATCATATGCAGGTAAGATTGTATAAGGAGATTCTCCTATATGAAGGGATATTAATTTGTCAGCCAGCATTTTGTGCTTTCCATTTAGTTTTGATGGTGTCGTATCTAATTTTTTTAAATAGCTATTTACCTGTGTTGGGAAAATAATCGGCTTGTTCAGGGGTGCTTGGTAAAGTGTGAACTCGGGATTGATAAAAACTACCTGGGACTCAATGGGGAACTTTACCCCGAGATTCTGGAGTAACTGGCGGAGCAGGGATTCGCTTCGATTCAATTGGTGCAGTGGATTAGTATACTCAGTTTTGGGTTTTTTGTATAATCTCTCTGACTCGTAAAAATAATCACCTTCATAGTTTTTCACTTCGTAAAAATAAATCGTTTCTGAAACAATAATCAGCGAGTCGATTTGGAAAGTGGTATTGTTTGCCTTGAGCAGTAAATCGTTTAATATCATACATTCACATGAAAGCTTCTCGGTCAACGAATCAAACATTACCTCACCTTCATAGCCTTTTTTAAGGCTAAAATAGTGATGCTTGTCCTTCTCAGACAAGGTCGTTCGTGTGTTTAAGGATTTCAAAATGATTAATTCGGTGGATT
Source organism: Neobacillus sp. WH10 (assembly GCF_030123405.1). Lineage (GTDB taxonomy): Bacteria > Bacillota > Bacilli > Bacillales > Cytobacillaceae > Neobacillus. Next base: position 366,284 of record NZ_CP126110.1, read on the forward strand.
CAGTACGAGGTTTATACAGCATATGCCACGTCCTTTCTTAATTTCCAAAACTTCAAGTTCATCTTATAAAAAAATACAGCCGAGGTTGTCCTAAAGGAATGAATATTTTGTTAACTTTTTTATGAATCTGTATCAGGATCCAAAAATTTAGGGTCCAGTCCCCGTTGCATAATAGACCCCATTTTAAAAATTGGTTACTTTTTACATATTTTTAGTTAAGATTTATATAAAGTGAAAATAAGAATCAGCTACACTTAACTGGACAATAAAATTAGGCCAAGTAGACTAACCACCAAATTTGTTATGGGCAGGTGCTGAACGAATGGATACAAAAATCCCAATGCCAATTCATAATATTCTCAGTCATTATATTGCTGTTTTTCATGAGAGGATCCCCAATACTCTTGAGGGACTTTATATACACGGATCAATCGCTCTTGATGCCTATATTCATGAATCTAGTGATATTGATTTCGTTGCGATCATTAACCGTCAATTGACCGAACCAGAGGTAAAAACTTTGTCCAAACTCCATCAAGAACTAGCTGTGAAGTACAAAAAGACTGGTATGGATGGATGCTATCTATTGTTGGAAGACATGGGAAAAGCAGATCTCCACAAACGTTTATATACAATCGATGGCAAGGTGGATTGGAGTGATCAGGTTACAAATCCAATTACGTGGTGGATTCTAAAAAACAAGGGAATTACCATCATTGGCCAAGAGATACCTTCCTTCGATTTTGAGATTGATGATCGTATTCTGGTTGACTATTGTTTAGACAATATGAATACATATTGGTTAAAAAGGATGAAAAAAAATGAAAAGTATAAAAAAATTGCATTTCTATTCCCTAAAAAAATGGTGGATTGGGAAATACAATGGTCAGTTTCAGGGATGTTGCGACAATTCTATACAATCAAAGAACATAAAGTAATTTCAAAAGTAGGGGCCTGTGAATATGCAATAAACCATATGCCCAAAAAATGGCATGGACTCATAAATGAAGCGATCAGTATTCGAAAAGGGTTAAATGTCCGTTACTGTAATTCTAAGAAACAACGTGCCATTGACACTCTAGAATTTATGCATTATATACTTGATAACTGTAATGCAAATGCCCCTCGAGAATCTGAAAGAAAAGATAACTGATCCGGGAAGCCTACACATCAGCCAAAATAGAAAATGAAAAATAAAAATCGTAAATTATAACCGACCTTGCTTCTGATTCAAACAATTTTCAAAAAGAGTCAGCCTAACAATAACGCTTAATAACAACAGAAATAACAGATGTTAAAGACCAGTTAGCTTCAATTTAGAAAATCTATAAGAAGTGAAATATTGATCAAACACCCCTATTTAGAGGTGTTTTTTTGTGAAAAAAAGGGATGTGTGCCTGTCTATTCAATGCGGTGCTTCCTACCAGTTTTTCAATGAATATCCCCGATCTATATTCACTGAAATTTTCAAACAGCAACTAAAAAATTTTTTTGCATATTACTTTGACAGATAGAGTAATTTCAAGTAAGATTACTCTATCAGATAGAATAGTGAATGAAACAAGGAAGTGAAAACATGCTTAGAAGCGATCTTATTCGCGGTCATTTGGATTCGATTATCTTACGCTTGATTTTTGAACAAGACAGGTATGGCTATGAAATATCGAAGGAAATTAGCTTACGTACAGACAATCGATTCCAGATAAAAGAGGCAACACTATATGCTGTATTTCAGCGACTTGAGAAAAAGGAACTAATTGAATCGTACATGGGAAGTGTTTCTCAAGGTGGGAAAAGGAAGTATTACAGGATCACCACGCTCGGAAAGGCATATTTAAAAGAAATGATTGATGAATGGATAGAAACCAAGGAAGTAATCGATTTATTTATGGAGGGATTAAAGTGAAAAAGTTAAAAAATCATGTGGACGATCTATTTAAAGATGTACCGGAAAGTGAGCAAAAGAAGGCCGTTAAGCAGGAAGTTTTGGAAAACCTTGAAGAAAAAGTGTGGGATTTAATGGAACAAGGTAAGGAAGAGGAAGATGCAATTAATAAAGCAATCGTAGATTTTGGGGATATTGAAGATTTAAAAAAGGAGCTGGGTGTAAAGAAGCCAGCGAAAAAAAACATGAAGAAATTAAATTTAGGGTTTTCCATCTGGGGCAGCCTGCTCATAATTGCTCTGTTTATTTTCATTAATTTTTCATATTCACCAAAGACAATCTGGTTTGTGTATCCAACATTTGCGGTATTATGGTGGCCATTAACGATGTATTTTACTTGGTTGCGTTCAAAGTAAGGAGGGAAAGAGACCAATGAAAAAATTTGATTTAGGTTTTGCGGTAGCCGGATGTGTAATGAGTATTGTCTTTTTTATGCTTGTAAATTTTTTAACCAGTCCCCAATATCCTTGGTTTATTTATCCTTCTTTTGTTCTTTTGTTCTGGCCGATCGGGTTGTACTGTGTAAAGTATGGGAAACACAAACAACTTTCCCTTATTTATAGTGCACTTATCATAGCATTTTTGACTGCTGAAAATTATATTAATTCACCGCAATACCCATGGTCTATATATGCTATATATCCAATTTTCTGGTGGCCAATCCTTGTTCATTTAGAAAAGCGTGCAAGAACAATGACCGTTGCACTGGCAGGAAGTATAAGCATCATTTTATACTATTCCATTCTTAATGTTCTCTTATCACCAGCATATCCCTGGGCGATCTATCCGGCGTTTGTAGTATTGTGGTGGCCGCTTGTCATTTATCATACAAAGAAAAAGACATTTTTTGAATTCTCCATCCATGCGAGCTTGCTTATCAGTGTCTTTTTTATCTGCGTGAATATAATTTCTACACCAAATACCATCTGGGCAGTTTACCCGATTTTCTGTGTACTATGGTGGCCGCTTAGTATGTATTATTTCGTATTTAAAAGGAAATTAACAAAGTGATTTTATAAAAAAGAAATGAATGTGAGGAGTTGGTGGAAAATCCGGAAAAGCAGCTATATAAGAATTAAATCAGCATCACCAAGTTCCACTCTGATCTTTCCAGGTAAATCATCGCTTCTTGGCTAGAAAAGGCAGACTGTGGTGAAGCTTTTCCGGTCAAGAAGGTCGATATGAACTTCTTTGAAAAAGACCTGGAAAAGCTAGAGAAGGATTTAAACGATCAAATCAATTTAACTTTGTAAAAAACATTATAAAAAAAAGCTAATGTAACACTTTATAAAAATGTTACGTTAGCTTTTTTTAAATTCAATTACGAATAAAATCTTTTTACGAACCCACCAACAGACTTTCAGATAAACATTTGATGCTACTTTTTCAAATGATAAGGGACCGTCGTAATGATGACATTTCTCCGATATAGGAGGGATGCACGTATCAGTAAGCTTGATTGGTTATGGAGAATATTGTGCCAGCCTTTCTTTGGAATAAATTGTGGGATGATCACCGTGACTTGGTAATTTGATTCACTCGCTTTATGTTCAACCGTGTCGACAAATTTGATCAATGGTTGAATGATACTTCGATAATGAGAGTGAAGTGTTACAAGCCGTACATCCGGCTGCCATTTATTCCATTTCTCTTCAAACTTTTTTTCATCCTCCCTTTCAAACGAGACGTAAACAGCAATAATCTGGTCAGGTGAAAGAGATTTAGCATAATTGATTGAGTTTTCTACCACGTGCGTTATACCAGCAACAGGTACAACGATTACATTCCCTTCAATCGGGACAGCAGGCTCACAAGTGGTGATCCGTAGTTGGTCGCCTACTGCATCATAATGCTTTCTTATTCGATGAAAGATAAAAATGATAATTGGTAAGAAAATTAACACAGGCCAAACCTGAGTAAATTTGGTTATAAAGAGCACGATGGTAACAGTAAAACTAATCAATGCCCCGGTTGTGTTAATAACTAGCTTTATTAACCAGCCGCTAGGTTTTTCACGAAGCCATTTCAGCATCATTCCTGTTTGCGACAGCGTAAAAGGAATGAAAACACCAACTGCATAAAGCGGGATTAAATGTTCTGTTTTTCCTTTAAAAGCTATAATCAAAATGATCGAGGAAACTCCTAGGATGATAATTCCATTGGAGTATCCTAATCGGTCACCTCTAATGGTAAACATTCTTGGGATAAATTTATCCTTTGCTAAATTCACAGCCAGTAATGGGAAAGCCGAATACCCTGTATTGGCAGCAAGGACTAAAATCAGTGCCGTTGTCCCTTGGATAAAGTAATACATTAAATTCCGTCCAAAGGTGTCCTCTGCAATTTGTGAGACGACCGTCACCTTAGCACTAGGCGCAATCCCATAATAATAGGCTAAAAATACGATGCCAGAAAAAAGTAAAGCAAGTAAAGCCCCCATGGCCATCAACGTTTTGGCTGCGTTTTTCGGAGCTGGGTCCTTAAAGTTTGGAATGGCATTGGATATGGCCTCGACACCTGTAAGTGCGGAACTGCCAGATGCAAAGGCTTTTAAGAGAATAAAGAGACTTATTCCTGCTACAGGTGTACCAAGAGGAGCATGTAAATCAGGTGAAACCTTACCCGTTAAGACATTGAATAGCCCGACTCCAATTAATATAAATAAGGCAAACACAAATAAATAAACAGGGTAGGCTAAAATCGAGGCAGACTCCGTTAACCCTCTTAAGTTCAAAATTGTAATAAGCAGGACGAAAAAAATCGCAATGGCTACATTATATGCATGTAAGGCTGGAAAAGCAGATGTAATGGCATCGGTACCAGCAGATACACTTACTGCGACCGTTAAAATATAGTCAACTAATAATGATCCTCCTGCTACTAGACCTGGGTTAATACCTAAATTTTCCTTTGAAACCACATACGCTCCTCCACCATGTGGATAGGCGAAGATAATCTGGCGATAGGATAGAATTAAAGCAGCTAGCAGGATTAAGACTCCAATAGCAATTGGAATGGAGTACCAAAAGGCTACGGAACCCAATGTAACAAGGACAATTAATATTTGTTCCGGACCATAGGCAACGGAAGATAATGCATCCGAAGAAAGGATCGCTAATGCTTTTGTTTTAGAAAGTTTCTGTTCCCCTAAAGCCGCTGATTTTAAAGGACGCCCAATTAATAACCTCTTTATAGAAGTAATCAAAGCTGTTCACCGCCAAATAGTTATAAATATATTGTTCTCTTTTTATCTAAAAAAACCCCGAAAATGCGGGATTTTAAAAAAAAATAAAAAAGTCTACAAGTCATCAATGAATAGACCTGTAGACATTAATTTTTATGTCGCACAAGCTCCACCTTCCTTCTCATATAACGCTTACGAGGTTAGCTGTCGGATTCGGACCATTGAGTAGCCCTACCTAGAAGGATTCACCCCTCGGGTTATTAAATCAGCCCGTAAAAAAGGTTCCCCCGTACCATAAGGATTCAGCGATTTAGAAATTTGAAACCGTTTTTTATCATACTCCCGTGTATAGATAAAGTAAATAAAAATTTTTAAGAAATAATCAATTTTTTTACGATTGAAACAATGTGAATCCATGAATGTTATCCGAAGATCAGTCAATAATAATGGTATTTCATACTAAGATAGGATGGATATTATGTCTAACCATAAGAAACCCTTATTAACGGATGAGTTTTTAGACGAATTGGCAATAGAGATTTCTCAACTATATGGCGGTTCCTTACATGAACAAAATAATGTACTGGAACAGCTGAAAAATAGCGATTAATTCAAAGCGAATAGGAAATGTTTTTTGACTATCTATTGAATACGGACAGTGATATATTTTTTATAAAAATATTTAGAAAATTCTTGACAGAATAAGGGAGAAATGCTACTATTTTCCTCTGTGACTAAAAAAGGCAGGGAGGGAAATCGAATTGATACACTTAGAGGGAATAACTAAATCCTACAAGATTGCCAAGCGTTCAACCGGTCTGCGGCAGGCAGCTAAGGCGCTTTTTTTCCGGGAACATACGATTGTTGACGCATTAATGAACATCTCTTTTTCTATTAATCAAGGAGAGATTGTTGGTTATATCGGCCCGAATGGGGCAGGAAAATCGACGACGATTAAGATTATGAGCGGTATCTTGGTGCCTGACACAGGGAAGTGCACGATTATGGGGTACACACCCTGGAAAGAAAGAACCCAGTATGTAAAAAATATCGGAGTTGTTTTCGGGCAGCGCTCCCAGCTTTGGTGGGATGTCCCGGTAATGGATTCTTTTGAACTGCTAAAAGATATCTATAAGGTTCCGCAACAAGAATATAAATCTACGATCGACCTACTCATCGAAACGCTAGAACTGCAAGAAATCGTGAATACACCCGTCCGTCAATTAAGTTTAGGTCAGCGAATGCGCTGCGAGATTGCAGCTTCGCTCATTCACAATCCCCAAATACTATTTTTAGATGAACCGACCATCGGACTGGATGCGGTTTCGAAAATCGCCGTCCGCCAGTTTATCAAAACGATTAATAAAGAAAAGGGAGTCACCGTCATCCTTACGACCCACGATATGAATGATATTGAGGCACTGGCCGAGCGGGTTATTTTGATAGGAAAAGGGAGTGTATTATACGACGGTTATTTAGAAGAATTGCGGCAGCGGTTTGGCACACATAAAACCATCACAGCGGATTACGGAAAAAATACAAACCCCATCCAAATCCCCGGGGCAGCCACACTATCGTGGACACCGGAACGTGTAGTTCTGAGCATCGATACAGATCAGGTAAAAACCTCTGATGTTATCACCCAATTATCGAACCAGGTTGAGCTGATGGATGTCGCGATTGAGGCACAACCAATAGAGGATATTATCGTTCAGCTTTACAAGGAGTATCAAATATGAAGGTGTATATATCGGTTTTAAAACTGCGGCTTAGCATGGGGATGCAGTATCGGGCGGCAGCACTTGCCGGGGTGGCGACGCAATTTTTCTGGGGATTTATCAGTATTATGGTATTTGAAGCATTCTATCAACATGCTGTACAAACACTGCCGATTTCTTTAAAAGAATTAATTCAATATATATGGCTCCAGCAGGCGTTTCTTGTCTTCGTCATGATGTGGTTTCGCGATAATGAACTATTTGATCTCATTACAAGCGGGAATATTGCCTATGAGCTTTGCCGGCCGAGCGGACTTTACGGATTTTGGTATGCCAAGCTCCTCGCCCAGCGGCTGTCAAGTGCGTTTTTACGCTGTTTTCCCATATTAATTGTTGCCTTCCTTTTACCCAAACCATACAACTTAGAACCCCCGACTAATATAACTGCATTTTTATTGTTTTTAAGCGCATTGCTATTGGGCTTGCTGCTATTAGTCGCCATATCCATGTTCTTATACATATCCGTCTTCATCACATTGTCGCCTATGGGGTCACTCCTCGTATTTGGCGTCCTTAGTGAATTTTTTGCCGGATTAATTATTCCTATCCCATTGATGCCAGAATGGCTACAAAAAATTGCCTATGTGCTTCCATTTCGCTGGACGGCGGATTTCCCGTTTAGGGTCTATTCGGGGCATATCCCAGAGCACGATGCTACCATTGGCATTCTCATTCAGCTAGCTTATCTCACTGTTCTTGTTGTGCTAGGAAGGGCGGCCCTTAATGGTGTACTAAAAAAAGTTGTGGTCCAAGGAGGTTGACCCGGTTGAGCCTATATTTTAAATATCTGCTAATCCACTTTAAATCACAAATGCAATACCGCACCTCATTTTGGCTGCTATCTATCGGTCAATTTTTTATTCCTTTTTCCATTTTTGCTGGTCTTTACTTTTTGTTTGAGCGGTTTGGGCAAATAAAGGGCTGGCAATTCTTTGAGGTGGCGCTTTGCTTCGCGGTTATCCATATGGCCTTCAGCTTGAGCGAATGTTTTGCCCGCGGATTTGATACTTTTTCTAGTTTAATTGTCAAGGGAGATTTTGATCGACTGTTGGTCCGGCCGCGCAGTACCTTTATCCAGGTTCTCGGCTCAAAGTTTGAGTTTACGAGATTTGGCAGACTGCTCCAGAGTGTCATTGTTTTACTATGGGCCTTAAGCAATCTTCCCATTGAGTGGAGTATACCTAAAGCCATTACCCTTGTGCTGATGATCACGAGCGGTGTGTTTATTTTCACCGGTATTTATATGCTTGCTGCTACCATGTGTTTTTGGACAGTGCAGGGACTCGAGGTAGCGAATATTTTTACCGACGGCGGCAGGGAGATGGCGCAATACCCGTTAAATATTTATCAAAAATGGGTCACCCGCTTTTTCACCTTTGTCATTCCTTTTGGAACAGTAAATTACTTGCCGCTGCAGTATATTCTCGGAAAAGCAGGCGGAAGTGACCTAGTTCATATGTTGACTCCGGTTATGGGGAGCCTATTTATCCTGCCTTGCTTTCTCGTCTGGCAATTGGGTGTCAGGCACTATCGTTCAACAGGTTCATAAAAGTTTGGATGGTAGGTAGAAAAGATCTGTTTTGCCGCCGCCATAAAGTAGGTTAAGGATTAGATATAGATTTAACGAAAAAGGATGTCTCAAAAGTAAGGATCATAACCTTTCGAGACATCCTTTTATAGTAATCGATTTAAGCTCATTACATTTAATCAAACGATTGATTAGTATATCGTAATTTTGACTGTGATTAAATCAAACGATTAATTAATATACTTCTTCATTGATTGAAATTTAACCAAACGTTTGATTAGTATACTATATTAATGATTGATATTTAATTTAGCCCATTGTTTAAAGGCTTCTATTTATCTTAACTTTTTAATCAAACGTTTAATTAGTATACCACATAAATGTTTGGTATTTAATCAAACGATTGATTAGTGTATCACATAAATAATTAGTAATTAATCAAACGATTGATTAGTACTTCTGATCAATGATTTTTCAAAAAAAATTAATGACTTTCTGCCAGTTTTTTCGCTTGAAAGCTAATACGGATCAAAATATCCAGCTCGGACTATCCTCATGTTTTTCATAATAATATTTCACCCAGGCTTGAAATTCAGTAACACTCAATTTTAATCAGTAGTCCTCTGATAAATTTTATTAATAGAAAACATCTACTAAACTCTTATTATTGGATTAGATCCACCTTCTCGATATTGTTAATTGCCATATAGGCAATTAACACACCAATAATTGCAAGTGTTATAGGGATGATAATAATATCATTTAATGTCATTCCACCATTGTTAGAGCAAACAATTAAAACAATTATGATCGAGGAGATGATGGTTGTGGGAACTGAATATTTTCGCATACCGAAAAATAGAGGAATCAAGCTCATTCCGGTTGCTGATAGTGCATTCATTAGAACCCTCAATGCATGATTTTTTGCAACTGTAATAGAAAGCGTATCTGGGATATAGTGCATCTTTTCATTAATAAAATAAATCAAAGTAGCGATAATCGTATTCGCAAAGATAATTGCTGTAAATGTAAAGACGACTATAAGTATTAACTTTGCGATAATGATTTTCTTTCTATTGATTGGGTACATAAATAATATCGTAATCGTCTTGTTTTTATATTCGTCAATTATAAGCTTAGCAATTAAAGTGGAAGCGAAGATAATAAAAACAGCTCTGACAAAAGTATCAATTAAAACAAAAATTAATTCGTAACTTTCCATAATAAGTTCATCATCAAATTTTGACCCAAATAGAAATAGAAACATACAGCCGAAAATAAAAGCGGTTGCAATAAGTGCCCCTTTTATTGAACTACCGATTTTATGTTTTTTTATTTCTAATTTTAAAATATTAAGCATGGATCGCACCCCCATTAATCAACTTTAAAAAGTAGTCTTCTAAAGAACTCGTTTTCTTACTTATCGATTCCACTGAAACATCATTTAGGATAAAGGCTTTTGAAATATCCAGTTGAGTGATGCTTGAATCATATATTCGAATGAAGCCATCCTCTATCACTTTAAAATTTGCAATTCCAAGATTATTTTCTAAGATAAAGACTGCTTTTTTAATATTATCTACAGCTATTTCGATATATTCAGTATGCTGTCCATTGATATTCTCCATTGAAACTTCCTCAATTAACTTTCCATTACTAATTACACCAATGGTATCAGCCATTTGCTCTATTTCACCTAAAATATGACTGGAAATAAGTATTGTGATCCCATACTCTTTACAAAGCATTTTAAATAAATCCCTTAGCTCCTTAATTCCAATAGGGTCAAGTCCATTAATCGGTTCATCTAAAATTAACAGATCTGGCTTTGTTATGATTGCACGAGCGATGCCAAGTCTTTGTTTCATCCCAAGTGAAAAGTCTTTAACAGGTTTATCATTAATATCTTTTAAACCAACAAGATCTAGCGCATGCTGAATCGCTTTCTTGTCGTGGTACCCCATATATTCACAATGTAAATCTAAATTTTCTCCTGCAGTTAATTTCTCGTAAAAAATAGGATATTCAATAATCGTTCCCATCCTTTTTAACACTTCATAGGAGGTATCGGTTAATTTTTCTCCAAAAATTTCAATCTCTCCGCTAGTCGGTTTAATTAAATTGGTCATCATCTTCATTATAGTCGTTTTCCCTGCACCATTCGGACCAAGAAATCCATAAATTTCTCCTTTTTTTACATTCATATTCACCTGAGAAATCACTTCTTTACCATGAAACACTTTTGTAAGATTGTTTGTTGTTAATATATAAGACATGCTATATTCTCTCCTCAACAATTGATTACTCTTATTGTAAAAAATGATAATCTCTTTTTTCTTACTCATTTCTTACAAAAATCTTAAGTTCTTAAGAAACACACATGATTCCTTGACTTACAATCCGAGATGAAAATTTCCATCAGGGGTTTTTCTTTTACCCTAATTTCCCATACTGACTAATGCTATGGAAAGTAAAGTTGACGGGCGCTTTTGTGGTGGTTCTACCCTGTATAAGAAACTGTTGGAATTTGAAAAGCGCAAGCGACCATTTAGCGGTGTATGGACTGGAGCGCTGTTCAGGAAAACACACAAGGGAAAGACGCATGATCGATTCTTTCTGTAAAAAAATATGACATTTTCGGTCATGTCTTTTTGACGACTTTCCAAAAGTTTTACATATAAATTTGATACTAATATAAAGCTATGCTATAGTAAAATTATATCAAAGTGACTAAAAAACTAAATTAGTCAAAACGGAGGGAATGAGAATGGCACCAGACAGAAGAAAAATGATTGTTGAAGCGGCAACAAAATCCTTTTCATTATTTGGATATAAAGCGACGACAATGGATCAGGTTGCAAAGCTTGCTAATGTTGGAAAAGGAACGATTTATACTTTTTTTAAAAATAAAGAGGAATTATTTGAAGAGATTATTTCTTCCTTGGTGAAAGAAATGATTGTAGAGGCGGAGGCGGTTCTCCAGCCAGATTTACCGTTTACGGAAAATGTCCATCGTGCCCTATACCGTTTATTAGAATTTCGCTCCCAGCATCACCTCATGATTAAGCTTGTCCAGGAAGAAGCCGAAATGGGAACATTGACGGTTTCCGAAATGCTGCAGCATGTCGAAAATGAGATTATTGCTTATTTACAGCAAAAAATGGAGACAGCCATTGCAAAAGGGGCCCTCCCAGCAATCAACACTGAAATCACTAGCTTTCTATTGTTAAAAATGTATATTGCCCTTGTGTCTGATTGGGAAAGAAACCACGAACCGTTGAGTTCGGAGCAAATCGCTGAAATTATGAAGGTATTTCTTTTGAAGGGGCTTCCAAGGTGATAGAAAAGGCTTGTGCCAACAACTGCACAAGCCTTTTGTCATTATTAATTTTGCATTTTTAGCCATTCGTCACGGAGTATCCCCATAATGACACGGTCATACTTCTTCCCGTCCCTTAGTACTGCGCTTCTCATTGACCCTTCCGTTTTAAAGCCAACCTTTTCATATGCTTTTATTGCCTGAAGGTTATAGGAAATGACATCAAGCCCAACGCGATTCATGTTTAGTTCATAAAAAGCATAACGAAGAATCAGGTTCAGGGCATCTGTCCCGTAGCCTTTGCCACGATGGTCCGGATTTCCAATGCCGATTGCCAGCAAACAAGCCTGATTGTTCCATTCGATGCCGTGAAGGGCAACAAAGCCAATCAGCGTGTCATCATCAAGAGTACGCAGCCTGAATTCGAAATTCTTAGAGCCGTTCCTTTTCGAAGCGTCATATTCTCTCAATGCAGCGGACGATTTTGGCACCGCAAAATCAGTATCGACTTTTCGTAAATAATCACTATTTTCCTGCCAACGAGCCATTTCCTCCGCGTCTGAATCTCTTTCAGCGGTTAATTTTAGATACTTTCCTTTAAATAAATCATTCATCATCATTCATAATTCCCCCTAATTTTTTTAGCGGGGGCAGTTGCACATTGTATCAGGTTTACCTGAGGCCCCCTGTATTACCAGTGTTTTCGGGTTCCTGCAATGAGCGATAGCATAGGCACATCTCCTCTAAACGTAATCTAGCTTAAGTATAAGATTTTTTTGAAGATTCGGCAATCTATATTTTTACTCTACTTCTGTCAGTGTCTTTTTCCATTAGACTTAAAAAATACCTAACAAGAAAAGAAAGATGGAGCCAATTGTTATGCTGATTCCAAATCCAAAAACAATATGGTAATCGTTCGCAAAGATACTCTTATTCTTGTTGTTCTAAAGGACAAAACGGCCTGGGAAAACGTAAAAAGTGTCTTTAATAGAGGGTCTTAAGGACAAAACGGTCTGAGAAAGAATAAAAAATGTCTTTAATAAGGCCTCTTAAAGACAAAACGGCCTGAAAAAATGTAAACAATGTCTTTAATATGGAGTGTCTAATTGCACAAGATTGATTCAAATTTGAGGTATGTTGCTATAAGTGGATTTTATTAGGGAAAATCGTAGAAAAAGTCTACGTTAAAAGTTTTTACGTGGATATTTCTTCTGCTTACTAACAGGGATTTGTCCTTCATCAGGCTAATGAAAACCATTCCTTTCGCCTACCAACAGAGATTTGTCCTTCATGGAGCTAATGAAGACCATATCTTCCGCTTACTAACAGGGATTTGTCCTTCATCAGGCTAATGAAGATCATTTCTTCCGCTTACTAACAGGGATGTGTCCTTCATCAGGCTAATGAAGACCATATCTTTTGCTTACCAACAGAGATTTGTCCTTCATTGAGCTAATGAAGACCATATCTTCCGCTTACTAACAGGGATTTGTCCTTCATCAGGCTAATGAAGACCATTTCTTCCGCTCACTAACAAGAATTTGTCCTTCATCAGGCTAATGAAGACCATTCCTTTCGCCTACCAACAGAGATTTGTCCATCATGGAGCTAATGAAGACCATTTCTTTCGCCTACCAACGCGGATTTGGCCTTCATGGGGCTAATGAAGACCATTTCTATCTCCACCCTACGAAGATTTGTCCTTCATCAGCATAATGAAGGACAAACCGCCAGCTGCCCTACGTCAGTCAAAAGGTACATAATTAACCAAGCATTACTGTTTTTTACTTAAATTCTCTTGTGCCATTTTAACGAGCTCGCGAACCATGCTGCCGCCAAGCCTGCCGCCGACTTTTCCAGCCTGTTCGGATGTGAGCTGGCCGTTATAGCCTTTTTTCAAGGGGACACCGACCTCTTCAGCAGCTTCAAATTTCGCATTCTCTGGGTTTGCAGTTTGAACGACCTTTGCTTTAAGTGCATCCAATCCTTTTCGCGCTTCCGGGACAAGTATTTTATTTCTTCTGGCCATAGGAAATCCCTCCTTCCATAGTAGGATTTCCTTAATAAAAAAAATTCATCAACATGACTGGATAAATCCTAATGTTTCCAGTATAATAACTGGTAATCAAGTTGGAAAAGTCAATGAAAAAGAGAGTAGTTATCTAGGAAGTGAAAGCGAGTCAGGGGTGGTGTGAGCCTGATACGGAGCAGATAATGAAGCGCACTTTGGAGATGCTGACCCGAACCAAGTAGGGTACGCCGGAGAATCCTCCGTTACAAAGTAAAGCCGGTTCTTTTTGAACAATTAGAGTGGTACCGCGGGATTATCAAACTCTCGTCTCTTTATATAAGAGGCGGGGGTTTTTTGTTTTTTTAAATAAAAGGAGGTCAAAAAAATGAATTATAAAAAGGAGCTTGCAGCCATCCTATTTGAACTGCTAGACCAGGAAATTACTGCAGCGGAACTAGAACTAATGATTGAAAAACCAAAAATCGCTGCACATGGGGACTTAGCCTTTCCATGTTTCACATTAGCCAAGCTAAAAAGAAAATCGCCCAATCTGATTGCGCAAGAGCTAAGTGAAAAGATTCAATCGCCTACATTTGAAAAGGTTGAAGTTGTGGGCGCGTACCTTAATATCTTTTTAAATAAAAAGCTGGTTTCGGAACAGCTCATCAGCAGCATTTTCGAGCAAAAATGCCATTTCGGTGCCCAGGAATTTGGGAATGGAGGCAATGTACCGATCGATATGTCGTCGCCGAATATTGCTAAGCCATTTTCGATGGGACATTTGCGTTCCACTGTAATTGGAAACTCTATAGCACTTATTACAGAGAAATGCGGCTATAAGCCCATCAGAATAAACCATCTTGGTGACTGGGGTACACAGTTTGGGAAGTTAATTACCGCCTATAAACTATGGGGTGATGCCGAAAAGGTAAAACAAAACCCTATTAAGGAGTTACTCGCGCTATATATTAAGTTTCATGATGTAGCGGAATCAGACCCATCACTCGAAGATCAGGGACGCAGCTGGTTCAAACGGTTAGAAGATGGTGATGAGGAAGCCCAAACACTGTGGCAATGGTTCCGAGATGAATCGCTTAAAGAGTTTTCAAGAATTTATGAGTTGATGAACGTCCAATTTGACTCCTATGCGGGCGAAGCATTTTATAATGACAAAATGGATCGGATCGTCAAGCTGCTTGAGGAAAAACAACTGCTAGTAGAATCCGATCAGGCGATGGTAGTCGAGTTAGCCGAAGACCAGCTGCCGCCATGCTTAATTAAAAAATCTGATGGTGCAACACTCTACGCCACTCGTGATTTAGCTGCCGCACTTTACAGAAAAGAGAACTACGACTTTGCCCGATCCTTATATGTGGTCGGTCATGAACAAAGCCTTCATTTTAAACAACTAATTGCCGTGTTAAGAAAAATGGGTTATGAATGGGCCGAGAAAATGGTTCATGTTCCATTTGGAATGATGTTAAAAGACGGTAAAAAGATGTCGACACGTAAAGGCAAGGTTGTTTTATTAGAAGAGGTATTAAATGAATCGATTTCGATGGCACGGCACAATATCGAAGAGAAGAATCCAAACCTGGCAAACAAGGATGCTGTATCGAAGCAGGTTGGAGTGGGTGCGGTTATTTTCCACGACCTAAAAAATAACCGGATGAATGATATTGAATTTTCCTTAGAGGAAATGCTTCGCTTTGAAGGGGAAACAGGCCCATATGTCCAATACACCTTTGCCCGGGCATGTTCGATTTTACGGAAAGCGAATTGGAAGGCGGATATACAGCCTGAAAACTACACGAATTCTTGGGAAAAAGAATGGAAGGTGGCAAGCCTGCTAATGGAATTTGCACCTGCCATTAAAAGAGCTTGTGAGAACTTTGATCCCTCACAGGTGGCTAAATATATTGTTGACCTTGCCCAAGCCTTCAATAAATATTATGCCGAAGTAAAAATCCTCGAGGAAAGCAGCGAACGGGAAGCGCGCTTGGCCCTTGTTTATTCGGTAACAGTTGTTCTGAAAGAAGGCTTGCGACTGTTAGGAATTGAAGCACCGGAAGAAATGTAAGAGCGTTTTACTTTAAAAATTACCTGATTTTGGTATAGAATAAAGCTATGAAATGAGAGGGAGGCTAAAATGAATGAGTGAACTATTATTTAAGAGCTTTGAGTTGACCAGGAGTTATTTTATTAAAATTGTCGAGGCTTTAGACGAGGCGATTCTAGATGTCCAGCCGCACGGTTTTAACAATACGATTCACTGGCATGTTGGTCATGTTTTGACAGTTGCTGAACAGTTTATGTTTGGCTTTCCGAAAAAATCAACGAGTCTCCCAGCAAATTATATGGAAATTTTTGCAACAGGTACGAAACCAGCCGACTGGCAAGGTGACGTTCCATCTATGCAGGAATTATCGGCACAGTTAAAAGAGCAAACGAAAAGAATCAAGGAAATTCCGGCAGAAAGCTTTAACGAAAAGCTGAAAACTCCGTTTCTAGGTCAAGAAACCTTTGGTGAACTTGCCAACTTTGCTATTTTTCATGAGTCTCTTCATTTAGGCCAAATCCAAGCAATGAAACGCGTCATTGAAGCTGCTAATGCAAAGTAATACATTTTGACATGAAATTTCGTTTCTACTTGTCGTAGAAACGTTTTTTCATTGATTAAAAAGAGAGGAAGACTTCACTTTATATGGAAAAACAGCTAAGAAAAGAAAAGATATGGACAAAAGACTTTGTTCTTATCTGTTTTGCTAACTTCTTTATCTTTCTTGGATTTCAAATGACGCTCCCAACTATTCCTCTGTTTGTGGAAGATTTAGGCGGTAATGATCAATTAATCGGGTTTGTCGTAGGGATCTTTACCTTTTCTGCCTTATTACTGCGCCCATATGCGGGAAAATCACTTGAAACAAAGGGAAGGGGATTTGTTTATCTCATTGGTTTAGCCATTTTTGTCCTATCGGTTGGATCCTTTGGATTTTTAACGAGCATCACCTTCTTATTTGTGATGCGCGTTGTTCAAGGGGCCGGGTGGGGATTTTCCACTACTGCCTCCGGAACGATTGCCTCGGATTTAATTCCTGCTTCTAGAAGAGGAGAGGGAATGGGGTATTATGGGTTGTCTGGCAATTTAGCACTGGCAATTGGTCCTTCTCTAGGGCTGATTTTAACCGGCATCATTTCGTTTAAACAATTTTTCTTAATTTGTGCCGGATTAGGATTGGTAGCTCTTTTGTTGTCTTCAAGAATTACCTACAAAAAGGTTGAACCAAAGCAGAAAGAGACAAAAGTAAAGCTTGATCTTTATGAGAAAAATGCATTGAAGCCGTCGATGCTGATGTTCTTTATCACAGTAACATTTGGCGGGATTGCTGCATTTCTACCATTATATACGGCTGAAAAGCATATTTCCGGTATTCAAATGTACTTTCTCTTATATGCACTTGCATTAATGGCCACAAGGACTTTCGCGGGACAGATATATGACCGAAAAGGACATCAGGCTGTCTTTATCCCCGGAACATTGTTAATATTGGCAGGGATGATTTTGTTATCGTGGCTCCCAAACAGCATGATTCTTTTTTTAGCTGCTGTTTTGTATGGTCTAGGTTTTGGCATGGTACAACCTGCCCTGCAGGCGTGGGCTATTGAAAAAGTTCCAATGCATCGAAGAGGTATGGCGAATGCTACTTTCTATTCCTTTTTCGATTTAGGTGTGGGCTTAGGGGCAATGGTGTTCGGTCAGATTAGCCATCTGCTCGGATATAGCAGTATTTATATAACATCTGCTGTTTCCATTTTCATTTCGATGCTCCTTTATTTCTATTTTTTATATAAAGGCCGGGTAAGTGTGGCCCAGCAAGGGTCATAAAATAAGCTAGAATGAGAACAATAGTGGTTGAACGAAGGTATGGGGAAAATTCTCATACCTTTTTTATATTCCCTTTGGGCAGAAAAGAATGGATGATTCAATGGAAAAAGGGAAAAAATAAAAATTAGATGATAATGAATAACCTGAATTTTACCAATTCCTTGCAAAGAGTTGACACCGATAATAAGCAAATCTTATAATCAGGTTTATGTGTTTGAAAACGTTGTCGTTTTTTGTCGAAAAATTTAGTTGATTTATACTTTTACAGCTCAGAGATATCATCATCAGAAAAGGGAGAGAGCGTTTTTGAAATTTGTTATGTTTTTGGTGGCATTAGTCGTTATTTTTTTGCTTGCCTTTATCGTAAGTAACGATAAAAAAGGGATCAAATTCAAGTCGATTGGTATCATGGTCATTTTACAGCTTCTATTTGCTTATTTTTTCCTTAATACAGAAATAGGGCTTGTGCTAATTAGAGGAATTTCAGGAGTATTTGAACATCTTCTAGCATATGCTGCAGACGGGGTTAATTTTGTTTTCGGCGGAATCGCAAATAAAGGGGAAGCACCATTCTTCTTGAACGTTCTAATGCCGATTGTTTTTATTTCCGTATTAATTGGAATTGCTCAGTACATAAGAGTCCTTCCGATTATCATCCGTTTCCTAGGCATAGTTTTAAGTAAGGTGAGTGGGCTTGGGAAATTAGAGTCTTATAACGCGGTGGCATCTGCTGTTTTTGGCCAATCTGAGGTGTTTATTTCAGTAAAAAAACAGCTTCCATACCTTCCTGAACATCGTATGTATACATTATGTACCTCGGCAATGTCGACGGTGTCGGCATCGATATTAGGGGCGTACATGACAATGATCGAACCAAAATATGTGATCACCGCACTGGTATTAAACTTGTTTGGCGGATTTATCATTGCCAATATTATTAATCCTTATGAAGTAACAGAACAAGAGGATATTATTGATATTCAAGAAGAAGAGAAGCAAACTTTTTTTGAAATGCTTGGGGAATATATTTTGGATGGTTTCAAAGTGGCCATCATCGTCGGAGCAATGCTAATCGGTTTTGTTGCCCTAATTAGTATTATTAATCATGTGTTTGCTGCGATTTTCGGCATTAGCTTCCAAATGGCGCTTGGTTATTTGTTCGCACCATTTGCATTTGTCATTGGGGTACCTTCATCCGAAATTGTCGATGCAGGAACCATCATGGCGACAAAATTATTATCGAATGAGTTCGTTGCGATGATTGATTTAGGAAAAATCGCAGATTCATTGTCAAGCAGAACCGTTGGAATCATTTCTGTCTTCCTTGTTTCCTTTGCTAACTTTTCATCGATTGGAATTATCACTGGTGCTGTAAAAGCGTTAAACGAAAAGCAGGGAAATCTTGTCGCGAAGTTTGGCCTAAAATTACTTTTTGGCGCAACACTTGTAAGTCTGTTAACCGCTGCGATTACGGGTGTTATGCTTTAATGTTCTTTTTTTAATGTACGGCTTATTTTTCATGCATTATGACTTTTTTAACATATAATGGAATAAAAAACCACCGAATCATCAAATTAATCGGTGGTTTTTTTCGTTCTCTTGACTAAAAAATAAATAGCGCCCAAAACAACTGCGGCAATAATGATTGGCAGGACATATGGCTGGGCAAATTCTTTCACATGAGACCAGTTCTTGCCCAATACTTTTCCTAAGTAAAGGAAGAGAATCGTCCACGGCACAACGGCTGCCACGGTGTAAAGGGTAAATTTAGTTGCTGACATTTTGGCAATTCCAGCAGGAATGGAAATGGCATGTCTGACAACAGGTATGAACCTTGCAGAGAAAATCACACCGGCCCCATATTTTTCAAACCAACGTTCCGCAATATCAATATGACTCTTTTTAATAAGAACATATTTCCCGTATTTTTCTAAAAAAGGCCTTCCGCCATAATAGCCTGCCCAATATAAAAATAGCTGGGCAAGCGTGCCGCCGATCGTACCGGCAATAACAGCACCGACAAAATTGAGATGACCTTGTGAAATCATGTAACCGCCATAGCCTAAGACAATTTCACTTGGAATGATTTCTATCATTAATCCTAAGGCAATACCGAAGTAGCCTAGCTGGGATAAAAATTCCAAAATAGAGTTAATAAACTGTGCCATAGTTCACCTTCGCTTATGTAAATAATAGAGACCAACATTAATTAGTTTATACCAGTTTGTCTTATATTCAAATTAATATGGTACTTTTCTTTAAGAAATTCCTATATTTATAGAAAAAGGCAGTAGAGCCTTGTAGTTTTTCGGAAAATGTCTAGCACCAGCTCCTGAACAAGCGCTTCCGCTTTTCTATTAAGCATTTAACGAGTTTTCGGATGAGAACATATACGTTTTATGGTGGTAGCGAATGCTGTATACAAGACCCATCGCAAACATATTCCCCATGAGAGAGCTGCCGCCATAGCTGATGAATGGTAGCGGAATTCCAGTAATCGGCAGTACTTGAATTGTCATGCCGATATTTTGGAAGACATGAAAGGTAATCATACTAATAATTCCAGTACAGATATAGGTATTAAACGGGTCATTGGCATCTAAAGCAGTCTTGACTAAATGAAAGATAAGCAGAAAAAAGAGACCAATGACGATACTGCCGCCAACGAAGCCATACTCCTCACCAATAACACTAAAAATGAAATCAGTATGGGCTTCCGGGATATAAACTTCGCGATCGCCTAACCCTTTTCCGGTTATAAGTCCTGAGCCAATCGCAGTTAACGACTTTAACAAGTGGTAGCTCGAACTAGTTGCATGACTATAGGGATCAAGCCAAGCATAAATTCGGTTAAACTGATAGGTTTGCACATGGAGGTATTTTTCCAGAAATTCAGGCTTGACTAATACAAGATAGAATATAAGGGCTGCAAGGGATGCCCCCGCACTATATATCGGGATAATGATTTTCCATGAAATACCGGAAATCAAGATAATTCCTGTTAAAATGGATACGATGACCAGAGCTGTCCCAAGATCGGGCTGGAGCATAATCAATCCAAGCGGCACAGCTGTTGTAATGCCTAATTTTAAAAGTAAAAGAAAGTCAGTTTTTAATGATTTTTCAATATGCTTTTCGTGGTGGGTTGTAATTAGACGGCTTAAGGCTAAAATCAAAAAAATTTTTACGAATTCTGACGGCTGAATCTGCCCGATTCCTTTAATGACAAACCAGCTTTTTGCCCCGTTTCTTACAGGGGCAATGGTTTCTGGTGCAACGTAAACGCCAATAAGTAAAATCAGTCCGAAGCCATATAAATACCAGGAAAGCCGCTTATATTGATAGCCGTCGATGAAGATGGAGACGGAGATAATGGCGGCCCCTATTCCATACCAAAAAACCTGCATAACTAAAAAATTCTTCCCGCCATATTGTCCCGATGCTTGTGCACTATAAATAGCCGCACAGCTGACTAAGAAAAAAAGAAATAATAATAATGTTAAAGTCCAATCAAATCGATCGGCTTTTTTTCTGTATATATCCATCGGACACACCCATTTTTTTCTATAATGATCTACCTCATATCAGCAGAGAAAGGGTTCGCTAACAAAGCTTATTCGGAAAAATATTACATCCTCTTATATATAACGATTCCATACGCGAAAGGTTTCATTTAATTTTTTTTATATCTTTGGACTTCGGAAACTGTCCAGCTCCGGCAGCCAGCCGCTACTCCCGCTACTTCCGCTTTTCTTACATTAAATACTTTAAAAACATAGTGGCAATGCCAAAGTAGGTGAGTAACGAAAAAATATCGTTTAAAGTGGTAATCAGCGGCCCAGACGCCACCGCAGGGTCAATCTTCAAGCGGTAAAGGATTAGCGGTATAATCGTACCCGCAAGTGTCCCGATAATGAGAGTGAAAAATAAGGAGCAGCCGACAACAGCGCCCAATATCAAACTTCCCTGCCAGATATAAGCAATAATAGCAATTAGGACGGCACAGGTGATGCCGATGGTGATGCCGACACCGAGCTCCCTCGTTATTAAGCGGGTAATCACGCGCTTATTAATATCAAATGAGATCAGCCCCCTGACAACAACCGCAAGTGATTGCGTGCCGGTGTTTCCCGTCATCCCGGCAATCATCGGCATAAAAAATGCAAGGGCTACGACCTGTTGGAGGGTTTCCTCAAAACTACTGATGATTCTTCCTGAAATAACGCCAATGAATAATAGTAAAATCAGCCATGGAAGTCTTCTTGCTGCAGCGACCAATGTTTTCGTTTCAAAGTCAATTGCTTTTCCTGATGCCGATAACTTTTCAATATCTTCATTTGCTTCCTTTATGACGACATCAATAATGTCATCTACGGTGACAATCCCGACAAGGACATTGTTTTCATCCACAACCGGGATTGCTAAGAAATCATATCGTTCCGCAGTACGCGCCACGACCTCTTGGTCAGTTGTAACCGAAACCGAAATGACCCGTTCATACATAATCGTCCGGATTTTTTCCTCCGGTTCCGCTAACAGTAAATCTCGGTAAGAGACGACCCCAACAAGCTTTCGTGCTTCATCAATGACATACAGATAGTTAATCGACTCTGCAAACTCAGCAAATATTTTAAACTTATCGACTGCTTCTCTGACAGTAAAATAATCTCGGATCCAGACAAAGCGGTTTGTCATAATTCTTCCGGCTGTTTCCGGAGGGTAATTCATAATGCCTTTCACTGCTTTGGATTCTTCTATGTTCATGCCTGATAGAAGTGAATCCTTTTTCTCAGGGGACAGTTCATTTAATAATAATGCAAGGTCGTCATTGTCCATTAAATCTAGAACTTTACTGGATTTTTCGATGCCAAGAATGTTTAATAAACTAAGCTGTTCTGACTTTGGAAGCTCCTCCATCAAGTCAGCAAGGACGTCAAATTTTAAAAATAATAGAAACCTTCCTTTATGTTTTTCCGGTAATTCCTCATAAATTTTTGCTACATCATAGGGTTGGAGTTCATCTAAAATGATTTCAAATTCCGCTTTTTTGTTTTCTTTTAAGGTTTTTATAATATAAAGACTGATTTCATCGGGAGTCATATCTTTAATCATGCTTTATATACACTCCTTTCATTAGGTGCATGGATGACAATTTGTCTACAATTAGACAAAAGAACTAATAATATTATAGTGGATGTAAAAATAGTATGTGTAACACATGATAGTTTTTTGTAAAAGAATTGAAATATGCTAATTGACCTATTATTTGATAAAATAAGGAAGTATTTACAAAGAGCATTTGGAAGTTTCATGGAAACTGCCGTTAAATATTAATAAAATGTAGTTGAACGGGGGAGTTTGGCTTTGAAAAAGCATCATCAAGACATACGGGATCTCATCTATATTCATTTAAATCAAACAGACCAGTATGTACTGTCCTATGGTATCGAATTCGCTGAATTTACTGCTGCTTTTTCAGGTTCATTAAATCATCTTCTTTTACTGGCGCACCGCTTTGATGATGCTGATTTTAATATGCATACGCTGCTCGAATATTGTCCGGAAGAACGAATTAACAAGTTAGCTGCGGAAGATGTATATAGTTACGGAAATTTCTGTTGGATCGACTTTATTGAAGAAGAAGTATTGAATGAACTTTCAGGTCAGGAATTAGCAGAATTATTATACCTAGGCCATCAAAAGCAACATTTAAAATTGCCTTTTTATAATAAACTGGGAAACCGTTTTGTTTATTTGGCCCATGATGATGGCTGGTATAACAAGACCTATTACCGCAGCTTCAAGGATTTTTTTCATTTACTTAGTGAAGTGATTGCCGGTAAACTTGGGGAGATGAAGCTGGAAAAATCAATCTTTGGGATGCGAAAGAAACGCGACTATCCACAGGTTAATAAAGAAATTCTTCTTTCGTTAACCCCCTTTATCAAGGAAGGAATTTGCATCTCTTTAAGAGATGCAGACCATCAGCGCGGCCGGATTGAAATTCCTATCTGGGTGATTGGCGATTTCGCAAATATGGATGATATGGTGGAAGAATATGAACAAATCTCCAATAAACCATACCATGCGAAAATCATCTTTGATAAAAAAACAAAGGAATGGAAACTAAATGTCATTTAAAATCTCTCCATTTTGGAGAGATTTTCTATATAGATAGTATAAAAATCGACTTTGAGAATTGTCTTGCTTCAGCGCCCGGCGGCAAGTGGACATACGCCGCTATAGGGGCGCTTTTCGCTTTCCTGACGCATAAGTGCAACTACGCCTCTGTCTTCGCCCTTAGGGGCTCGCCAATTGGCGAGTTTTCTTTATAGTAGAACAATTGATTGTTTTGAAGCAAGCTATAGGAATCATAAAATATAGATAGGAAAAAACATAAAAAACACGTCTGCCACATTTCCTTTCTTATTAAATAAAGTGTTAAAATATAACCGTGAAAGAGAATATGGAGGTTTTGGTATGAAAACAAAACTAGGTTTGTTATATGGAGGAAAATCCGCCGAGCATAAAGTATCCTTACAGACAGCACTTGCAGTAATTCGAGCATTAGATCTTGAGAAATTTGAAATTCACCCTATTTACATAAATGTTGATGGCGAATGGATTAAAGGTCCGCAGCTAAGTGGGCCAGTAGAAAACGTTAAAGCACTTGAATTTTCTAACGACAATTCATTATCACCATTATCGCTTGCTCCATCACTTTTCCAATCGGAACAGGAAGAAGCAGAATCCCTTGATGTTATTTTCCCATTGCTGCATGGACCAAATGGCGAAGACGGAACGGTTCAAGGGCTATTGGAATTAATTAACTTGCCTTACGTCGGGAACGGAGTACTCGCTTCAGCTGCTGGTATGGATAAAGTAATGATGAAGAATGTATTTGCACAGGCTGGTCTCTCACAGGTAAACTATGTTGCTTTTATTAAAAGCGAATGGGAGAATACGAAGGAAGAGGCTTATGTAAAGGCAGAAGCTGAACTGGGGTATCCGTGCTTTGTAAAACCGGCGAATCTTGGTTCAAGTGTAGGAATCAGCAAGTGTACTAATCGTGCTGAATTAGATATAGCGTTTGTGGAAGCTTTCCAATTTGACCGTAAAGTTATTGTTGAAGAAGGTGTCACAGCCCGTGAAATAGAAATTGCTGTCCTCGGAAACGATTATCCGGAATGTTCTGTAGCTGGTGAGATTGTTCCGAAAACGGATTTTTATGATTACAAAGCGAAATATGAAGATGGCGATACAGCGCTGATTATTCCTGCCGATATAACAGAAGAAGAGTATGAACAGCTGAAGGAAATGGCGATTCGAGCGTTTAAAGCATTGGATTGCTCCGGACTTGTTCGGGCTGATTTCTTCTTAACGAAGGATGGCAAGGCGTTAATTAATGAGGTTAATACAATGCCTGGCTTTACGCCGTTTAGCATGTTCCCGCTTTTGTGGAAGCACACCGGGATAGAGTATCCTCAATTAATTGAGCGACTGGTGAATCTAGCAAAAGAAAGACATGCGGAGAAACAAAATATTAAATATACTTTTTAACTGACTAAGACAACGGAGACACGGCTGAAGTGCCGTGTCCATTTATTTAGAAAAGCGGAAGCGCCCGCTTTGCGGCGTATGGACTGGAGCGCTTCGACTGAGATAAAGGAAACACGGAGAGCAATAGCGATTCGATGTTGACTTATCGTAGGGAGAAGAGCGAAGTACACTAGCTGCTGGGCGCTCCTCGAAAAAGCTAACGCTTTTCTTTCGTGCGAGGTATCGCTTCCGAAGCTTATTCTTATGGAGCTAGACAGTTATCGAAGTAAAATAAATTTTTTTGTTATTTAATATGGTAAAGGAGGATATCAATTTGATAAAACGCTCTCTGAAACAAATTTCGAAAATGGTTTCTGCCACCAATGATATCACCCCGTTTGAAGACTTGATTATTGAGGGAGTGACGATTGATTCTCGAAAGATAAAATCGGGAAACTTGTTTATTCCATTTAAAGGAGAATATTCGGACGGCCATAAATATGTAGAGGAATCGATCCGAAAAGGCGCGTCGGCAGCCTTATGGCAAAAGGATGTCCCAAATCCACCCACCCATTTGCCAATTGTTATGGTCGAAGACTGTCTTGTTGCCTTACAGGAATTAGCTCGTCAATATCGGAAGGAATTACCTGTTAGAGTGGTCGGAATTACGGGAAGTAATGGAAAAACGACAACAAAGGATATGACTGCTGGTTTATTATCGACCCAGTATAAAGTGCAAAAGACGGAAGGAAACTATAATAATCATATCGGCCTGCCATTAACCGTTTTAGGCTTAAATGAAGACACTGAAATTGCTGTCCTTGAGATGGGAATGAGCGGCAGGGGAGAAATTGAATTCCTTACAAAACTTGCCTGTCCTGATGCTGTTGTGATTACCAATATTGGGGAATCACATCTTCTTGACCTTGGTTCAAGGGAAGGAATTGCGGAAGCAAAACTGGAAATCCTTCAAGGGCTCCGTGATGGCGGACTTGCAGTTCTCCATGGTGATGAGCCGCTGCTAATGGAGCGAATCCATCAATATCAAGGCAATGTCAACATTCAGACATTTGGCAGAAATGAAACTAATGATCTATATCCAACAGAAATCACTCAATTTAAGCAAGGGAACTCCTTCAAAATCAATAATGTTGACATTATCTTTGAACTCCCTGTTCTCGGTACGCATAACATTTTAAACGCGCTTGCATCGATGTTAATTGCTAATTATTTTTCTATTCCATTTGAAAAAATGAATGCTGGCTTAGCAAGCATTAAGCTGACAAATATGCGTATGGAGTTAGTTGAAGGGCAGCATGGGGAAAAAATTATTAACGATGCCTATAACGCAAGTCCTACCTCGATGATGGCAGCTATTGAATTAGTGTCAAATCTCCAAGGATATAAGCGGAAAATCCTTGTTCTTGGTGACATGCTAGAGCTTGGCCCACAGGAGGCGCAATACCACCAGCAAATTGGAGAAGGTTTAAGTGCTGATAAACTTGATTATCTCTTTACTTTTGGTGCGCTCGGCGAGGAGATTGCAAAAGGTGCAAGAAATGCCTTGGGGGGACAGAGGGTGTTTGCTTTTACAGATAAGACAGAACTCATTCAGAAATTAAAAACGTTCATCGATGAACAGACACTCGTGCTTGTTAAGGCTTCCCGTGGTATGAGGTTAGAGGAAGTTGTTTCAGCCTTACAAAAAAAATAAAGTAATCATTTTGCGATAATTGGCAGGTGTGATAAAGATGATTGGCTGCTTACTTATTCATGGCTTTACGGGTGCTCCCTATGAAGTAGAGCCCCTGGCCGAGTATTTGCAGGAACGAACAGATTGGTTATTTAGCGTTCCTACGCTGCCGGGACACGGTGAACCAGGTTCTTTAAAGGGAGTCCGCTATCAAGAGTGGATTGATCATGCCGAAGCTGAATTGAAAAAACTCATTGAAACCTGTGAGATCGTGTACGTGATTGGTTTTTCAATGGGGGGGTTGATTGCCAGTTATCTTGCCGCCAATTATCCTGTGGACAAGCTGGTTCTTTTAAGTGCAGCTGCATACTATATTAGTCCTAGGCAGCTCGGGGCCGACATAAAACAGATGATATTCGATTCCTTTCGAGGAAACTTACAAGAAAATGAATTATTTCACCGTTATAAAAGAAAAATAACAGAAACCCCTTTAGCGGCGACATTGCAATTCCGCAGGCTTGTTTCTTTTATTAAGCCTCTCCTAAATCAGGTGAAAGTGCCGACATTGATTGCACAAGGGGAATGTGACGGGATTGTGCCGCCCAAAAGTGCTGAATACTTATACCAAACCATTGGTGCGAAACAGAAAAAACTCACTTATATAAAGGATTCGAAACATCATATTTGCCACTGTGAGGAACGTACTGCCCTATTTTCTCAAGTGCTGGACTTTTTGATGGAGCGGTAAGGCTGTTTTAGGACAGTTTTAAACATGTCTTTATTGCAAAATGCTGGCGAAAGTGGTATGATAATCATCAACGTGTCTAAAGAACGATTGAAAAGGGCATACTCCTTTGGGGAATGTTCTTTTTGTAGTGAAAAGGGGCGGAGCGCGGCAAAAACGATTCAGAATATCCTATCATAGTGTAAAATAAATTTTTTTACTTTAAATTAGGATAGATCTAAGCTCTGCTTTACACCGCCTTTATATGTTGGTGTATAACTCATAACCCTGCTCAGTTCTATGATTGGGTTTGAAGTTGAAAGTCATATTCGTTTTTTATAGTAAATTAAAGCAGCAACTATTACCGCATTTGATGCGTGTGTGAGAATATATTCAGCACTTTAGCAAAAACATTTTCAAATAGAAAAAGGAGAATGAAAACATTGACAAAGTTTCAAGACTTAGGCCTAAGCCAGGCTACGTTAAAAGCTGTTCTCAAAATGGGTTTTGAGGAAGCGACACCAATCCAAGCAGAAACGATTCCATTGAGCCTAGAAAATAAAGATTTGATCGGCCAGGCGCAAACTGGAACAGGAAAGACAGCTGCATTTGGGATTCCGTTAGTGGAGAAAATTGACACGAAAATGGATGCCATCCAAGGGATTATCATTGCGCCAACACGTGAGTTAGCGATTCAAGTATCAGAAGAGCTATACAAAATTGGTGCCGGGAAAAGAGTACGTGTGCTCCCAATTTACGGCGGTCAGGATATAAGCCGTCAAATCCGCTCATTAAAGAAAGCCCCTCATATTATTGTCGGTACACCAGGACGTGTATTAGACCATATTAACAGAAAGACTATGCGTCTTGACACGGTTAATACGGTGATCCTTGATGAAGCTGATGAAATGTTAAACATGGGCTTTATTGAAGACATTGAGTCAATCCTTGCTTCAACACCTGTAGAGCGCCAAACATTACTATTCTCAGCAACCATGCCAGGACCAATTCAAAGAATGGCAGAAAAGTTTATGAAGAATCCACAAATTGTTCGTGTTAAAACGAAAGAAATGACTGTTCCTTTGATTGACCAATATTACCTTGAAGTTCAAGAAAGAAATAAATTTGATGTATTAACAAGACTTTTGGATATACAATCACCAGAATTGGCCATTGTTTTTGGCCGTACGAAGCGCCGTGTTGATGAGCTTGCAGAAGCATTGACTTTAAGAGGATATACGGCTGAAGGTATTCATGGTGATTTGAGCCAGGCAAAACGTTTATCTGTCCTTCGCAAATTTAAAGAGGGAACGATTGATGTCCTAGTTGCTACAGATGTTGCAGCAAGGGGCCTTGATATTTCCGGCGTTACACACGTATACAATTTTGATATCCCACAAGATCCAGAAAGCTATGTACACCGAATCGGCCGTACAGGTCGTGCTGGTAAAGCGGGTGTAGCGATGACGTTCATCACTCCGCGTGAAAAGTCT
Source organism: Neobacillus sp. WH10 (assembly GCF_030123405.1). Lineage (GTDB taxonomy): Bacteria > Bacillota > Bacilli > Bacillales > Cytobacillaceae > Neobacillus. The sequence continues at coordinate 395,384 of NZ_CP126110.1, forward strand.
TATCTTGCTGTCGTTGAAAAAACAACAAAACGTAAGATGGAAAGAATGAAGGCTCCAACACTTGATGAGGCACTTGAGGGTCAACAGCGTGCTGTTGTCGATAAGATTGTCCAAACAATTGAGTCGAACAATCTTCATTATTACAAAGCTGCTGCAGAGGAATTGCTAGAGGCAAATGATGCCTCAACAGTAGTGGCAGCGGTTTTGAAGATGTTAACGAAAGAGCCGGATACCACTCCTGTTAAATTAACGGAAGAATCACCACTTCCACAAAAAAGAGAAAGAAAACATTTTGACCGTGGTGATCGTGATCGCAGAAGAAGAGACGATTCACGCGGTGGCTATGGCGACCGTCGCAAAAAAGCACCGGTAAAGCCAAGAAGCGGTGAAAAAAGAACCGGCGGTAAATCATCAAAACCAAGAAGCTATAATCATCAATAAATTTTAGAAGAGCATGGACAATAGCGTCCATGCTCTTTTCTGTTGGTTTCATAACGAATTTATTGGGTTTACTTATTGGAAAAAATATTATCAGATGACGAAATTTGTAAAAAAACATTGTATACTAAAAACAATGGGAGTTAGGAGGAAATTGGATGTATTCTGAGCCAGAAAAAAGAATTTCTGAAAAAGCTTTGAAGGTTTGGCGGATTTCGGGTGTCATAAAGTCAGTGATTGGTTGGTCTATAACTGGTTTGGCTATTTTTCTATTACATATTTTTGATGGACCATCTTGGATTTCAATGATTCTAATTGTACTGGGTGTTATTTTTCCGTGTTTACATATTTTTGTTTTTCCTGCCTTAAGATGGAGGCGCTGGAGATATGATGTCCGTGAAGAGGAATTGGAGTTGCAGGAAGGGATATTTATTGTCAGCCGGACGCTCGTCCCGATGGTTCGTGTTCAGCATGTCGATACAGTGCAAGGGCCGATTTTGCGAAAATATAATCTGGCCTCGGTTGTTGTTCATACAGCGGCTACAGCTCATGAAATTCCTGCGTTAAAAGAGGATGAAGCTGAAGAATTGCGCTTCTATATTTCTAAATTGGCAAGGGTGGCTGAAGAAGATGTCTAAACCTAAACGACTTCACCCGATTGTCAGTATCCTACATACCGGTAAAAGAATACGAAACCTGCTGATACCGCTACTTGCACTTAATTTTTCCGGGGCAAAAGACGGTAAAGAACAGTTATGGATTTCGCTTGCCGGCTCATTCATTGCAATCATCATTACTTTCTTTACCGGCATCCTATCTTGGCTGAGATTTACATACCGTTTTGAAAATGATGAACTCAGGATTGAATATGGAGTTTTTGTTCGTAAAAAAAGATATATCCCGTTTGATCGGATTCAAAGCATCGATCTTTCTGAAGGTGTTTTACAGCGACTGTTTGGCTTAGTAAAAGTACAGATTGAAACAGCAGGCGGCGGTGGCGGCGAGGAGGCTGAAGCTGTCCTTTCAGCAATCACGAAAGAAGATGCCCGGGTTATCCAGGAATTTGTCGCAGCAGCTAAAGATCATGGAATAAATACAGCTGAGGCTGCGCAAGAGAAAGAAGAAATCTATAAAATTACAACAAACCAATTAATGCTGCTCTCGTTAACATCCGGGGGTGTAGGCGTGGTGATTTCCGCCGTTTTTGCATTACTTTCACAATTGGATGACTTTATACCTTATAAAAGATTATTTGGCAGCGGTATAGAAAAATGGGCACTTCATAATCTTATCTTAGTTAGCATTTTGGTTTTTGTTGGCTTTTTCATAGCCTGGATTATTGCTCTTGTTATGACCACAATGAAATATGCCAATTTTTCGGTGGTGAAATCGGAAAAGGATATTGTTATTTCTCGAGGCCTCCTGGAAAAAAGACAAATAACAGTTCCTTTAAATAGGATTCAAGCGATCCGTATTAGTGAAAATAATATCCGGCAAATTCTTGGTTATGGCACTGTTTATGTAGAAAGTGCGGGCGGATCTGCTGCAAATCAGGAGGGAGCGAATGTTACACTGCTGCCGATTGTAAAGATGCAACAAATTCGTTCGATTTTAGAACCATATTTGCCGGAATATCACTTTGGGTACTCCTTTACACCTGTACCAAAACGGGCACTGCTGCGATATATCGTCAGAAGCTCGTTTGTAGTTGTCCCAATCGTCATTGTTGCACTTATCTTTTTAAAGGTATGGGGATTGCTTTCATTGCTTATTCTAGCGGTTGTGATGGGAAATGCAGTATTAAAATATAAAGCTGCCGGCTGGAGTCTCGATCAACAGCAGTTAAGCTTAAGGTTTCGGACGATGAATAGGATAACGGTTTTGATGAAGAAAAATCGGATTCAAAGCTTAGAAATGCGGGAAAGTCACTTTCAACGGAAACGGGAGCTCGGAACAATCGAAGGAAGTGTAAAATCGGGGGTTGGCGGTGCAGGGGGTACTGTCATTGATATAGAAAGAAGCGACCTGCAAAAGATTTATAATTGGTATTCTCGGAAAAAGAAAAACAGGGATACAGCCGATTGTTAAGTTCGGCTGGAATCCCTGTTATTTTTGTGCTAATAACCCTACGATGGCGATGATGATGATCGCGGCCCATATCAGCACTTTTACGGGAGATTGTCTGGCTGCGCTCTTCCGTTTGCTGCTGGCCCAGTTTGCCGTGCTTTTAATCGATTTAGAAAAGTCCTTTTTATTATAATAAGGAATGGCCCCAAGTAAAAAGCCGCCAAGTAAGCCAAACAGATGGGCGATAATATTTATATTTGGCTGTAAAAAGGTCATAATCAAGCTGACAACACAAAGAGTGAGGATAATTTGCGAGTTTTGCTTGGATAGCATATGTTTCTGAAACGTGATAATCGCAATATAATAGCCAAAAAGTCCAAATATTGCTCCGCTTGAACCAACATGGGTATAGGTTAACGGCTCAAGCAACAAGGTTGCGACATTAGCAATCAGTCCGGACAGGAGATAAACGAATAAAAACTTGCTGCTTCCAAGCATGCGCTCTAGTGCCGGGCCGAATAAAACCAAAGAAAAACTATTAAACAGCATATGAGAAAAACCGCTGTGAATAAAAATTGGGGTAATCAGCCGCCAAACTTCCCCTTCCATAATATAAAGATTGACTCCAGAAAAGGTTTCAAAGAACCAATAGTTTGGGAATATTGGTAAAATGGTTAAAAGATATAATACTAAGTGAATGGCAACAATAATAGAAACCATTGGATAAAAGCGGATAAATTCACGAAAGCTTTCGGTTCTAGTAAACAACGTAAAAACCTCCTTTCACTTACCATCATATACAGAAATTCTGTCTTGTACACTATTATGCAGCATATATTTTAAATAGAAGGAAGATGAACGATGATTAAAGGGATTGGTATTGATATTATTGAACTTTCAAGAGTTCGCAATCTCATCACAAGACAAAGCAAATTTGTCGACCGGATCTTAACGATGAATGAAAAGAATAAGTTTGAAGACCTTTCTGAAGCGCGAAAGGTGGAATTTTTAGCAGGAAGATTTGCCGCAAAAGAAGCCTTTTCAAAAGCAGCGGGCACAGGAATTGGGAGAGAACTGTCCTTTTTAGATATTGAAATTGGAACTGACGCATCCGGGAAGCCTTTTATTGTAAAGCCGGATGTTCAGGCGCACTTATCCATCTCCCACAGCAGGGAGTATGCGGTCGCTCAGGTCATTATTGAACTATGATAAAAATCTTTGTTCCAGCGCACAACGGCAAGTGTATGGCTCTCTTCTCCTTGTAATGAGCCACAGCCATTCGAATATAACTCTGTATTGTCTTGCTACAGCGCCTAGGGGCTCAGGGTAATAAACACTAAGGAAAGCTCCTTAGAATATTCCTCGCAGGAACAAGCTGTGCTTGTTCCGAAGGTGCTTTCACTTTTCTGCTTTACTTTTTCTCATACGGGTCCGTCCAATCCATATGCAGCTAAACGGGGGATTACTACTTTTTTAAATAGCTTGGCAACCTTTTTCGCATATTCCCTCTGGTTGTCTCATATATTCATAGGGAAATAGGAGAGACAAGGTCAGCTATGGTTATATTGAAGCCTGATTCCTGCCTTTCTCTTCTTTGATTATCATATGAAATGAGACAAGAAGGGGTTGAAGGAATGAGGAAAAAGTGGTTGCTCCTTATGATGGGGCTGATCGTCATCTTAATGCTCGCTGCCTGTGGCTCAAAGTCACAGGACGATGTGGTGAAAGAATTAAAGAGTAAACAGGAAGACTTAACCAGCTATAAGGTAAATGCAAAAATGACGTTGAAAATGGGCTCTGATTCACAGGTGTATAAAGTAGAAATCTGGCATAAGGATCCTACTTTCTACCGCGTGAATTTGAAAAATGCTGCAAAAGACCAAAGCCAAATGATTTTACGAAATAACCAAGGGGTTTTTGTTCTTACACCAGCATTGAATAAGAGTTTCCGTTTCCAAAGTGATTGGCCGCAAAACAGCAGCCAAGCCTATTTGTATGAATCGTTGATTAAAGATATTGTTGCTGATAAAGATGCCAAGTTCTCCTCGACAAAAGACCATTATATATTTGAAACGATAACCCGTTATCAAAATAATAGCATGCTCCCATTTCAAGAAATTAAGCTCAATAAAAGGGATTTATCGCCTGCTGTTGTAAAAGTGATGGATCCTGACCGAAATGCCCTTGTGACGGTCGAGTTCTCGAAGGTTACGTTTAAAGCGAATTTTGACAAGGACGCTTTTGATATGAAAAAGAACATGACACGTGCTCAGATTAATTTACCGGCAATGTCAGATGGCAGCGATAAATCCTTTACCGTTATGTATCCGACTTATGAGCTTAAAGGGACAAAGCTAGTGGAAGAAAAAGCAGTCAAGATAGAAGATGGTAAGAGGGTTGTCCTCACGTATGACGGTAAAAAATCATTTACACTTTTCCAGGAAAAAGTAACAACAAAAGCTGCTTCGGCCACTCCGACTTATGTGGAAGGTGATATCGTTGATTTAGGTGTGACAATTGGTGCGGTGTCCGATCACTCCCTTTCATGGTCACATGGCGGCGTTGATTACATGATAGCATCGAAAAACCTAACCAGGGCAGAAATGATTGAGGTAGCAAAATCGGTTCAAGGCGATGCAGTAAAATAAAAATTTTAGCACGAGGCGGGCTCTTCTTGAGGGGGCCTGTTTTGTTTTTGGTAAAAAATACATAAAAGCAGTGTATATATTTTTTATGGTAAAATATATTATGTTTCAATTCGAATTAGGAAGTGGAAATATGGAAGAGCATGGATATTTCTATCGGGATACTTGGGCAGAGATCGATTTAGATTGTATTGCTGAAAATGTAATCTCCGTTAAAAAACAATTACCGCAAGAAGTCGATATTTTTGCTGTTGTAAAAGCAAATGCCTATGGACACGGGGATGTTCAAGTGGCGAAAACAGCACTTGCTGCAGGGGCAGTGTATCTAGCGGTCGCCTTTATGGATGAAGCCATTGCTTTAAGAAATAAAGGAATCAATGCCCCGATTCTTGTGTTGGGTGCGACACGTCCTGAGGATATCCGTATGGCAGCACGCTTTTCGATCACCCTTACTATTTTTCAGAAGGAGTGGCTGGAGGAAGCGCAAAAACACTTATTGACTGATGAGCGTGTTTCATTGCACATCAAAGTAGATACCGGTATGGGCAGGCTTGGTGTTCGGACCAGTGAGGAATTAAAGGCTGTCGAGCAAATGATCTTAGGGGATGATCGATTCCAGTTAGAAGGGATCTATACACATTTTGCCACGGCGGATGAACTGGACGATAGCTATTTTCAAGAACAATTAGCATTATTTGAGACTATCTTAGGTGCACTAACAAAACGGCCAAAGTACATTCATTGCAGCAATAGCGCGGCAGCCATCCGTTTCCCTAAAGCCTATTTTAATGCGGTTCGGCTGGGGATTGTCATGTACGGCTTGACGCCATCCATCGAAATGGAAAAAGAAATTCCTTTCCCGTTAAAAGAGGCATTCTCATTACAATCTCGGCTTGTCCATGTGAAAAAGCTCCAGAAGGGCGATAAAGTAAGTTACGGGGCAACCTATGAAAGTGATCAAGAAGAGTGGATTGGCACGATTCCAATTGGCTACGCAGACGGATGGATCCGTAAGCTGCAAGGTCAGGAAGTGCTAGTGGGCGGAAAGCGTTCGATGATTGTCGGCAGAATTTGTATGGATCAATGCATGGTGCGTCTTCCTTCTTATATGCCGATTGGGACCACGGTAACATTAATTGGCAGGCAGGAGGACCAGTTCATATCGGTTAATGAAATTGCTGATAAACTTGATACCATCAATTATGAGGTTCCATGTATCATTGCGAATCGTGTTCCCCGTCTTTATAAAAAAGGCGGAAAAATTGTCGATATAAAAAATTACCACCTTAACAATTAACAGGCCTAAATAAAGAAATTGGAACATATTTATGATATTGCGGTAATTTGTGCATAAAAGCATCTTTTATTGGCTTATAATACAATAGAATTATATTTAGTCTATGAATTGGGCTTAATAAGTGTTAATATAAAATATGGTACAGATAAAACTCGTCGAATGACAGGCTTAAGTGCCGCTTCATGAGGCGTTGTTTTTATGCGTCAGAATGCATTTCTGGTTAGCTAAAAAATGGTGTGTAGTGATGGTGGAGGTGTATGTTTGTGTCTGAATCCGGCGCAACTACGGAAATCTTAGTAAAGTTACCGCAACATCTTTTAACTGAGTTAGATGGTTTCGTTAAACAAGAAAATGTAAACCGCAGCGAGTTTATTTACCAAGCAACAAAAATGTATTTGCGCGAACGAAAAAAGAGACAAATTCGCGAGTCGATGAGACGTGGATACATGGAAATGGCAAAGATAAATCTTAGAATTGCTTCTGAAGCATTTCAAGCAGAATATGAGGCAGAACATACTGTAGAACGTCTTGTAAGCGGAGGATAAACCTTTGATTGTCAAACGTGGTGACGTATATTTCGCGGACCTATCCCCAGTTGTTGGTTCTGAACAAGGCGGTGTCCGACCTGTACTTGTCATCCAAAACGACATCGGGAATCGGTTTAGTCCCACAGTAATTGTTGCAGCGATTACAGCTCAAATTCAGAAAGCGAAGCTTCCTACTCATGTTGAAATTGATGCTAAACGCTACGGATTTGAACGAGACTCGGTCATTTTGTTAGAGCAAATTCGTACAATTGATAAGCAGCGGTTAACCGATAAAATTACCCATCTCGATGACGAAATGATGGAGAAAGTGGATGAAGCCTTGCAGGTAAGTTTAGGTCTCATCGAATTTTAGCTTTTAGTACGCTCTTTTTAAAAAGAGCGTTTTTTTGTACATATCCTGCCTTGATACTTCTGCCTATGAGCAAGCTATATAGCTTGCTTTTCTTTTTTTTAAGAGACGTGATTTTTGCCCATTAATGAAACACCTATGTTAATTTGATACAATATAAAAAAAGAATGGAGGATTATTTTGTGAATGATACAACCGTAAAAGATGATCAGCTAATAGGTAAAATAGCCGCTGAACTAGCGATTTCTTATAAACAGGTGAAAAGTGTTATTTCATTATTGGATGAAGGCAATACAGTTCCCTTTATTGCCCGTTACCGTAAGGAAATGACGGGTGCCCTTGATGAAGTGCAGATTCGTACTATATTAGAACGAAGGCAGTACATACAAAACCTTGAACAAAGAAAAGAAGAAGTACTAAGGATTATTGCTGAGCAGGGCAAATTAACGGACGAGCTAAGTCAAAGTATTACGAAGGCGGAAAAACTTCAAGAGGTTGAAGATTTATATCGGCCTTATAAACAAAAAAGGCGAACAAAAGCGACTGTTGCAAAAGAAAAAGGGCTGGAACCATTTGCTGAGTGGCTGATGACTTTTCCTAAGGACAGCATCGATGAAAAAGCCAAGCAATTTTTAACAGAAGAAAAAGAAGTTCTTACGGTTGAAAATGCAATTGGCGGTGCTAAAGACATCATCGCTGAATGGGTTTCTGATGATGCAGAAAGCCGTAAATGGATTCGCAAAGAAACGCTTAAATCTGGCATGGTGTTATCTGTTGTAAAAGAGGCTGAAAAAGACGAGAAAAACGTTTATGAAATGTACTATGAATATGAGGAACCGGTAAATAAAATCGTTCCCCACCGGACACTAGCCTTGAATCGCGGTGAAAAAGAAGACATTTTACGTGTCGCGATTAAAATGAATGCAGATATCATTATGTCGTATTTATCGAGAAAATGGATCCGTAATCAGCATTCACCGGCAGCTCCCATAGTATTAGAGGCCATGGAAGATAGCTATAAAAGATTGATTCAGCCATCGATTGAACGGGAAATCCGCAGTGAATTAACCGAAAAGGGCGAAGAACAAGCGATACATATTTTCTCTGAGAATCTCCGGAATTTGCTGTTACAGCCACCGTTAAAAGGAAAAGTGGTCATTGGTGTTGACCCTGCCTACCGAACAGGCTGTAAGTTGGCAGTTGTAGATGATACAGGTAAGGTGTTGAAAATTGATGTCATCTATCCACACCCGCCAGTTTCCAAAACAAAAGAAGCGCGTGAAAAGTTTATGGCGATCCTGCGTGAATATAAAGTGGAAATGGCGGCAATCGGAAACGGTACAGCGTCAAGGGAAACTGAGCAGTTTGTGGCAGATATTTTAAAAGAAATGAATGAGGAAATCTTCTATTTAATCGTTAATGAAGCGGGTGCCAGTGTTTATTCCGCATCTGACCTTGCGAGAGAAGAGTTTCCTAATTTCCATGTCGAGGAAAGAAGTGCAGTCTCAATTGCCCGTCGTTTGCAGGACCCGCTAGCTGAATTGGTAAAAATAGATCCTAAATCAGTGGGTGTCGGCCAATACCAGCATGATGTTTCTCAAAAACGCCTTTCTGAATCATTGCACTTTGTCGTCGAGACAGCAGTTAACCAGGTTGGTGTCAATGTGAATACAGCTTCTTCGTCGCTTTTGCAATATGTAGCCGGGCTGAACAAAACGGCCGCCAATAATATTGTGAAAAAGCGTGAAGAGGAAGGAAAATTTACGAGCAGGGTTCAATTAAAGAAAGTGCCCCGCCTAGGAGCCAAAACCTATGAGCAAGCAATCGGTTTTTTACGTGTTTTAGATGGTAAGCAGCCGCTTGACCGGACAGGGATTCATCCGGAGAACTACGATGAAGTGAAGAAGCTATTAGCTAGTCTTGGCTTTACTAGTAATGACTTGGGATCGGAAGAGCTAAAAACGGCGCTTAACGGCCTTGATTTAAAAGCTGTTTCCGAAGACCTTTCAATCGGTGAATTAACCTTAAAGGATATTATTGACGCCTTGGTAAGACCGGAACGAGATCCACGCGATGATTTGCCGAGACCTCTTCTGAAAAAGGATGTCTTAAAGTTAGAGGACTTAAAATCAGGAATGGAGCTTCAAGGAACTGTAAGAAACGTCGTTGACTTTGGTGCGTTTGTTGATATTGGTGTAAAACAAGATGGGCTTGTTCATATTTCCAAATTAAGCAATCGCTTTGTGAAACATCCGTTAGACATTGTCTCCGTTGGTGATGTCGTCACGGTTTGGGTGGATTCGGTTGATATGAAAAAAGGCCGCGTTGCCTTAACCATGCTGCCGCCATCATAAAATAACGAGAAGTACCGGTGACTAGTGGAAATATTGTATGGCGCATAAGTAAATGGAAACACTGCTTCTAGGAGCAGTGTTTTTTTCTGTAAAAAAACCAGCACTGATTTAACAATTTAATCTGATAGCGATCCTTCTCATAAAAAGCCCTTTTCATTTGGTTTTGAAACCAAGTTGGCATAAGGAAAACCTCCCGAAAAGTTCATCATTCTAAAGGTATATACAATATATGCTATAATAGGTTGTCATGTTCGCACGGAAGGTGAGGTATCACTAAAATGGAACAGAAAGAACTTCAATTACTAGTTGAAAAGATATCTGTTGAGCTATTTGAAAAACCATTTAAGCATAAAGCTTCGTTCAACCCAAGATTAAGATCGACAGGTGGAAGATACCTTCTTGGCACACATAATATTGAAATCAATAAAAAGTATTTAGAGCAGCTCGGTGAAAAAGAACTTGTGGGAATTATTAAGCACGAGCTTTGCCATTACCACCTTCACCTAGAGGGAAAGGGCTATCAGCATCGAGACCAAGAGTTTAAGATGTTATTGAAAAAAGTAGGGGCACCCCGATTTTGCACACAGCTGCCTGAGAGAAAAGTGAAACGCTCAGCAATAAAGATTCTTCTTTATCAGTGTGCGAAATGCAAGCTTTCCTATGAGAGAAAAAGAAGCATTGATACCAGTAAATATGTTTGCGGAAGTTGCAGGGGGAAATTGACGAAAATGAAAGAAATAATCTTGGAATAGCGTAAGATTTTGGCAAAGATTTTTATCTAAAAATCGTATTGACTTTCTATTATTTCGTCATTATAATGGTAAGAGTCGATAGGGCGAGTGCCTTATTGAAGCAATATGATAATCATTATTCCGCAGTAGCTCAGTGGTAGAGCTATCGGCTGTTAACCGATCGGTCGTAGGTTCGAGTCCTACCTGCGGAGCCATATGGGGAAGTACTCAAGAGGCTGAAGAGGCGCCCCTGCTAAGGGTGTAGGTCGGGTAACCGGCGCGAGGGTTCAAATCCCTCCTTCTCCGCCATAAAATTTTGGCCCCTTGGTCAAGCGGTTAAGACACCGCCCTTTCACGGCGGTAACACGGGTTCGAATCCCGTAGGGGTCATCAGGGACGGGGAGTGACTTTGTTTCATTTCCTGTTTCTTATTCTTAATAACATTATTGGGCTATAGCCAAGCGGTAAGGCAACGGACTTTGACTCCGTCATTCGTAGGTTCAAATCCTGCTAGCCCAGCCATTTATATTATTCCATATGCGGGTGTGGCGGAATTGGCAGACGCACCAGACTTAGGATCTGGCGCCGCAAGGCGTGGGGGTTCGACTCCCTTCACCCGCACCAAATATTACCTCTTGAATAAAGCTGGTAAACATGTTATGATTGTTTTCGTCGCTAATTAATATGCGGTCGTGGCGGAATGGCAGACGCGCTAGGTTGAGGGCCTAGTGGGGGCAACCCCGTGGAGGTTCAAGTCCTCTCGGCCGCACCAAAAAAACTTATTGACAAACCAAACTGAGTATGATAAACTTTAAAAGTTGGTTTCACAAGATGCGCCCGTAGCTCAATTGGATAGAGCGTCTGACTACGGATCAGAAGGTTATGGGTTCGACTCCTTTCGGGCGCGCCATTAGTTTAACGGGAAGTAGCTCAGCTTGGTAGAGCACTTGGTTTGGGACCAAGGGGTCGCAGGTTCGAATCCTGTCTTCCCGACCATTCGAAATTTATATGCGGGTGTAGTTTAGTGGTAAAACCTCAGCCTTCCAAGCTGATGTTGTGAGTTCGATTCTCATCACCCGCTCCAAACATACCTTATATTGTTCTTTGAAAACTAAACAAACAAAAACGTCAACAAACAATAACTATTAGTTTCTTATCGAAACTAAGCCAACGTTTTATTTTATGAGCTAATCAACTTTCTTGGAGAGTTTGATCCTGGCTCAGGACGAACGCTGGCGGCGTGCCTAATACATGCAAGTCGAGCGAATCAATAGGAGCTTGCTCCTGTTGGTTAGCGGCGGACGGGTGAGTAACACGTGGGCAACCTGCCTGTAAGACTGGGATAACTTCGGGAAACCGGAGCTAATACCGGATAATCCTTTTCCTTACATGAGGAAAAGCTGAAAGTCGGTTTCGGCTGACACTTACAGATGGGCCCGCGGCGCATTAGCTAGTTGGTGAGGTAACGGCTCACCAAGGCGACGATGCGTAGCCGACCTGAGAGGGTGATCGGCCACACTGGGACTGAGACACGGCCCAGACTCCTACGGGAGGCAGCAGTAGGGAATCTTCCACAATGGACGAAAGTCTGATGGAGCAACGCCGCGTGAGTGATGAAGGCCTTCGGGTCGTAAAGCTCTGTTGTTAGGGAAGAACAAGTACCGGAGTAACTGCCGGTACCTTGACGGTACCTAACCAGAAAGCCACGGCTAACTACGTGCCAGCAGCCGCGGTAATACGTAGGTGGCAAGCGTTGTCCGGAATTATTGGGCGTAAAGCGCGCGCAGGCGGTCCTTTAAGTCTGATGTGAAAGCCCACGGCTCAACCGTGGAGGGTCATTGGAAACTGGGGGACTTGAGTGCAGAAGAGGAAAGCGGAATTCCACGTGTAGCGGTGAAATGCGTAGAGATGTGGAGGAACACCAGTGGCGAAGGCGGCTTTCTGGTCTGTAACTGACGCTGAGGCGCGAAAGCGTGGGGAGCAAACAGGATTAGATACCCTGGTAGTCCACGCCGTAAACGATGAGTGCTAAGTGTTAGAGGGTTTCCGCCCTTTAGTGCTGCAGCTAACGCATTAAGCACTCCGCCTGGGGAGTACGGCCGCAAGGCTGAAACTCAAAGGAATTGACGGGGGCCCGCACAAGCGGTGGAGCATGTGGTTTAATTCGAAGCAACGCGAAGAACCTTACCAGGTCTTGACATCCTCTGACAATCCTAGAGATAGGACGTTCCCCTTCGGGGGACAGAGTGACAGGTGGTGCATGGTTGTCGTCAGCTCGTGTCGTGAGATGTTGGGTTAAGTCCCGCAACGAGCGCAACCCTTGATCTTAGTTGCCAGCATTCAGTTGGGCACTCTAAGGTGACTGCCGGTGACAAACCGGAGGAAGGTGGGGATGACGTCAAATCATCATGCCCCTTATGACCTGGGCTACACACGTGCTACAATGGATGGTACAAAGGGCTGCGAAACCGCAAGGTTAAGCCAATCCCATAAAACCATTCTCAGTTCGGATTGTAGGCTGCAACTCGCCTACATGAAGCCGGAATCGCTAGTAATCGCGGATCAGCATGCCGCGGTGAATACGTTCCCGGGCCTTGTACACACCGCCCGTCACACCACGAGAGTTTGTAACACCCGAAGTCGGTGGGGTAACCGTAAGGAGCCAGCCGCCTAAGGTGGGACAGATGATTGGGGTGAAGTCGTAACAAGGTAGCCGTATCGGAAGGTGCGGCTGGATCACCTCCTTTCTAAGGATATAAGCTGGACATATGAGCCAGACAAAAATAGTTTGTTTGATTGTTTTCTGTTTGTTTAGTTTTGAGGGAGCAATTCTCTCGAAACTTTTTTGTTCCTTGAAAACTAGATAATCGTAAGAAGAAGCAAAGTAAACATCGAGTAATCGCCATTTTAGTTTTCTCTCTATTTTTAATAGAGAAATAAACCTTTTAGGTTAAGTTAGAAAGGGCGCACGGTGAATGCCTTGGCACTAGGAGCCGATGAAGGACGGGACTAACACCGATATGCTTCGGGGAGCTGTAAGTAAGCTTTGATCCGGAGATTTCCGAATGGGGGAACCCACTGTTCGTAATGGAACAGTATCTTTACCTGAATACATAGGGTATTGAAGGCATACCCGGGGAACTGAAACATCTAAGTACCCGGAGGAAGAGAAAGCAAACGCGATTCCCTGAGTAGCGGCGAGCGAAACGGGACATAGCCCAAACCAAGAGGCTTGCCTCTTGGGGTTGTAGGACACTCTACATGGAGTTACAAAGGAACGGGGTAAATGAAGCGACCTGGAAAGGTCCGTCATAGAAGGTAAAAGCCCTGTAGTTGAAACTTCGTTCCCTCCTGAGTGGATCCTGAGTACGGCCGGACACGTGAAATCCGGTCGGAAGCAGGGAGGACCATCTCCCAAGGCTAAATACTCCCTAGTGACCGATAGTGAACCAGTACCGTGAGGGAAAGGTGAAAAGCACCCCGGAAGGGGAGTGAAATAGTTCCTGAAACCGTGTGCCTACAAGTAGTTAGAGCCCGTTTATGGGTGATAGCGTGCCTTTTGTAGAATGAACCGGCGAGTTACGATTACATGCAAGGTTAAGTTGAAGAGACGGAGCCGCAGCGAAAGCGAGTCTGAATAGGGCGAATGAGTATGTGGTCGTAGACCCGAAACCAGGTGATCTACCCATGTCCAGGGTGAAGTCCAGGTAACACTGGATGGAGGCCCGAACCCACGCACGTTGAAAAGTGCGGGGATGAGGTGTGGGTAGCGGAGAAATTCCAATCGAACTTGGAGATAGCTGGTTCTCTCCGAAATAGCTTTAGGGCTAGCCTCACGTAGTTAGAGTCTTGGAGGTAGAGCACTGTTTGGACTAGGGGCCCTCATCGGGTTACCGAATTCAGACAAACTCCGAATGCCAAAGACTTATCCGTGGGAGTCAGACTGCGAGTGATAAGATCCGTAGTCAAAAGGGAAACAGCCCAGACCACCAGCTAAGGTCCCAAAGTATACGTTAAGTGGAAAAGGATGTGGAGTTGCTTAGACAACCAGGATGTTGGCTTAGAAGCAGCCACCATTTAAAGAGTGCGTAATAGCTCACTGGTCGAGTGACTCTGCGCCGAAAATGTACCGGGGCTAAACGTATCACCGAAGCTGTGGATTGACACCGTAGGTGTCAGTGGTAGGAGAGCGTTCTAAGGGCGTTGAAGCTAGACCGTAAGGACTGGTGGAGCGCTTAGAAGTGAGAATGCCGGTATGAGTAGCGAAAGATGAGTGAGAATCTCATCCACCGTATGCCTAAGGTTTCCTGAGGAAGGCTCGTCCGCTCAGGGTTAGTCGGGACCTAAGCCGAGGCCGAAAGGCGTAGGCGATGGACAACAGGTTGATATTCCTGTACCACCTCTTTATCGTTTGAGTGATGGGGGGACGCAGGAGGATAGGGTAAGCGCGCTGTTGGATATGCGCGTCTAAGCAGTTAGGCTGGTAAGTAGGAAAATCCGCTTACCGCAAAGGCTGAGCTGTGACAGCGAGGGAAATATAGTACCGAAGTTCCTGATTCCACACTGCCAAGAAAAGCCTCTAGCGAGATAAAAGGTGCCCGTACCGCAAACCGACACAGGTAGGCGAGGAGAGAATCCTAAGGTGAGCGAGAGAACTCTCGTTAAGGAACTCGGCAAAATGACCCCGTAACTTCGGGAGAAGGGGTGCTCTTTGGGGTTCATAGCCTCGAAGAGCCGCAGTGAATAGGCCCAGGCGACTGTTTAGCAAAAACACAGGTCTCTGCGAAGCCGCAAGGCGAAGTATAGGGGCTGACGCCTGCCCGGTGCTGGAAGGTTAAGAGGAGGGGTTAGCGCAAGCGAAGCTCTGAATCGAAGCCCCAGTAAACGGCGGCCGTAACTATAACGGTCCTAAGGTAGCGAAATTCCTTGTCGGGTAAGTTCCGACCCGCACGAAAGGCGTAACGATCTGGGCACTGTCTCAACGAGAGACTCGGTGAAATTATAGTACCTGTGAAGATGCAGGTTACCCGCGACAGGACGGAAAGACCCCGTGGAGCTTTACTGTAGCCTGATATTGAATTTTGGTACAGCTTGTACAGGATAGGTAGGAGCCGTAGAAACCGGAGCGCTAGCTTCGGTGGAGGCGTCGGTGGGATACTACCCTGGCTGTATTGAAATTCTAACCCGCACCCCTTATCGGGGTGGGAGACAGTGTCAGGTGGGCAGTTTGACTGGGGCGGTCGCCTCCTAAAGAGTAACGGAGGCGCCCAAAGGTTCCCTCAGAATGGTTGGAAATCATTCGTAGAGTGTAAAGGCACAAGGGAGCTTGACTGCGAGACCTACAAGTCGAGCAGGGACGAAAGTCGGGCTTAGTGATCCGGTGGTTCCGCATGGAAGGGCCATCGCTCAACGGATAAAAGCTACCCCGGGGATAACAGGCTTATCTCCCCCAAGAGTCCACATCGACGGGGAGGTTTGGCACCTCGATGTCGGCTCATCGCATCCTGGGGCTGTAGTCGGTCCCAAGGGTTGGGCTGTTCGCCCATTAAAGCGGTACGCGAGCTGGGTTCAGAACGTCGTGAGACAGTTCGGTCCCTATCCGTCGTGGGCGCAGGAAATTTGAGAGGAGCTGTCCTTAGTACGAGAGGACCGGGATGGACGCACCGCTGGTGTACCAGTTGTCTTGCCAAAGGCATCGCTGGGTAGCTATGTGCGGACGGGATAAGTGCTGAAAGCATCTAAGCATGAAGCCCCCCTCAAGATGAGATTTCCCATAGCGTCAAGCTAGTAAGATCCCTGAAAGATGATCAGGTTGATAGGTCAGAGGTGGAAGCATGGCGACATGTGGAGCTGACTGATACTAATCGATCGAGGACTTAACCAAGTTTTAAAGCGAACTCGTTTTTACAACACTTCTTCTGCATTATCTAGTTTTGAGGGAATGAAACCTCAAGCAAAATAGTCTGGCAATAATGGCGAGAAGGTCACACCCGTTCCCATACCGAACACGGAAGTTAAGCTTCTCAGCGCCGATGGTAGTTGGGACTTTGTCCCTGTGAGAGTAGGACGTTGCCAGGCTGTTTTTTTAAAACAAATTTTATATTTTCTATTATCGCGGGGTGGAGCAGTCTGGTAGCTCGTCGGGCTCATAACCCGAAGGTCGTAGGTTCAAATCCTGCCCCCGCAATATGGTCCGGTAGTTCAGTTGGTTAGAATGCCTGCCTGTCACGCAGGAGGTCGCGGGTTCGAGTCCCGTCCGGACCGCCATTTATAGGTTGTAAACAAGTCGAAACAAGGTTTCGTCTTTTTTTTATGCTCATTTAATTTTTAAGCTTTATTGTAATTAAACCAGTTATAAATATATCGGGTTTTCAGTCAAGTTACCATTATTAACGATTGAACCTAGTGATTTTGTTACGACACGGTCGGTTAGAAGCAGTATTAACAGGAAGGATAGTCCTCCATAAGCGGGATGAAGGCCAAATCAGTTGATAAATCAGGAAGAATAGTCCTTCATAAGCGGGATGAAGGTCAAATCAGTTGATAAATCAGGAAGAATAGTCCTTCATAAGCGGGATGAAGGCCAAATCAGTTGATAAATCAGGAAGAATAGTCCTTCATAAGCGGGATGAAGGTCAAATCAGTTGATAAATCAGGAAGAATAGTCCTTCATAAGCGGGATGAAGACCAAATCAGTTGATAAATCAGGAAGAATAGTCCTTCATAAGCGGGATGAAGGCCATATCAGATGATAAATCAGGAAGAATAGTCCTTCATAAGAGGGATGAAGGCCAAATCAGTTGAAAGCCCAGGAAGATTAGTTCTTCATAAGATGTAAATAGACCAAATCAGTTGGTATTGTATAACTTTTAGAGGTAAAACGCACTTCTTCGGCAAAAATGTTTATAGTCTTTATAAACGCCAAAACATTTAATTTTTCCATCAACTCGGTAATGACCATCATTTCTGTTTATACATGTTGTGCATTTTAAAAAGGAACTTTTTTGCTCATTAATAAAAAACAATGTAAACTACATATTGAATAGATATCCTTAGGAGACTTCCTAAGGTTTTTTTTGCACATAAATAAGGGTAAAATGAAGTTATAGGATTATTATGTTAAAGTATAAAGTGAAACTTCAATCAGTGGGGAGTTTTTCATTCCCCACTGATTGATAGTTGAACTAATCGGGCTTTTACGGGCAGTTGCCCCCATCTATCCTTTTTAGTTCTTTTAAATTCCTGAAGTGGGGTCTTACTGCCCGTTAATGCGGGATAAAGGTGATTGTATGAATCAATTTGAAATGAATACTACGAATTCTGAGGAAACGACTCAATTCGCAACAAGATTGGCTGAGTTTTTACAACCAGGTGATGTCATTGCCCTTGAGGGGGATTTAGGCGCAGGGAAAACAACCTTTACAAAAGGCTTAGCTAAGGGTTTGGAGATAAAGAAAACTGTTAATAGCCCAACATTTACAATCATCAAGGAGTATAAAGGCAGGCTGCCATTATATCATATGGATGTTTATCGGGTTGCTGATGCCTTTGAAGACCTGGGCTTTGATGAATACTTTGAAGGTGATGGAGTTACAGTAGTGGAATGGGCTCATTTAATTGAAGAGCAGCTCCCATCTGAACTATTAACGATTTATTTATATCATGAAGGTCAAGAACAACGGAAGATCGTTCTAGTACCAAAAGGAAATAGATATGAGCAATTATGTAAGGAGATTTTTAGATGACCATACTAGCGATCGATACTTCTAACAATCCATTAGGGGTAGCGCTTATAGATGATAATCAAGTACTAGGTGAATATAGTACTAATTTAAAAAAGAACCACTCCGTTCGAATTATGCCGGCTATACAGACATTAATGAAGGATTGTGAAAAGGAGCCTGCCGATTTAACGAAAATTATCGTTGCGAAGGGCCCAGGGTCATATACCGGTGTAAGAATTGGTGTTACGATTGCTAAAACATTAGCATGGACCCTTAATATACCTCTTGTTGGTATTTCTAGTCTAGAAATTTTGGCAGCGGGAACAGGAAGGTACTTTAACGGTTATGTGTCACCGTTATTCGACGCAAGAAGGGGACAAGTCTATACAGCCCTCTATCACTATCAGGACGGAAAGCTGACAGCTGTGGAACAGGATCAGTTGGTTATGTTAGCCGATTGGGCAGCAAAATTAACAGAAATGAGCAAGCCGATTTTGTTTGTCGGAAACGACTTGCCAATTCATAGTGCTAAAATTAAAGAATTATTAGGTTCACAAGCCATTTTTGCAAGCGTAACAGAGCACAATCCTCGTCCGGGTGAGCTTGCTTTACTAGGGAAGGATAAACCGGGAGAAGACGTGCACTCGTTTGTTCCAAATTATATACGTTTGGCTGAAGCGGAAGCGAAGTGGCTGGAAGCAAAAGGGAAAATCTTAAATGGATAGGAATAGAGAAAAATGGTAGATTCTTTTGTTTTTCGTTATATGAGGGATGAGGATATTGACCAAGTTTTAGAAGTGGAGCATGCTTCATTTACAACACCATGGAGCAAGGAAGCATTTTATAATGAAATACACAAAAACAAATTTGCTGTCTATATTGTTCTTGAGGAAGACAATAAAATCATCGGATATAGTGGGACATGGGTTGTGATGGATGAGGCCCACGTAACAAATGTGGCCATTTTACCTGGGTATAGAGGTAAAAAGCTGGGAGAGGCATTAATGAATAAATTAATGTCAGTGTCGAGGGAGATGGGAGCAAGAACCATGACCCTTGAAGTGAGGGTAACAAATGATGTAGCACAGTCCCTTTACCGTAAGCTAGGATTCCAAAACGGCGGAATCCGGAAAAATTATTATTCCGATAATCAGGAAGATGCACTAATAATGTGGGTGAACTTATGAAAAAAGATATATTGGTATTAGGAATTGAAACGAGCTGTGATGAAACGGCAGTCGCCATTATTAAAAATGGCCGCGAAATTACCGCGAATGTAGTGGCTTCACAAATTGAAAGTCATAAGCGCTTTGGCGGGGTTGTACCTGAAATTGCTTCGCGTCATCATGTCGAACAAATAACGCTTGTGATTGAAGAGGCATTGAATCAGGCAAATCTAACCTTTGCAGAGATCGATGCAATAGCAGTTACAGAAGGTCCAGGGTTAGTGGGGGCACTTTTAATAGGGGTAAATGCCGCGAAAGCACTTGCCTTTGCCCATAACAAACCACTTGTACCAGTTCACCATATCGCGGGTCATATTTATGCGAACAGACTGGTAACCGAATTAAAATTCCCTCTATTAGCATTAGTCGTTTCAGGCGGGCATACAGAGCTTGTTTATATGAAAGAGCATGGACACTTTGAAGTGATTGGAGAAACAAGAGATGACGCGGCAGGTGAAGCTTACGATAAAGTAGCTAGAACTTTAAATATGCCGTATCCCGGCGGACCACATATTGACCGTTTGGCACAGGAAGGAAGCCCGACGATTGATTTGCCTAGGGCTTGGCTTGAGGAAGGATCCTATGATTTTAGCTTTAGCGGGTTAAAATCAGCTGTAATCAATACGGTTCATAACGCAGAGCAGCGTGGCGAGTCAATTGCCCCGGAAGATCTGGCAGCCAGCTTTCAAGAAAGTGTGATTGAAGTTTTGGTGAAAAAGACGGAGAAAGCTGTAGCAGAGTATGGCGTAGAACAAGTATTAGTTGCTGGCGGTGTAGCTGCGAATAAGGGACTTAGAAAGGCTCTTGAAAAGACTTTTTCGGCAAATTCTAAGGTTGAATTAGTGATTCCTCCACTATCGTTATGTACCGATAATGCTGCGATGATTGCTGCGGCTGGAAGTGTCATGTTTGAAAAAGGAATCAGGGCTGACTTATCACTAAATGCGATACCAGGTCTCGATATTGAAATATATAATGAGTAACTCTTCTTTAGTAAGAAGAGTTTTTTTATTGAAAAGGAGCGGAACACCGCAAGAATGAATCATTAGAGTGAATTATAAACATTTTTTACTATGAAAAGGTAAAGCTTAGCTTTGCTCACACCGCCTTTATTATGTTGTTGTAATTCTTAAATTAATTCATTTCCATGATTAAGTTGGGTTAAGACTGATAATCGCTTTCTTGTGGATAAAATTTTTAAAAAATACAGTTAATAATCAATGAACTGTGGATAAGCCTGTGTATACTGTTGGTAATGTGGATAAAAACAGTATTTAATGTGGATAATGTGGAAAAGTGTAAAAAACTCTTAGAATATACCTTTTGAAATGTGAATAATGCTGTGGAAAAGTAGACATTTCGTAAAAATTGTTGAGATCATTTAAAAAACTTGTCGATATGTTCGTGAATTTTGTCGAAATTCCCCAGAAATTTGTAGATATTGCGCAATAACTTGTCGATTTCGCTCTAAAATTTGTTGATATCTATTTTAAAAAAAACCGGGCCATCACACATCAGCCCGGTTTCATCATTATTCAGCAAGCTCTGCCCATTCTTCCATCAATTGCTCAAGCTCTGCTTTAGCTTTTTCACTGTTTATGTTAATTTCGAGTACCTTTTCATGATCCTGAAAAATTTCCGGTTCACATAATTGCTGCTCATATTCTTGAATTTGTTCCTCGAGCTCTTCAATTCGTAACTCCATCTCTTCTAACTTTCTTTTCCGCTGCCGCTCAAGTTTTTTGCTTTCCTTATCCTGTTGATAATTATTTTTCTCTTGACCTTCCGTTTCAGAAGCTCTTTTAACAGAAGCTGCCAATGCTAGTGCTGCTAGTTCTTCCTGTTCCAATTTCTTTTCTAGATAGTAGTCATAATCCCCAAGATACTCTGCGCTGCCATGACGGCTCAGTTCCAAAACCTTCGTTGCGATACGGTTAATGAAATATCTGTCGTGTGAAACGAATAAAATTGTCCCGGGGTAATCAATAAGGGCATTCTCAAGAACTTCTTTGCTATCGAGATCAAGGTGGTTTGTGGGCTCGTCCAATATCAGCACATTTGCCTTCTCCAACATAAGCTTAGCAAGAGCCAGTCGTGCCTTTTCTCCACCGCTCAAGGTAGAAACAATTTTTAAAACGTCATCACCGGAAAAAAGGAAGTTACCTAAAACCGTTCGAATTTCTTTTTCACTTTTTAACGGGTAATCATCCCAGAGTTCATTCAAGACGCGCTTATTAGAGGTTAATTCGGCTTGTTCTTGGTCATAATAACCAATTGAAAGGTTTGTCCCATAAAGACAAGTACCGGCAAGTGCTGGAAGTTTTTTAATAATCGTTTTTAACAGTGTAGATTTACCGATTCCGTTTGGACCAACAAGGGCAATACTTTCACCTTTATAGGCACGAAATGAGATGGCCTCCGAAACCTTTTCCCCGTTGTAGCCAACCGCAAGTGAGTCTACTGTTAGAACGTCATTTCCACTTTGTTTTTCAATTTCAAACGAGAAGGTCGCAGACTTTTCATCCCCAAGCGGCCGATCCATGATTTCCATTCTTTCAAGCTTTTTCCGGCGGCTTTGGGCTCGTTTTGTTGTCGAAGCCCGCGCTAAATTTTTTTGGATAAAGTCCTGCAGATTAGCGACTTCCTGCTGCTGCTTTTCATAAAGCTTCATGTCACGTTCATAATTGGCCGCTTTTTGATCAAGGTAAGAACTATAATTGCCCATAAACCTCCCGATCTGTTTTCGGGAAACCTCATAGACCTGTGTAACAACTTTGTCTAAAAAATAACGGTCATGGGAAACAATTAAAATAGCGCCATCATAGCCCTGCAAATATTGTTCGAGCCATGAAAGGGTATCGATATCGAGATGGTTGGTAGGCTCGTCCAGAATTAAGATATCGGGTCTCGTTAACAGTAGCTTCCCTAAGGCGAGCCGGGTTTTTTGACCGCCGCTTAAACTGGAAATCATGAGGGAACTGTCGAGAAAGTTTAAACCATGCAGGACAGATCGAATCTCAGCTTCGTATTGATAACCTCCCTGTTCCTTAAATGTCACTTGGAGCTGATCATATTCTTTTATAATTCTCTCGTATTTTACAGCGTCTTCGAAAAGTCGAGGATCGGACATTTGCTCCTCAAGCTTGCGCAGTGATTTTTCCATCGAACGAAGCGGTTCGAAAACGGTTAGCATTTCATCCCAAATCGATAAATTGGACTCAAGGCCGGTATTTTGGGCTAAATAGCCGATGGTCACTTCTTTTGGCTTGATGATTTCACCGCCATCATGTGACAATTGGCCGGCAATAATTCTCAATAACGTCGATTTTCCTGCACCGTTACGGCCGACAAGGGCAACACGGTCCCTCGTTTGTAATTCTAGCTTTATATTCGATAAAATAAGGTCAGCACCATAATATTTTTGTAGTTGATTTACCTGCAACAAAATCATCTTAAATCACCTCTTACATATAAATAGTGTACCGTATAAAGGCAATGTCGGCAATAAAGCCCTCGACAGCCAAGAGTATAGGATTTCTACACTCAGACAAAAAATGTAATAATTAGTTCAAAGTTTCACACATGAAGGGAAAAATAGTGTATTATTTTTGGATAGGAGGATATTTTTTTATGGCAGAATTTACACATTTTAATGAAGAAGGCAGAGCAAAGATGGTCGATGTCAGCGAAAAACCCGAAACGGCACGGACAGCGCTTGCTCATTCCAGCATAACAGTCAGCAAAGAAATCTTTGAAAAAATAACCAATAATGAAATGAAAAAAGGCGATGTGTTAGCTGTGGCTCAGGTAGCAGCAGTCATGGCAGCTAAAAAGACATGGGATCTTATTCCGATGTGTCACCCGATTCCATTAACAGGGGTTAATATCTCTTTTTCATGGGAAAAGGGCCAACAGGAAGATTATCAATTACATATTGCTGCAGCGGTAAAGACGAAAGGGAATACGGGTGTGGAAATGGAAGCGTTAACAGCCGCTTCAGTCTGCGCTTTAACTGTCTATGATATGTGTAAAGCTGTGGATAAAGGCATGGTCATTGGACCGACCTATTTAGTTGAGAAAACAGGCGGAAAAAATGGTGACTTTAAGCGAACTGAACAGGTTAAATGATATTTAACTAAAACATTTAAAGGGGTGTGGGAGAATATGAGTAATGAAACGATGAAGATACCACAGGCGACAGCTAAACGGCTGCCCCTCTATTATCGGTTTTTAAAAAACCTGCATACTTCCGGCAAACAAAGGGTCTCATCAGCAGAATTAAGTGAAGCAGTAAAGGTAGACTCGGCAACGATTCGCCGCGATTTTTCCTATTTCGGTGCATTAGGGAAAAAGGGCTATGGATATAATGTTAATTACTTATTATCCTTTTTCCGTAAAACACTTGATCAGGATGAATTAACAAATGTTGCATTAATTGGGGTCGGAAATCTTGGTACTGCTTTTTTAAACTATAATTTTTTAAAAAATAATAACACAAAAATAGCTTGTGCTTTCGATGTAGATCCAGCAAAAATGGGAACCAAGATTCGCGAGGTTCCGATTTATCACATGGATGAATTGGAGAAGGTATTAATTGAGGAACAAATATCGGTTGTAATTCTAACGGTTCCGGCTTCTGTCGCTCAAATGATCACGGACCGGGTCGTGAATTCCAATGTAAAGGGGATCTTAAATTTTACCCCGGCACGGTTAAATGTTCCTTTATCGATTAGGGTTCATCACATTGACCTGGCAGTAGAGCTGCAATCATTGGTCTACTTTTTAAAGCATTATCCTACAGTGGAAATAGAAGAATAAAATTTGTATTGGCTTTTCACATAAATTGTGGAAAGTTTTTTTTTGGACTATTATCCACCTTTACAACGTAACAGTGTTATGTTACATTATAAAAACAGAAAGGGGTTTTTAACAAATGAGCGAGGAGTTAATTTCTAAAAAGGATTTATTGGATGTAGCCGGAATATCGTACGGACAGCTATATCGCTGGAAGCGAAAGGATCTTATTCCTGAGGAATGGTTTATTCGAAAATCAACGTTTACGGGTCAGGAGACATTTTTCCCTAAAGAAAAGATCTTAGAAAGAATCGATAAAATTCAAACAATGAAAGAGAATCTTTCCTTGGATGAACTGGCGGATATGTTTTCGCCTAATATAACAGAGTTACATTTGACTAACGATGAATTAGTAAAACGTAACATTGTTTCAAATGCAGTAATGGACTTATACCTGAAGACTGAAATGGGCGGTCAGCATTTTGAATTTTCGAGAATACTTGAAGTCTTTGTATTAGAAAAGCTCCTTCAGTCAGGAGAAATTAATCTGGATGAAGGGAAAATGCTGCTTCAGGTCTTAAAGGATAACAGGGGATTAATCAAACAAAAAAATGGGGAATTAGTGCTGACGAGAAAACTTGGGGTTTCATCGTGTTTTTTACTAATAAATGCGGAAGATGTTAAGTTTGAGCAAGGAACAAAAATTGTTGTTCAGCTTTCGCTTGTGAAATGTATGGAAGAGATTAAAGCGAACTTACTATAAAGGAGAATGTACATGGATACGAAAAAAAGGGGAGACCTGAATATTAATGGCTTTGGGTCAGCCAATGGCGGGCAATTTCACCAGGTAACTATCAATGGTAAAGGAACAGTTAATAGCGATATCGAGTGTGTTGTATTTGATTGTAATGGTTCAGGTACGGTCAATGGAAATGTCATGACGAATAAAGCAAAGGTTAACGGGAACGGAAAAATTAATGGGAATCTCGAATGTAATATGTTAACAGTGGATGGAACGGCGAAAATTGAAAATAACTTAAACGTAGAAAATTTAAAGGTGGCAGGAAAAGCCTCGATCGGTGGAAGGGTAAAAGCAGAGGAAATTAGTATTAAGGGGAGGCTTACAGTAGAAGGGGACTGTGAAGCCGATACATTTAAAGCAGAATCACAATTTATGATTGGCGGACTTTTAACTGCAGATCATGTGGATATTAAACTTTTTGGAGAATGTAAAGCTAAGGAAATAGGCGGACAAACGATCCTCATAAAACACAAACCAGCATTAATGGGATTATTTAAACATTTTATTCAAACACAGCTGGAAACGGAATTAATAGAAGGGGACAAAATTGAATTGGAAAATACAAAGGCAGCAGTTGTGCGAGGGAACCATATTACGATTGGGGCTAATTGTGAGATTGGACTGGTTGAATATACAGACGAACTTTCGGTAGATAAAAAAGCAGCTGTGAAAGATTCCAGAAAGGTTTAAAAGGGGGAACGGAAATGAAAAAGGGTCAAAATCTGACGATAAATGGTTCGGGCAACTACCCTGGCGGCAGTTATGATAAAGTAAGCATACGAGGGGATGGGACGATTAATAGTAATATAGAGTGCTCAATGTTTCATATATATGGAACGGGTGAGGCGTTGGAGAATGTGAAAACAGGATCTGTAAAAGTGCTCGGTGAGTCAGAGATAAAGGGGAATCTGGAGTCTAGTGACATGCTGGTGATGGGAACAATGGCAATCGATGGTAAAGCTGCTTTGGAAAAAATAAAGATTCTTGGCACGCTTGAGGTGGGAGAGCGGCTTAATGGCGAAGTGGCAACTATTAAGGGCAGTATTTCCGTGGGCGGCGACGTAGAATATGAGAAATTTGACTTAAGCGGCGGATTTGAAATTAAAGGTCTCCTGAATGCTGACACGATCACTATTGGATTGCGTTTTGGTGAAAGCACGGCAGAGGAAATTGGGGGAGAGAAAATCACGATTAAAAGAAAAACGTCGCTGCTTCCGTTTGTAAAGGAAGAGGGTTCACTTGTTGTGAAGGTGATTGAAGGAGATGAAATATTCCTTGAAAATACGAAGGCGGATATCGTCAGGGGAAACCTTGTCAAAATCGGTTCAGGCTGTCAAATTGGCCGGGTAGAATATTCGAATGATTTTATCCAGGATAAAAATTCAACAGTAAAAATGTCGGAAAAGATATAGAGGGGGATTTATGGTAGCGAAAGAAAGTAAATTAGGGTTGGTTGTTGCAGGGTTATTACTGAGTATTTTGATGGCTTCGATGGATAACACGATTGTTGTGACGGCAATGGGGACGATTGTCGGTGATCTTGGCGGGCTAGAGAACTTTGTATGGGTGGTTTCAGCCTATATGGTGGCGGAAATGGCGGGTATGCCAATTTTCGGTAAGTTATCCGATATGTATGGGAGAAAGAGGTTCTTTATTTTTGGATTAATAGTATTTATGGCAGGCTCTGCCTTGTGCGGTACCGCGGAAACTATCACCCAATTGAGCATCTACCGTGCGATTCAGGGGATAGGCGGTGGTGCGCTTGTGCCGATTGCATTTACCATTATGTTTGACTTATTTCCTCCAGAAAAACGCGGGAAAATGGGCGGTTTATTCGGCGCAGTTTTTGGCTTGTCGAGTATCTTTGGGCCGTTACTAGGGGCTTATATTACCGATCATATCAGCTGGCATTGGGTATTTTATATTAACTTACCGCTTGGGATTTTATCGTTGATTTTTATTGTCGCTTCTTACAAAGAATCACCAGTACACCAGAAGCAATCGATTGATTGGTGGGGAGCTGTGACCTTAATTGGAGCGGTTGTTTGTTTAATGTTTGCCCTTGAGCTTGGCGGACAGAAATATGCTTGGGACTCTAGTGTTATTTTAAGCTTATTCACCGGATTTGCAGCACTATTTCTACTCTTTTTATTCGTTGAGACAAAGGCGAAGGATCCAATCATTTCTTTTTCAATGTTTAAAAACCGACTGTTTGCTGGTAGTACGCTTGTTGGCTTGTTTTACGGGGCAGCGTTTATGGCAGCGACCGTGTATATCCCGATCTTTGTGCAAGGAGTTTATGGCGGTAGTGCTACCAATTCAGGGCTGATTTTATTGCCAATGATGTTTGGATCGGTAATTACAGCCCAGGTCGGCGGATTTTTGACAACCAAGATGAGCTATCGGAACATCATGTATGTATCGGGAGTTATTTTGATTGGCGGATTTTTGTTGTTAAGCACGATCACTCCGGATACTAGCAGGGCGTTGCTGACAATCTATATGGTTGTGGTTGGTTTAGGTGTTGGATTCTCATTTTCTGTCTTAAGTATGGCCGCGATTCATCCATTTGGCATGGAGCAAAGGGGCTCCGCTACCTCGACAAGCAACTTTATCCGCTCGTTGGGGATGACCATAGGGATTACGATTTTTGGAATGATCCAAAGGACTGATTTTAAAGAGGGGCTAGAAAAAGCCTTCTCGGGAATGGGACCAATGCCAAAGGGAGATTCACGTGAGTTTTTATCAGAGCAAGCAAGAGCTCAGATTCCTGCACCAATCCTAGAAAAAATCACAGACGCCCTTTCAAGCTCAATCGTCCACACCTTTACATGGGCACTAGTTCCAGCGGGCATAGCCTTCCTATTAATCTTTATCCTAGGAAAAGAACGGATGGTAATTAATAAAGGAGAAACTTTCAAACAATAACGCAGCCCCTGTGGCAATAGTTAAAAAGGTGTCAGGCACCATGTGAATTTTTCACATGGTGCCTGACACCTTTCTTTATTTTTTGATTTGGTTCTTATATTTAAAATGAAAGGCGATCATTTTTAGGCCTGAGCCAAAGTCAAAAGTCGCTAATAAGACGAGGAGATAGCTGAAAAAGCCCCAGCCGTTTTTTTGAACATCATCAATGGCAAAGAAAGTAAATACCCCGCCAAGCAGGAAATATATCAAACCGGAAAGCAAAGGTGAACGTCTCATAGAAATCCTCCGATAAAGTTTTGAATTGCCTCAGCCTCACGTCTTAATCTTTCAATATCATCTTTATAAACAGTCTGAACTAAGACAACCAAGGTATTCATAGTGACATGGGCAAAAATCGGTACAAGAATATGTTTGGTTTTGACATAGAGAAAAGCGAATGTAAAGCCCATGGCCGAATACAGTAAAATGTGCTGAAACTCCATATGTGCCGCTGCAAAGATGACCGAGCTGATCAGCGCTGAGATAAAGAAGTTAAAGCGCTTGTACATGGCGCCAAAAATAATTTTTCGAAACACAATTTCTTCTAAAATCGGCCCAATGATGCTGGTAACAATAACTGCCGCTGGCATTATTTCGATGATGTGAAGAATATTTTGCGTATTCTCAGAACCCATTTCAACGCCTAAGAGTGTTTCGATCATTGCGGCGAAAATTTGCGCAAAGTAAGCTAAAAACACACCTATAATGGCCCATATTACCGATTCACCGACAGAGGAACCGCCTCTTTTTTCAAAGCTTTGGGTGTTCATTTCTTTTCGTAAAATAAAAAGAATGATGAGTAAGGCAATCGAAAAACTGGCAATCAGCCAAACAGGAACAGCAAGACTTTGGCTGATTCCGAAAGATTTAAAGCTGAATAACAATATAGGAAGCCCGACAAGACTGGAGAGCTGCATAGCGATGTACACAATGATGACGATCCAATATTCCTTTTTCAAATTTCAATCTCCTTTTTAATACATTCAATATAACTTGACGATTAACATTCTAATTTTCAGGTCATTATTATTCATTTTACTCTTAAAACTGCTGTTGTTTCAATTTTGAACAACTTTTTTAAAATCAGGTATAGAAAGACATGTTTTTCGCATACTTTATAGGGTTGTAGAAAAG
This sequence comes from Neobacillus sp. WH10, assembly GCF_030123405.1. Lineage (GTDB taxonomy): Bacteria > Bacillota > Bacilli > Bacillales > Cytobacillaceae > Neobacillus. Next base: position 424,460 of record NZ_CP126110.1, read on the forward strand.
CAAAATTCTTTTGTAAAAAATTATACTTCATACTTGCAAAAGATTTTCAGATTCTTTATTATAATAATTGTGTTAGCACTCATTAATGGAGAGTGCTAATAATGACAGAATTACATACATTTTTGAGGAGGTTGTTTGATTTGTTAAGACCATTAGGTGATCGCATTGTCATTGAGCTTGTTGAATCAGAAGAAAAAACTGCAAGCGGTATCGTATTACCGGATTCAGCGAAGGAAAAGCCTCAGGAAGGAAAAGTTGTTGCCGTTGGTACTGGCCGCGTACTTGAAAGCGGAGAACGCGTAGCACTTGAAGTTGCTGTAGGCGACCGCATTATCTTCTCAAAATACGCTGGTACTGAAGTGAAATACGAAGGTACAGAATATTTACTTTTACGTGAAAACGATATCCTTGCTGTTATTGGTGAGTAGGGTTTTTTAAAAAATAGTTTAGAAAATACGAGGAGGTTTTTTGAACAATGGCTAAAGAGATTAAGTATAGTGAAGATGCGCGCCGCGCAATGCTACGTGGTGTTGATGCCCTAGCAGATACAGTAAAAGTTACTCTTGGACCTAAAGGACGCAACGTGGTTCTTGAGAAAAAATTTGGTTCACCGCTTATCACGAATGACGGTGTAACAATCGCAAAAGAAATCGAATTAGAAGATGCATTCGAAAACATGGGTGCTAAGCTTGTTGCTGAAGTAGCAAGCAAAACAAACGATGTTGCCGGTGACGGTACAACAACTGCAACTGTTCTTGCACAAGCGATGATCCGCGAAGGCTTAAAGAACGTTACAGCTGGTGCTAACCCAATGGGGATCCGTAAAGGGATTGAAAAGGCAGTCGCTGTTGCAGTTGAAGAATTAAAAACGATTTCTAAACAAATTGAAGGTAAAGAGTCAATCGCTCAAGTAGCTGCGATTTCTTCAGATGATAAAGAAGTTGGCCAATTAATTGCGGAAGCAATGGAGCGTGTTGGCAACGATGGTGTTATCACAATCGAAGAATCTAAAGGCTTCACAACTGAATTAGATGTTGTTGAAGGTATGCAATTCGACCGCGGCTACACTTCTGCTTACATGGTAACTAATACTGACAAAATGGAAGCTGTATTAGAAAATCCATATATCTTAATCACAGACAAGAAGATTTCTAGCATTCAAGAAATCCTTCCTGTACTTGAGCAAGTAGTACAACAAAGCAAGCCATTATTATTAATTGCTGAAGATGTTGAAGGTGAAGCACTTTCTACATTAGTAGTGAATAAGCTTCGTGGTACATTCAATGCTGTGGCTGTTAAAGCTCCTGGCTTCGGTGACCGCCGTAAAGCAATGCTTGAAGATATCGCTGCATTAACTGGCGGTGAAGTTATTACTGAAGAGCTTGGCCGTGAATTAAAAACTACTACAATCGATTCTTTAGGTCGCGCTACTAAAGTGGTTGTTACAAAAGAAAATACTACGATCGTTGAAGGTGCAGGAGAGACTTCTGAAATTCAAGCTCGTGTAAACCAAATCCGTGTTCAATTAGAAGAAACTACTTCTGAATTTGACCGTGAAAAATTGCAAGAGCGCTTAGCTAAATTAGCTGGCGGTGTAGCAGTTATCAAAGTTGGTGCTGCAACTGAAACAGAATTAAAAGAGCGTAAACTTCGTATCGAAGACGCATTGAACGCAACTCGTGCTGCTGTTGAAGAAGGTATCGTATCCGGTGGTGGTGTAGCCCTTCTTAACGTATACAGCAAAGTTGCTGCACTTCAAGAAGAAGGCGATATCGCTACAGGTATCAACATCGTATTACGTGCAATGGAAGAGCCAGTTCGCACAATCGCACAAAACGCTGGTCTTGAAGGATCTGTCATTGTTGACCGCTTAAAGCGCGAAGCAGTTGGCACAGGCTTCAACGCAGCAACTGGCGAGTGGGTAAACATGATCGAAGCTGGTATCGTTGACCCAACTAAAGTAACTCGTTCAGCTCTTCAAAATGCTGCATCTGTAGCTGCTATGTTCTTAACAACTGAAGCAGTTGTTGCTGACAAACCAGAACCAGCTGGTGCACCTATGATGCCTGATATGGGCGGCATGGGTGGAATGGGCGGCATGATGTAAGGCTTTTAAGCCTTGAGAAATAGTTAATGCTATTTTTCGCCCTTTCTGAGAAGTAGTCATGTAAAAAACTTATATCAATAGTAAAAACCACTTCCTAAAATTTAGGGAGTGGTTTTTTGTGTCGTTAAAATTTGCGTATCATTCGGGCTTACGGTTCTAAGACCTGGGACCTAGAAAAGGTTCATGCCAGGGGCTGTTACAGAAAAGTATGAAAACTTGTAAATTATAGAAGTGGAACTGCGTTAAAACAGACTGTAGATGTAGAATACGGTTTAGGAAGAAAAGTAGGTTTAATTAAAATGTGATTGGGAAGAGGTGAATATTGAATCCTATAACAAAATTGTATTGAAAAAAGATAAATAGTCATTTAGGATTGTACTTTTACATTATTTTTACAAAAAAACATCATTTTGTTAAAACGACCTTTACAATTTTAGGAAGAAATCTAGTAAAATAAAAAAGCGCCATGAATTAAAGATGAAAATAAAGGGGGATAATATTAAATGTCTTTACTTACAAAATGGGCCTTTAAAAATAAAGCGGCTTTAATAGTCGTTGTTATTTTATCGTTAGTAATGGGAGTTGTAAGTTACTTTACACTTCCCATGGAATTCTTGCCAGAAGCGGATAATCCACAAGTTACGGTGGTGACACTTGGGCAGGGATATGATTCGAAAACAATGGTGGATGAAGTCACTACACCAATTGAGAATGCCGTAACAGCTGTTAAAGGAAAAACCAATGTATATTCAACGACAGGTGATGGGTACTCACAGATCAACATTTCCTTCGATTCCAAAACAAAAATGAAGGAAGCAAAGGCTGAGGTTGAAGAAAATATCAATCAAATCAGCATGCCTGAAGGGGTGCAAAAGCCTAAAGTTGTTCAACTTAATACAAACCAAATTCCTATTGCTCAAGTTTCTTTAACATTTAGCAATGGATTAACAAAAGAAAATATGGAAAAGGCTGCAAAACAAATTGAGCCTAAATTTAAATCTTTAGATGGAATTGGCAGTGTTACTTTATATGGGAAAACAGACCCAAGAGTCGTAATCCAATTGGATAATGCGAAAATGGCAGCTGCCCATATCCCGCTTCAATCAGTGATGGGGGTTCTCCAAGGACAGAATTTGGCTGTATCTATTGGAGAAAAGCCGATTGATGGAAAAATGTCCAACTTGAAGGTTATTGGAAATATCAATAGTATAGAAGCAATCAATAATCTAACCATTCCGTTACCTATACCTAATGCACCAAAAGTAAAATTAGGCGATATTGCAACAGTGAAACAGGAATCGAATCAGGAAAGCATTACTCGTATAAATGGGAAAGAAGCTCTAGTTCTTGTAATAACAAAGGCTGCTAATGCAAGTGCTGTGACCGTTGGGAAAAAGATTACAGAAGAAGCCAAAAAAATCTCTAAAGAGGTTTCAGGTGCAAAGGCAGATGTTGTTTTTGCTACATCTGACATGGTTCAGCATTCAGTCAATAGCATGATGAAAGAAGTTTTAATGGGAGCACTTTTTGCAACAATCGTCATTGTTTTATTCTTAAGAAATATCCGTTCAACCTTCATTACGATTATTTCGATTCCACTTTCATTAGGAATTACCCTATTTTTATTATGGAAATCAGGAATCACCCTAAACATTTTGACCCTTGGCGGGGTTGCTGTAGCAGTTGGCCGTTTAGTAGATGATAGTATCGTAGTGATTGAGAACATTTTTAGAAAAACACAAGAAAAAGAGTTTAATAAAGCTACTGTTCTAGAGGCAGTAAAAGAAGTGGCGACAGCTATTACTTCTTCAACGCTCACAACGGTCGCGGTTTTCTTGCCTATGGGATTAATTCAGGGTTCTCTTAGAAGCTTTATTTATCCATTTGCATTAACCATCACCTATTCATTGCTTGCTTCACTTGTAGTAGCATTAACGGTTGTTCCATTAATGAGTTTAGGTATGCTGAAAAAAGCAAAGCTGCCTGCACATAAGCAGCCAGTGCGGTATATGAAAGTATTAAGATGGTCCCTTAACCATAAATTCATTCCTATCTTGCTAGCTGTTATCTTCTTTGTAGGATCCATTGGCCTTTATTTTGCCATGCCAAAGGGAGCCATTGATGCTAAAAATGCAGAAAATGTAGTGATTCAATTAACATTCCCAAGTCAAACCCCAATAGATACAGTCAAAAACAGGGCAATTGAATTTGAAAAGAAAGTCCAAGACCTTGATGGATATAAATATCTCATCACTCAAGCTGGAACAAATTCAGATGCAGCAGCATGGGGTCAGGTAAGCAACCCGACTGAAGCAACATATACAGTAATCATGAAAGATGGCGCTGATGCGGACAAATTTATGAAAGGCGTTAAAAAACTCAAAAATGAGTTTTCAGAGGCGGACCTTTCTGTTTCAGCAGGTTCTATGATGGGATCTTTTTCAAGCTCTGAAATTACCCTAGACCTTGTTGGTAAAAAGACTCCAGATCTAATTGATGCATCCAATAAGGTAATGGATAGTATCAAGGGAATTAAAGGGGTAAACAAGGTTACAAGCAACCAAGAAGAAACAAAACCTGTTTATACGATAAAAGTTGATTCAAATGTGACAAATACACAGCAGATAGCGACACAACTTCATGCTCTAATGAATCAAACACCAATTGGAACAGTGAAAATAAACGAGAAAGACACTGTAGTGTACCTGAATGCAGGCTTTAATCCAACATCAAAGGCGGATTTAGAAAACAGTAAAATCATGACTGAAACAGGTGTTGTTTCACTTAGCACTATTGCATCTATTGATAAAAGTGAACAATCAAGTACGATTCTTCATAAAGATGGCGATCAATACTTGCGTGTAAGTGCTCTTGTAGATTCTGATAAACTTTCAGTCGTATCGGACAAAATTAATAAAGCTACAAAAGACCTTAAGCTGCCTAAAGGAGTTAAGCTTGCCACAGGCGGGGCAACAGACCAACAATCAAGCGACTTTGCTGACTTAGGATTAACCATGCTGGCATCCATTGGCCTCGTATATTTGATAATGGTTATTACCTTCAAAAACTTACGGACACCAATTGCAATCTTAATGACTTTACCGCTTGCTTCCATTGGAGCGATTTTAGGATTGTTAATTACAGGTGTATCCATTGACCCTACCGCATTGTTTGGAGCATTAATGCTCATCGGAATTGTTGTTACTAACGCTATTGTCCTAATTGACAGGGTTAAACAAAATGAGGAACATATGATCATAAGAGAAGCGATTATTGAGGGTGCAGCAACCCGGATAAGACCAATCTTAATGACAGCAGTAGCTACAATTTGTGCGATGCTGCCAATTCTATTTGGTGATCCAGAAACAGGATCCCTTGTGTCAAAAGGTTTAGCAGTCGTTGTAATTGGCGGTCTAACAGTGGCAACCCTGCTGACATTAGTCATCGTACCAGTGTTCTATGAGCTACTTTATTTTAGAAAATCTAAAAAGCAAAGATTAAGTAGGGATAAATAACAAAATATGAAGGGACTATTGGTTTTTCCCAATCGTCCCTTTTTCTGATAAACTTATGCTATTTCACGCAGTTAAATAAAAAGAACACAATCGCCAACAAATTTCAAAGAAATTTATTATTATGATACGCCTTTAGGTGCTGAGCTATCGAAACTACATCAAGAACTACATATCGTATTGGATAAAAGAGTATGGAATTACTTAAAAGCTATGACCTAGAATCTCTTGAGCTTGTGGCTGAATTTATAGAGAAACTTGCTCAGTTGAGGTAAACACTAAATATTTCAGTCAATTAGATTCATTGAAATATTGCGGCTTAACCATATGTTTTCAATAATTAATCCCTTGAAATAACGTTAACGATGTTACAAAACAGTTTGTCAAAAACCTTGATTTACCGCACTTTTTGCACACACCATTAAAGATATTACACACTCTCAGCTTACGGGCGACATGATGTAATAACGCTCCATGTGGCCGTAAAGGAGCTTCCTAAGGGGGTATTGTGCGAAATAGAAGCAATCGCTGTAAAATAGTAAGGTGAAATTTTTGAAAAGTTTGTCTCCTGAAAATGAAAGTGGTTGAAACAAAATAGGCAGCCCTACCTACACCTCCGTCATTCAGCCTTTTGGGACGTCTACCTATAGGATCCTCTTTCAGTCCGTCTTACCTGATTTTCTTTTATTGAAGATCCAAATTTGCTTTATTAATCATTTGTTTGAAACAATGCAAAACAAATTGGAGAGTGGAAAATATGGGGGAAACCCAAGAATTGAAAAGAAGCCTCAAAAACAGGCATATCCAGTTGATCGCTCTTGGAGGAGCAATCGGGACAGGTTTGTTTTATGGCTCGGCATCAACCATCGGGCTTGTGGGACCGGCGGTAATGTTATCGTATGCACTCGGCGGATTTTTTATTTTCCTTGTTATGCGCTGCATGGGTGAAATGACTGTACATACACCTGTTTCCGGTGCGTTTAGTGCGTTTGCTTATAAATATTGGGGAGACATGGCAGGATTTATTTCCGGCTGGAACTATTGGTTCTGTTATGTAGCTGTATCGATGGCTGAAATAACGGCGGTGGGGATTTATGTCAACTATTGGTTCCCTGATATTCCGCAGTGGGTTTCCGGATTTGTAATGTTCCTGATTATTACCGGAATAAACCTAATTGGAGTAAAAGCTTTTGGCGAAATAGAATTTTGGGGAGCCATTATTAAGGTTTTAGCCGTTATTGTTATGATTCTTTTCGGCCTTGCGATCATTTTCTTCGGCTTTGGACATGGCGGAGAAGCGATTGGGTTTTCGAATCTGTGGGAACACGGAGGATTCCTGCCAAAGGGATTTAAAGGATTAATGCTGTCCTTGGTAGTCGTAACCTTTGCGTTTGGCGGTGTCGAGCTGATTGGTATTACTGCCGGCGAAGCGGAAAACCCTGATAAAACGATTCCAAAAGCCATCAATCAGGTGCTTTACCGCATCCTTATTTTCTATGTTGGTTCCATGCTTGTATTGGTAACTTTATTCCCTTGGGATAAAGTAGGCTTAAAGGGAAGTCCTTTCGTAATGATTTTTGAACAGTTGGGAATTCCAGCTGCTGCATCCATTCTAAATATTATCGTACTTACTGCAACATTTTCTGCTTATAACAGCTGCTTGTATAGTAATGCCCGCATGCTTTTTGGACTTGCAGAACAAGGCAACGCACCGAAATTCTTGAAAAAGGTTGGAAAAACAGGCGTTCCTGCTTATTGCGTATTATTCTCATCAGGTATTGTCGGTATAGCAGTTATTTTAAACGCCTATTTACCAGGACAAGTATTTGGGATTGTCATGTCTATTGCAGTTCTAGCCATTATTATTAACTGGATTATGATTCTAATCACTCATAATAAGTTTAGAAGAATCATTGGCCCTAGTGAAGCAGGGCTATTAAAGTTTAAAATGCCTTTCTACCCGATTTCCAATTATGTAACATTGGCCTATTTGGGATTGCTGATCGTATTAATGTGGTTCCTGCCGGATTTCCGCGTATCGCTTTACCTTGCTCCAGTTTGGTTAGGAATTCTAGTTGTGGCCTATAAAATTAAGCGCGGCAAAGGAATGAACAATAGCGAATATCTTAAGGAAGCTAATTAGTCACCTTTGGCGGGGCCAAGGGGACGGTTTGGGTGAAGCCATAAGAACCGTCCCCTTGTGGATTCTGCTTGATATAGCTAACATTTTGCTAACGCAATCATATGAAAAACAGTAAATTCCCGTTAAAGATGTTACAGCAGGAATTTAACAAAATCTTGATGTACTGCACTTTTCGTATAAATCGTTAACGATATTACACACTCTCAGCTTACGGGCGGCATGATGTAATTAGGGTTTTAACCTTGTTATATCAACATCTAAAATGATAATATGCTTTTCTTGTCCTCGTTTTGACAAGCCGGTATAAAAGTGCTATTTAATAGAGAAGGTCTTTCATCAGTTTGCTAAACTGTTGGGAGGCCTTTTTTTCCATATTGGCGGTTATATGAGCGTAGATATACATTGTTATATTAATATCCGTAGATCCTAGCCGCTGTTGTATTTCTTTAATCCCGACTCCAGCTTCAGATAATGCTTTTCGAAAAATCATTCTTCCACAAGCATGATACCATCCATATAATTTTTGCTGTATTTCTCGTTTAATTCCTAGATCCTTTCCTCATACATTTTCTTAGTTATGCAGCTTATAGGATACGGCCCCCAAACACTAATAAAAAGTTTCATTTCCTTTTTTCTGGCTCTTACGCTGCTAATCTTCACGCCATATGTTTTAAGCTAGTCATGGAAAGGCTTTGGTGAAGATATTACCATGCTTGAAAAAACTTATGTTTTTTTTAATTACAAAAAAGCTTTTATTAATTAAATATTCTATTAAAGTAGTCTGATAATTTATATGATTGGGTTCTATTTATTGTATTTTCAAGGTAAAACGTTTTCAAAGTGGGTAAGTAGTTTTCTTCTAAGGATGATGGTGAAATGAGCGCAATAACATGGAAGGCTTTAAATAAAGCTTTGAAACAATTTTTGGATCGAAAGTAATATTTCTTGAAAAGGGAGAGGCAATCATGAAAACATTGCGTGACAAAGCGTTACAAATGCACCGAGATAAACTAGGGAAATTAGAAGTGAAAGCAAAGGTAGAGATTAAAAATGCATATGACCTGAGCCTAGCGTACTCACCTGGTGTTGCGGAGCCTTGTAAGGAAATCTTTGAAGATCGAAATAGAGTATATGATTACACGATGAAAGGCAACACCATTGCCGTCGTGTCAGATGGTTCAGCGGTATTAGGGCTTGGGAATATTGGACCGGAAGCAGCGATGCCAGTAATGGAGGGCAAAGCAGCTTTATTTAAGAATTTTGCTAACGTAGATGCATTCCCTGTTTGTTTAAATACACAGGATGTTGAAGAAATAATTGAAACAGTAAAGCGTCTTGAACCAACATTTGGTGGGGTAAATTTAGAGGATATTTCAGCTCCAAGATGCTTTGAAATAGAAGAACGCTTGAAAAAAGAAACAAATATCCCTATTTTCCATGATGACCAACATGGTACAGCAATTGTAACTGTTGCCGGATTAGTAAATGCTCTTAAACTAGTAGATAAGAAAATGGACGAAATCAAAGTCGTAATAAATGGTGCGGGTGCTGCGGGTGTAGCAATTGCTCAATTGCTAAATCGTTTTGGTGTGTATGATGTCATTCTATGTGATACAAAAGGTGCAATTTATGAAAATCGTAAATATGGAATGAATCCAATTAAAGAAAAGATTGCTAGACAGACGAACCGCAACAATGCAGAGGGAAGCTTAGAGGAAGTAATTGTCGGCGCAGATGTTTTTGTTGGTGTATCTGTTGCAGGTGCAATTACAAAGGAAATGATTTTAACAATGAGAAGGGATGCGATTATTTTTGCTATGGCGAACCCTGTTCCAGAAATTATGCCAGATGAGGCAAAAGCTGCAGGAGCAAAAGTAATAGGAACAGGACGTTCTGATTTTCCAAATCAGGTCAATAATGTGCTTGCTTTTCCAGGAATTTTTCGGGGGGCTCTAGATGTTCAAGCAACAGAAATAAATGAAGAAATGAAAAAGGCTGCAGTATACGCCATTTCTTCGCTCATTTCAGAAGTACAACTATCAGAAGACTATGTAATACCTAACCCTTTTGATGACCGAGTAGCATCTGAGGTAGCAAAAGCTGTTGCAAATGCGGCCGTAGAAACAGGTGTAGCGAGGAAATCCTTTGTAACCGTGTAACAAAAGTGAATTTAGGTGACAGGCATCATAAACGGACAAATGTCTTTCTAGGGTGTCTGTTGCCCCTGACCAAGGTGCGCTAGCTTACCCCCTTGCTTTTGCTGGCGGGTCAGGCTACTATTTTGAGGGCTAATTCAACGTCTTGCTCTTGATCCAGGTACTTGCTGGAACGATGATAGGTTCTTATATTAGGGCCAAATTTACCAACAATGTTCCTCTGCCAATTTTAAAAAGTGCAATGGTTCTCACCCCAATTTTGGCGGGTGCCATTTTGCTATTCGATGATTTATGATAAAGGCTGCTTAAAGCTCTTTTATGAGCTTAGCGGTCTTTTGTAATTTTATGCATAAGTCTTATACATACTATTATTATGATTATATCTGGAGGAGATTATGAAGAAAGGCAAACTAAGTTTACAAGCCATTATTATTATATTTGTATGCATTGTCGTCGCTTTATCACTTGGAATAACTGATTTAATAATAAGCAAAAGAATTACCGCCAGTGTGGAAGAGACACAGAAAGAAAAAGCCTTAAATGTTGCAAAAATGATTTCCATTAGCCCGCAAGTGATAGGAGCTTTTGAAGGGAAAGTTAACAAGAAAGAAGTACAAATTTTAACTAATCAACTAAAAGAAAAAACCGATGTTAACTTCGTTGTCGTTATGGATATGAAAGGAATTCGACTTTCCCACCCAGATCCCAGTAAAGTAGGGGAGCACTTCAGTGGAGGAGATGAAGGGCCAGTTCTTAAAGGAAAGGAGTATGTTTCCATTTCAAAGGGAACTCTCGGTCGATCCATGCGGGCATTTACTCCAATAAAGAATTCATATGGAAAACAAGTAGGTGCGGTTGCTGTAGGAATTTCTTTAGAAAACGTTACAAAGGCGGTACATAAAGGACGGATGGGGATCGTTATTGGGACGTTAATCGGAACCGTAATAGGTGTAATCGGTGCAGTGGGGCTGGCAAAATACATCAAAATAACCCTTTTAGGGCTTGAGCCATTTGCTATTGCTAAGCTGCTTGAAGAACGTAGTTCCATGCTTCAGTCTGTGCGTGAGGGAATAATAGCCATCGACCAAGAAGGGAAAATCACACTTGTAAACAGGGCAGCCAGTAAGCTATTTAAGCGAGCCGGGCTTGGAAAGAACCCTATGGGTATGAATATTGAAGCTTATTTGCCTGAGACACGGTTAACTCGCATTATAAAATCGGGTGAAACCGAATTGGATCAAGAACAAAACTTGAATGGGGTATCCATTTTAGTAAACAGGGTTCCGGTGGTTGTGGAAAATGAGCCGGTGGGAGCAATCGCTACATTCCGTGATAAAACCGAAGTCCGATTGCTGGCCGAACAGCTCACAGGTGTGCGTAACTATGCGGATGCTCTCCGTGCCCAGGCACATGAATTCATGAACAAACTTCATGTCATCCTTGGCCTAGTTCGAACTGAACAATATGATACACTTGCTAACTATGTGAGTGAAACGGTTAACCACCGGGAAATAGAAATGGGCTTTGTAACGAAGAAAATTAAAGATCCTGTTCTTGCTGGATTTTTAATTGGCAAACTAAGCTTTGCCAGAGAATCAGGTGCTTCTCTATCTTTTGATTGTGTAAGTAAACTTCCCAAGCCTGCCAACTCGGAAATCACACATGAGCTGATAACAATCATTGGAAATCTCTTCGATAACGCAATGGAGGCAATTGCGGACAGTCCAAACAAAAAAGTCGGCCTTAAACTTGATTATGCAGAGGATATTTTAACAATCGAGGTTAAAGACACAGGGATGGGAATGACGAATTCACTTCAAAACAAAATATTGGATAAAGGATTCTCTACGAAAGGAGAAAACCGCGGGTTCGGGTTATATCTTTTGGTACAGGCAATTGAAAGACTAGAAGGGGACCTGATTATTTCGTCCAAGCCTGGAAAGGGAACAAATTTTGCCGTGTATATACCTTATAAAGCAGAGGATGAATAGAATGATTAATGTAATGATTGTCGAAGATGACCCGATGGTAGCAGAAATCAATAAACAATATCTTGCTAAAATTGATGGGTTCCGGTTAGCTGCAACAGTCAATTCAGTAGCTGAAGCCATCCGAATTTTGGGAAAGAATGATATTCAGCTCATTCTTCTGGATATTTTTATGCCGGGAAAGCAGGGCCTAGAGCTGTTAGCGGACCTTCGGAAAAATGACCTTGAAATTGATGTGATCATCATTTCAGCGGCCACAGATCTTGAACGAATTAAGAGGGCATTAAGGTATGGTGTTGTCGACTATTTAATTAAGCCTTTCGAGTTTGAACGGTTTAACGCGGCACTTGCTACCTACCTTGAACAAACTCGGTTAATTAATAAACAGGATTCGGTTAGTCAGCAGGAGCTCGATAACTTACTTTTGCACAGAGACGAAGCTGTTATAGCAGAAGAACTACCAAAGGGGTTAACGAAGGATACCTTAAAGAAGGTATGGGATGCAATTCATGGATTGAAGGACGGGCCTTTTTCCATTGATGAAGTAGCAAATGTTGTAGGAATATCAAGGGTTTCGGCAAGAAAATATCTTAATTTCCTAAAGGACTTAGGAATCCTTGAAGTCAAGGTTATCTACGGGACGGTCGGAAGGCCTGTATACCAGCATGAATATAACAAATTTAAAGAGCATTTAATAAAAAACTTTCTGTAAGCAGTTTTTGAAACTGCTTACTTTTTTTATTTATAAAAAGATTTATTAAAATTTCATAATCTATGAAAACGGTTTACATGGGAATATGATAGACACGTAGCAAGACAAAGGTTGATGAAGTTGGAATCGCTTTCTTCAGTTATTGGAGAAATTGGAGTAAAAAATAATCGCTTTTTTGCAAGATTAATAAACTATTTTAGGAGGATAAAAATGCAAATTCCAATTAAGAAAACGCTCGATAAAATTCCAGGTGGTATGATGGTAGTTCCACTTTTTTTAGGGGTATTAACTAATACATTTTTCCCGCAATTTTTAAAAATTGGAGGTTTTACAACCGCATTATTCAGTAAAGAAGCATCATCAACAATTTTGGCATGTTTTATGTTTTTAATTGGTTCACAAATTAATTTCAAATTAGCACCGAAGGCATTAAAAAAAGGTGCAATATTATTAACAGGAAAATTTATAGTAGGTGCTGGTATAGGTATAACTGTAGCAATGCTTTTTGGGCCTGCCGGAATACTAGGATTATCACCATTAGCAATCCTTGCAGCGTTATTAAATGCTAATGGTGGATTATATGCATCTCTTGCTTCATCGTATGGTGACGAAACTGATGTAGGGGCATATGCGTTATTTTCTTTAAAAGATGGTCCGTTTTTTACATTAGTTGCATTAGGTGCATCCGGCCTTGCTTCAATTCCTTTTCAAACACTTGTAGGAGTATTAATTCCAATAGTAATAGGAATGATTTTAGGAAATATTGATCCTGATATGAGAAAGTTCCTTGGAAGCAGTAAATTATTATTAATCCCATTCTTCTCATTCCCATTAGGTGCGGGAATGAATCTTTCAACTATTATAGAAGCGGGAGGTCCTGGCTTATTACTAGGATTAATAGCTTCATTCACTGGAATTGGAGCTTACGTACTTTTGAAGTTATTTAAAGAAAATCCTATAGTTGGTTTAGCAACAGGGTCAACTGCAGGAAATGCTGTAGCTACACCAGTTGTTGTTGCAGCAGCAGATCCAACCTTTGCTGCCATAGCACCTACAGCTACTGCACAAGTTGCAGCTGCATGTGTCATATCTGCCATCGTCTGTCCGATTATTGTGAGCTATGTATTTAAAAGGTCCGAAAAGAAAAAATCGAAACAATCGAATCAATCGATTGCAAGGGCAGCTTGATAAAAAAGTAACGTAAATTTTATTAACACAGATAGGACAAAGCAGTCTGCCGGTTTTTACTGCTTGCTTTGTTTAACTACAAAAAAGGGACATTAATTAAAAAAACTAGTGTAATAAGGAAAATGTTATTAACATGGAAAGATAGAAATCTATGTTCCCGTAATTGTCCGAGTAGTTATTTTAAGAAAGAAAGAAGGAGACAACATGAATGTACCTGAGAATGTTATTATTACAACATTAAAAGGAAAAGAGGTTCTCTCTAATCCTTTTTTGAATAAAGGAACGGCTTTTACTAAAGCGGAAAGGGAAGAGCTTGGACTCGACGGGCTGTTGCCACCCCAGGTGCTCACACTTGATGAACAGGCGGAAAGGGCATATGAGCAATATTCAATGCGGACCACGAATCTGTTCAAAAACGGGCTGCTCTATGATTTATATAACCGCAATGTCGTTCTGTTTTACCGACTGTTGAAAGAACACTTAGCAGAAATGCTCCAGATTATCTACACTCCTACTGTCGGTGAAGCTATCCAGACATACTCCCATAGCTACCGCCGTCCAGGAGGTTTATATCTTTCCATTGATGATCCTGAGGGCGTGGAAAAGGCGTTCTATAATCTTGGACAGCCCAATAATGGCATTGATTTAATCGTTGTTACCGACTCAGAAAGTATTCTGGGAATTGGGGACCAAGGGGTAGGCGGTATTAATATTGCGATTGGTAAGCTTGCCGTGTATACAGCGGCAGCTGGTATTGATCCAAGTCGTGTTCTGCCAGTCGTGTTGGATGTTGGTACGAACAATCAAGCATTGATCGAAGACCCTATCTATATTGGCAACAAATTCGCCCGTGTCCGCGGTGAGCGTTATGATCAATTCATTGATTTATTCGTTCAGACTGCAAGAAGGTTCTTTCCAGAGGTACTTCTTCACTGGGAGGACCTTGGCAATGTGAATGCGCGTAAGATTCTAGACAAATACGGTGACAAAATCCTTACCTTCAATGATGACATCCAGGGAACAGGGGCAGTGACCCTTGCTGCAATTATGTCTGCTTTGAAAGTAACAGGAGAATCTCTGAAGGACCAGCGCATTGTTGTCTTTGGACCAGGGGCTGCCGGCATCGGTAACGCTGACCAAATGGTTGATGCCATGATTTTAGAAGGGCTGACCAGAGAAGAAGCATATGAGCGTTTCTGGGCTATCGACTATCGGGGGTTACTAACGGATGAAACACCAGATGTTCTGAATTTCCAGAAGCCTTATGTAAGAAAGATGGATGAAGTAAAGGACTGGGATAAGAATGAGGATGGAATCATTTCATTAATGGAAGTTGTTCAGAGGGTGAAACCAACCATCCTGATTGGTACTTCCGGACAAGCCGGTGCCTTCACGGAGGAAATTGTGAAAGAAATGGCTAACCACGTTGAGCGTCCAATCATTATGCCTATGTCCAACCCAACTTCTCTGGCTGAAGCAGTGCCGGAAAACCTAATTAAATGGACAGACGGCAAGGCTCTAATTGCAACTGGCAGCCCGTTTGCCAATGTAGAATACAACGGTGTTTCCTATGAAATTGGCCAGTCAAATAATGCATTTGTATTCCCAGGTCTAGGCCTTGGAGCCATTGTGGCAAAAGCTGAAGTGTTCTCAAAAGGAATGTTCGCAGCTGCTGCTTATGCGGTTGCAAGAATGTCTGACTCCAGTAAACCAGGAGCATCCCTGCTGCCATCCATTGAAAATCTTCATGAAGTTTCAAAATACGTAGCCATTGAAGTAGTCAATGCTGCCATATACGAAGGAATTGCAAGAGCGGAAATCCAAGATGTTGAGACTGCTATTGAAGAGGCTATGTGGAAACCTGAGTATAAGGAAATGAAGAGTGTAGGGATTTGGACAAACATTCATTCCTATGCATGATTAAATAGTTAAATAAAAATGCCTGTACCCCTGGCAATTGATCGAAATTTCGATATTCCAGGCAGTGACAGGCATTTGTATTTAACTAGATTAAATGGACTGAATCCATTTTTAGAAAGGCTTTCATACATACGGTTTGTTTAAAAGTGTTGCTAACCTGGATGCGTTCCCGATTTGTTAAAATACACAGGATGTTAAAGAAATAATTAAAAAAGTAAAGCGTCATGAACTAGCATCATGCGTTTAAAAATGGCTTCTTTTTGTTCCTGCGAATATAGTATTCTATTTCTCTTTGACATATCGATCGACCTCCGTGTTATTTACTTAACTATAACACTAAGGTATCCTACAACATCTGTCCTAACAGAGGGGGCGTTTCACCTCCCGTATTTTCAAATAATGGTTAGTCCATCCCATTCTTCATCTTCTGCAGTTTCGAACGATATCGATACACACTTGCCTCAGAAACCATCAATTTATCAGCAATTTGGCTGATCGAACCTTTGAGCTTGAAGATACCTGTACTTTCAAGCTTTTCAATTAACTCCATCTTTTCCTCTTGTGTCAGGCGCTCGGTTGGAATTTGTTTTTCTTCATAAAACTCCTTGAAAACAGAATCCACGATGTCTTTTTGATTTTCAAAGAAGTTTTCCGTTTCGACAGGGACGTTATCAAGTGAAAGTTGAACTGTGCTGAAGTCTGTAGGGGCTTCTGTTGGTACTTTTAAACCTCCCCCAAAACCTAAACGAAGAATTTCCTGGCTTAAGTCAATGAGCTTGGAATTATCGATATTAATACAAAGCATTCCCAATAACTTCCCTTTATCTTTTATAAAAAAGGTGGAAGAATTTAACATCTTATTATTCATCGTTTTACCCGTATAATTACAAATATAATCTTTTTCTTTCCAAACTTCGCTTTTGATAAACTTAAGAGCAAGATCCGTTAAGGGAGACCCTACTTTCCTTCCGCTGATATGACAGTTTGCAATTGCGATAATACAATGTTTTTCATCACTTACATCCTGCAGAGCGATTTCACAGTTTTCACCCATCACCAAGCCTAAAAATCCAACTAATTCTTTATAATAATCCATAATTTTGCTCATATATGTCACGTCCCTTCTTCTAAGCCTGAGTGCTAAATATCAAATATTTTTCATGATAAAAAAGGTAGATGTTTTAAATTTTATGGTATCAACAATATAATACTATATAAAAATTAATTATTATAATAAAAATGATACTTTTTAACAAAAATTTCGCATATCAATAATAAATTATTACGATGACGAAAAATTATTATTGACTTATCGAAAAAAAGAAATAAAATAAAATTATAAAAACCTAGGCGGTGAAGACATGAAGGAAATACTCAATACAAAAAACGCACCAAGTGCTATTGGACCCTATTCTCAATGTGTAGTAAACAAGGGGATTGCCTTTGTTTCAGGACAATTACCAGTGAACCCCGAAGACAATACGATCCCAGAAGGTGTAACTGAACAAGCCAAACAGTCACTAAGCAATGTTAAAGCCATACTAGAAAGTGGCGGTTATAGTTTAGATGACGTTGTGAAGACAACTGTTTATTTAAAAGATATGAATGAGTTTGGTGCTATGAACGAAGTATATGGAAATTTTTTCTCAGCACCATATCCTGCTAGAGTAGCTGTAGAAGTTGCTAGATTACCAAAGGATGTAAGAGTAGAAATTGAGGCCATTGCGATAAAATAATTCACTGTGAATCTTGTAATCTATTGTTTTGAAATAAAACAAAAGGTTGCACTATGCATAAAATGTAAGCGTTTATATGTTGGTAAATGTCACTATCTCTGTCATTAAAAAAGGAGTAACCTTCCACTTATAGTAGGCACATTAATGGAAGAGTATTTGCTATATTTGGCAAGGCAGGTATGATTTGATTATTATTTTTATCCGTAAAGCTCGTGATGGCGTTGCCCGAAATATCATGGATGATTTCTAGTATAAAGGAAGTGAAATTAGGTAAAATAACTTAAATAGGCTATAAAGGAAATTTTGGAGGGGATAGTTATGTCCGATTTAGTAAGTTCATATATTGAAAAATTGGTTTCACGAAACGTCTTATCTACAGATGCGAAACCACCGGAGTTTACGGCAGATTTAGCAAAAAAATTGCTAGATCGTATCCGCAAAATTAAAATCCATGCCCACGCTTATGCATTGCTCACAAACTTGACTCATTATAAGTGGAAAATAGAGGACATGCTCTATTTTGCATACCACAATGAGCTTAATGGATTAAATATTCATTTGGCGGATGGCGAGTCTGGTAGTCTCGGGAATATAGGTGACGATGAAAGAAAAAAGTTTGCGGAACTAGCAAAAAAACTAGACCTTGAAATTGTCTTAGAGGTTAGCAGCACAGATAAAGCTACCGTCGATAAACTTTTTCATATTGCAAACGTGATGGATGTGCATAATTTGCGTGTGTATGGTCGCTATGAAGGTCCTCTTGATGTGGTGATGGATAAAATAACGGATGACTTGCATTACATCACAAGCTTGGCAGAAAAACATGATTGTTATGTAGATTTTGAGCAGCACGAAGAATTAAAAAGCCAAGAAATCGCTACCATTCTAAAAAAAGTAAATAGCAAGCGGATTCATGCTTTATTTGACTTTGGAAATATGATTAATGCCTACGAAGCGCCGATGGAAGCCTTTTTTAACTTAGCTCCTTTTATCAGATCAGTACACATGAAAGGAGTAAAAGTTGTAGATTACGGTGGAAGTACAGGACATTATGGCGTTCTTCAAGGTAGTGATCAAGATGAAATGCCCAGCGAACGGTTTATATATGAATTACTCATGCTAGGCGACGACAAACCGCAAGTAAAAACCTACTGTTTGGAGCAAGAAAATCATTATGTTGCTCCGCCATTTCGCTCAAAGGATGAGGGAAAAAATCCGTTTATCAAGTTTAGGAACATGAGTGAAACTCCAGTCCCCGAGGGCATGACACTGGAGAAAATGCTGAATTTGGAACCTGTATGGGCATATAATCAGCTAAAGTATTTTAGAAAGGTATTAACCAAATTTGAAGTGTTATGCGAATTAAAAATAATGGAGGGAACTCATGGAAAATTCCATTAAAAACAATACGTTTTGGACAAAAACAAATATTATTAGACTCTGTGCATATTTATTGGTTTCGGGTACGATTTATAAAATTGCATTTATGGCAGACGTATTCTATGACCAAATGCAAGAGTTTATGGGACTCAGCAATACGCAAATTGGTCTACTCGATACAGTGAACTCCCTCGTTGCCATGTTTGGTTTCTTAATTGGCGGTGTTTTAGCTGATAAAGTAAATATTCGTGTACTTGTTCCTCTTGGTCTGTTCTTAAATGCAATCATGGGAATCTGGCTTGCGATGTCCCCACCATTCTGGGCAATGATTGTGATATTTAGCGCTTTGGCAATTGGGGCGGACTGTTTAGTGTGGTCTGCACTTCTGAAAGCGGTGGGCAAGCTTGGTGGAAACCAAGATCAGGGAAAGGCTTTTGGTTTCTTTGAAGGTGGCAGGGGTATCGTAGATACTGTGGTGGCTTTTGCTGCTTTAGGTGTCTATGTGGCAGTTGGGGAGAGCATGAAGGGTTTAAGTTATTCAATCTTATTCTATGCGTTGATAGATTTAGTGCTTGCTGTTGCTATGATATTTTTTCTAAAAGACGTTAAAGTTTCAAAGACAGAGGAGTCTGACAATAGTTATAGCTGGAGTAATATCAAAAATATTTTACGTAAAAAAGAAGTTTGGCTCGTTGCGTTTAACGTATTTATGGTATATTTTGTGTACAAAGGCTTAAAATATTTTAATCCATTCCTAAAAAATGAGTTTGATGTACCCGCAGTTATTGCAAGTGCTTACGGTATTATCAATGCTTATTTTTTGAAATTTGTTGGCGGACCTAGCGGTGGCATAATCGTTGATAAATTGAAAAACCCTGCAAAATACATTAAGCTTTGCTTTGCGGTCTTGATTGTGCTTCTGGCAGTAATTGTTGGGTTCACCTATGTCATGCCGCCTGTCATGGTAATGGTTATAATACTGTTAGCATTTGCAACCATTCTCTATTCTATGAGAGGTACATTCTGGTCACCGATGGGTATGATTGGACTGAAAGAAAATGAAACAGGTACAGCATTTGGTTTAGGTTCTTTTATTGGATATGCTCCCGGTGTATTTGCTTCGATCATTTTTGGAGCAATCTTAGACAAGTACGAGGGTATGGTCGGATACCGTATTATTTTTATTATCTTGGTAGTGCTATCAATGGTTGGATTTGCGGTAGCACTTAAGCTTCAAAAACGCATTAGCAAAATTAATAATATTTAACTACGAAAAGCAGCAATATCACCCCGTTCTCCTGTAAAGAGGATGGGGTTTCTTCATTGAATGAGCGAAGTGGAAAAATGGAGACCCCATTTATAGAAAATTTGCCTTGGATGGTCCACATCAAGTTAAAATAGGAATATGCGAGTAGGAGAAAGGAGTGTTTTCATGGAACCCATCATCATCGACTATACCATTCCCATGCAATCGGAAGAACGAGTCATCGAAATCAACCAATCATTCGGTACGGAATTCAAGGACACCAGTTGGCATATCGAAAACCTCATCGAACAACTGATGCCATCGAGAAATGTGGTGAGCAGGGCGGAGCGTATGAAGGGGACGCCATTCAAGTAAAAATCGAGATAAGATATGTACCAGAAGATAAATAGCATACAGGAACGTCTCGTTTATCGCGAGATGTTTTTCTTCTTTTTTTCTAGACGGATTCCCCGAATCCATTATAAAGAAATGGGGGTGAAGAAATGGAAACCATCAATGAAAAGCTCCAACAATTGCCGGATGAAACCGGAGTTTATCAATTTTTGAATCATCAGGGAGACATCTTGTATATCGGTAAGGCCACTTCCTTGAAGCAACGGGTGAAATCTTATTTCACCGGAAGCCATAATGTCAAAATCCAAAAACTGATTGCCCAAGTCGAGGACATCCGGGTGATCCTGACGGATCACCCACTGGAAGCGCTCCTTCTTGAAAACACCCTCATCAAAGAGCATCAACCCAAGTACAATATACTTCTCAAAGACGGGAAAACATATCCCTATCTTCTTCTCACCGATGAAGAATACCCCAGACTGGTCAAAACCAGAAAGAAAGAACCGAATGCTGGATCCTATTATGGTCCCTTCCCGACGGAAGGGGCCGCGAGTCTGTTACTGGATACGATCCATCGCTTATTTCCCATCGTCAAACTCCCGAATTACGGGAGGCGAAGCCTCCCCTGTCTCTATTATTACATCGGTCAATGCGTCGCTCCTTGTGCTTTCGACATCGATCATGGCGCGTATCGCGCCATGATCCGGAAGATCCAGCGGTTAATTGTATATTTTAATGAAGATACGGAAAGATTTTAGATGAATTATAGAAGGGAGATAGGTTTGTATGGAAAATAAGATAATTCAAGGAAAAACAATAAAGGAATGGGAAGAGAAGTATCCTCTAATGAGCAAGATTATTTCAACTGACGAAGTGTTTTGGACCAATTCTAAATATGAAAAATTTGAAGCTGCTATAAAAAAGATTTCTTTATCGGAGAAGGATGTAGAAGATGCAGAAGAAAGATTAAATAGATTTGCCCCATATATAGCTAAAGTTTTTCCAGAAACACAAAAAACAAATGGAATTATTGAATCACCTATTGTTCCAATTCCTAATATGCAAAGTAATATAGCAGAGACATATAATCAAGAAATCCTAGGTCAATTATTGCTGAAATGTGATAGTCATCTTGCTATTTCGGGGTCAATTAAAGCAAGAGGCGGTATTTATGAGGTTTTAAAACATGCAGAAGATTTAGCTATTGAGAATAACATCCTAACAATAAAAGATGATTATTCAATTATGGATAGTGATAATTTTAGAGAGTTCTTCTCTAAGTATTCTATTGCAGTAGGATCAACTGGAAACCTAGGACTTAGTATTGGAATAATGAGTGCACAATTAGGGTTTAAGGTTTATGTTCATATGTCAGCTGATGCAAAACAATGGAAGAAAGACCTCCTTAGAAGTAAGGGTGTTACAGTAATTGAGTATGAATCAGATTATAGTAAGGCAGTAGAGGAAGGTAGAAAACAGGCAGAAGCTGATCCAAACATGTACTTTATTGATGATGAAAATTCGACTAACTTATTTTTAGGATACGCTGTTGCAGCTTATAGATTAAAAAAGCAATTAGAAGAAATTAATGTAGTTGTAGATGAGAATCACCCATTATTTGTTTATCTTCCATGTGGAGTTGGTGGCGGACCTGGTGGAGTAGCATTTGGGTTAAAGTTAGTTTTCAAGGATCATGTACATTGCTTCTTTGCCGAACCAACACATTCTCCATGTATGGTTATCGGATTAATGACAGGTATGCATGATAAAGTATCGGTGCAAGATTTTGGCATTGATAACCTTACTGATGCAGATGGACTTGCTGTTGGTAGAGCTTCAGGTTTCGTAGGAAAAACATTAGAAACCCTAATTAGTGGGTCGTATACTGTAACAGATGAACAATTATATATACTATTAAGTATGTTATCCGACTCAGAAAATATTCAATTGGAACCTTCTGCATTAGCTGGAATACATGGTCCAATTCAATTATTCAGAGATGAAGCTGGACAAAAGTACATTGAGAATAACAATTTAAAAGATAAAATAAAAAATGTTTCACATATCGCTTGGGCAACAGGAGGTAGTATGGTTCCAAAAGATGTAATGGAAACCTATTATAAAAAGGGAAAAGAGGCATCTGCTACCCATAGTTAAGGCTATTTTTCATCTTACGGGCGGCATGATGTAATCCATCTCTAAAACCCTTGTGCTATAAGGATTTTTGAAGATTAGTTAGCTTATGGCAACATTTATTAAAACATCCTTCACATGATATTTTTAGTGAAGGATGTTTTTTCTGCTTATAGTTGAATGACTTGATTCATTAGTTTGCTAAAGCTCTCGGCATCTGTTTCTCTTACGCTGACATTCTGTTAATATTTTTATTCATTTTTGAGGCTTCTCATTAATTCAGTGAATTTTTGAGAAGCCTCTTTTTTACATTTCTTTGGTTACGTTTTTGGAAACAAAAATTTTTAAAAGTGACATATCATTTTTGTGCGTTTAGAAAAATTATATTTTTTCTGAAACAATTTGATTCTTACGTACGTGAAAGGAGCAGAGGGTTTTTTAGGAGGAGAAAATAGGTGTTGACGATAAAAATAGAAGGTTTACAGAAAAGATATCGTAAATTTCAAGCTTTAAAGAATATTAATCTACATACGGAAACGGGTTTATTCGGGCTTCTCGGTCCGAATGGAGCAGGGAAATCTACTTTAATGAAAATTCTTAGTACAATCCTTCCGTTTGATGAAGGGAAAATAACTATTTACGATTATGATTTAGTGAAAGAAGGAGACAAGGTGCGTCAGCTGCTCGGTTATTTACCGCAGCATTTTAACGTGCCGACCCAATTTACGGGTAGGGAATTTCTTCATTATGTTGCATCCATGAAGGGTGTAACGAATCAGCAGGAAAGAAATCTACAGGTAGAGAAGTTGCTGGAGGAAGTCAACCTTGTTCAACAAGCAAATAAAAAGATAAAAGGCTACTCTGGGGGAATGAAGAGGCGGCTTGGAATCGCCCAGGCTTTACTTGGAAATCCGAAATTAATCATTCTCGATGAACCGACAGCAGGACTGGACCCTTCGGAAAGGATTCGGTTTCGAAATTTAATAGAAAAATTGAGTAAGGACCACTCTATTATTTTATCAACACATATCATTAGTGATATCGAATCCAGTTGTGAGAATGTTGCGGTCATTTATCAAGGTGAGGTCCTTTTCCAAGGATCCACCGAAGAATTAGCTAAGAAGGCAGTAAAAGCAGTTTGGGAGTTATCGGTGCCTTTTTCTGAATATGATCAAGTCGAAAAAGAATATGTCATTATTTCCAGTCGTAAAGAAAAGGATCGGGTTGTTTTTCGAATCATTTCAAAAGAAAAACCACAAGGTGAAGCAAGCCCCGTACAACCAACAATAGAGGACGGTTATATGGCAGTTATAAACGGGGTGATGCCATGAATGTAATGAAATCCATTTTTCGAAACGAAGGGCTGCTTTTACTACGAAATAAATTCTTGACCATTCCACTACTGGTAAATATATTGTGCTGGGGATATGTCATTATCTCTTATGAAATTCAGCCTATCCATTATGAAGAACGTGCTGCTGCATTTTATCAAAGTTTTATTTGGATACTGCTGCTGGATCTTCTCATTGTCGGCCTGATTGCCATTTATATGGCGAGTAAAGATCGGGAAAGTGATTTTGAACAATTAGTAGTAACGTACGATGTAAAGAACATGGAATGGATTATAGGAAAATGGCTGATCACCCAATTGTATGGTCTTTGTATCACTGTCATTACAATTGTCGTGCAGGCATTATGGCTTACGAGTGCGTCAATGAGGATAGGAGAGTGGTTTGAAAATATTGTTTACGTATTTATTCAAATGGAAGGAGCTTTTTTTCTTCTCATTTCCATTGGCTTTTTATTTGCGATATTGATTAAATCAATGTTTGCGTATCTTGTCATTCCAGCTATTTTAGTATTAAGTTTAATGTTTCCTTTTGATTATGTTGGAATAGCCAAAATATGGGATAATCCGAAATTTCACTTGTTTACTCCATTTGATTATATGTTTATTGGATCGCCGTATGAGGGAATATGGGGGATTCACCATGTGTTAAAAAGTTCAATTTTGCACCAAAGTGCTATTGTGTTGTTGGGAATCGCAGTGATTGTTGTAACTCTATTATTGTTCCGGCGCTATCGTATGAGAAATAAAGAAAAAAAGATGATACCTATTATTCTTACAGTCTTCATCATTCCTGCAATTGTGTTAAGTGGAATGCGTTTCATGCAATATGAACAAGCGCTTAAACAGTACGTTACAACGGGGCAACTATATGTAGAGTCGTTTCAAGGAGACGATGATGAATTATATAACAAATGGATGAATTCTTACTACGAATATAATAAAGATGATCAACCATATGAGTTTTCAATGAAAAAAACAAATTTAAGTATGGAACTTCAAGCAGATGATCAAATTAATGTTCAAAGTACCTTAACAATACAAAATAACGGTAATGAGGCAGTGAATGATGTATTTCTTACTTTATACCATGGGTTAAAGATAAAGGAATGTACGAGTGCAAAATCAGTTACTTGTTCACAAGATAAAGATTTTATAACACTTCACTTCGATCAAATGATTCAGCCGGGTGAAGAATTTGACTTAAACGTTCACTATCAAGGAAAAATTTTGCAATACCGTGATGATGGTTATATTGAACAAGCCTTTATAAAAAATCAGCGAATTTATCTCCCGAAAGAAGCGGGTTGGTATCCTTTGATCGGGAAGAGGCCTCTGGTGATTACTCGGGAGCATGATAACCTTTATGCCCAATTTGAATTAAGAAATGCCCGGCTTGTTGAGGATTTTCCTACAGAATTCACGGTTAATATTACGCGAGAAAAGCAAAAAGTTCCTCTTGCTTTAACAATTCCGGAGATTAGTGAAGATACGTTTCAAGGAACTTCTCAATACGGTCTATCTTTGTTGGGAGGGAACTTCAAGGAAGAGAAGGTTGGCCACATTCGAGTTGTCGCACATCCTGAAGTTATAAAAGGTGCGACAGAAGTAATTGAAAGATATCAAAAAGCATGGAGCTTTATGGAAGATTGGCTTGGAGTTCCGATGAGTCCTTCTGTTGTTTATATATTGAGTGATAACTATTATTATCTTACACAATATAGTGCAAATCACGATTTTTTTGTGCTGAATAGCGAGTATAAAGATGATTTTGAAATTGCATATGAACTAAAGAATGAATTAACCCAGGAAGCTATTTTCGATAATAATCAAGACTTTCATATTTTATCTGATGCAATGGTTTGGATGATTGCGAATCATTTGCAAGAACAAGTTAGTTTTGTGGAATGGTATAAATCGAACTGGAGGGTTGAAGGGGAGGATCTTACTGTTGTAAATTTGCTGCAAAGCTATGAGAAAAAAGGTTCTGAACAATTTAAATATGTTATAAAGTATCTTTTTCATTATTGGAAAGAACTTGAGAACAAGCAGGACTTTGACATGGAATCAGCATTAAAGCAATACGAAGGAGAATCAAGAAGATGAGAGGATTCTTGGTTAGACTTCGACTATTTTTAAAGCTATGGTTTTCATCGATATATTCGTTAATGACTATATTGCTAGTTCCAACTATCGGGATTATCATATACAGCTCTGGGACGTATGAGATAGATGATTTATCAAGCCTTATTTATGAAAAAACAGCAACAATATGGTTTGTATTTATCATTCAATGGTGTTTTTCGATTGATTTGGATTCGAAATTTTTCAATCAGCTTATTACGTATCCGGTCGTTAAATGGAAATTTCTATTGGAGAAGGCATTGTTTTCTGCAATTATTTTTTTCGGATTAACGAGTATCATCACAATTCCTTTAGTATTAATATATGGCGAATTTCTATGGCAAGGCTTCGTTTTTACAATTCCAGTGTACTTGGCTTTAGGAGGATTTGTCATTCTTGGAACGATGGTAGGAAACCATTCGCTAGGTGGATTGATAGCCGGGATTCTTTTTTGGATGATGATCCTATTTGGCGGGGCGTTGTTGCGTGAATTAAATGCGATTTTACTTATATATGGAAGTGTTCAACGTTTTGTGAGCGGAGAAAGTGGATTATTATTAGTGGAAAACCGCTGGATTATCTATAACCGATTGTTTTATATCGGACTAGGAGTATTATGTACTGTAGGAGCAATTATTAAAATCAATCGGAGGTCAGCTTGAAACGGAGGGATAGGGATGCAAGATGAAGAATATATGCGCCAATTGTCGCTTGGGATAGACACAGCTTTTGATACACTTGTTTTCCGCTATCATAAGCCTCTGTTTGGATATATATACCGATTATTGCACGATGAAAAATTGGCGGAAGACATTGTTCAAGAAACATTTTTGAAAATCTATCAGCAAGGACTTAAGGGGTTCGTTCCTGATCAATTTAAACCATGGATGTATAAAATCGCGACCAATACTTGTAAAGATTATTGGAGAAAGCCTACATCGCGTCTCGAATATGTGACAGATAAGGATATTGAAGAAAAAGGCAGGGTTCATCATATTATTGATCATCAGCTTGAACGCCAATGGATGGTAGAGTCATTGAATCAACTCTCACTTGATTATCGTACAGTTCTGTATTTACGTTTCTATCAAGGTTTGAAATACTCGGAAATAGCATTGGCATTGGATATTTCTATCAATACTGTTAAAACGCGAATTACGCGTGGGTTAAAGCAGCTTGAAAATATTCTAGTTACGGATGAGCGGAAAGGGGCTGAGGGAATTGAGTAAAGATCAAGAATTATCAAGGTTAGAAAAAGAATGGAAAACTTACTTTGATCGATTTACTGCCCCTGAACCAACGAGAGAAATGACCTTAGATCTGATTCAAAAGATAAAAAATATAGAGCAGGAGCAAAGTCCGGTTGATTTGCGCCTAGAGCTAGAAACGACACAAAATTCTCTTTCAACTAAATCAAAAATAGTGAATATGTTTTTATCACAATTGAATTTCTATGGAACGACAAGTTGGCTGTTAACTGGACTGCTTATGATTGCAATTACTTTTACTATTAGTGAAAATTCAGCTGATGCCATGACTGGATTTTCGAGCTGGATCAAGTGGATTACCCTTCTTGTCATTGGAGTGATTGGCTATTCGTTCCGTCCTAAAAATGAAGGAAATGAAATCATTGAATCGTTAAGTTATTATCCAGTGATTCAACAAATATTTACCCGATTTATGATTGTGATGGGATCCCAATTAGTTTTGACACTGCCATTAAGTCTTTTTGTTGTTGGAAAAGAAGGTACAATATTGTATTTGGTTAGTTCGTTTATACCGATTTTCTTTTTTGGAGTAATCGGTTTTGTTACGATATTTTGGTTAGGGCAAAAAATAGGGTTGTCGATTACACTGTTTATTTGGTTCAGCCAAGTGTTATTAAAGAATAAGCTATTGTTCCAAACACCTGGTGATGATTATTTTCTGACAGTGAATATGATTATTTTAGGAATTTCCATTCTTTTATTAAGCAGTGTTGTATTAAAGAGACGTTTTTCGGTGATCTGGAAATGAGAATAACATTAAATAATGTGGAACATTCGATGGAGGATACAACATGTTTAAGCAGTATTAGTTGTTCATTTACAAAAGGAATTACGTATGTTGTAGGAAAAAATGGAGCTGGAAAAAGTACGCTTTTGAAGCTGCTCACGACGTCGATTCAACCAGGACATGGGGAAATCAATTATACATTATTAGTCAGAGACGAGCAGATTGGGACGTACCGAAGAAAACTAGATATTGAAGAAATTAGGAGAATTATTGGTTTTCTCCCACAACATTTTACCGGTCATATGGATATGACTGTAGAAAGGTATGTAAAATATATTGCATATCATAAAGGGATTCCTCGGGAACTTGTAAAAAAGACTGTTGAACATTGGTTGAAAGAGAGCAATTTAACTCAAATAAAAAAGAGGAAGATTCGCCAACTTTCTGGAGGACAACGGCAAAAAGTTGGTTTAATCCAGGCACTCATAAATCTTCCGCGAATTTGTATTTTAGATGAGCCCTTTGAAGGCCTGGACATTGAGGAGCAGCTCTATTTTCAACGCGTTATTAGGCGGCTTTCTTATCATAGTATCATCATTATTAGCACCCATCTAGTCGACAAGATCCAGCAATCGAGCGAAGATAAATTACTTCACTTAAGCGAAGGGAAATTAGCTTACTTTGGAGGAATGGAGGCACTCGAAGCTGTGACTCAAGGGTTGCAGGAATAATAAACACCCTTTATAGCTCGGTATATCATCGTTTGTGTAAATTAATTCAAAAGTATAGAATCCAACATCTTAGGGGCGGCATGATGTAATAAAGACTAATAAACCCTAATATTTTGGGATTTATAAGCCTTCACTCAATCTAGAGTGTCCGAAAAAGTGACCGATATTATTTAATGAGATTTTTAGAGAGGTCTTTCATTAAGTCAGTGAACTTAATGGAGGCCTCTTTTTTAATGTCTATCTTCTCAACTATATGCTTCTTCAAGTAATACTGCTTTCATTTGTTCATCATTTTCTTATGAAATGTTAAGGAAATTGAAACACTATACCTAACATATCCTGGTTCTTCTAAGAAATGAACAACAGAAGCTTGATAATGTCTAGTAGATTAACACTCCTTAACTTTACTCCTAATAAATAACAGACTACTGTACGAGTTAAATGTTAAACGATATAATGATGAGAGTTTATGCCTGAGTAAATATTTTTATAAGCAGTGAGGTAGAGTATGAAAAAAACAACCACAGACATCATTTTTATTATTATTGGTGCCTTTCTTTTTGCGTTAGGTGTTAATTTATTTGTTATTCCGAACGAGTTTGGGGAAGGCGGGGTAACGGGTATCACAATTATTACCTACTATTTATTTGAGTGGTCACCAGGTTTAGTCAACTTAATTCTGAATGCATTTTTGTTAATTATTGGTTATAAATTTTTGAATAAGATAACAACGATTTATACGATTATTGCTGTAGTTTTTAATTCGCTTTTTCTTCATCTGACAGAAGGTTGGAATATTGCTTCTAATGAATTGATGGTAAATGCCATTTTTGGAGGAATATTTGTAGGGGTCGGGATTGGCCTAATCATTCGGGTTGGCGGAACAACAGCAGGTACTACCATTTTAGCAAGGATAACACATAAGTATTTAGGATGGAGCATTAGCTATGGTCTATTGTTTTTTGATTTAATAGTTGCTTTTTCATCTTATTTTATCATTGGTGCAGAAAAGCTGATGTTGACAATTATTATGCTATATGTCGGAACGAAAGTGATGGAATTTGTAATCGAAGGCTTGAATCCGAAGAAGGCAATTACCATTATTTCTGATAAACCGAATGACATTGCCGAACAGGTGACTACATCAATGGACAGGGGGGTAACCGTATACTCGGGTCATGGTTATTACACAAAAACCCCAAAGGAAATTCTTTATATTGTTATCAGTAAGCAAGAAGTAATAAAGTTGAAACGAATTGTTCAATCTACTGATCCGAATGCTTTCATCGCTATACACGATGTCCGTGATGTGTTCGGAGAAGGATTTATTGATATTTCTAAAGCATAATGAGAGGCTGTTTGATTTCACCACATATTTTTATAATTTATAAGTTGAGTTGAAGGTCTTTATTGAAAGCACTCTGTTGATTGGTGCGGAAGGCACGAAGACTCCTGCGGGAGTACGGGGCAGGGGAGACCCCGCAGGAGCGAAGCGATGAGGAAGCTCCCCCGACACGCCCGCGGAAAGCGAATTGCCTGGAGCGCCAATCAACAGACCTGTTTAAAAGCCTATACACCGATAATACTATACCAAATTAACGCGGTGGATTATTGAAGCAAGTGAATAAAATAAGAGGCTGCCGATAGTTATTCGACAGCCTGAGAAGTGCGTTAACACTTCTCCTGGTAACCGCTAAACTATTTATTAATATTTTTAAAAGAAATTTGTTCCGTTTGCTGCTGGCTAACTTGTTCTGTTTCATAAAATTCTTTTGTGTACTCCGCTTGGACGGCTTGGGCGTTAAGAAGGTTTTCAAGAATCATAATATAATCTGTACATTTTTCTCCTTTAATGCCCAATGTTTCTGCCTGAATGCGGCCGTCAGGCAAAATACGTATCTGAATTTTTTCTTCCATCTGCTCTCTCCTTAGAAATCAATCGTTCTTCCGCCCCGATTAAAACGAACATCATCGGTGTAATCCGGTGCTTGACCGTTGTCTGGGACCATAACAGTCTCCTTTATATACTCTTTCCGGTCTTCTTGGGGTGTGGCTGCAACAGCACGAACATTCGCCCACTCCCGAATTTGTCTTATTTGTTCAGCCTGGGTAACAGATAATGGAACGGTATTCGAAATCGCTCGTTCAAAATCTTCCAGACTAATCGAGCGATTTCCTGAATAGGCTTCAAATAAAGCATCAATGACTAGATGTTCAATCTCCGCTCCGACAAAGCCTTCGCATTGTTTCGCCAGACTTTCTAATACTTCATCGGTTAATTTGAAATAGCCCATTACTTCTGGATCCTTGATGCGCTTGTGGATGTGGACTTTCAGGATTTCTTTTCTTTCTCGGAGAGTCGGAAGATCCACAAAGAAGATTTCATCGAAGCGGCCCTTACGCATCAGTTCCGGCGGCAAACCAGAAATATTGTTGGCAGTCGCAATTACAAATACAGGACTCGTCTTTTCTTGCATCCATGTTAAAAACTGCCCGAAAATCCTGGAAGAGATCCCGCTGTCCCCGCCGTTTGAGATCCCGCTGAACCCCTTTTCAATTTCATCGATCCAAAGGATCGAAGGGGAAATGGCTTCTGCTGTTTTGATTGCCTTTCTCATGTTCTCTTCACTGCTACCGACGATGCCGCTGAAGATTTTCCCCATATCCAGCCGTAAAAGCGGGAGCTGCCACATGGAGCTAATCGATTTACTGATCAAACTTTTTCCGCACCCAGGGACGCCTGTAATCAAAACCCCTTTAGGTGCAGGTAGACCATATTTTCTTGCTGAGTCGAGCCAGGACTTATTTCGCTTGGCCAGCCAACGCTTCAGATTCTCCAGCCCGCCTACATCTTCTATTTTTAAATCGCTCGTAATGAATTCCAGAATACCGGTCTTTTTAATGATTTGTTCTTTCTCTTCTAGAATAATCTCTACATCATGGATGTCCAGCTTTCCGTCTTCTACCATCGCACGGGCAAAGGCATTTTCAGCTTCGGAGAGGGTCAAGCCTAAGGCGGCCTTAGCCAGCCGTTCCTTTTCTTCATTGGTTAAAGAGATTTGAATTCTTCCGCTTTGCTGATTGATTTGGATCATTTCATCAAGAACGGCTTGAATTTCGTTAAAGGACGGGAGATCAAAATCAACTATCGTGATATCCTTGTGCAGATCCTCGGGAATCATCAGAAAAGGAGAAGTAAAGATCACATTAATCGGACTTGGACTTTGCTTGATTTTCCCTAAGATATCCCGTAATTTACGAATAACCTGGAAATCCGGAAGTCTTCCCTGACCGCCAAAATACACATGGAAGTCTTGCAAGACCACGATACAGGGCCTATCATGTTTTTCAATAAACTCCAGCGCCTTTAAAGGCTGTTTGCAATCTCCCACTGTTTGCCTGCTGTGATCTTGTATCCCATTTGTCATTCTCCATGTGAATACTTCCCGCGGCGTTTTAATTAATTCCGTATCCTGGGCAACCGAACGGATCAGTGATAAAACACGGTCTTCCTCCCACGTTTGGATATATAAATACGGAAATCGAGCTTTTAATAGATTTGCTAACAACGTTCGTGTTCTTGCTTGCTTGCCTGTAGCCATACGCATCCTTCCTTTTTTCTCAATTAGTATGTAAAGAAAGTAAGCCAAAAATAATCCGGCTTACCATATTTCATAAAACTAGATTAGAAGTCTATCACTCTTCCAGAAGTAACTTGTTCTTTGTTGTTTTCGCCTTCTGAAAAAACGAGTCGCGGTTTTACTTTTTCAAACGTGTGCTCCTGTAACCCCATTATTTGGGCAAATTGTTCAAAGGATTGGAAACCGCCAATCTCCTGGCGTTTAACGACTGCTTTTTTGGCTAAAATGATTCCAATTTCAGGAATCGCAGCAATTTCCGCTTCAGGCGCTAAATTGATATTGATTTTTTTAACTTCTTTATGTTCCGTTACACCCGGTTGGATTTGCGGGATTACCTGAGAGCTGGTGTCAATTTCTGGCCGGTTATCTCTCTTAGGCTGAGGAGGCTGCGTTTGCAAACGATTAACGCCGCCAAATTTCGCTTCAGCTTCTTGTCTGAGCTTTGAAACTTCTTGATTAATTAATTCATTTTCATGAGATTTTAAGACATCTAACTGGACCAAATAAGCCGGACGAATTTTAAAGGCATGGACAATCGAAACAATCCAAAGGACAAGAGCAATGCCTGCCACTATATCTGGGTCGCTTAAAACTAGAACAAGAATAAAGACTGCTAAATAAATGAAACCATAAATTCTCCAACGTTGATTTTTTACTTTTATTCCCGTATATAAAAATGCGATAAAACTGGTCATACCAATAGGAGGAAACGTTAATAGAATCCACCAGCTATTCGCTAGCTCCCATGTCTTTCCTCTGTCTGTATAATTTTTTGCCAAATCATTCTCCCCCTTTTATCGATTTAAAATATAGGTAAGCTGGATTGAATGATCCTCTAACAAATCCTCATTCTCTAGAATCATTCCCTGTTGTTTTGCCTTTTCTACTAGATTCAGATAGACTTTTTGCTGCAGGTAATGGGTATAGGACGTTTCTACCTTTTCGATCCATTCTTGGAATGAGTTTTTGTCTGCAGATTTCGGTAAAACAAGCGAGTAACACCCCTCCTTGTTCATCATAAAAGACACTTCATTTTCATGAAGCTGTTGAAGTGAATCTAGTGCTCCTACTTCTCGAAACGAACAGCTCCACTCTTCCAGTGCTTGCTTTAAAAGAGACTCATCTTTCATTCGTGTATCGAGGATAGTGAAGTCTTTATTATTTTCTTCTGAAAAATTGGAGATGCCTTCCGCAATTTCTTTTGTTAAAGCAATAGCAAGAGGAATTAACACAATTTCAATGCTCATGAATTTACTCCTTCCTTACATAATCTAGTTCCAGCAACATATGTAAATCAATGGACTCTGCCATACCATTAGCAGATATACTTCCGTCAGGATGCAGCCGTATCTCGAGTTTATTCGGAATCAGTGGCAATGATGATTCCAGATGTTTATAAACATCCGTCAGAAATCGATAGTTTTGATTTTTCGATCCAATCCAAGGGCGGCTGAGATCATGTTGAGCCTGGATATAAGGACCGTCTATTAACAAATCCGTTTCTTTTAATAATCTGTGCCATTCTCGATTCGGCGATCTCAAGATCATTTCATATTCATAGCCGGTAAACGTAACAACTGATAAATTCATTTTTTTTATCTTCTGCGCCAGGATACTTAATTCCTTTGCCTGACTAAAAGGCTCGCCTCCTAAAAAAGTGACACCTTCAAGTTCAGTGGCTGTCTCTAAAGTATTTTTTATTTCCATTAAGATTTCGTCAATATCTTTTGTATAGCCTCCGTTGGAATCCCAGGTATGAGGATTAAAACACCCTTCACAACGTATCGGGCACCCTTGAACCCAAATAGAATACCTTAATCCCGGACCTTCTACTCTTGTTCTTTTTTCTATTCTTGAAATTCTTAGTGAAGGCAAATAGATAACCTCCTTAATAGGTGTGTAAATCATAATTATTAAAATAATAGACTGGTAATAAAGTCTGAAACCAAATATTTTTTTCTGAATACTCAGTTATATATTACCATAAAAATAATCCCGTTGAATCATGAACTAGTAAATATTTACACATAAAAAGAAGTAAATTCTTAGCCTTGAAGGACTCAGCATAACAGGAAAAGATTATTTGGCTTACAAATTACTTCAATTTTTCCATGTTATAACATGTCTTTCTAACTATATTTCTATCAGTAATTCAAATTGAGCAGATCCTATTTTCGGGCGAATAATAAAGATTAGGGATAGTATTTTATACATATATTGAAATAATTAACTAAGAGTGTAATTTTACTCCAAATAATTATTATTAAAGAATTAATAAGTTTATGTAAAAATAAGCCTAAAGAACTACAAAATTTAACATTTAGTAATTTCTTGAAATAAAAATCAAGAAATTATTATATCATCTACAATTATATGGATAAAAATACCTATATATTAATCTTGAATCCAAGGTGTTTATAGGGAAAAAACCACAGACAAAATTCGACAATTCTAATCCTTGATTTGACGGGATTAAAGAGCCATGGTAGTAAATAAATAGGATAAAAAAGTTTTAAAAAATTGTATGGTTTACTGGAATTAAAAGCTTTTTTGAATATAGTCGGAAATCCCTTGGTCACTCTTTCTTATTATCATCTGTTATAACGTTTTTACACATGAGTTGAAAGGAGCATACATTTGAAAAAAATACGAATGCTTAGTTCAGTAATGATGGTTATCTTGTTAGGGGGATGCGTAATGGGGCAGGGGCCGGTAAGCGAAAAAGATACAGGAAACAAAATACCAAATACAAGGGCATTTCAAGATGAATTTACAAGAGAATTTATAGAATCCCCTAAGGAAGTACAAGAAGGGTATTATCGATTTAAATCACGTACTGGGGGATACAGCATGCTGTATCCGAAAAACGCTGTGGTTTCCGATGCTGGGTATGAAAAAAATAAAGACTTCTTTGAAACCTTAAGTTTTGGTGAACAGGTTAAAGAAGAAAATCTCTCTTTTTACTATAAAATGACCTTTGAGGATCGAACGAAAACAAATGATATTGATATTAATCTTACTTTGCTGTCTGAATATGCTGGATATGAAGGTGAATATGAAACCTTCGAACATGATGGGAAAACGTATTATTATGCTAAGGATACTTCAACGGAAGATAAAGTAACGTATTACAGTTTTTTTAGTTACATAAAACCGAAAAACAGTGATAAGGCATTGAGTTTTTTTGTAGATAGTACTTGTACCAAACAAAGTAAGAAATGTAATTTAAAGCCGGAAGAACTTGAAGAAAAGTTTCTGTCCATGATGAAATCAGTAAATTTCTCAGAATAGCGTGGTATGAAGGAGATGTATGAATGGAAAAAAATGAAATCCTAAATACCGATATATTGAGGGCGAGAATCGCAGAGCTGGAATATGGAAAGACAGAAATGATATCAGCTGATTTAATTAGGAGAATCTATATTGAAGAGACTGGTAAAGATATTCCTGCTGAAATTACAGTTTATTACTCTAAAGATCTGAGTAAAACTAATGACCTTGGAAAAGATTCCGGTTTTGATGGAGCAATCATTCATTTTTATAACGCTGAACAAGGACTCAATCAGTCCTACACGATTACAAGAGGCAGTGAGAATAGGGAAGATGGCGGAAAAGGATTGCCGCATGATTGGATATATAATTCATTTGGCATTTTTGCAGGGAAAGTCCAAGATCAATATTTAGATGCAAGGTATTTTGATGAAGCAATTAGCAAAAAAATAAATGAGAAAGTTGATGCTGATATCAATAAAAGAAAAATGAAGGGGGAAGTTGTTAACAAAGTTGAATTAGAGAAATTCGGAATAGGACATTCTTTGGGTGGGAATTTAATCCAAATGCTGCAGTTAATGACTGGTTCCTACAAAAACGTATATGCAATAAATGATGCACCGCCAAGTGCTTATCAATTAGCTTTTACAGACAGAGAATTTAGAAGAAGTATTTCAAGACAATTTAATATCGATCCAGACACTGACAAGGAGCTATACTCCATCCCCCCCTCCCAACTAAAAGCCTTTGCCGAGGAATACTACAAAGAAAAGGGAAAGAATATCTACCATTTAACCGCAGAGGAGGATATGCTTTATGCAGTTTCGGGATTTAGGGGATTTTTGGATTTGGGAGACCGGAAGATTATTGATACAGATCCTGGCTTTGAGGGAATTCGCCCGGCATTAGGCAACATTTCTGATAAAGATTTACATAAGCTTCAAATATACTTGGCCTACCTTGCACCTTATTACTCAGAGAACGGCATGGATGGATTGCTGCGGGGAGCGACTGGAATAGATAAAGGGTTATTCACTTTAATAGACACAGTAGAACAAGAGTGGAAAGTGTTTATGCAAGGGCCTGATTGGAGGTTCCCGAGTATAAACATAAAATTTGGCGGTTTTCCTTTTCCTCAAACTTCCATGGATATACCCGTGCCTTTTCCCATTCCTCATATGCCGAAAGGATTGTTTATTGCTCTGGGGGAGCTAAACCTTCGAGTTTTGGAAATTAAGACAAAGCTTTCAAATCTTACAAAGAACCTTCCTGCTCTTTTTAGTATCCTCGCAGATACAGCTATCGTTATGAAGGATGAGATTATGTCCTACTTAAAAGAAATTAAGGGGCATTTGAAAAATATACTAAAGTCTATTGGAAGTTTAGGGGGAGTCATCTTAAAAGATGTTATTACTCCAATGGACAGCAGGTATGGAGAATATTATGCAGGTCTAATGAATATTGCAGCTACTCTTAGATTCGAAATCGCTAATATTAAAGGAAAGATTAGAAAAATATTTGAAGTTCCTAACGGATTCGCTGAGGACTTCTCAAAAGCTGTTGAAGCTCATGGTGTAGGTCATGTAGCCAGTGCACTCGCCATGAAGGATGGAGTCCGCTATGAAGGAAATGATATGATTCGCTTTAAAACTGAATCAAACGGCCAAAAAATTGAGGTTAACCTATCTTCAGCTGTGAGAATTTATCAATTAGGCATGGATAAATATAGTGATAAAGAAAATGTGCTAACCCGCATGCGGGATATGTACCATCGTGAGTATGTAGAAGACTATCAAAATCGTAAAAACGAGCTTTTGTCCTCTATTAATCATATGGAATCGAATCCAAATGCTTATCAGCATTTGCTGCCTGCTGGAGATGTGGAAATGAGAGGGATAACGGTTCATGAATTAATCCGCCCGCTTGACACAGCATTGACAGAGACCTTTGAGGATGCTTTCCATTATTTCGATGAGGAGAAAAAGCGGGGAATCGCGATGCTTAAAAAAATCAGGTCTTCAATCGTAAAGTTGTTTCATGAGGATAAACGGATCTCGGCTATTTTCGATTTACGATAAAAGAGGTGGCTGCCATGGGGCAATTGAATCGCACATATCGCTTCAAACCCTTTGAAAATTTAAAATACAAATCGGCTTTGTTTAAACATCAGCTTGAAGAAATGGGTCTATTGGACTATGAAATGGTGATGAGCATTGAGAAAGAACTAGCGTCAGGTTCGGGAAGAATCGTTGAAGAAAGCCTCAAAGCCCTTTTACAAAATCATAGGGAAAACGAATCCATTATTAACGGGTACATTTCTCAAATGGATCTAGTGGCAGACCGGTATAGCCAGAACATCAATGATATAAAAGAACAGAGCATCACCATCTATTATGAAGAGGTGGAAGTATCCGCTCCTAAATAAATATCTGCCGTTTAGAACTGTGTAAAAAGTACTATAAAAAGAGTTTTATAGTATTTAATCAGGGGAGTTTATAGGTATAATTAACTGTTTTAATATTTTTTTAAATACCCAATTGACCTTTCCGTGGTGTATTTTTACAATAATAGTAGCTATTTCCATAAATAGTAGTAATTGAATGAAAGGGAGAGATGGAAATGTCAGGAGTTATTCGCGTTACACCAGCAGAATTAGTAGGTATGTCCAATCGTTACAATGGAGAAAGCGGCCAAGTAGGAGAGCAAGTTGTCCGTCTGGATAACATGATCAGCGAGTTACAAGGTGCATGGGAAGGTGAAGCAAGCAGAGCGTTTGCTGACCAATACCAATCATTAAGACCTTCTTTTGTACAAATGCAGCAATTGCTTGAAGATATCTCTGTTCAGCTTAGCAATACTGCTCGTGCTCTTGAAGATGCTGATAACCAAATTGCAAGCCAAATCCGCGGTTAATATCATCTGAAACTATAAGTGGAGAAGGAGCGCTGAATTCACCAGATGAAGGCGCTCCTTTTTACACGTTAAGTGAGGATAAATTGGCAGCGAGGAAGAGTACTCGACGTAGTTGCCAATTCTAGGAATTAAGTATAAGTGCAACTGCGCCTCTGTCTTCGCCTAAAAGGCTCGCCAGTCGGCGAGTTTTCTTTATGGGGTGTATTGAAATGTATATTGAACTAACAATTGATTTAAAAAATTATCAAGGTGAATCTTTTGATCTCCGTCTTTCAGACTACCACTCTGTTAAAAAAGTAGTTGATATCGTCTGGCAAGCCAAATCGATTTCACAGCCGCCCCGAGAAGGATATTGGGTCAGAATACCCAATAAGCAAATGGTGCTATCCGGGAATGACCAGCTGGCAAATAAAGGCATTGCCACTGGGGACCGTTTCGAAATTTTATAAAGGAGTCTTAAAAACATGTCAGAGCAGATTCATACATATTTAGAAGAACAGCTTGAAGCGGTTGTGAAAACTGAAGATCAAACCTTTAAGATCATTTTCCAAAGAGAAAAAATTAAGGCTGATCATGCAGCGGAATTGGAGCTCCTTAAGGAAATTGATTCAGCAATCAAAAGGGATATCATTTTAACAGAGGATGAACTGAGCCTCGTCTATCAAATTCCTTCAAATTATTTATCCTTTACTGAATTAAAAACCAAAGATAAGAGAAGCAGATGGATCTTTGCATCTTTACTTTTAAAGCGGGTTATGCGCCACCCTTTTTCAAGGCTGCACGTAATCGTATGCCCAGAAAATATCGTCGTCGATGAAAGTCTGATGCCTAATTTTCTTCATTATGGAGTGAAAGAGAGTCTTCCGCCTTATGAAAAAGACTCAAATAAGCTTTGGAACGAGTTAAAAGCAACCATAGCAGCTGCTGTAGATGGAAAGTATACTTTTCACGATTACCTAAAATTGCACGAAACGATTGAACTCTCTCCCGTTGCAGCAGATATCATGAAGGCAGATGATGAAACCGAGTTATCAGAAGTCATTCGAAAAAATATAAAAATGCTCGAAGATCGCGAGAAGGAATATATTCGTGTACCGCAAAAGAAATGGAAAATCACGAGATATACAGCTTTAGGGCTCTTTATTGTTTTACTGCCAATACTAGCTTTCAGCTTGTATTCCCTTCTTTTTACCCAGCCTAAACAAGCAGCTTTTGTTAATAGTCAGGAGCATTTTTTGAATAAAGAATATAGTGAAGTAGTTGATCAATTATCCAATTATAAAATTGATCAAATGCCAAGGGTTGTTCAATATGAACTAGCGCATTCTTACATAATAAATGAGGCATTAACAGAAGACCAAAGGGATAATGTTCAAAACACAATCGCACTCCATTCGGATCCTCTTTACTATCATTACTGGATACATATAGGAAGAGGAAGTGCAAAAGAAGCCCTCGATATTGCACGTTCAATTGAGGATAGAGATTTAATTCTATTTGCACTGCTTAAATACCGTGAAGAAATAAAAGCGGATGAAAGTCTTTCAGCAGATGAAAAACAACAAGAAATAAAAGAAATCCAATCCGAGATTGATGAGTATGTTGAAGAACAAAAGGCGCAAGAGGAACAGGAAAAGAGCCTCCTAGAGGAGCAAAGCAATAGTCAATTAAATGATGAAGCTGCAAAAGAAGAGCCAAAAACAGAAGCAACTCCTTCTAATGAAACGAAAACAGAAGAAACTCCTTCCAATGAAACAAAAACAGAGCAGCCAGCCGAAAAGAAAGAATCGGCAGAGGAAAATCAAAATTAATAGGGACAGGAGGTGGAAATGATGGATAATCTTTGGTTTTTTTACAATGAGCATTATCAGCAGCTGCCCACCATTAAGGAGAATAGTAATGCGGTAACCGTTGGCCACGAATTTGAGCAGATGGTTACAGTAGGCAGCTTTCCTTTCACAGAGGGACCGCTAACGCTTGAAACCTGCAATGAAGGATACGATGTATTACAAAATGGCAAATCAATTGGCCATATTAAAAATGGTGAACCTTTTTATTTAAAAGATGGAAAAGAAGTATTAACCATATTTTTAACAGCTGCTCCTATTAATAACCAAACTTATTACTCGGGGTACCAAAAGGAAATTACTTTTTCTTCAGACGATGACAGTGCATTAATCTATAAAAAGAACGGAATGATCCTTGAAGAAGTGCATTCATTCGAGCTTATTAAAACAAGTAAGGGATGGATGGCTGAGCCAGGAAGAGGGCGCCTTTATTTAAACGGCCGCAAGCTGACAGCAAGAGCATTCTTGGAGGTTGGTGATCTATTATTCTTTCCTTTCATGGCTGTTAGACTACTTGAAGATGATCTTATTCAAATATCGAGCTTTGAAAGGTTTGAAGCCAAGCTACCTATTACATTGAAGCCACAGTCTGAAATGAGCAAAAAATACCCGCTGTATCGCAGGACACCTAGAATGGTTTATGAAATGCCGGATGAGAAGGTTTCATTAACGTTCCCCTCACAGGAGCCGGACGATTCCAATCGAGGGTTATGGCTTATCGTAATGCCTCCGCTCATCATGCTGATTGTGATGGGCGTTGTCGCTTTGCTGCAGCCGAGAGGGATTTTTATTCTTATCTCAATGGTTATGTTTATGACAACAATGGTTACGTCCACTGTACAGTATTTCAAGGATAAGAGTAATCAGAAAAGGCGGAAAGAGCGGAGGTTCAGGGTCTATACGGCTTATTTGGAAGAGAAACGGAAAGAACTGCAAGTATTGTCTGACCAGCAAAGACATGTGCTGGAGTTCCACTTTCCTTCTTTTGAGAGAATGAAGTATTTTACCGGGCAAATTTCTGACCGAATATGGGAACGGTCACTTGAAAGCTTCGATTTTCTCCAATTCAGGCTTGGAACAGGTAATGTACCTGCAAGCTATGAAGTAACAGTAAGCTCTGGCGACATGGCTAACCGCGAAATTGATGATTTGCTGGAACAATCTCAGGTGCTGGAAAAAGTATATAAGGAAATCAAAAACGTTCCCGTTATCGCTGACTTATCCAAAGGACCAATCGGGCTGATCGGAAAAGAAACGGTTGTGAAAAATGAAATTCATCAGGTTATTGGGCAGCTTGCATTTTTCCACAGTTATCATGATGTAAGGTTTGTTTTTATTTTTAATGAAAAAGAATACGCCCAATGGGAGTGGGTAAGATGGCTCCCGCATTTTCAGCTTTCACATGTCCATGCAAAAGGGCTAATTTATAACGATCAAACAAGAGATCAATTGCTCTCATCTATTTATGAAATTTTAAGAGAAAGAGATTTAGATGAAAATAAGGAGAAACTGAAATTTTCTCCGCATCTTGTCTTCATTATCACCAATCAGCAGCTGATCGCTGATCACGTTATTTTGGAGTATTTAGAAGGGGAGCATACCCGCTTAGGGATCTCGGTTATTTTTGCTGCCGATTCCAAGGAAAGCTTGAATGATAATATACAAACACTAGTCAGATATATCAATGATGAAGAGGGAGATATTCTAATACAGGATAAAAAAGCGGTAACCATTCCGTTTAAGCTTGACTCCCACCAGTACAAGGGGAATGAAGAGTTTTCCCGGATGTTAAGGACGCTTGACCACCAAGTGGGAATGACCAACTCTATTCCGAAAAGCGTATCCTTTTTGGAAATGATGAATGTAAAGGAAGTCGGCAAGCTACCGATTAAGCAAAACTGGATGACAAAAGAGTCTTCTAAGTCATTGGCAGTACCAATTGGGCTTAAAGGAAAGGAAGAATTATCTTTACTTAATCTTCATGAAAAAGCTCATGGTCCGCACGGTTTATTGGCAGGAACAACAGGATCGGGGAAAAGTGAATTCCTGCAAACGTACATCTTGTCTCTCGCTGTTCATTTCCATCCCCATGAGGTAGCTTTTTTGCTTATCGATTATAAAGGCGGCGGTATGGCACAGCCATTTAAAAGTATGCCGCATTTACTGGGGACGATTACGAATATTGAAGGAAGCAAAAACTTTAGTTCAAGGGCACTTGCTTCCATCAAAAGCGAGTTGAAAAGACGCCAAAAATTATTTGACCGATATCAGGTTAATCATATCAATGACTATACAGACATGTATAAAAGCAAGCTGGCAGAAGAACCCTTGCCGCATTTGTTTTTGATATCAGATGAGTTTGCTGAATTAAAAAGCGAAGAACCTGAATTTATTAGAGAGCTTGTTAGTGCGGCACGGATTGGGCGAAGTCTGGGAGTGCATCTGATCTTGGCTACTCAAAAGCCAGGCGGAGTCATTGATGAACAAATTTGGAGTAATGCGCGTTTCCGTGTAGCTTTAAAGGTGCAGGATACAGATGATAGCCGGGAAATTATTAAGAACTCAGATGCTGCTTCGATTACTGAAACAGGTCGAGGCTATTTGCAAGTAGGAAATAACGAGATTTATGAGTTATTTCAGTCTGCTTGGAGCGGGGCGCCATATCTTGAAGATTCTTCTGAAACAGAAGACGAAGTAGCAATTGTGACCGATCTTGGTTTGGTTCCGCTTTCGGATGTTACAGCCCGAAATAAAAAGAAAACTGGCGGTAAAACAGAAATAGAAGCGGTTGTTGAGGAAATTGAAGAAACGCAAACAGAGATGGGAATCAAAAAACTGAGAAGCCCATGGCTGCCACCGCTGAAAAGCCGCCTAAGCCGAAAACTTTATCGATCGGATCAAAGGAATGAGATTTATTTAGGAATGGTTGATGAACCAGAGCAGCAGAGCCAGTATCCATTCAGCTATCAATTAATAGAGGATGGAAATATTGGAGTGTTTGGCTCTTCAGGGTATGGAAAATCGCATACAATCATTACGATGCTCCTCAGCATAGCTGAAAAGTATACTCCTGAAGAAGTGCACTATTACTTATTTGATTTTGGAAACGGGTCTCTCTTGCCGCTCCGCCAGCTTCCGCATACTGCAGATTTCTTCCTAATGGATGAAGAGCGGAAGATTGAAAAGTTTATGAGAATCATAAAAGACGAGATTTCACGCAGGAAGCAGCTGTTCCAGCAGCAGGAAGTCAGCGGGATCAAGATGTATAACTCACTAAGCCGTGAGAAACTACCATTACTATTTTTAACGTTTGATAACTTTGACTTAGTAAAAGAAGAGATGCAGGATTTAGAAATGCAAATTAATCAAATTGCCAGGGATGGCCAATCGTTGGGGATTTATATGATATTTGCAGCTACACGAATTAACTCGATCCGCCAGTCTCTAATGAATAATCTCAAAACAAAGATTGTCCATTATTTAATGGATCAAAGCGAAGCATATTCCGTCTTAGGCAGGGTTCCGTTTGCTCCTGAACCTATTCCGGGAAGAGCTATTGTTAAAAAGGATGAGGCACATTTTTCTCAAATATTCTTGCCTTCTGATGGAAAAGATGATTTGGAAATATTGGAGTCGATCAGGGAAGACATTCAGCTTGTGAAAGAGCAATACAAGGGCTGCGAATTGCCTGAACAGGTGCCAATGCTGCCGACGGAGCTGAACCTTATCAACTTTACCCAGTATTTGGCAGGGTCTGAACGGCCAGATCTTGTTCCTATTGGGTTAGACGAGGAGCGTGTAAAGCCTGTACATGTAGACCTTAAGAAAAACAAGCATTGCCTAGTCGTAGGTCAAGCGCAAAA
Source organism: Neobacillus sp. WH10 (assembly GCF_030123405.1). Lineage (GTDB taxonomy): Bacteria > Bacillota > Bacilli > Bacillales > Cytobacillaceae > Neobacillus. Next base: position 468,767 of record NZ_CP126110.1, read on the forward strand.
AGGAAAAACAAATGTCCTTAAAATTATGTTGAACAATATACTCGAAGGCGCTGAATCAATAGGTATTTTTGATTCAATGGACCGCGGTTTGTCGTCCTATGCTGGTGAAGGAAACACGGCTTATATTGAAACAAAAGAACAAATTTCCGACTGGGTTGTAAAAGTGCAAGATATCTTGTCTATTAGAGAAAATGAATATCTTGAAGGGATACAGCATGGCCATACCGTTCCTGATTTTGCCCCAATTGTATTGGTGATTGATGGATACTCCCGTTTTGCCCAATCATTAGACAATATGCTCCAGGAACGAATTGCGAAGCTGATGAAAAACAGCAGCCATCTTGGCTTTAGTGTCATTGTTTCTGGCAGCAATAATGATCTTTCGAAAGGATATGACTCATTAACAGCCGAAATAAAACAAATTCGCCAGGCGGTTGTTCTAATGAAGAAATCAGAGCAAACACTCTTCACGCTTCCGTACGAACGTAAAGAGGCAGAGATCCAGCCGGGATTTGGATACTACGTACTAAACGGGAAGGAATTAAAAATCCAGATTCCACTTTGTACCACTGAAAGGAAGGTTTTAGCATGACAGCCAAAACAAAATATATCATTAAAATGGTTTTGGTGATGTTCCTTATTCTAGCCACACCAGCTATCTTCTTTGGATCAATTGGCGACAAACCCCTGCTTGTCCGGGAAAATGCCACAAGAACCATTGCGGTTGTTAATGAAGATATAGGTGCTGACAAGGAAAGTAAGTCACTTGATTTCGGAAAAGAGATAACCTCCATTTTAAAGGAAGGGTCAGAATATGATTGGACAGTAATCAGCAGAAGTACTGCTGCGAACGGTTTAAGAAATACAAAATATGATGCCGTTGTTTATATTCCATCTGATTTTTCAAGGAATATTATGTCCTACGAAAGCAAGCAGCCTGTAAAAGCGAAATTCGAATACACGATCCAGAATCAATTAAATTCTCTTAATAGAGAAAAAGTGCTGCGTGAAATTCAAACGGCCACCAGCCGTGTGAACGGGAAAATTTCAACACTCTATTGGACGTACGTTTCGCAGGATTTAGAAAATGTCCGTTCCAAATTTGATAATATCCTGCAAAAAGAAATTGATTTCCAGAATACGATGCTTGCATTTTATAAGCCAAGTTCGAAAAACCTTGCAGCAGAAATAGAGCAGCAGCGCAACATGCTTGAAGGAATACAATCTTCAGTAAAAATTGCTGCAGATTCTTTTGCGGACGGGGAAAGCAATGTAACGAAATTTGAACAAAATCTTGAATCTTTTGTCCTGTTTGTTGAACAGTACAAAGAATATCAAGATACCCAGCAGATAACACTTCAAAAACTGCAGGATGAGAACCTTTTAAGCATTCAAGCTTTAGCAGGGAATCAAGCTCCGCGATATTCGGAATCAGTAATTTTCCTTAATGAAGGAGGCCAGCAGCTGACAAATAGCCTTTGGAGTGTGGAATCTCAGCTGCTGGAAAACAATAAAATGCTGGGAGATTTGTCTAACATCCGGACGGGGCAGATTGATACGAAAAGAACGGATTTCATAGAGTATTTAAAATTAGAAGAGACTAACTCGATTAATCAGACTATACAAACAATAGTCTCTTTGAAAAATGATCTTTCAGGAGAAACAAAGCCTGGCAATCCGGATCCGCCGGGAAATACAAATAAGAGTTTTGCTAACAAGAAAACTAATCAAGTGTCTGCTGCAAACTCGGATACTTCGACACCAAGTATGGAAGCAGAAAGGTTAGAGCTTCAGGCAATTGTCAAAGAAATTAACACAGTAAAAACATCTTTGGAAACCATTGTGGAACCAAAACCTGAACAAGTAGTAATAGCTATAAACAGTTTGCCACAATTATCCCAGCGCCTATTAACGGTTGAACAAAAGCTTGCAGCTATTGAATCCAGTGAAAATCCTCTACAGAAAGTAGTAGATGAACTTCAGGCGCTGAATGCAAAGTTGACAGCAGATTATAATAAATTGTTAGAAGAAAATAGCGGCCTTAAAGACCAAGTGAATTCTTCAGTAAGTTTCTCTTCCTTGATTAACCTCATAGAGGAGAAAGAACAACAAGTATTAAATTTAGGTTTTTATCAGGATACTTTATCAAATGTTTTTGGTCTAAGTATCAACAATACTGATCCGATAAAAATGATGGAATACTATTCTTCCCTTGTTCATTTGGAAGGGGCAATAAAGGATTCGTTTATTCACAATCAAGAAAAGATGAATGCACTGCAGGAAAAGTTAAACTCAACTCTTAGTGTGAATGACGAGGAGCAAATGGCCTGGGATCGACTGAACACCGCTCTACCTTACTCACAGGAACAGGCGACAAATTTAAAGGGTCAATTGGAAACCTTCTTTAATGACTATCGTCAAAAAATTGAGATCCAGCAAGCTGCAATTGAATCTGACTTATCTTCAGTAGAAGAACATGCAAATTCCGTAATGAAACAAATTCAATCATTTTCTGCAAATACACCAACTCCTGCTGACGGATCTGACGGTAATGCGGTTAAGGTGAAACAAGAGGGAATCAGCCAAAGCATAGTAACGATGAATGACCTTATTGGTTCCATTGGGGAAAACCAAGACAATATTGTAGGGTATACGAGTGAACTTGAAACGAAAGTTCAGACTGTGCAGCAGGATGCGGATACTCTAAATTCAAAATGGGGCACCAACGTTGAAACGACAAGAATGTTCAGGGACGATATTTTTAATGTCCTTGGCAATGCATATGTAAATGGCCAAAAAAATGGACCGGTTTATGAGCAATTATCAAATCCGCTTCAAATCAGCGGAGAAACAGCAGTAAAGAAAGAAGAAAACAAGTTGCCACCTGTTGTGGTACTAGCCATTGTTCTGATTAGCAGCTTATTAATCGGATACTTTAGCCATTACTTTAAAAATGCTCCGATGCTTGTCCATGCAGCAATGTATATGTTATTGAACCTGATTGTAGGCTTGATTATCAGCTTGTATGGTCTGAACATCTATTCTATGGGAGATGAACGGGCAATTCAGTGGACCATTTTTACGATCCTTTTGTTAACTGCTGCTTCAGCAGTCGTATTGACTGGTTTCAAAATTGGAAACATGGCTGGCTGGATAGCAAGTGTCGGTCTTGTCATCTTTTTCGTCAGTCCGTTCTTAGCTCTTACAGCGCCGAATATTAACTATGAAGATCCTATGTCCAAGGTATATATGTCCATTCAGTATGATTCAAGTTCGTTATTCATACCGGCAATTATCATTCTGATTGGAATCATTACTTTGCTTACCATCCTTCCATTTACGATTAGATTTCTAAAAAATCTGCGTACCACTCGGGATGGGGATCAGGCGTATGAAGCTTAAAACATTATTTAAAATCATGTTTTTGCTCCCGGCAATTCTTATCATTGCTGAAAGACCTGCCGGGGCCACCCCTGATATTAATAACGTGACGCCAAATTCTTATGAGAAAAAAGAATTCAAAGATAATACGGATTATCTGCATGAGAAGTCGCTCTATGAAAACAAAAAGCAGATTCCGGAAGAGCAGAAGGATCTGACATTTACGAAGAAGAACTACGATCCCCTGAAAGATGTAAAGGAACAGCTTTTTGCCGGGGAAGACAAGATTCATAATACAATAACGGCAAAAGCAGATCAGCTGGGCCTTTTTTCAAAAGCGGATCAGGAAAGCTTTTATATGTCGGATTCTTCCCAAAAGCCTATTGAACAAAATAAGAAATTAATGATTTTATATGTGTTCTTGCTTGTCATTGCTATAGGGGTCGTCTTGGGATTTCTGATTCCTAAAATGGCAAAGCATACGAATAATTGAAAAAAGAGTAAATCGAATACATGTCTCCAGCTAAGGAGGCATGTAACTTTTATAGTAAAATTACTTTTTCTCTAGAGACCATCTGGTTTATCAAATACAGATTCTACAACTATCTTTTTTCATCTTTTCAAAAACTATTATTGACTTTCAAAATAATATGGATAACGAGGGGGAATAAAAATGGAGGATAATTCCCATTTAATTAATCAGTTGTATAGAGAAATCTCCGAATTAAGTAATGCAATGAGTAAAAATAATGAAATTTTGGCACGCCTGAGAAAGTCCTATCAAGATATCTCATCAAGTCAAGAGGAATTTATGCAGAATAAGAGATACATTAACCAGCCTGAACTGACTGCATCGACATGGGCGGGTAAACATGCGAATGAATTTAACGAAATCCGTAAGGAAATTGAAAGTTCTTATATGAGAATCGGCAACAATGATATTGAAGGAATGCTAAACAACATTGAGGACAAGATTAGTTATTATGAAGGCTTAAACAAATCTCTCTCAAATGCCATATCGTCTAAACGTAATAGAATTTCTCAATTAAGCGATTAAGAACCATGATTGTTGAGGTGAAAAAATGACTGAAATCAAACTAATCCAAAGTGAAGTGGAAAATGCACTTAGTGAATTAAAAAATAAAGCAGATGGGTTTGATACAAGCAACCCGTCAATATCATTCTCTGAAAGCCGTTTGGATTTACTCGCTGAAATCACCAAAATGGAACAAAAATATTACAGCATTATTGACCAATACCAAAATTTACTGATTAGAACGGAACAAGATATGAGAACGCTAATTGAACAGCTTGTACAAAAAGACAAAGAGCTCTCTCAAAAAATGAAATAAAGGAGTGAGACAGAATGAAAGTTATAAAAGTATCCGAAATTATTCCGGAATTAGATGTATCCATAAAGAAAAAAGAAGCTGAAAAAGAGCAAATACATGATATTCGTGATTCCATTAATAAGATTATAAATTTGGAAGATGCATTAAAAGGAAAGGGCGGCGAGGCGATTAAGGAAAATCTTACCGTTCTGCATGTTCCAGCTGTCCTGCTTCTAAACCAATTTTTAAGTGAGTATGTTAATAGACTAAAGGAAGTTAAAAACTTGATAAGAGACTACGAAGATGAAAATGGCCTTGTCAGACAGGATTTTACAGAACAAGAGGCCAAAGCAGGAATAGAATACATTGAGCAGCTGGCGGAGAATTCGATACAAGATATTAATCAGGAATATATGGAAGTCAGTGATATTGTTGGGGGGAATACAATTTCGTTATCCTCTTTACAACAGGATTTTGATAAAGCGAAACGTCATATTAAGAAAACCATGGAAGGGTTAGAGGATTTAGAGGCTGATAGTTTAAAGATATTAAAAGAATCGGCTGAAGATCTTACAAGGATTGCTGATTTTATAAACAATATTGAATCATGGGGGGCAAATGGGATTTCTCTTAGTCCCAGCACCATTAAGGAGATTGAAAAGTACCTTGAAGAAAATGATACAATTGGCAAGTTAATCGATTCTGCCATGGAGCTGGCCATAAAAGAAGGTGATTCCACTCTGATGGGGAACGTGGCAGACTGGATGGATAAAATAGGGAAGCTCAATGGAGGAATGGAGGCCGTTAAAGGTACTTTAGCAGCTACAATCCTATTAAGCAAAAGGCTTATATTGGTGAAAGATGGTGCCGGAAATTTCAAAGTCAAGGCTCATCCGGACTGGCTAAAAAAGAATGGTGTATACGGTTCAAAGCTTGCTGACACCATTCATAATATTATAAAAAAAGGAAGCTCCAGCGGAATTAGCGGGATAAGTAACTTCTTTTCAAAGTATCAAAATTCACCCAGCAGACTGTTGAGAAGTCTTGTTGGATTAAGCCCTGGTGCAAATGTAAAAAGTTTTCTTGGGGTATTACAGCATCAGCACCCATATTTAATATTTAATTCAGCACAGGCTGAATTATATAAAAGTGCTTCTATAGATGTGAGAGCTACACTGGGACAGCTGACTGATAAAAAGGCAATTGCCAAACTGGCTAAAAAAATCCCTTATGCAGGCATATTTTTTTCTGTAGTCACAAATGGAGGAGAATTTGTCAGTGATAAAAATAAATATAAATCTGAAGCGGAGAAGGCAGGGAGAGCAGTAGCGGGTATTGGAATGGATATCGGTGTAGCTGGGCTAACAACAGGCGGAGCTGCACTAGGAACAATGATTTGCCCGGGACCCGGTACTTTAATTGGAGGGGCAATAGGAGCAACAGTAGGGATTGTTGGATCCATCATATTTGAAGACAATGTGAAAGAACTTGGAGAGAAAGCCGGGAAGTGGGTCGAGGAGAAATACAAAGACGCTAAAAAAGGTATTAAAGAGGTGGCTGGTAACGTAAGTGATGCTTTATCAGATGCCGGTGATTTTGTGACAGGCCTATTCAAATAGTATATATGGGGGAGGATAACCAATGAAAGCGGAAGGGATTTCTTTAACTACAAATGAATTGGCATCCGCACTTGCATTATGCGGTTATGAAAGTATGGCCAGTCAGGTTTTAAATAATTTAGAGATCCAGGATAGGACGGAAGAGTTTGACCGTTTTATTGAGGATACGGAGCTCTCTCTATTATCAAAGGGGTTTTTGGACGTTAGTAGAAATTCAACTCTAGCTGCAGGCTTGGAAGATCTATTGCATGTTCTTGTTCAGTCGAAAAGAAAAGTTCGATGCATAAAAAAAGACAGGGTGCTATTTATTCATTATACAAAAGGTGATTCAAGGACTCTATTGCAAGAAATAAGAAATAATACTCATTTTTTCTCTATTTATTCAATGGATAAAGGATTTGAGCCCATTTTATTGAATCATTATGAGATAGAGGGAAAACCAGAACAGCCTGTAAGCAATCTACCAACCCTGCAGCTTTCAGAGGCCATTTATAACCAGCTCCATCAAATGGAGCCCAACGTATTAGACACTATGATTAACGATGAAAGAATAGAAGGTCAATTAAAGCTGTTTCTTTCTGATTTTAGAGATAACAAGCAGGAATTTGATAATTTATCTCTGATAGAGATGGATTATGTAAAAGATTATATGGAGATGAAACAAGTCATTTTTCTGCTGCCGAGTGTAAATTTTGTTTGGCATCTTGACTATGATAGAATTCAAGAAAGAGAGGTTTTTGTCATTCCATCCAGTGTAAAAGAGTATAGCAAAAGATTAAGCGATGCTATAGCTCTTTTCTTTGGGGAAATATAGAGATTTGAATAAAACCGAATCTATTAAATGAAAGGTATTAAAATGATGAAGAATTTTATTGGCTTTACATTGGCAATGATTTCCTGGACGATTATGGCATATCTATTCATAGGAATCGATATTCCAATACCAAGCTCTTATATTGCTGTGAGTATTTTGACGAACGCTATTTTTGCATTTTGTTCCATTTTCCTACAGCGATTGGTGATCACCCTATATGAGATAAATGTCTTTGAAGAACCAAAGAGCTTTCTGGACTTTTGCTTAAAGTATTTTGCTATGATCACTTCTGGCGTAAATTATTATGTTCAGAATGTACTAAACCGGCTCCCTTTCATTTTGAATAAGCTGGCTGCTGCACTTTTTTTTGTTTTTCTTGTTATAACAGGGTTCAGCATGTTGAGTATGTTTGATTGATGCAGCTAAAATTTAAAGACTAGTGGAGGAAGAACGGATATGGAAGATGGCCAAAAGATCAGTGTCTCTACTCAAGAGCTTATAGAAGTTCTTGCTCAATCGGGCTCTGACAAAAGGGCGAAGGAATTTGCCAAAGAAAACAATATTTCGAAAAAAGAAATCGATCAAGTAATCGTCTCGCTTCAAGAAACCAACATAAATAATTCTGTTAATCACAAAGTGCTTTTAAAAAATCCGGTAAACAGGATTTTGAATTCTAACAAAATGATAAGGTTCGAAAATGGAGATCATTGTTTGCTGATGTATCCTTCTGAAGGAGCAGGCGTTATTCTGGAAGATGTACATAAAAACCAGCATAGGTTTTCCCAATATAAGACTCCCAACAGTTTAAATGAAATAATTTGTAATTTCTATGGAGTGAACTCAAAGCTGCAGGAAGATCCAGTAAAAATAAATATTGAGTTGTCCAATGACATGTATGATTTAATCCATAACATAAAATCATCGGATTTGGATCGGATGATTGAGGATCAATCAAATGATTCCAAAATACGTCTGTTCTTACGGGATTTTAAAAAAAATAATCAGCAGGTTTCCAAGATTACATTTAAAAAGAGAAAAAATGAGAAAAATTTAATGCAGCCTGATTTCGTAATGCTTTTTGTTCCTGGGGAAAATAATATTTGGCATATAAATTATGAAGAGACTGACAACAACCAAATATTTTTAATGAGTAACAGTGTAAGCCATTATTTTAATACATTGCATAACATTTTGGATGATTTTCTACAAAATCATCCCCCAAAAAACAAGAAAGTCATTTCTGGTAATCCAAAAGAAGAAATTGGGAAATTTTCTTTTAAAAGAGGCTTATCATTTTTCTGGAAAAGCAATCTGTTGTTATTTATAGTAATTCTATTTTTCTTTATTAATAAGTCAAGCTGGAGTCAAGAAGGTACCTCAGATGTTCTCCTATTTGCGCTGCTATGGGAAACAGTTATTTTATTATTATCCTTCTGTGCTTGTCTTAAGAAAAAGGATACTCCTGTTGTCAAGAAGGTTAAGTCTGCATAGAAGTGAACAGAAAAAGGATGTTTTTATAGGAGTAATTTTGAATGTTTTTGTTACAAAAGCCTCGATAAACTTAAATTTTTCGGGGTTTTTCGTATGGTTTTATAGTGTGATTAGCACATAGTAAATCCCCTGTTTCTATTATCTGCTGCTAAACAATAAGATTCTCTCAGTTTAAAGGAGGCGCAACGCTTGTCAAACGTTCAGAAAAATAACGAAGCTGTAAATATAAAAGGCTCGAAGTTTATGTACGTGTGGATGTTTCTGGCTACAGCCGGTTTTCTAATCGCTTGTTTATTCTTAATCATAAACGGATTTAAATTCGATTCTAAATATTCCATACTTTACCTTGTGGGAGGATTTATCTTTACTCCATTCTACCTTTATCTCACTCTCTGGCATTTGCCTGGATTGAGACCAGGGAAGGTTTTGCTAACAATAGTACCTGGAGAGAACGGCACAGTCATATCAAAAAAAGGTACCGTTCTTATTAAAAATATACGTAATATTGATATGGTCAGAAATCCACTCAATTTAATCAATGATATTGTCATTGAAACGTTTGATGACAAAAAAGTTAAGTTTCGCACCTATAATCTCCTTGATGACACTGAGTATCAGGTGATTGTCGATCGATATATTTTCCCTTTTATGACGGAAAACGCAAGAAAAGTGTGGGATCGAAAAATAAATTTAGAGTTGTTGCGAAAAGAAGAAAATTATGAACGCCAGGAGCAGAAGTTCGATTAGAGTTTGAGAGTTTTGCTTATTCCGTTTAATTAACCTTACGCCATATAACTTTTTTAAAACACTATCTTGTTTTAAGAAGGCATTTTTTTAAAAGAGGATTTTCATTTTTAAGGTCAAATGAAAGATCCATTAATAATCTTCTGTTAAACAACAAGATTCTCTCAGTTTAAAGGAGGCGCAACGCTTGTTAAACGTTCAGAAAAATAACGAAGCCATAAAAATAAAGGGCTCGAAGCTTATGTACGTGTGGATGTTTCTTGCTACAGCCGGTTTTCTAATTGCTTGTTTATACATGATCATACACGGGTTAAAATTCGATTCTAAATATTCCCTATTTTACATTGTAGGAGGATTCATTTTTACTCCATTCTACCTTTATCTCACTCTCTGGCATCTTCCTGGATTGAGACCAGGGAAGGTTTTGCTAACGATCGTTTCTGGGGAGAACGGCACAGTCATATCAAAAAAAGGTACCGTTCTTATTAGAAATATACGTAATATCCATATGGTGAGAAATCCGCTCAATTTAATCAATGATATTGTCATTGAAACATTCGATGACAAAAAAATCAAGATTCGGACATATAACCTAATTGGTGACTTGCATTATGAGTTAATTGTTGATAAATACATTTTTCCTTATATGACGGAAAATGCAAGAAAAGTATGGGATCGAAAAGTCAACTTAGAAGAATTATCAAAGGTTGCTAAATATGAACGTCAGGAGCAGAAGTTCGATTAGAGTTTGAGAGTTTTGCTTTCTCCGTTTAATAAACCTTACGCCATATAACTTTTAAAAAATGCCTTCTTGTTTGAAGAGGGCATTTTTTAAAGAGGATTTTCGTTTTTAAGGTCAAATGAAAGATCTATTAATAATCTGCTGTTAAACAACAAGATTCTCTCAGTTTAAAGGAGGTGTAACACTTGGCAAACGTTCAGAAAAAAAACGAAGCCATAAAAATAAAGGGCTCGAAGTTTATGTACGCGTGGATGGCTTTATTTGTTTTTGCAGGTTTAGGAGGCTCTATTTTATTAATTGTTGAAGGGTTTTCTTTTGAATCGAAATATTCGTTGTTTTATATCTTTGGCGGTATCTGTTTTTTTCCTATTCTTCTATATTTAACTCTCTGGCTTTTACCAGCTTTTATTCCAGGAAAGGTCCTGTTTACCATTATCCAAGGGGAAAATGGCACAGTTATATCAAAAAAAGGTACCATTTTTATTAAAAATATACGCAATATTGATATGGTGAGAAATCCATTCAATTTAATTAATGATATTGTTATTGAAACTTTCGATGACAAACAAATTAAGATTCGTACCTATAATCTCATTGATGACACGGAGTATCAGGTGATTGTCGATCGATACATTTTCCCTTATATGACGGAAAACGCAAGAAAAGTATGGGATCGAAAAATCAATTTAGAGTTGTTGCGAAAAGAAGAAAATTATGAACGTCAGGAGCAGAAGTTCAATTAGAGTTTGAGAGCTTTGCCTATTCCGTTTAATTAACCTTACGCCATATAACTTTTAAAAATGCCTTCTTGTTTTAAGAGGGCATTTTTAAAAGAGGGATTTCGTAATTCTTGCGTACACTCTTCTGTTTGGATATGCATTTACCATTGTGGTATGTGGGCATTGATAAATGGTTTGCAGGGATGGCATGTTCGGCAATATGCGCTTATGCAATTGCATATCTTGTTCATAAAGTGAGGTGATTAAAATCTTAAAAAGAGTATTTTGGGCGCTAAACTGTGTGATTGCAGGATTGTTGATTGGGTATGGATTATTCATGGCTACGTCAGCAGATATTCTAAAGCTTGGAATTGCATTGACTTTAGTCGGTGTCTCACATGGAATATTAAGTCTTTGGGGATATCGTAAGTTTGTTGGCAAGGGAATTCTTTCTATAAAATAAAGAGAACTTTGGCTATTTGATACCTAGTCGTGGGTATATCCCTCGGCTTTTTTGTTCTTTTAAGAATTTCTTATTAATGATATAGATATAACAAGATTAGAATTAGTTTGACATGCAAAATTAAACAATCAATGAAGAAATTGCCCCAACTGCCTATAATTGCCCGATAAGTCCAACTAACAAACAGCGGAGGTGGAAAAAAACCACTGATTGAAGTTGAACTTTTTACACATTTTGAATATTGCGTGCCTTTTTAAAAGGAATTTTTCAGGAAAAAGAGAATAAATAGATAGAATGTAATTAATCGATTTGATCCATTGAGGAGGAATCACCTTGTCACATGAACAAATGAATCCCACGATAGAAAAAATAATAGCAAACATTGAAAAGGTTATGATTGGAAAAAGAAATGTTGCAGAACTTAGCCTCGTTGCCTTGCTAGCAGGAGGTCACGTGCTGTTAGAGGACGTACCTGGTGTCGGGAAAACGATGATGGTCCGCGCGCTTGCCAAATCTGTTAATGCCAACTTCCGCAGAATTCAATTCACCCCAGACCTCTTACCATCCGATGTTACGGGGGTTTCAATTTATAATCCGAAAGAGATGGAATTTCAATTCCGACCTGGTCCCTTAATGGGCAACATCATTCTCGCTGATGAAATTAACCGGACATCACCAAAGACGCAATCGGCCCTTTTAGAAGGGATGGAGGAAGCAAGTGTCACCATCGATGGTGTGACCCATAGATTAAATAAGCCGTTCTTCGTTATGGCGACACAAAACCCGATTGAATATGAAGGCACTTACCCGCTTCCGGAAGCGCAGCTCGACCGTTTTTTATTAAAAATGAAAATGGGTTACCCTGATTTACAAGAAGAAATTGAAGTTTTGAACAGGGCCCAAAAGGTGCCGCCAATCGAGGACCTGTCCCCGGTCATAGATCTTGAAGGCTTACTCGAATTGCAGCAAGAAATTAAAGAGGTTTTTGTTGATGATACCATTAAACGGTATATTGTTGACATTGTGAACCGGACGAGAGGTCATGGCAGTGTTTATTTAGGTGCAAGCCCACGGGGTTCCATCGCCCTAATGAAAGCAGCACAAGCCTATGCCTATATGTATGGGCGTGATTATGTCCTCCCAGACGATATTCAATATTTGGCACCGTTTGTGTTATCCCACCGGATTATTTTAAAGTCCGAAGCAAAATTTGAAGGAATTTCTGCAGAAGAAGTAGTAAACCGATTGGTTGCCAGGGTTCCTGTCCCGGTCCGAAGGTTAGTGAAATAAAATGAAAAAATTATGGATTCCATTCAAAAAAGTATGGAAATTTATCCTATTACTCTTTTTGATCTTCCTAACCTTCTCGTATGCGATGTTCCAAGGGGGATTTGTCAGCTGGTTTTTATTTTATAGCTTTCTGCCATTTGCCATTTACTGCATTGCTCTTTCTTTTTATTCCTTAAATGAGCTTGAAGTATCAAGGGTATTGCTGAAATCGGATTACAATGCAGGGGAAACGTTAAAGGTAATCGTAAAAGTGAAGCGGTCAAACGCTTTTCCATTATTCTATTTACTCATTGAAGACCAATTAGATGATGTGTTGAAATTTTCCCCTCAGCAAAAGAAAGCAAAGGCACTCATTCTTCCCGGCTTAAAAAAAGAATTTTCCTATGAATATATCATTGATGAGCTACCGCGCGGGGAACACTTTTTCAACTCCTTTACACTAAGAATTGGTGATCCTCTTGGATTATTTGAAAAAGAGAAGACATGTGAGGCTGCAGGAAAAATCATTGTTTATCCTGCTTATTCGGAACTTTTATACCGGCCGTTTGAAAATCAATATGATCAAGGGTTAACGGCATCAAGGGAACGTGTGCAGCGCGATACCACAATGGCAATTGGTGTAAGGGATTATCAGCCAGGCGACCGTTTTTCTTGGATTAACTGGAAAGCTTCTGCCAAGCGGAACGAGATTATGACAAAGGAATTTGAGCAGCGTCAGTCCCATGATGTGTTTGTCGTTATGGACTGTGTGCCTGATAAGCGCTTTGAACCGGTCGTTTCCTTTACGGCATCCTTATTACATGCCATTTTGAAAAAAGGGGCGCAAACTGGACTGTTAACCCTCAGCAACGAAAGAGCATCCTTTCCTATAAGAGGCGGGGAACAGCATCTTCAGCAGCTCTTTTATCATCTGGCTAAAATTGAAGCAAAGAGTTTGAGATCCTTTGAAAAGGTGTTGGAGACAGATGGGCTTTTCATCCAACAAACGGTTTCGTTTATGCTCGTCACTGCGCAATTAACCAAACCTTTGATTGAAAAGGCAAGCTTTCTTGGAAAAAGAAAAGGCTCCATTACACTTTTCCTTATTAAGGGTCAAAAGGAATCGCCATCAGAAAATGAACGCTCTCTTGTAACCATCGCAAATGCACGGGGGGTTCGAGTGGTTATGGTCCATGAGGGCGATTATCAGGCAGCCTTTTCGGAGGTGATTGCACGATGATGAAAAGGAATTTTCCCTCATTTCTGTTATACACGCTCAGCTTTTTTCTTTTGTGGGAATGGCTGCGGCCCATTAAACAATTAACAGACACGGATCATATTGAAACATTTATTGTCTTCTTACTTGTCTCTTTTGCTGTTTCTTTTGTTCATCTCAAAGGGATTTGGCAATTTTTGATTAAACTATTATTTATCCTGTTTTCGATAAATCGAACCCATTATGATGAAGGCTTTTTTCACCTTAGCTGGTTGAAGTCATTCGGCTCCGATATTGCCAATAGTATAGGGCTGCTAGTGGCGAGACAATGGAACGACTTACCTAATGAATTCCGAACGCTGTTGTTGTTTATTTTGCTTTGGTTAACGGTCTACTTAATTGATTATTGGCTCTTGAAACGACAGCGGATATTTATCTTTTTCCTTATGACCTTGATTTATATTACTGTTTTGGATACTTTTACGCCTTATAGTGCAAAAGCGGCGATTGTTAGAACGGTAGTGGCGGGATTTGCTGTGATGGGGATGCTGACCTTTTACCGCATTATCCAAAAGGAGAGTGTAAGCTGTGAGTCATCCTTCATTCGAAAATGGATGACACCGCTGGCAGGGATGATTGCTGTTAGTGTTATGGTGGGAATTGCTGCACCAAAAGCTGCACCGTTATGGCCCGATCCTGTTCCATTTTTTACAGGAAATAATCCTAAAGGTGGCACGGGCGGCAATGGGGCAGGACCGCATCGAATTGGTTACGGTACCAATGATGAAGCACTTGGCGGCCCGTTTATCGGTGACAGCAGCCCGGTGTTTAAGTATGAAGCGGACGGGAAGAATTATTGGAAGATGGAGACGAAGGACATGTATACAGGAAAAGGCTGGCTTGCCTCTGGTACAACACCGATCTCATTTAGACAGGAGGATTATGTACCTGTTTATTCTTTTCCTAATACAGTTGAAACCATTAAGGAATCTGCTCAAGTATTTATACATAAAAATTATAAATACAACTTTATCATGTACCCTGCAGGAATTAGGAAGATCTTGACCATTCAGCCGTCTGGTTCAAATGGAAATCGATTTATGATTGATACAACCATCGAGAGAGTAAGCTTTTATAATAAAAATGAAGATCCTGTTGTGCCCCATACTTTTACGGTAGACTATGTGCTCCCAAAATATAAAGTACAGGATTTAAAGCAAACAACGAGTATGGATCCGTCAAATTTATTTTATCAGAAGTATACGCATTTGCCTGAAGGATTACCGCTAAGAATCAAAGGATTAGCGGAACAAATTACGGCAGGGAAAACGAGCTGGTTTGACAAAGCGAAAGCAGTAGAAAGTTATTTTGGCAATACGGAATACACCTATGACCAAAAAAATGTCGCGGTACCTGACACTAATGAGGATTATGTTGACCAATTTTTGTTTGAGACAAAGCGGGGCTATTGCGATAATTTTTCCACTTCGATGGCGGTTATGCTAAGGACGCTAGGGATTCCAACTCGATGGGTAAAAGGGTACACAGGCGGTGATTTTCTAGAATATGGTGAGGATAACTCATCAAGCCAGTATTACCAAGTTACGAACAATAATGCCCATTCATGGGTAGAGGTTTTTTTCCCAAATCAAGGCTGGGTACCGTTTGAACCGACAAAGGGTTTTTCTAATGAGATTTTAATCAATTATGAGGCAGTTGATGGTTCAGGATCTAGTAATCAGCAGGCGACACCGCCGCCTGTGAAAAAGCCTCAGAAGGAAGAACCGGATGAAAAGAAGACGGTAAAGGATACCAAGAAATCCTTTGATCTGAAAACCAGCTTTGAAAATGTAAAACTGGCATTGAAAAATAATTGGAAAAAGATCGTTCGCATTCTCATCATCCTATCAGTAATTACGGCATTTCTTTATCGAATCCGTGGAAAGTGGCTTCCATACGGGTTACTACTGCTTTTTAGATTCAAGAAAAAGGATGAAAATATCGGTGCGGCGTATTTAATTTTATTAAATCAGCTTGATCGCTATGGATTAAAACGGAAGGAAAATCAAACATTAAGGAACTATGCCCGTTATATTGATTCGTTCTTTTCAACTCGGGAGATGACCCGATTGACGGTTTTTTATGAACAATATATATATCATCAAAATCTTCCGCAGGGAACATGGAAAGAGTCGCAAGAATTATGGGAAAATTTAATTAAAAAGACTATCGCTTGACCGGAAAAACAACCTATTGATAAAATATGAACTAATTCAATAGATATGTTTCCTTCATATATCCTCGAAAATAGGGTTCGAGAGTCTCTACCGGGTCGCCATTGTAATGGCCTGACTATGAAGGCAGAATTTTTCTGTCAGTTTTTATGAGATAACTAGAATTCTGCCTTCCTAATATTTGTTTTTGGGGAGGAAATTCTAGTTTTTTTATTTCCATTTTTGTAAAAGCTAGTAATAACTTTAGAAAATTGAGGTGGCTGCTTTGGCGGAAAAGCAAGATATGATTGTTGTTTTAGATTTTGGAAGTCAATATAATCAGTTGATTACACGCCGGATTCGTGAGTTCGGTGTCTATAGTGAACTACACCCGCATACGATTACAGCGGAAGAAATTCGCAAAATGAATCCGAAGGGAATTATTTTTTCAGGTGGCCCGAATAGTGTTTATGATGAGAATTCATTCCGCTGTGATGAAGCCATTTTTGAAATGGGTCTGCCAATTCTCGGAATTTGCTATGGAATGCAGTTAATGACCGTTCATTTCAATGGAAAGGTTGAAAAGGCACAGCAGCGTGAGTATGGAAAAGCGACAGTATCAGTAGAACATGAATCCGCTCTTTTTGCTGCCCTACCTAAAGAGCAAACGGTATGGATGAGCCATGGCGATTTGGTTGTTGAAGCACCGGCAGGGTTTACTGTCGATGCGACAAGCCCTTCCTGCCCGATTTCATCAATGAGCAATACTGAACGCAAGCTTTATGCGGTACAATTTCACCCAGAAGTACGTCATTCAGTTTATGGCAATGAGCTGCTAAAGAATTTTGTTTTTAACGTCTGCGGTGCTGGCGGCACTTGGTCAATGGAAAATTTCATTGAAATGGAAATGGCGAAGATTCGCGAGACAGTGGGGGATAAAAAAGTTCTTTGTGCCTTAAGCGGCGGGGTTGACTCCTCTGTTGTTGCTGTTCTTATCCATAAAGCAATCGGCGACCAGCTAACCTGTATTTTTGTTGACCATGGTCTGCTTCGGAAAAATGAAGCGGACAGTGTAATGAAGACTTTCTCAGAAGGCTTCCATATGAACGTCATTAAAGTGGATGCGAAAGATCGATTCTTATCCAAGCTCGAAGGTGTTTCTGATCCAGAGAAAAAACGGAAAATTATCGGTAATGAATTTATCTATGTATTTGATGATGAGGCAACTAAGCTGGAAGGGATTGAGTTTTTAGCCCAAGGAACGCTTTACACAGATATCATTGAAAGCGGCACAGCAACAGCACAAACAATTAAGTCCCATCACAATGTCGGCGGTCTTCCGGAAGATATGCAGTTTACATTAATTGAACCGCTAAACACCTTGTTTAAAGATGAGGTTCGCGCACTTGGTACGGAGCTGGGCATTCCGGATGATATCGTTTGGAGACAGCCATTCCCTGGGCCGGGTCTTGGTATTCGCGTCCTTGGAGCGATTTCTGAGGATAAGCTGGAAATTGTTCGCGAATCAGATTGGATTTTGCGTGAAGAAATTAAAAAAGCAGGTCTTGACCGCGAAATTTGGCAATACTTCACAGTGCTCCCGGACATTCGCAGTGTTGGAGTCATGGGAGACGCAAGAACTTATGATTACACGATTGGAATCCGCGCGGTCACTTCAATTGATGGTATGACCTCAGATTGGGCAAGAATTCCGTGGGATGTGCTTGAAGTCATCTCGACTCGGATTGTGAACGAGGTAGCACATGTCAATCGAGTGGTTTATGATATTACCTCTAAACCGCCAGCTACGATTGAGTGGGAATAATAAAAGCGTAAGCGCCTTGAATAGGGGCGATATAGGGAGAATTATCGACTGGCAAGCAAAGCGAAGCCAGAGATTAGTCTCCCTTAATGCGTACAGAAAGCGATAGCTTTCTGTAGCCAGGCATAAGACGAGCCGACGAGAAGGCTTCTTTTTAGCCTTCTTGACGGATTGGCTTATGACCCCGAGCCCCTAGGCGCTGGAGCTAGATAATTCTCAAAGTACAAAAAATTTTAATCTTAAAACAAAAGCGTAAGCGCCCGGTTAGCATTGTATGAATTGGATCCGCTCCGATTGTGATAAAGGAAAGTAATCTCAGTATTTATTTCCATATTATAAATTAAGTCTAAAATACGAACGATGTTATATTTTTTTATAATATCGTTCGTATTTTTTATTTACAAGTTGGATTCTTCCTGCTAAAATAAAAATCGTATTAAGGAAATCATAAAATTGCATCGTATAATATTGGGGATATGGCCCAAAAGTTTCTACCGAGCCACCGTAAATGGCTTGACTACGAGGCAGTGTTTTGAATAATGAGGCATTCTTTTTCCTCTATTTATTGCACATGCCTAAAGTCAGACGCTCCGGTAGAATAATCGAGAGCGTTTTTTTGCGTAATGAATAATAGATTCATAGGGGGAAGAGACATGCATAAATATTTTGAGTTTGAGAAACATGGTACGAATTATCGCCGTGAATTTATTGGAGGACTAACCACCTTCCTGGCAATGGCCTATATATTGGTCGTGAACCCGTTAACCTTGTCACTTGCATCTGTAAAAGACTTTCCGGATGCATTAAGAATGGATTACGGTGCAGTTTTTGTGGCTACGGCATTAGCATCCGCTCTTGGTTCGATTGTTATGGGACTGATTGGGAAGTACCCACTGGCGTTAGCACCTGGAATGGGATTGAATGCCTTCTTTGCGTATACTGTTGTTTTAGGAAGCGGAATTCCTTGGCAGCATGCTCTTGGAGCGGTGTTTATCTCCGGAATATTTTTCTTTTTGCTGACATTAACAGGACTCCGTGAAAAAATTATCAACGCGATTCCGATCGACTTGAAGTATGCTGTTGGTGCAGGAATTGGCTTGTTTATTACGTTTGTTGGTTTACAAAACGCTAAGATTATTGTCAATAATGATGCAACACTTGTTGGTTTAGGTGATTTAACCTCAGGACCTACGCTGCTTGCAATTTTCGGTATCGTTGTAACAGTTATTATGATGACTAGAGGGATTAAGGGCGCTGTATTTTATGGTATGGTGATTAGTGTTATTACGGGGATGATTTTTAATTTAATCCAAGCACCTGAAAAAGTCGTCGATACGGTTCCAAGTTTAGCGCCGACCTTTGGTGCTGCCTTTTCCTCTTTCGGAGACAGTTCTTTCTATACTACTTCTATGCTTGGAATTATTTTAACCTTCTTGTTTGTTGATTTCTTTGACAACGCCGGGACACTTGTGGCAGTTGCAAACCAAGCGGGTATCATGAAGGATAATAAGCTGCCTCGTGCGGGACGAGCATTAATTTCTGATTCGATTGCAACGACTGTTGGAGCAGTTCTTGGTACTTCGACAACGACATCATATATCGAATCAACGGCAGGGGTTGCCGCTGGTGCCAGAACAGGGTTTGCTGCCTTAGTAACTGCCGGATGTTTTATCTTATCGCTCTTTTTCTTTCCATTGTTATCAGTGGTTACCCCAGAGGTAACGGCGCCTGCGTTAATTATTGTCGGAGTGCTAATGGTCTCTTCGTTAGGAAAAATTGACTGGAAAAGTTTTGAGATTGCCGTTCCATCGTTCCTAACAATGGTTGCGATGCCGCTGTCATACAGTATTGCAACGGGGATTGCTGTTGGCTTTATCTTTTACCCAATTACAATGATGGTAAAAGGGAGAACAAAAGAAATCCACCCGATTATGTACTTATTTTTTGTTATCTTTGTCCTATACTTTATCTTCTTAAAATAACTTTAAGAGGGGGCTGTGATGTTTCACAGTTCTCTCTTTTTTTGTTGAAAAGATTTGCATAATTTTCTTACTTTTTCCAAATCACTTCTGTATGATTAGAGATGTAAGGCGATGATTGAAATAGGGAGTGTTTGCCAATGAAAATGCTAACCGTTCAGGATTTGCGAAAAAGCTTTGGAAGCTTGGAGGCTGTTAAGGGCGTATCATTTACAGTGGAAAAAGGAGAATCATTCGGGCTGCTTGGTCCAAACGGAGCGGGAAAGTCAACGACGATTAATATGATTACCGGGTTGTTTGCGCCAACTTCTGGTGAAATACGGATTAAAAACATCGACGTAATTAAATACCCGAAGCAAGCACAAAAATGGATTGGGGTTGTCCCCCAGGAGATTGCGCTCTATCAAGCCATGTCAGCACGGGAAAATTTAAAGTTTTGGGGAAGAATGTACGATTTATCTGGCAATGAGCTGGAAAAAAGTGTAGATCAAGTGCTTGAGATTATCGGTTTAACTGAAAGGGCGAAGGATAAGATAGAGACCTTTTCCGGGGGGATGAAGCGGCGTGTCAATATCGGTGCAGCGATTTTACATAGACCGGAATTGTTAATTATGGATGAGCCGACAGTGGGCATCGATCCGCAATCGAGAAATCATATCTTAGAAACAGTTAAGCGCTTAAACAGTGAAGGGATGACGATCATTTATACGAGTCATTATATGGAGGAAGTCGAATACCTTTGTGAACGGGTTGGTATTGTTGACCATGGTGAATTGATTGCTTCCGGTACCTTAAGTGAGCTAAGAGAAACAATTGGTAATCATTCGCGAATCATCTTAACCATTGATAAAGAAACCGCTAATGTGGAGAGAATAACCCAGACGTTATCAGGAATTTTTTCGAATAAGGATATTCAAATTCAAGACCATCAAGTAATGGTATTTCATACAGAACCGCAATTGATATTAAGTGATTTCATTCAGTCGATGACAAAAACAGGCACAAAGATAACTTCGGTGGACATCGTGGAACCGAACCTCGAGAGTGTCTTTTTGCATTTGACCGGACGTAATCTAAGGGATTAGGGGGCGGAGACGATGAAATTTTGGTGGCTTGCATGGAAGGATTTATTACTTGTCGCGCGTGATAAAAAGGCTTTTTTAACCCTAATTCTGATGCCGCTTCTGTTAATTGCTATTTTAGGCTCAGCTTTTGGGAATATCATGAAGGAAGATGAAGATATAACAATTAAAAAATTTACGCTTGGGGTTGTTAATTTAGATCAAGGCCAGCTCAGTAAAGTATTAACGGAAGAGGTTCTTTCAAAAAGTTTATCCAAACAAGTTCAAGTGAAATACTACCAAGAAGATGAATTATACAAAAAAATCAAAGACCACAAGCTGACAGTCGGTATAGTCATCGAAAAGGACTTCACCCAATCACTAATGACCGGCAAAGGAACAAAAGTAAAACTTTTATCGGTGCCTGACACCAATATTAATACAACCATCGTTCAAACCGTGATTGAGCAGTTTTCGCGCTCTGTCCCTATTGAAGCTGTAGCAGCGCAAATGGCCCAGCCTGTACAAGCGGGAAATCCAATCGGGATCGTGCAAGAAGACTATGGTAAGAAACCGCTATTAAAAGAAACCTCCATCGATGCTAAAACCAAGATTGTTAGTTCTTTTCAATATTACGCCGCCGCAATGTCTGTAATGTTTTTATTGATGACAGTCGTCCAAGGTGTATCCACCATGATCCTCGAAAAAGAACAGGATGTGTTTCAACGTCTGCTGCTTACAAATTTAACTTATCCAAATTATCTTCTCGGAAAAATGCTTGGATTAATCATTATTTGTTTGACACAAGCTTTTATTATCATTTCAGGCACAAAGCTCATTTTTGGGGTTGATTGGGGCCCTTCCATTTCCGGGATTGTGATCATGACGATTGCATTTGTTGTGAATGCCAGCGGACTTGGTGTTTTAGCGGGCTCACTTATCAAAAAGGAAGAATCGTTTAATGTTGCCGGAATGTTTGGAACTCAAATCATGGCTGCCTTAGGTGGAAGTATGGCTCCGCTTTATGTATTTCCTGATTGGCTCGTTTCCACTACAAAATTCTTACCAAATGGGCTTGCCTTGCAAACATATTTAGATTTAATGTCCGGTGCATCACTTTCTAAGATTCTGCCGGCCATTGCTGCATCAATGGGCTTAGGTGTGCTCTTTTTTGCAATTGGATTAACTCGCCTTTCAATAGAAAGGAGAGGTAAATATGCGTAAAATCTGGACAATTGTCATGCTTCGTTTAAAGGAGTTTTTTACATCCCCAGGAGTATTGGTACTTATGTTTGTTATGCCGGCAGTTTTTAGTTGGATTTTCGGAGGCATTTCGGTGGGCTCTGATCAGAACAAACCAATTGTTAATGTAGTTCTCAATGATTCTGAGGTTAGTACGGAGATTTTGGACCTTTTAAAGCAGGACACTCATTTTGACTGGAAAAAGGTATCACGAAAACAGGCTGAAAAAAATGTCTCTGCTCAGGATGCTGTTGCGGCTGTGGTGATACCGGATGAAATCGGTCAAAGAATCACAGAAAAGAAACCTATATTTGACATTATCGTACAACGGAAAACCGAGAATTATCTTGCATTATCAACCCATTTAGAGGGAACTGCAGGGCTTGTTCTCCGTTCTTATCAGGCTGCTTCGAACCTAGAAGAAGGTGCTTTTTCTAAGGTGCTGGAAGCGATCGCGACGAATAAAGGTGTGACAATCGATAAGCAAATTATTCAAAAAGATACAAATAATTCAGTAGAACTCAATTTAATGTTTGTAGGATTTGCCATCATGTTTATGATGTTTGGTCTTTCCGGGGCGGCATCCGCGATACTTGGAGAGCGAATTGAAGGTACTTGGGGAAGGTTGATTGTTTCTCCTGCCAGTAAACTTCAAATTAGTCTAGGCTATTTTTTAGCTTACTTTTTCATGGGCTGGATTCAGTTGGCGGTACTAATGGCCGCCATGAATGTGATGTTTGATACAAGTTGGGGAAGGCTGACTTATTTTATCCCTTTTGCCTCACTTGTCATTCTGTGTGTAGTAGGCTTTGGTCTTATGATTGCCGGACTCGTCAAGACAAAGCAGCAGGCCTCTGCGATCAGTTCGGTTTTGATCGTCAGCACTTGCATGCTCGGAGGTGTCTATTGGCCGATTGATGTGGTACCGGATATCATGCAGAAAATTGCATTGGGTGTACCGCAAACATGGGCGATGTCGGGTTTTAAAGAAATCATAAGCAGCAGCCTGCACGTAGGCACCTTAGTTAAGGATACTGTTGCGCTTCTTGGATTTACCGCTCTGTTCTTTTTCGTTGGTTTAAGAGGGATTAAATTTGAATAATTTACCAAACATCTTTTCGAAAAGTGTTGAACTTTGTCCCGCATTAACGGGCAGTAAGACCCCGCTTCATGACCTAAATGAAATTAAATTGAAATTAGTATGGGGAAACTGCCCGTAAAAGCCCGATTGGTGACCATAAGTGGGGATTGAAGGGATACCCCCACTTATGGAAATTTCACCTTATCGTTGACTTCCTGTCTCACCTCTTATAACATGAAAATATCTTTGTTAAAAAGATAGGAATGGGGGATAGGGTTGGCAAATTTATTAATTGATAAAGTGTTAAATAACAATGTATTAATCGCTGAACACCCTTCCTATGAAGAAGTTGTTTTAATTGGAAAAGGCATTGGGTTCAATCGAAAACGAGGGGACTATATCGATACGGATGCGGTAGAAAAGCTTTTTGTTCTAAAAAATGAAAAAGAACAAGAAAATTATATTAAACTGCTTCCATTTATCGATAATGATTTTTTAGAAGTCATTATTTCCGCCATTGATCTAATTAAGCAACGGACACATTCTGTTTTAAATGAACATATTCATGTGGCGTTAACAGACCATCTTATGTTTGCATTAACCCGAGTCTCGCAAGGTATGGAAATGAGAAACCCGTTTCTCGTTGAGACAAAGACACTATACCGTCATGAGTATGAAGTGGCAGCTGAAGTCGTTCAGCACATTAAAGAAAAGACAGGGATTGGCTTACCTGTTGGCGAGATTGGATTTATTGCCCTGCACATCCATAGTGCGATCACGAATAAAAATCTATCTGATGTGAATCAACATTCGCAGCTAGTAGGCAAACTTGTTGAAATGGTTGAGGAACAGTTTGAAATAGAGATTGATAAAGAAGG
This sequence comes from Neobacillus sp. WH10, assembly GCF_030123405.1. Lineage (GTDB taxonomy): Bacteria > Bacillota > Bacilli > Bacillales > Cytobacillaceae > Neobacillus. Next base: position 492,832 of record NZ_CP126110.1, read on the forward strand.
CATCGATTATATGAGGCTCGTTCGACATCTTCGCTTTGCTATCGATCGTGTGATGAAAGGCGAGAAGGTAGACGAACCAGAAAAAATTGCTTCCCTCTTGAAAGAGGAGTATCCAGTATGCTATAATCTCTCGTGGAAGCTCATTAAAGTGATGCAGCAATCATTAAAAAAGAAGGTCTTTGATGCAGAAGCCGTTTATCTAACGATGCATCTACAAAGACTTCAAAACAAATTTAAATAGCAATTATCTTTACGTGTTACTGATACGATCAGGCATGAGTAAAAAGGATTAATTGAAATGAAGTTTTAGGGGTAATCTATACCCATAACTTCTTTTAATTGAACTTTTACTCATGCCTTTTTTGTTGGATTTTTTACCAACAATGTAAACGCTTAATGGGCTGAATAAAAAATATTAGGGGGAACAATTATGTTTAAGAAAGCGTTTGGCGTACTGCAAAAAGTCGGTAAAGCATTAATGTTGCCGGTCGCACTTTTACCGGCAGCAGGAATTTTGCTTGCTTTAGGTGCAGCGCTTAAAAACCCGGCTCTATTAGACTTGGCGCCATTTTTAGATAACAGCGCTGTCGATATGGTAGCTTCTGTTATGAAAAATGCTGGTGATATCGTCTTTGGTAACCTTCCGCTCTTGTTTGCGGTCGGTGTTGCTGTAGGATTAGCAGGTGGAGAAGGTACGGCAGGACTAGCAGCAATCATTGGTTACTTAATTATGAATGTCACAATGGGTACTGTTTTAGGAATTGATGCGAAGGATATTAATGGTACAAGTTATGTGAGTGTCCTAGGGATTCCGACTCTTCAAACAGGAGTGTTTGGCGGGATTATCGTTGGTATTATTGCCGCGTCCTTGTACAATAAGTTCTTTGAAATTGAATTACCATCTTATTTAGGATTCTTTGCTGGAAAACGTTTTGTTCCAATTATTACTGCAGGAACCGCTATATTGGTAGGTCTAATCATGATTGTTATTTGGCCGCCAATCCAGTCTGGCCTAAACGCATTCTCAAACAACATGGTAAATGCAAACCTAACTCTTTCCGCGTTTGTTTTCGGGGTCATTGAACGTTCGTTAATTCCATTTGGATTACATCATATTTTCTATGCACCATTCTGGTTTGAGTTTGGCAGCTATACAAATAGTGCTGGTCAGGTTATCCATGGTGATCAACATATTTTTATGGCACAGATTTCAGACCATGTTCAAAATCTTACTGCAGGAACGTTTATGACGGGTAAGTTCCCATTCATGATGTTTGGTTTACCAGCTGCAGCCCTTGCGATTTATCATGAAGCAAGACCTGAAAAGAAAGTGGTTGTCGGCGGGTTAATGGCGTCGGCTGCTCTGACTTCATTCTTAACTGGTATTACAGAACCAATTGAATTCTCATTCTTATTCGTTGCACCACTTTTATTTGGTATTCATGCAATCTTTGCTGGATTATCATTTATGGTTATGCATTTATTGGATGTAAAAATCGGGATGACATTCTCCGGTGGATTAATTGACTATGTACTATTTGGTTTAATCAACCCGCAAACACATGCGTGGATTGTCATCCCAGTCGGACTTGTCTTTGCAGTTATATATTATTTCGGCTTCCGCTTTGCGATCCGTAAGTTTAATTTAAAAACACCTGGTCGTGAGTTAGAAGAAGAAGAAAATCAGGCACCAACAGGTAAAGCAAATTCTGGCGATTTAGCTGGTAACATTTTAGATGCCATGGGCGGTAAGGAAAATATTGCACACTTAGATGCATGTATCACTCGTCTACGTGTCTCTGTTAATGATATTAAAAATGTTGATAAAGACCAATTGAAAAAACTAGGTGCCGCAGGTGTGCTTGAAGTAGGTAACAACATTCAAGCAATCTTTGGACCGCGTTCTGAAACGATTAAAGGTCAAATGAAGGATATAATGGAAGGAAAGCGTCCACGTACAACCGCTGTTAATGCACCGGAAAAAGGTGTTGAACAACAGATTGAAGAAATAAATCCAGAAGCATTGCAAACAGAACGCAAAAGCGATGAGATCTTTGTAGCACCGTTAAAAGGTGAAATCAAGCCAATTACGGAAGTCCCGGATCAAGTATTTGCCGGCAAAATGATGGGTGATGGTTTTGCGATTGTGCCGGAAGATGGTACGGTGGTATCACCTGTTAACGGAAAAATCGTCAACCTATTCCCAACCAAACATGCGATTGGTATCTTATCTGATAGCGGCCGTGAAATTCTAATCCACGTTGGTATTGATACGGTTAAACTAAAAGGCGAAGGCTTTGAAACATTAGTTTCAGAAAATGATCGCATTGAAAAAGGACAACCATTATTAAAAGTTGATTTAGATTATGTGAAAGCAAATGCAACATCTACAATTACACCAATTGTCTTTACGAATTTAGCGGAAGGCGAAAAGGTCGTAATTGAAAAATCAGGTCTTGTGGACTTGAAACAAGAAGGAATTGTTACGATTACAAAATAAAAAGGAAAGCGGAAGTGCCTTTAATAGGGGCGGTAAAGGGAGAATTGTCGACTGGCACGCGGAGCGAAGCCGGAGATTAGGTTCCTTCGAGCCCCTAGTCATTGCAGCTGGAAAAAGAAAAAGCTGGCCGTTTGATATTATCCCCTTTAAGTAGACAGTGTAAAAAACCCATGTGTATAGCGTGGGTGTTACACTAATACTTGGAGGGGATATTTCTATGGCTAAAAAAGGACAACAATTTCAAAGGTATACAAATGAATTTAAATTAAATGCTGTAATGAAATATGTAAAAGGATCTAAAAGTTATAAAGTATTGGCGGATGAGTTAGGAATTTTAAACTGTACTCAACTAAAAGTGTGGGTAAAGAAGTGGGAAAAGGGAGAGAAATTTGAAGAACGAAGTGGAGTGTCTAATCCATTAAAAGGTCGACCTTGTACTAATTTTAAGTCAGTAGAAGAAGAAAGAGATTACCTAAAGGCACAGGTGGATTATTTAAAAAAGCAGTATCCAAATCTAGTAAAGGAGGAGAAATCCCCCAACAGAGCAAGTATGAAATCATAGAAGGATTAAGGGATGTCTATCCAATCACATGGTTATTGGAAATCGCTTATATTAAAAGAGCAAGCTACTATAAATGGAGGTCCACTCAATTTAAACGCGATGAAAGAACAAAACAAGACCAAGATATATGTGAACACATGATGGGCATTCATATACTTCATCCCGAAGTTGGCTGCCCTCGTATGACCTATTTGTTAAAGGAAAATGATTATAAGATTAATCATAAAAAGGTGTACCGATTGATGAAAGAAATGAACATCCAGTCTGTCATCCGAAAGAAAAGAAAGCGCCATGGTCATACTCCATCCGTAATCCATCCGAATCGCCTAAAGAGAAAATTTAAGGCAACAGGACCTAATCAAAAAATGGTAACGGATATAACATATGTCTCAGATGGTAAGCAATTCTATTACCTATCGGTAATTCAAGATCTATTTAATAATGAGATTGTGTCATGGGAACTTTCGAAACGAAACGACCTTGAACTTGTTTTGAATACAGTAGAAATATGGACAAAGAAAAAAGACGTAGCTGAAGCTGTTCTCCATTCGGATCAAGGCTTTCAGTATACGTCTAAGGGATACAACAATCGATTAGAAGCATACAGCATTAAGGGCAGCCACTCTCGCAAAGGAAACTGCCTGGATAATGCTTGCATTGAATCCTTCTTTTCGCATCTCAAAACAGAGAAGTTGTATATTGAACAGTGTAAATCAGAAGTGGAGATACGACAAGCGATTGAGGATTATATTTATCATTACAATTACAAACGTATTCAAAAGAAACTAAAACAACGCGCGCCGATTGAATATCGACACGCGTTGGCAGCTTAGCTTTTTTATGTTGTCTACTTGACAGGGGTAAGACCAGTTTGGTTAGCTTTTTCTTATTCGATTGAAAAAAGAATAAAAAAGTTCAAATTTGTTGTTGACGTTGTATATTCATGGTGTTATTATATTAAAGCAGTCGTTAATGACGAGTTAGCAATTTGAAGATGTTGATAACATTTAAAAAAACTGTTGACTTATTATGAACGACATGATAAAGTAATAAAGTTGCTTCTTAACGAAGTAATAAATTGTTCTTTGAAAACTAAACAAACAAAAACGTCAACAAACAATAATATTAGTTTCTTATCGAAACTAAGCCAACGTTTTATTTTATGAGCTAATCAACTTTCTTGGAGAGTTTGATCCTGGCTCAGGACGAACGCTGGCGGCGTGCCTAATACATGCAAGTCGAGCGAACCAATAGGAGCTTGCTCCTGTTGGTTAGCGGCGGACGGGTGAGTAACACGTGGGCAACCTGCCTGTAAGACTGGGATAACTTCGGGAAACCGGAGCTAATACCGGATAATCCTTTTCCTCACATGAGGAAAAGCTGAAAGTCGGTTTCGGCTGACACTTACAGATGGGCCCGCGGCGCATTAGCTAGTTGGTGAGGTAACGGCTCACCAAGGCGACGATGCGTAGCCGACCTGAGAGGGTGATCGGCCACACTGGGACTGAGACACGGCCCAGACTCCTACGGGAGGCAGCAGTAGGGAATCTTCCACAATGGACGAAAGTCTGATGGAGCAACGCCGCGTGAGTGATGAAGGCCTTCGGGTCGTAAAGCTCTGTTGTTAGGGAAGAACAAGTATCGGAGTAACTGCCGGTACCTTGACGGTACCTAACCAGAAAGCCACGGCTAACTACGTGCCAGCAGCCGCGGTAATACGTAGGTGGCAAGCGTTGTCCGGAATTATTGGGCGTAAAGCGCGCGCAGGCGGTCCTTTAAGTCTGATGTGAAAGCCCACGGCTCAACCGTGGAGGGTCATTGGAAACTGGGGGACTTGAGTGCAGAAGAGGAAAGCGGAATTCCACGTGTAGCGGTGAAATGCGTAGAGATGTGGAGGAACACCAGTGGCGAAGGCGGCTTTCTGGTCTGTAACTGACGCTGAGGCGCGAAAGCGTGGGGAGCAAACAGGATTAGATACCCTGGTAGTCCACGCCGTAAACGATGAGTGCTAAGTGTTAGAGGGTTTCCGCCCTTTAGTGCTGCAGCTAACGCATTAAGCACTCCGCCTGGGGAGTACGGCCGCAAGGCTGAAACTCAAAGGAATTGACGGGGGCCCGCACAAGCGGTGGAGCATGTGGTTTAATTCGAAGCAACGCGAAGAACCTTACCAGGTCTTGACATCCTCTGACAATCCTAGAGATAGGACGTTCCCCTTCGGGGGACAGAGTGACAGGTGGTGCATGGTTGTCGTCAGCTCGTGTCGTGAGATGTTGGGTTAAGTCCCGCAACGAGCGCAACCCTTGATCTTAGTTGCCAGCATTCAGTTGGGCACTCTAAGGTGACTGCCGGTGACAAACCGGAGGAAGGTGGGGATGACGTCAAATCATCATGCCCCTTATGACCTGGGCTACACACGTGCTACAATGGATGGTACAAAGGGCTGCGAAACCGCAAGGTCTAGCCAATCCCATAAAACCATTCTCAGTTCGGATTGTAGGCTGCAACTCGCCTACATGAAGCCGGAATCGCTAGTAATCGCGGATCAGCATGCCGCGGTGAATACGTTCCCGGGCCTTGTACACACCGCCCGTCACACCACGAGAGTTTGTAACACCCGAAGTCGGTGGGGTAACCGTAAGGAGCCAGCCGCCTAAGGTGGGACAGATGATTGGGGTGAAGTCGTAACAAGGTAGCCGTATCGGAAGGTGCGGCTGGATCACCTCCTTTCTAAGGATATAAGCTGGACATATGAGCCAGACAAAATAGTTTGTTTGATTGTTTTCTGTTTGTTTAGTTTTGAGGGAGCAATTTTCTCTCAAAGCTTTTTTTAATCGTTCTTTGAAAACTAGATAATCGTAAGAAGAAGCAAAGTAAACATCGAGTAATCGCCATTTTAGTTTTTCTCTCTATTTAATTAGAGTAAAACCTTTTAGGTTAAGTTAGAAAGGGCGCACGGTGAATGCCTTGGCACTAGGAGCCGATGAAGGACGGGACTAACACCGATATGCTTCGGGGAGCTGTAAGTAAGCTTTGATCCGGAGATTTCCGAATGGGGGAACCCACTGTTCGTAATGGAACAGTATCTTTACCTGAATACATAGGGTATTGAAGGCATACCCGGGGAACTGAAACATCTAAGTACCCGGAGGAAGAGAAAGCAAACGCGATTCCCTGAGTAGCGGCGAGCGAAACGGGACATAGCCCAAACCAAGAGGCTTGCCTCTTGGGGTTGTAGGACACTCTACATGGAGTTACAAAGGAACGGGGTAAATGAAGCGACCTGGAAAGGTCCGTCATAGAAGGTAAAAGCCCTGTAGTTGAAACTTCGTTCCCTCCTGAGTGGATCCTGAGTACGGCCGGACACGTGAAATCCGGTCGGAAGCAGGGAGGACCATCTCCCAAGGCTAAATACTCCCTAGTGACCGATAGTGAACCAGTACCGTGAGGGAAAGGTGAAAAGCACCCCGGAAGGGGAGTGAAATAGTTCCTGAAACCGTGTGCCTACAAGTAGTTAGAGCCCGTTTATGGGTGATAGCGTGCCTTTTGTAGAATGAACCGGCGAGTTACGATTACATGCAAGGTTAAGTTGAAGAGACGGAGCCGCAGCGAAAGCGAGTCTGAATAGGGCGAATGAGTATGTGGTCGTAGACCCGAAACCAGGTGATCTACCCATGTCCAGGGTGAAGTCCAGGTAACACTGGATGGAGGCCCGAACCCACGCACGTTGAAAAGTGCGGGGATGAGGTGTGGGTAGCGGAGAAATTCCAATCGAACTTGGAGATAGCTGGTTCTCTCCGAAATAGCTTTAGGGCTAGCCTCACGTAGTTAGAGTCTTGGAGGTAGAGCACTGTTTGGACTAGGGGCCCTCATCGGGTTACCGAATTCAGACAAACTCCGAATGCCAAAGACTTATCCGTGGGAGTCAGACTGCGAGTGATAAGATCCGTAGTCAAAAGGGAAACAGCCCAGACCACCAGCTAAGGTCCCAAAGTATACGTTAAGTGGAAAAGGATGTGGAGTTGCTTAGACAACCAGGATGTTGGCTTAGAAGCAGCCACCATTTAAAGAGTGCGTAATAGCTCACTGGTCGAGTGACTCTGCGCCGAAAATGTACCGGGGCTAAACGTATCACCGAAGCTGTGGATTGACACCGTAGGTGTCAGTGGTAGGAGAGCGTTCTAAGGGCGTTGAAGCTAGACCGTAAGGACTGGTGGAGCGCTTAGAAGTGAGAATGCCGGTATGAGTAGCGAAAGATGAGTGAGAATCTCATCCACCGTATGCCTAAGGTTTCCTGAGGAAGGCTCGTCCGCTCAGGGTTAGTCGGGACCTAAGCCGAGGCCGAAAGGCGTAGGCGATGGACAACAGGTTGATATTCCTGTACCACCTCTTTATCGTTTGAGTGATGGGGGGACGCAGGAGGATAGGGTAAGCGCGCTGTTGGATATGCGCGTCTAAGCAGTTAGGCTGGTAAGTAGGAAAATCCGCTTACCGCAAAGGCTGAGCTGTGACAGCGAGGGAAATATAGTACCGAAGTTCCTGATTCCACACTGCCAAGAAAAGCCTCTAGCGAGATAAAAGGTGCCCGTACCGCAAACCGACACAGGTAGGCGAGGAGAGAATCCTAAGGTGAGCGAGAGAACTCTCGTTAAGGAACTCGGCAAAATGACCCCGTAACTTCGGGAGAAGGGGTGCTCTTTGGGGTTCATAGCCTCGAAGAGCCGCAGTGAATAGGCCCAGGCGACTGTTTAGCAAAAACACAGGTCTCTGCGAAGCCGCAAGGCGAAGTATAGGGGCTGACGCCTGCCCGGTGCTGGAAGGTTAAGAGGAGGGGTTAGCGCAAGCGAAGCTCTGAATCGAAGCCCCAGTAAACGGCGGCCGTAACTATAACGGTCCTAAGGTAGCGAAATTCCTTGTCGGGTAAGTTCCGACCCGCACGAAAGGCGTAACGATCTGGGCACTGTCTCAACGAGAGACTCGGTGAAATTATAGTACCTGTGAAGATGCAGGTTACCCGCGACAGGACGGAAAGACCCCGTGGAGCTTTACTGTAGCCTGATATTGAATTTTGGTACAGCTTGTACAGGATAGGTAGGAGCCGTAGAAACCGGAGCGCTAGCTTCGGTGGAGGCGTCGGTGGGATACTACCCTGGCTGTATTGAAATTCTAACCCGCACCCCTTATCGGGGTGGGAGACAGTGTCAGGTGGGCAGTTTGACTGGGGCGGTCGCCTCCTAAAGAGTAACGGAGGCGCCCAAAGGTTCCCTCAGAATGGTTGGAAATCATTCGTAGAGTGTAAAGGCACAAGGGAGCTTGACTGCGAGACCTACAAGTCGAGCAGGGACGAAAGTCGGGCTTAGTGATCCGGTGGTTCCGCATGGAAGGGCCATCGCTCAACGGATAAAAGCTACCCCGGGGATAACAGGCTTATCTCCCCCAAGAGTCCACATCGACGGGGAGGTTTGGCACCTCGATGTCGGCTCATCGCATCCTGGGGCTGTAGTCGGTCCCAAGGGTTGGGCTGTTCGCCCATTAAAGCGGTACGCGAGCTGGGTTCAGAACGTCGTGAGACAGTTCGGTCCCTATCCGTCGTGGGCGCAGGAAATTTGAGAGGAGCTGTCCTTAGTACGAGAGGACCGGGATGGACGCACCGCTGGTGTACCAGTTGTCTTGCCAAAGGCATCGCTGGGTAGCTATGTGCGGACGGGATAAGTGCTGAAAGCATCTAAGCATGAAGCCCCCCTCAAGATGAGATTTCCCATAGCGTCAAGCTAGTAAGATCCCTGAAAGATGATCAGGTTGATAGGTCAGAGGTGGAAGCATGGCGACATGTGGAGCTGACTGATACTAATCGATCGAGGACTTAACCAAGTTTTAAAGCGAACTCGTTTTTACAACACTTCTTCTGCATTATCTAGTTTTGAGGGAATGAAACCTCAAGCAAAAATAGTCTGGCAATAATGGCGAGAAGGTCACACCCGTTCCCATACCGAACACGGAAGTTAAGCTTCTCAGCGCCGATGGTAGTTGGGACTTTGTCCCTGTGAGAGTAGGACGTTGCCAGGCAAATGAAAGACAACCTGAATTAGGTTGTCTTTTTGTGTTCTTTAAAGGTAATTTCAAGATGATTGGTCTTTATATAAACTAAAAACCTCCTCCCAATTCCATTTTTCATAGTACCAGCTTGGTAATGTGAAGTCTTTAATCCATTGCTTTTCCACCTTAGTATGAATAGGTGACACGAAAATATTGGCTTTCTCACGATCTGTTCTAATCCAAATTAGCTGATTACGATAATTTTGCGGAACAAAATCGCCTTCATTTTTTGCAGGGAAGGTAACTTGCTTTTGCTTATTCGTAATTTTAAATATACTTGGCAGCGGTCGTTCATTGACTTCAACCAATTCACTTTCTATAGAACGTGAAACGTATAGTTTATGATTATTTTTCCAAATAAAATCTCGATCAGCGTAATCCTGGGGAGTTAATAGTTTTTTGTGAAAGGATGGTATATGTACCGTCATTAATTGTTTATTTTTCATAGCTTCTCTGCCAAACCCCTTTATGTAACCGAGAATATTCTTGGTTGGGGCCCATTGAAACCATTCCTCATCATTTAGCATTTCATCCATCCTTTGAAAAACCTGTCCATTCTGAGAAAGTATACATAGAGTATTACTGTCTGCAGACATCGATGCCGTTGGAATTAATAAAAAGCTGATCCACATACTGTCGTGGGACCATTTAAACTGGCTGGTGCTTACATAGTATTCATTTTCCCCAACAGGTATGGTATACATTTGCTTTGTTACAGGCTTTTTCTGGCTTGTTTCAAAAGATAGTTTTGATAAGTGGATATCAGTGTGAAGTCTCTGGCTTTTCTTAGTGGAAATAAATAGGTCTCTCCCATTCGGGAACCATGAAAAGTTTTCAACTTTGGCTGCGAGTTGATTAACAAGAAATAGATTTGATGGTTCAGTATTAACAACAAATAAATCGGTCTTAACGAGAAAAGCAAGTTTATTTTGTTGAGAGGACCATTGGAAATTATTGTTTACATTGGGTTTGATTATAACGTGTTTGTTCATTCTAATATTGTATACCCATAGTTCACCATTATTGAGGTAGTTTCCAATTTCTCTTTTTCCTTTTAGGTAGGCAATCCAGTTCCCGTCATGAGACCACTTTGGATATCTTATGAATTCACCATTGGTAAGCATTTTTTCTTCTTTTCCAATTTTCATCCACAAATTATCGTTACGAATAAATGCTGCTTTTTGAGAGTCAATGGGGATATCTGCGTAAGCAGTGAATGGGATTAAAACAATACTTGCCAGAAGAAAAAAAGGAAGAAATACTTTTTTTAGCAAAAAATCGCTCCTTTAACTTTAAAGAATGTATATGTATATTTATTTTGTACAATTGATTAAAAATCATCAGGAATTAATAAGCATTTGTGATAAAGTGTAGGAAGCATAATATAAAAGAAGCGCTCTTGTGTTGAAACAAGTTTAATAATGGATACGATTATCCTGATGTTTAATTTTGAATATGTTTTTGAAATCAGTGAAAAGAGGGAAATTATTTTTATGGGCAAAAAGAAACTGCAATTTGAAGTGCAGGAAAATGAAAGTATTGAGGACTGCTTAAATAGAATGAAACAGCAAGGTTATGTTCCTGTCCGCAGAACAGAGAAGCCAATTTTTCAAGAAGTAAAAAAAGGTAATGAAACGATTTATGAGCCAATCGGTCGCCAAATCGTCTTTGAAGCGAAATTAATCGACTAAAACACGAACATTATAGTGCTGTTTTAAAATAATGTTCGATATATTTGTTGACATCTAAATGGCTGAATTGGTATGATTAAGCTAGTTGATTAAACCAATTATCTTTACCCTCGTATATCCATGGGAATATGGCCCATAAGTTTCTACCCAATAACCGTAAATTATTGGACTATGAGGGAAAGTCAATATGTTCGGCACAATAAGGGGCGAAGGCTTCCTGTTTGTTGACCTTAATTATGTATGCCCGGACAAATGGCTTTCTCTTGATTGAGATGCTATTTGTTTCGGGTATTTTATTTGGTTAAAAAAGGAGGATTAAGGATGGGAAATCTTGTCGGAGTCATCATGGGGAGCAAGTCAGACTGGGAAACGATGAAACATGCTTGTACAGTTCTCAATCAGTTCGAAATCGCCTATGAAAAAAAGGTTGTTTCTGCCCATCGTACACCTGATTTAATGTTTTCATATGCAAAAGAAGCTAGAGAAAGAGGCTTAAAGGTTATTATTGCTGGAGCGGGCGGTGCTGCACATCTTCCCGGGATGGTCGCAGCAAAAACGACGTTGCCGGTAATCGGTGTTCCTGTTCAATCACAAGCATTAAATGGATTAGACTCCTTGCTATCGATTGTGCAAATGCCAGGCGGTGTTCCGGTTGCAACGGTTACGATTGGTAAAGCTGGTGCGGTGAATGCAGGACTACTCGCTGCTCAAATATTAGCAACGGAAGACACTGCACTCGCAGATAAATTAGAAGCTAGAAGAGAAACTATTAAACTAGAGGTACTAGAAAGTAGTGATCAACTTGCATAACAAAACGATTTTACCTGGAGCGACCATTGGCATTATCGGCGGCGGGCAGCTCGGCAGAATGATGGCATTATCTGCTAAAGCACAGGGCTTTCGAATCGCTGTTTTAGAGCCGGCAGCAGACTCTCCATGCGGACAAGTGGCTGACTTTGAAATTATCGGCGCATACAATGACCGCGAAGTAATCAGCAGATTAGCTGAGGTGAGCGATGTAATTACTTATGAATTTGAGAATATCGATGCCGATACATTAGGATGGCTTTGTGAAAAGGCATATGTTCCACAGGGGAAAAACCTTTTAACGATAACGCAAGACCGAATCAGTGAAAAAGCAGCCATCCAGCAAGCTGGAGTAGAGGTAGCTCGTTATGAGGTCATTAACAGTATAGAAGAGCTATTTTTAAAAATAGAATTGATTGGCTATCCAGCTGTATTGAAAACAGCAAGAGGCGGCTATGATGGCAAAGGACAGCTTGTGATTAAATCTAAGCAGGATTTATCTAAAGCAAATCCGCTTCTTAAGCATGGCAGCTGCGTGTTAGAAAAATGGATTCCTTTCGAAAAAGAAATTTCCGTCATTGTTACGCGAAAGCTAGATGGGGAAACGGCTTTTTTTCCAGTAGCGGAAAACATTCATGAAGAAAATATTTTGCATACAACGATTGTTCCGGCCCGTATCTCTGAAGAATTGGGGGAAATGGCCATTCAAAGGGCGAAGCAGATTGCTGATTCGCTTGGATTGGTAGGGACTCTCGCTGTAGAGATGTTTGTGACAAGCGATGGCACGATTTATATAAATGAATTGGCTCCGAGACCGCATAATTCAGGTCACTATTCAATCGAGGCCTGTGGGACGTCACAGTTCGAACAGCATATCCGTGCTATCTGTAATTGGCCATTAGGAAGCACGGAGCTATTAAAACCAGCAGTTATGGTCAATCTATTAGGAGAGCATCTTGACGGCCTGTTTAAGGAAATCCCGACTATGACAGGCTGGAAGGTTCATTTATACGGCAAAAAGGAGCCAAAATTGAAAAGGAAGATGGGGCATGTTACCATTTTGAAGGATAACGTAGATGAGGCTCTTAGGGAAATTGGTGAAAGCAGCATCTGGTGTTCAGCAAAAGAAATGATCGGAGGATAAAACATGATTGATCGTTACACAAGACCTGAAATGGGAGCTATCTGGACAGAGGAGAACCGCTTTAATGCCTGGCTTGAGGTGGAAATCCTTGCATGTGAAGCATGGGCAGAATTAGGGGAAATCCCGAAAGAAGATGTTAAGAAGCTTCGTGAAAATGCTTCGTTTAATATTGATCGTATTAAAGAAATTGAAGAAGAAACAAGACACGATGTGGTTGCTTTTACCCGTGCGGTTTCAGAAACATTAGGTGAAGAGCGGAAGTGGGTTCATTATGGACTAACTTCAACGGATGTTGTGGACACGGCACTTTCCTATGTGTTGAAGCAAGCTAATGCCATATTATTAAAAGACTTGGAAAACTTTATTGAGATTTTAAGAAATAAAGCAATTGAACACAAAATGACTGTGATGATGGGACGAACTCACGGGGTACATGCGGAACCAACTACTTTTGGCTTAAAGCTTGCACTCTGGTATGAAGAAATGAAACGCAACTTGGAGCGTCTTAAGCAAGCGGCACAGGGGGTAGAGTTTGGAAAAATTTCCGGTGCTGTTGGAACCTATGCAAATATTAATCCATTTGTTGAACAGTATGTTTGTGAAAAATTAGGTCTTGGCCAGGCGCCAATCTCGACGCAAACACTGCAGCGGGACCGCCATGCTCACTACATGTCAGCTATTGCTTTGATTGCTACTTCGATTGAAAAATTTGCGGTAGAGGTTCGTGGACTGCAAAAGAGTGAAACACGTGAAGTAGAAGAGTTTTTTGCAAAAGGACAAAAAGGGTCATCAGCAATGCCGCATAAACGGAATCCAATTGGCTCAGAAAATATGACTGGCATGGCCCGCGTGATTCGCGGTTATATGATGACGGCTTATGAGAATGTTCCGTTATGGCATGAACGTGATATCTCACATTCATCAGCGGAACGCATCATTTTACCAGATGCGACAATTGCTTTGAATTATATGCTAAATCGCTTTGCTAACATTATTAAAAATTTGACTGTTTATCCGGAGAATATGAAGCGCAACATGGAGCGCACCTTAGGGCTAATCTATTCGCAGCGTGTTCTTCTGGCATTAATTGATAAAGGCTTGTCGCGCGAAGAAGCTTACGATACGGTGCAGCCAAAAACGATGGAGGCGTGGGAAAAACAAGTACCATTCCGTGGACTGATTGAAGCGGAAGGAAAAATTACCGCATTGCTTTCTCCTGAGGAAATAGCGGATTGTTTTGACTATCACTATCATCTGCAGCATGTAGATACCATTTTTGATCGATTAGGGTTGAACGGGTAAGGTGCTTAGTGACCGAAACTCAAGGACAATTGAGGATTCGGTCACAAAAAGCAGGTAATTGTAACCATGAGCTAGGAAAAAGAGGGTTTACGGTCACAAAAAACAATAATTGTGACCGTAAACAGAAAAAAGGTGAGCAGACGGTCACAATAAAGGTTCTTAGTGATTGAAATTAGATAAAAAAACAGAAGTGAGGCTACAGTTAGATGACTACGTGCCCCTTCTTTATTAGAAAGATTCCCAATATTGAAAATAAGGAGTGATTCACCATGAAAGAACTGCTTTATGAAGGAAAAGCTAAGCGAATTTACAAAACAGATGAAGAAAATGTTGTATTAGTTGAATACAAAGATTCAGCCACCGCTTTTAACGGAGAAAAGAAAGCAGAAATCACTGGTAAAGGCCGACTCAATAACGAGATTACTAGTTTGTTATTTTTAAAGCTAAAAGAACAAGGAATTGAATCACACTTTATCAAAAGAGTTTCCGAAACGGAGCAGCTGGTGAAGAAAGTAACCATCATTCCGCTAGAAGTAGTGGTTCGTAACGTGGCCGCTGGCAGTTTTTCAAAAAGATTGGGAATCGAAGAAGGGGCGCCGCTTTCAGCACCAATAGTTGAGTTTTATTTGAAAGATGATGCACTGGGTGACCCGCTGGTAACAGTGGATCATATCCTTGAACTAAAAGCGGCGACAGCCGAAGAGATTAGTATTTTACGAGAAAAAGCGCTGGAAGTAGATGCGGTTTTATCGAGCTTTTTTGCAGAACTAGGCATAAACTTAATCGATTTTAAACTTGAGTTTGGCAAAGACGTACAGGGACAAATTTTATTAGCTGATGAAATTTCTCCTGATACATGCCGCTTATGGGATCAAAAAACAAATGAAAAGCTGGATAAAGATGTATTCCGCCGTGATTTAGGAAGTTTAACAGATGCATATGAAACGATTTTAATAAGACTTGGAGGTCATCAGCATGTTTAAAGTCAAAGTATACGTTACATTGAGAGAAAGTGTATTAGATCCACAAGGCAAGGCTGTAACTCATTCATTAAATTCGTTAAATTATCAAGAAGTAACCGATGTCCGCATCGGCAAATATATGGAACTCACGATTGAAAAATCAGATCGCGACCTTGATGAAGTCGTAAACGAGATTTGTACGAAACTGTTAGCCAATCCAGTTATTGAAGATTACCGCTATGAGGTAGAGGAGTGTGTCGCCCAGTGAAATTTGCGGTTATTGTTTTTCCGGGCTCGAACTGTGATGTCGATATGTTTCATGCGATTCAAGATGAACTTGGCGAGGAAGTCGAATATGTGTGGCACGATACTGAAAGCTTGGCTGAATATGACGGGATTCTCCTGCCAGGCGGTTTTTCTTATGGCGACTATCTAAGGTCGGGAGCGATTGCCCGTTTTAGCAACGTAATGAAAGAAGTTGTAAAAGCAGCCGAAGCTGGCAAGCCAATTCTTGGGGTATGCAATGGATTCCAAATCCTTCTTGAAGCAGGCTTACTGCCAGGTGCAATGAGACGGAATGAAAGTCTATCATTTATTTGCAAACCAGTTGAACTAAAAGTAGAAACCAACAGAACGATATTTACTGCTGAATACGAACAAGGCCAAACCATTACGATTCCGGTCGCCCATGGTGAAGGAAATTACTATTGTGATGAGCAAACGCTCGCTCAATTAAAGGAAAATAACCAAATCGTGTTTACCTATCAGCAAAATCCGAACGGAAGTCTTGCTGATATCGCGGGTATCACAAATGAAAAAGGAAATGTTCTTGGAATGATGCCGCACCCGGAAAGAGCGGTAGATGAATTGCTCGGCGGTGCCGACGGACTAAAATTGTTTCAATCGATTGTGAAGACATGGAGGGAAGCAAATGTTGTTAACGCTTGAACCAAATCCAGAACAAATCAAAGAACAGAAACTATATCAGCAAATGGGTTTGTCAGATGAAGAATTCACAATGATTGAATCGATTCTCGGCCGTACACCGAATTATACTGAAACAGGCCTTTTCTCGGTAATGTGGTCGGAGCACTGCAGTTATAAAAACTCGAAGCCGGTTCTAAAAAGATTCCCAACCTCTGGTGAAAGAGTTCTTCAAGGTCCCGGCGAAGGTGCCGGAATTGTCGATATCGGCGACGGTCAGGCGGTTGTGTTTAAAATTGAAAGCCATAACCACCCATCCGCAATTGAACCATACCAAGGCGCTGCCACCGGCGTCGGCGGAATAATCCGTGATGTATTTTCGATGGGCGCACGTCCAATTGCCATGCTAAACTCGCTTCGCTTTGGCGAACTGGATACAGCCAGAGTGCGCTATTTATTTAAAGAAGTAGTCGCAGGTATTGCCGGCTACGGCAACTGCATCGGGATTCCTACAGTCGGCGGTGAGGTGCAGTTTGACCCGTCCTATGATGGAAATCCTCTCGTCAATGCGATGTGTGTCGGTCTGATAAATCATGAAGATATTAAAAAAGGTCAGGCTCACGGTCTTGGCAATACCGTAATGTATGTAGGTGCAAAGACTGGCCGTGACGGAATTCACGGTGCAACATTTGCTTCTGAAGAATTAACCGAGCAGTCCGATGAAAATCGCCCAGCGGTTCAAGTCGGCGACCCATTCATGGAAAAGCTGTTGTTAGAAGCATGCTTGGAGCTTATCCATTCGGATGCTCTTGTTGGGATTCAGGATATGGGTGCCGCGGGACTCGCCAGCTCTTCTTCAGAAATGGCCAGCAAAGCCGGGATGGGCATCGAGATGAATTTAGACCTTGTTCCGCAACGCGAAACCGGAATGACTGCTTATGAAATGATGCTGTCTGAATCACAGGAACGGATGCTCATTGTCGTGAAAAAAGGCAGAGAACAAGAGATCAAGGATCTTTTTTCAAAATATGATTTAGAAGCTGTTGCAATTGGAAAGGTAACGGACGATAAACAATTCCGCCTGTTCCATAAAGGGGAAGTGGTTGCTGACCTGCCAGTCGATGCATTGGCTGAGGATGCACCGGTTTATCACAAACCATCCAAAGAACCAGCCTACTTTGCTGAATTCCAAGCGATGGAAAATGAAGTACCAAAGGTCAATGACCTCAAGGATACATTATTAAAATTGTTAAGCCAGCCTACCATTGCCAGCAAGGAATGGGTTTATGAGCAATATGATTACATGGTGCGCACCAACACAGTTGTATCACCAGGTTCAGATGCTGCTGTAACCCGTATTAGAGGGACCCGTAAAGCACTAGCGATGACCACGGATTGTAATTCCCGTTATGTGTATTTGGATCCAGAAACCGGTGGAAAAATTGCTGTCGCAGAAGCTGCCCGTAACATTGTATGTTCTGGTGCAGAACCATTAGCAATTACCGATAACTTGAATTTTGGGAATCCTGAAAAGCCAGAGGTATTCTGGCAAATTGAAAAATCAGCCGATGGAATCAGTGAAGCCTGCCGTGTCCTTGAAACACCTGTTATCGGCGGAAACGTATCATTATATAACGAAACAAGCGGTACAGCGATTTACCCCACACCTGTTATTGGAATGGTTGGACTTATAACAGACCTAGACCATATTACAACTCAGCATTTTAAAACAAGCGGCGACCTTATTTATTTAGTCGGGGAAACGAAACCGGAATTTGGCGGCAGTGAGCTGCAAAAATTGTTGAACGGAAAAATTTCCGGAAAAGCACCAGAATTAAATATTGAAATGGAAAAAGAAAGACAACGCCAGGTTCTAGCTGCGATTCGTGCTGGATTGATTCAATCTGCACACGACTTGTCAGAAGGCGGTTTAGCTGTTGCCCTTTCAGAATGTCTTTTTGCAGGTGAAGGGCTTGGGGCTGATGTGAATATAACAGGAGATTCAATTTCTGCATTATTCAGTGAAACACAATCACGTTTTCTTTTATCAGTAAAAAAAGAACATCAAGCAGAGTTTGAAAGTTTAGTAGACGCGAGTCTTATCGGTGAAGTGAATGAATCGGCTGCATTGCGAGTTCTAAATGGAACTGTTCCTGTTCTTGAGTCTTCAGTTGATGAATTAAAAGCTGCCTGGAAAGGGGCGATCCCATGCTTGCTGAAATCAAGGGATTAAACGAAGAATGCGGCATCTTTGGTGTCTTTGGACATCAGGATGCCGCCCAATTAACCTATTACGGGCTTCACAGCCTGCAGCACCGCGGCCAGGAGGGTACCGGCATCGTTGTCTCTGATGGTAAAACCCTTAAAGGGGCCAAGGGTGAAGGGCTCGTGGCAGAAATTTTTACAGAAGAAGCGATGTCCCAATTAACAGGGTCTGCAGCAATCGGTCATGTCCGCTATGCTACAGCAGGGGGCGGCGGCTATGAAAATGTCCAGCCCCTGCTGTTCCATTCGCAAAATGGCAGCCTTGCCCTTGCCCATAATGGCAACCTTGTGAATGCCAATTACTTAAAACATCAGCTTGAAGCACAGGGAAGTATTTTTCAAACAAGTTCAGACACTGAGGTATTAGCCCATCTAATTAGAAGAAGCGGTTTTCTCCAAATGAAGGAACAGGTGAAAAATGCGCTGTCCATGTTAAAGGGGGCTTATGCCTATTTAATTATGACGGAAACAGAATTAATGGTAGCTCTTGACCCTCACGGTCTAAGACCGCTTTCGCTTGGCTGCCTTGGAGATGCTTATGTGGTGGCATCGGAAACATGTGCTTTTGATGTAATCGGTGCTGAATATATCCGCGACATTATGCCAGGCGAACTGTTAATTATTAACGAAAATGGACTTATGTCAGAGCGATTTGCGATGAGCTCAACAAAAGCGATCTGCATGATGGAGTATGTCTATTTTTCAAGACCAGATAGTAATATTCAAGGTGTCAATGTCCATACTGCCCGCAAAAAATTAGGAAAAAGGCTGGCAATTGAGGCGCCAATTGATGCGGATGTTGTGACAGGAGTGCCAGATTCCAGTATTTCAGCGGCGATCGGCTATGCAGAAGCGACGGGGATACCGTATGAAATGGGATTAATCAAAAACAAATATGTCGGCAGAACCTTTATCCAGCCTTCCCAGTCACTCAGGGAGCAGGGAGTAAAAATGAAGCTGTCTCCGGTTCGCGGTGTTGTGGAAGGGAAACGGGTTATTATGGTCGACGACTCAATCGTTCGTGGCACGACAAGTAGAAGAATTGTTACCATGCTGAAAGATGCCGGAGCGACAGAGGTACACGTGGTGATTAGTTCCCCTCCGATAAAAAATCCGTGCTTCTATGGAATTGATACGTCATCAAAAGAAGAATTGATTGCTTCTGATAAGTCGGTCGAGGAAATTCGCCAGCTGATTGGAGCAGACTCTTTAACATTTTTAAGTGAGGCTGGCTTGGTAAAGGCACTTGACCCAGAAGGCATAAATGGTTTTTGCCTCGGCTGCTTTAACGGAAATTATCCTACAGAAATCTATCCAGATACACTACAGTATTATTATCAAAAGGGGTGACGGTCTTGGCAAATGCGTATACACAAGCGGGAGTAAATATCGAAGCAGGCTATGAAGCCGTTGAGCGGATGAAAAAACATGTACAGCGGACAGCCAGGACTGGGGCGATTGGAAGTCTCGGCGGCTTTGGAGGCATGTTTGATCTATCTACACTTGGCTTAAAGGAGCCGGTACTGGTGTCAGGCACCGATGGCGTTGGCACGAAACTGATGATTGCGTTTATGATGGACCGTCACGATACGATTGGAATCGATGCGGTAGCGATGTGTGTCAATGATATCGTTGTCCAAGGAGCAGAACCGCTTTACTTTTTAGATTATATTGCATGCGGCAAAGCAATTCCTGAAAAAATTGAGGCGATTGTCAAAGGAATTGCTGACGGCTGTGAGCAGGCAGGCTGTGCCTTAATTGGTGGTGAAACAGCGGAAATGCCAGGTCTTTATCGTGAAGAGGAATACGATCTTGCTGGGTTTTCGGTAGGCGCTTGTGAAAAGAAGAGATTGATAACAGGGGAAACAATTAAGCCGGGGGATGTCCTGATTGGCCTTGCTTCAAGCGGGATCCATAGCAATGGCTACTCACTCGTTAGAAAAGTGTTTAACAACTGGTCGTTAATCGAGTTTGTCGATGAACTTGGGTGTACATTAGGAGAAGAATTATTAAAACCAACTAAAATTTACGTAAAATCAATTTTGGCGGCATTGAAAAAATTCCAACTCAAAGGGATGGCCCACATTACTGGCGGCGGTTTTATTGAAAATATCCCGCGGATGCTGCCGGCTGGACTTGGTGCAGAGCTGAACGAAAAAAGCTGGCAAATTCCGTCTATATTTAAATTGATCTCTGAGGTTGGTCAAATTGAGTATCAAGAGATGTACAATATTTTTAACATGGGAATTGGTATGGTCATCGCTGTTGACCAAAAAGATGCGGCTGATATAATGGCGCATTTCAAAGATTTTGGTGAAACGGCTTATGAAATCGGAGTCGTTTCAGAGCAAGAAGGAATTCAGATTCAAAGATTTGGTGGCCGCCGATGAAAAAGATAGCAGTGTTTGCCTCAGGCAGCGGCAGTAATTTTCAGGCTATCGTCGATGTGATTCAAGCTGGTATGCTGCCTGCAGAAATTTCCCTTTTAGTTTGCGATCAGCCGGGAGCTTTTGCCATTGAAAGAGCAAAAGCAAATGAAGTTCCTTGTTTTATTTTTAAAGCAAAAGATTTTCCCAGTAAGGCGGATTATGAAAAAGAGATAGCTGCGCTGCTGCAGGATTTGAATGTAGACCTTATTGTACTAGCCGGCTATATGCGTCTGATTGGGTCAACATTACTAAAAGTATATGAAGGACGAATTGTGAATATCCATCCATCAATGCTTCCAGAATTTCCAGGAAAAGACGCTATTGGTCAAGCACTTGCCGCGAAAGCAAAATGGACTGGTGTGACCATCCACTTTGTTGATGAAGGCATGGATACAGGACCAATTATTGTCCAAGAGCGAATCCGGATAGCAGAAAATGAAACAAGAGAAAGCTTACAAAAGAAAATTCAAACGATTGAACATAAGTTATATCCTTCAATTCTACACATGCTTTTAACACAAGGAGAGGTTACAAATGAAGAAAAAGCGCGCACTTATTAGTGTTTCTGACAAAGGCGGGGTTAGTGAATTTGCAAGCGAGCTAGTCAGTCTAGGCTTTGAAATTATCTCAACCGGCGGCACGAAAAAAATGCTTCAAGAACAAGGGATACCTGTTCTTAGTGTTAGTGATGTAACTGGCTTTCCCGAAATTTTAGAGGGACGTGTTAAAACGTTAAATCCGTATATTCATGGAGGATTGCTGGCGAAACAGGATGATGCAGACCATCAAAAGCAGCTCATGGAACATGGAATTGAACCCATCCAGCTTGTTTGCGTTAATCTCTATCCTTTCCAGCAAACGATTGAAAAATCGGATGTAACCATTGCTGATGCGATTGAGAATATTGATATTGGCGGACCAACCATGCTCCGTGCTTCAGCGAAAAATCATCAATATGTTACGGTTGTAGTCGATCCAGCTGATTATCCGACTGTGATTGCAGAATTAAAAGCTGATGGTGAAACGAAGCTTGAAACAAGAAGAAAACTGGCTGCCAAGGTGTTCCGTCACACAGCAGCATATGATGCCTTAATTGCTGAGTACATGACAGAGCTCGCTCAGGAAGAAACACCAGAAAAATTAACTGTTACGTATGAATTAAAGCAAACATTACGTTACGGGGAAAATCCGCATCAACAAGCAGCATTTTATAAAAAACCACTTGGTTCTCTTGTTTCGATTGCTTATGCCAAACAGCTTCATGGCAAAGAACTTTCCTATAACAATATCAATGATGCCGATGCGGCACTACAAATAGTGAAGGAATTTTCGGAACCTGCTGCCGTGGCGGTGAAGCATATGAACCCATGCGGTGTCGGGACAGGTAAAACAGTGTTTGATGCTTTTACTAAGGCATTTGCGGCAGACCCAGTTTCTATATTTGGCGGCATTATTGCCTTTAATCGTGAAGTGGATGCGGAAACAGCATCTAAGCTTCATGAAATTTTCTTAGAAATTATTATCGCACCGTCTTTCTCAGATGAAGCGTTAGCCATTTTAAAAGGTAAAAAGAATCTTCGCCTGCTAACGATTTCGTTTGACGAAACGAAAAAGGCTGAAAGGAAAATGACGACGATTGAAGGCGGATTGCTTGTGCAAGATCAAGACCGCTATTCACTTGAGGACGGAGAGATTACCATTCCGACGAAGAGACAGCCGACAGATGCTGAATGGGAAGCGTTGAAACTGGGCTGGAAAGTCGTGAAGCATGTAAAATCGAATGCTATTGTTGTTTCAAGTGAAGACATGACTTTAGGAATTGGCGCTGGACAAATGAACCGCGTAGGTTCGGCTGAAATTGCCTTAAAGCAGGCAGGTGAAAAAGCAGAAGGTGCGGCACTTGCCTCCGATGCCTTCTTTCCAATGAATGATACCGTCGAGGCGGCGGCAAAAGCAGGAATCACGGCAATCATTCAACCAGGCGGGTCGATTCGTGATACGGATTCAATCCAAAAAGCAGATGAATACGGAATTGCCATGGTGTTTACAGGCGTAAGACACTTTAAACATTAAACGAGGTGTGATGGATGAAGGTACTAATCATTGGCCGAGGCGGGCGAGAGCATGCAATCTGTCAGAAGGTAAGCGGGAGCAAGCTGGTTGAAAAAGTATTTGCAGCCCCTGGAAACGCTGGAATGACAGATGTGGCGGAACTGGTTTCGATTGAGGAATCTCAGCATGAACGACTAATTCAATTTGCTAAAGAACAAGAAGTGGCTTTAACAATTATCGGGCCTGAGGTCCCTCTCCTTGCAGGGCTTTCTGACAAATTTGAAGCGGCTGGTTTGCCTGTGTTTGGCCCGCGAAAAGCTGCAGCTGAGATTGAAGGAAGTAAATCATTTGCGAAAGAATTGATGAAAAAATACCAGATTCCAACGGCAGATTATGCTGTTTTTACCTCATTTGAAGCTGCTCGTCAATATGTGGAGGAAAAAGGTGCACCTATTGTAATTAAGGCAGATGGGTTAGCCGCGGGGAAAGGTGTTATAGTTGCTTTAACAAAAGATGAAGCGGTGGCAAGTCTTGAGGAAATGCTTGTTGATGAAAAGTTTGGAGCAGCTTCTTCCCGCGTCGTCATTGAGGAGTTTTTAAGCGGTGAGGAATTTTCGTTAATGGCTTTTGTGAATGGGGAAGTGGTCGTGCCGCTGGAAATTGCACAAGATCATAAGCGAGCATTTGATGGCGACCAAGGGCCAAATACCGGTGGAATGGGAGCTTATTCACCGGTACCACAGATTGGTACAGAAACCGTTCAGGAAGCGGTTCGTACTGTACTGATTCCTGCTGCAAAAGCGATGGTGCAAGAAGGCCGTAGTTTTTGTGGAATATTATATGCAGGCTTGATAAAAACAGCAGACGGACCTAAGGTAATCGAATTTAATGCCCGCTTTGGCGACCCGGAAACACAAGTGATTTTACCAAGGTTAAAATCAGATTTAGTTTCAGTGATTTTAGAGTTGTTGGATGGAAAAAGCCCGGAACTCGTATGGGATGCGCAGCCGATGGTCGGTGTTGTTGTGGCAGCGAAAGGGTACCCAGAGGCTTATGAAAAAGGTGCTGTGCTGACAGGGCTAGCTGATTTTAATGATGAAGTAGTTACCTTTCATGCAGGAACATGCAAAAATGAATTAGGTGAGTTTGTCACTGCTGGCGGCAGGGTGCTACTCGTTGGAGCAAAGGCTGAAACCCTGGGGGAAGCACAAGAAAAAGTGTATCGTGAGTTAGGGAAATTAACATGTAATAACGTTTTTTATCGAAAAGATATAGGGACAAAAGCAATTCAACACGTCTAACGATAAAAGGCTGACCATTTAATGGTCGGCCCCTTTACTTTTAATGTGGTGAAATCATTGTTTTTTTTAGATATGAACAAAGTTTAAGGTATTATGAACAAATTTTATAGTTATATGAACAAAATATGGAACGAAATAAACAAAGTTGAAGCTGATATGAACAAATTTCAAATTATATGAACAAATTGAACATATTTTAAGAAGGATTGTAAGGTACAACCGAATCTCCATCCATGTTTGTCATACCTTCCATTCCATCCAAGGAATCCGGTGTCTGGTTATACTCTTGAATCATCTCCTGGCATCTTTCACATAATGCAGTTACTGGGCAATAGCGGACAATTCCCTCAGCTACCTTCATTGCCCCGCACAAGGCAACAAACAAATAGGAATCCCTCCACGGCTTTTTGACTAGCTTTGATGTGCTCCAAGCAAGAATCGTCAATCCAAAGGTAATGCGTATCAATGCGTTTAAAATCCCGATATTTGGTTTAATATTCAAATTGTTCACTCCTTCACAAAATTTTTACAATATTTATCAATTCTTTACTGCTTTAAATAGTAAAATATGATACTATAGTATCTAAAGAAATTTTTGTAAGGGCTTTCTTTATTGTTAAATCAACTTCTTATTATATAGATAGTTTTTAAAGGGAGGGACATGGTATGCTGGAACAACGCTACCGCTGGAAAAATAGACACTTACGCATGCATGTATCCGTTTTGGATGGGAAAACATCTCCAACCATTTTGTTGAAGAATGCATTGTATTTAAATCAGACATTTCGCCAATGGATGAGAGCTAATATTTGGATTTATGAAGATCGGATTGTTTATGTTGGCGAGAGCCTACCACCAAATATGGAGACATGTGAAATTATTGATTGCACAAATGAGATTCTTGTCCCAGGATACATCGAACCTCATGCACATCCATTTCAATTATATAATCCCCTAACATTAGCTGCCTATGCATCTCAATTTGGAACGACTACACTAATTAATGACAATATGGCATTGATTTTACATTTGAAAAAAAGGGAAGCGTTTTCGTTAATAAGGGATCTTTGTTCGATTCCAACAACGATGTTTTGGTGGAGTCGATTTGATTCACAAACGGAAATATTGAATGAAGAAGAAATTTTTTCGCATAGTAATGTTAAATCGTGGCTTGAGCATGATGCGGTTCTGCAGGGGGGAGAGTTAACAGGGTGGCCAAAACTGCTTAATGGCGATGATATGATGCTTCATTGGATCCAAGAAGCAAAACGGATGCGCAAGCAAATCGAAGGACATTTTCCCGGTGCTTCGGAAAAGACCTTAGCGAAAATGATGCTTTTAGGTGCCGATTGTGACCATGAAGCGATGACAGGTGAAGAAGTCTATAATCGTCTAATGCAAGGCTATATGGTGTCATTACGATATTCTTCGATTCGCCCTGATTTACCGCAGATTTTGGACGATATGAAGCGATTAGGCATCGAGGCATATGATAGATTACTATTTAATACGGATGGTTCATCTTCAACTTTTTATGAGCAAGGAATGAACGATCAAATGATTCGGATTGCTATTGAAAAAGGCGTCCCTGTCATTGATGCCTATAATATGGCCACCGTAAATATAGCTAGGTATTACAACATTGACCATTTACATGGTAATATTGCCACTGGCCGCGTTGCTAATATTAACTTTTTATCAAGTATTGAAAATCCAACACCGGTTTCCGTTTTGGCAAAGGGAAAATGGGTAAAGCGGAACGGAGTGAAAGTGGACGATGCATATACGTTGGTTAACTGGAATCAATATGGGCTAACACCAATGAAACTGGATTGGGATTTAGCCTTGGATGATTTACAATTTTCGATGCCATTTGGGATTAAGATGGAAAACTCGGTTATCACAAAACCATATTCGATTTCCATTGATGCGTCGGAAGATGAATTATCATCAGACCATGATGAATGCTTTTTTACATTGATTGATCGAAACGGAAAATGGCGAATCAATACGTTATTAAAGGGATTCGCAACATCCTTGCCGGCGTTAGCCAGTTCCTATTCCAATACAGGAGATATTATTTTAATCGGAAAAAACAAACGTGATATTCTCCATGCTTTTAATAGAATGAAAGAATTAGGCGGGGGCATTGTCATGGTGGAGAATGCCGAAGTCGTATGTGAAGTACCGCTAACATTAAACGGAATAATGTCAGACCTCCCTATCGAAAAATTAATCGAGCAGGAAAAAAGACTATTAGCAGAGTTGGAAGAGCGGGGCTATAAATTTTCAGATCCTATTTATAGTCTTGCCTTCTTCTCTGCCACACATTTGCCATACATTCGTATAACACAGCGTGGAATGTACGATGTTATGAATAAAACAGTACTCTTTCCGTCAATAATGCGTTAAACTGTAGATAAGTAAAGAGGTAAAGCGTGAAAGTGTTTCTCAGCTTGGAGATGAATTGGGGTGTTTATTAAATGAAAAAATGGACGGTTATCTTGGCGGCTTTCCTTTTGCTGCTATCTGGATGCAGCGCTAAAGAAACGGTAAAACAACCGGATAAAGAAAAAGTAGTTGATAAGGGAGAGAAAAATGTAGAGGAAGAGAAAGAAAACCCATATTTCTTCCCATTAACAGGTATTGGCTCGGAAGCCAAAACGGATGGAAGAGCAATTGCTGTAATGGTTAATAATGATCCAAAAGCAAGACCGCAATCTGGTTTGCATAAAGCTGATATCGTCTATGAGCTTCTAGCCGAAGGTGATGTTACCCGTTTTATGGCCGTTTTTCAAAGTGAAAAGCCAGACAATATTGGTCCAGTAAGGAGTTCAAGAGCTTATTATATTGAACTTGCAAAAGGACTGGATGCCTTTTATGTTGCCCACGGTTACAGTGAGGAAGCAAGAAAATTGCTTGAAAGCAATTATGTCGATAATATAAATGGAATGGTCTATGATGGCACTTTATTTAAAAGGTCTAGTTCGCGAAAAGCACCTCATAACTCTTATATCACGTATGAAAATGTTCTAAAAGGCGCTGCGAAAAAAAAGTATTCCATGGTAAAAAGCCCTCCAAGCTTTACATTTATGTCGAATGAAGAAAGCAAAAATATAACAGGATCTGATGCCAAATCGGTGATGATATCTTATTCGAGAAATGCCCTATCAAATGCTGTTTACGAGTATGATGAAACACTTGGCAAATATAAGCGATTTTCAGGTGGAGAGCAAACCATTGATTTAGACTCAAAGGAACAGATTTTGCTAGATAATATTTTTATCATCGAAACGGCTCATCAAGTAGTCGATGAAGTAGCGCATAAGAAAATTGACTTAAAGTCAGGTGGAAAAGGTTATTTATTGCAAAAGGGTAAGGCGGGCGAAGTAGAGTGGGCGAACAAGAACGGCAGAATTGTTCCGATGAAAAATGGAAAAGAAGTTCCTTTCGTACAAGGAAAAACATGGGTAAATGTTGTACCAACAAACCCTGGACTGCAAACGAGTGTTTCGTTTAATGTAAAATAGGGATTTTAATCAATTGAAGGGGTAAGATATATGCAAATAAATAAATTACGAGGAAAAGAACTCGATCAATTATTTCAAGCTGTTCTTTCACTTAAGGATATGGAAGAATGCTATCGCTTTTTTGATGATTTATGTACCATCAATGAAATTCAATCGTTAGCACAGCGTCTGGACGTAGCAAGAATGCTTCGTGAAGGCAACACGTATCATAAAATCGAAACAGAAACAGGAGCAAGCACGGCGACCATTTCACGTGTTAAACGCTGTTTAAACTTTGGAAACGATACGTATGAAATGGTACTTGAACGCATTAAAGATGAAAATAGCTCAGCTTCAAAAGAATAAGAAAAGCGGAAGCGCCTTGCCATGCATACGACGAGACGAGTCAATAGGCGCTGCAGCTAGACAATAATTAAACCGAAGAGACGCTCTTCGGTTTTTTTAGCTGGATATGATTTCTATATTTAGATTCATTGTTTTATTTTTTTATCTTTTCCTCAAATGATATAATGGTGAAATGGACTATGTGTGGGAGGATTCTTTCAATGTATGATTTTCGCAAGTGGCGGCATGTGTTTAAACTCGATCCTAATAAAGTAATATCAGACAATCAATTAGAAAAAATCTGCGAATCAGGGACAGATGCAGTAATCGTAGGAGGAACGGACGGGGTGACACTTGAAAACGTCCTCGACTTAATGGCAAGAATTCGTCGGTATACAGTTCCTTGTGTCCTTGAAGTCTCAAGCATTGAGACCGTTTCACCTGGATTTGATCTGTATTTTATTCCAACGATTTTAAATAGCAGTGATACAAAGTGGATCACAGGGCTGCACCATCAGGCAGTAAAGGAATATGGTGAGATCATGGATTGGGAAGAATTCGCGATGGAAGGTTATTGTATCTTAAACGAGGATTGCAAGGCTGCACAGCTGACGAACGCCAATGCAATATTAACAAACGACGATGTAAAGGCATATGCAATGATGGCTGAAAAAATGTTTCAGCTGCCGATTTTTTATTTAGAGTATAGCGGTAAATATGGAGATCCTCTATTAGTAGCGGACGTAAAAAAAATGCTTCAAAAAACAACTCTTTTTTATGGCGGCGGAATAACTACCATAGAACAGGCTACAGAGATGGCAAGGCATGCAGATGTAATTGTCGTCGGAAATGCCATATATGAAGATTTTGATCAAGCACTAGAAACCGTAAAAACGGTTAAATAGAATTTGCTTCAGAAAGAAAAGAACGATAAAATTAAAATAAGAACATATGTTTGTGTATGGTGGTGGAAGAATTGCAATTTTTAACAGATAAGCTTTTAAACGGACTGAACCCGGAGCAGCAAAGTGCTGTAAAAGCGACAGACGGTCCGCTTCTATTGATGGCGGGCGCCGGAAGTGGAAAAACAAGAGTATTAACGCATCGAATTGCGTATTTAATCGTTGAAAAACGAGTAAACCCTTATAACATTTTAGCGATCACATTTACAAATAAGGCAGCAAGAGAGATGAAGGAACGTATCGGAAAAATGATGGGCGGGGCAGCTGAAGAAATTTGGATTTCCACTTTTCACTCGATGTGTGTACGGATTTTACGCCGGGATATCGATCGGATGGGGTTTAACCGGAATTTTACGATTCTAGATACGACCGATCAGCAATCGGTGATCAAGGGCATCCTAAAAGACAAAAATCTCGACCCGAAAAAGTTTGACCCACGGGCGATTTTAGGCTCCATCAGCTCAGCTAAAAACGAACTCGTCGATCCGGAAGAATATTCGAAAACTGCCGGTGGTTATTTTGAACAGACCGTAAGTGATGTATACACAGAATATCAAAAGCGGTTACGGAAGAATCAAGCACTTGATTTCGATGATTTAATCATGATGACGATTCAGTTGTTCGGGCGGGTACCGGAAGTACTTGAATATTATCAGCGTAAGTTTCAATATATTCACGTCGATGAGTATCAGGATACGAACAGAGCGCAGTATATGCTGGTAAAATTGCTCGCCAATCGTTTCCAAAATCTTTGTGTTGTCGGGGACTCTGATCAGTCGATTTACAGGTGGCGCGGTGCGGACATCGCCAATATTCTTTCGTTCGAAAAAGACTACCCGAACGCAACTGTTATTCTCCTTGAGCAGAACTATCGGTCAACCAAAAGAATTCTGCTTGCAGCCAATAAAGTCATCGAAAACAACTTAACCCGTAAGGCAAAGAATCTTTGGACGGAAAATCCTGAAGGAAATAAACTAGTATACTACCGTGCTGACAGTGAGCAGGGAGAAGCACAATTCGTTGCTGGGAAAATTAAAGAATTAACTCGAGATGGTAAAAAACTTTCAGACATTGCGATTCTTTATCGTACAAATGCACAATCACGTGTTATGGAGGAAGTTTTACTTAAATCGAATATTGAATACTCGATCGTCGGCGGTATTAAGTTCTATGATAGAAAAGAAATCAAGGATATGCTAGCCTATTTGCGGTTAATTTCTAATCCAGACGATGATATTAGCTTGCAGAGAGTGATAAATGTACCAAAACGCGGGATTGGCTCAAGCTCGGTTGATAAAATGGCTAATTTTGCTGCGATGCATGATATCTCTTTATTTAAAGCGTTAGACTCGGTTGAATTAATCGGCCTAAGCCCGAAAATTACAAAAGCAACACGTGAATTCCACAATTTAATTCGCAACTATACGAATATGCAAGAGTTCCTTTCCGTAACAGAATTAGTTGAGGAAATTCTGGAAAAGACAGGTTATCGGGAGATGCTTAAAGCGGAAAAATCACTTGAAGCGCAAAGCCGTTTAGAAAACCTTGAAGAATTTTTATCCGTAACGAAGAATTTTGAAGATACCAATGAAGATAAAAGCCTTGTTGCCTTTTTAACAGATTTAGCGCTAGTGGCGGATATTGATTCGCTCGATGACGAAGGGGAAAAAGCAGATTCCATCACGCTAATGACATTACACTCGGCAAAAGGATTAGAATTTCCGGTTGTTTTCTTGATTGGTTTGGAAGAAGGCGTCTTCCCGCACAGCCGCTCCCTTACGGAAGAAGCAGAGATGGAGGAAGAACGCCGCCTAGCCTATGTAGGGATTACAAGAGCGGAGCAAAGCTTATTTATCACAAATGCGCAAATGAGAACCTTGTTTGGGAGAACCAATATGAACCCGGCATCAAGGTTTATCGCTGAAATACCGGAAGACTTAATCGAAGGTGTAGAACCGGAGAAACGGATGAATACACCGTTTGGCTCTAGTGGGAGAGCTTTTGGTTCAACAGGAAGCTCTTTTGGTTCGTCAAGAAGCTCTTTCGGAACTCCAGCTTCACCAAGAAAACCGGTCATGCGGCCAGTTTCAGCTGCTTCCAGCGGTGAGGTAATCGGCTGGAAGGTTGGCGATAAAGCGCAACACGGTAAATGGGGAATTGGAACAGTCGTAAGTGTAAAAGGCCAAGGAGAAGGAACTGAGCTGGATATTGCCTTTCCGAGCCCTGTTGGCATCAAACGCCTATTGGCGAAATTTGCCCCAATTAAGAAGGCGTAACGAACCCGTTAATACGGGAACAATTGCGCTTATTTTAAGCGCGGGAATTACCTAATGAAAGGGCTGGATATATGGACTTTCAACTGGCTGAACAAAAAATTATTGAAATCAGGAGCCTATTAAATCAATATGGCTATGAATATTATGTGTTAGATCAACCAACTGTTCCGGATGCAGAATATGACAAGCTCATGCAGGAGCTTTTGGAACTTGAGGAAAAGTTTCCGGAGCTAAAAACGCCTGATTCTCCTTCTGTCCGTGTTGGCGGGGCAGTGCTTGACTTGTTTGAAAAGGTCGTACATCGTACACCAATGTTAAGTTTGGGCAATGCTTTTAACGAACAAGATTTAAGGGAGTTTGACCGCCGGGTTCGTCAGGCAGTAGGCGATGACTTTTCCTATGTTTGTGAGTTGAAAATTGACGGCCTTGCAGTTTCATTAAGATATGAAGATGGT
Organism: Neobacillus sp. WH10; assembly: GCF_030123405.1. Classification (GTDB taxonomy): domain Bacteria; phylum Bacillota; class Bacilli; order Bacillales; family Cytobacillaceae; genus Neobacillus. Next base: position 524,411 of record NZ_CP126110.1, read on the forward strand.
TTATTTGTTCAAGGGGCGACCCGAGGGGACGGAACCATCGGTGAAGATATTACCGCCAATTTAAAAACCATTAAATCTATCCCGCTTCGCTTACGGGAAAATGTTTCTTTAGAGGTCCGCGGTGAGGCCTATATGCCAAAACGCTCTTTTGAAGTATTAAATCAGGCAAGAGAAGAGCGCGGCGAAGAGCTGTTTGCCAACCCAAGAAATGCAGCTGCCGGATCATTAAGACAGCTAGATCCGAAAATTGCTGCATCGAGAAGGCTAGATGTCTTTTTATACGGGATTGGCAATACAGGAGCAAGTGGAGTCATCTCCCATAGTGAAGGCCTTGATTACTTGGATCATCTCAGCTTTAAAACAAATAAAGAGCGGAGAAAATGCGCTTCGATTGACGATGTCATCTCGTATGTGAATAGCTGGGTGGAAAAACGTCCGCATCTTCCATATGAGATTGATGGAATAGTTATCAAAGTCGATTCATTAGAGCAGCAGGCGGAACTTGGCACAACGGCAAAAAGCCCGCGCTGGGCAATTGCATACAAATTTCCGGCTGAGGAAGTAGTCACGACTCTGTTGGATATCGAATTAAGCGTCGGAAGAACAGGCGTGGTTACACCAACAGCGCTGCTTGAGCCTGTAAAGGTTGCAGGAACAACCGTACAGCGGGCATCCTTGCACAACGAAGATTTAATCCGTGAAAAGGATATTAAAATTGGTGATAAAGTTGTGGTTAAAAAGGCAGGGGATATCATTCCGGAAGTGGTCAATGTTTTGGCGGATCAGCGGACAGGAGATGAAGTGGATTTCCACATGCCAACACATTGTCCTGAATGTGAAAGCGAGCTTGTCCGTCTCGAAGGTGAAGTAGCATTAAGATGCATTAATCCAAAATGTCCTGCCCAAATTCGCGAAGGTTTGATTCACTTTGTCTCGCGCGATGCCATGAACATTGATGGTCTTGGAGAAAAGGTAATCAGTCAGCTTTTTACTGAAAAATTAATCAGCGATGTAGCTGATATTTATAAGCTTACCCGTGAACAGCTTTTAGCCCTTGAAAGAATGGGCGAAAAATCCGTTTCCAATCTTTTAAAGGCGATTGAAGCTTCAAAAGGTAATTCCCTTGAGAAACTGTTATTTGGCCTTGGAATTCGCCATGTTGGGGCAAAAGCGGCAAAAACGCTGGCTCAACAATTTTCTTCCATGGAAAAACTTGCTGAAGCTTCGAAAGAGGATTTAATCGCGGTTAATGAAATCGGTGATAAAATGGCAGATTCCATCGTTGCCTTTTTTGAACAAGAGGAAGCGAAGGAGCTCATTAAAGAACTAGTCACTGCCGGAGTAAATATGGAATATAAAGGAGCAAAGCCTGTTTCCGCTGCAGAATCCGATTCTATTTTTGCGGGAAAAACGGTTGTTCTTACTGGAAAGCTCGAGCAACTTTCGCGAAATGAAGCGAAGGAAAAAATCGAAGCGCTTGGCGGCAATGTTGCCGGTAGCGTTAGCAAAAAAACACATCTTGTCATTGCAGGAGAAGATGCAGGTTCCAAGTTAACGAAGGCACAAGAACTGGGTATTGAAGTGTGGGACGAAGAGAAGCTTTTAGTAGAATTAAATAAATAAGAGGTGTATTGACGTGAGAAAATTCTCATTGCTCGCTCTCTCCCTTGTTTTTTTGTTGAGTGCCTGTGCACCAAACTTCCAAAAGCAAAATGAAGCTGTCCAAACAAAGGAGAAAGCAAAAGGGAAGACGATTATTCCTAATTATAATATATCGGACAAGTATTACCGGACCATTCTGCCGTTTAAACCAGGAGAGGCACGCGGTTTGGTCGTCAATAATATTAATACAAGATATGACTTAAATGAGTTTGAAATGGGTCTAATGAGAATTGCCCAGAAAAGCTTTGATACTGAAAAATATTTTTTTCAAGAAGGTCAGAAAATTGAAGCAAAGACCATTAAGCAGTGGCTAAACCGCCAGTATACGGATGAGCAGCTTAAGGAAAAAAATATCAAGCCGGAGGATAATATTGGTTTAAACCCTGTTGATACTAGTGCACAAGGCAGTGAACCAACAAGTCCAATCTATTTAGCTCATATTTTAGAGCATGACTATCTAACTAAAGATGATAAGGGGAATGTTACGCTCTCTGGCGTTACGATTGGTCTTGCCTTAAACTCAGTCTATTACTATAAATTAACACCAGATGGGGACACTTTCGAGAAAAAGATTGATTTTGCTGAAATGGAAAAGGAAGGCAAGAAACTGGCTGAAGAAGTGGTGAAACGAGCCAGAAATATAAAAACTTTGAAAGATGTACCGATAACAATTGCTTTATTTGAACAAGAAAGCAAATCTTCTGTGACACCAGGCAGATTTTTTGCCTATTCCACGGTTGATCAAGGGAGCTCAAAATTAAATGATTGGGAAAAAGTAAATGAAAAATACTATTTATTCCCGTCAACCGATGCTCAAAATGATCACCGCGATGATACAATTGCGTTCTTAAACTTTAAGCAGGACGTAGAACAATATTTTCCAAACTTTAATGGTGTCATTGGCAAAGCTTTTTACGTTGAGGATCAGCTTCAGGAATTAAACATCACCATTCCAATCCAATTCTATGGAAAAACAGAGGGAATTGGTTTTGCCCAATATGTAGCAGGCTTAGTGATGCAACATTTTCCTAAGTATCTTTCTGTTTCGGTAAGTGTTACTTCTGTTGACGGCCCTGAAGCACTGATTGTTCGAAAGGCAAATGCAGACGAACCATTCGTTCATATTTATCAATAAGATCCGGCTGTTGCCGGGTCTTTATTTTAATATTAGAATTTGTTCATTGAACGTTGAGAATTGTCCAGTTCCATAAGAATAAGCTTCGGAAGCGATACTTCCCACGAAGGAAGGCGTTAGCTTTTTCAAGGAGCGCTAAGCGGCTTGTGGCCTTCGCTAAACAAGCGCTTCCCCTTTTCTATTGTTATTAATTGCACTTCGGGAAATGCTAAGTTCCTTAAACCGCGTTTCCATGTTTTCTTATTTGATAGTATGAAATGATTCATGTAGAATTATGAATGTAAACGTTTTTAATACATAGGAGGGGTAGAAATGATACAACCTTATAAGCACGAACCATTTACCGATTTTACGATTGAAGAAAACCGTCAGGCATATCTTAAGGCGTTAGAAACAGTAGAAGGTTATTTAGGTCAGGATTATGACCTTGTAATCGGCGGCGAAAGAATTGCAACTGAGGATAAAATCGTTTCCTATAATCCGTCTAATAAAGAAGAAGTAATTGGCCGAGTTTCCAAAGCGGACCAGGAGCTTGCTGAAAAAGCAATGCAGTCAGCGGTTGAAGCGTTTAAAACATGGAAAAAAACAAAGCCAGAAGTCCGCGCAGATGTTCTATTTAAAGCAGCGACAATTATTCGCCGCCGCAAGCATGAGTTTTCAGCTCTTTTAACAAAGGAAGCAGGTAAACCATGGAGAGAAGCAGATGCAGATACAGCTGAAGCAATTGATTTCCTTGAATATTATGGCCGTCAAATGCTGGCTATAAAAGATGGAGTACCAGTGAATAGCCGACCAAACGAATTTAACCGTTACGACTATATTCCATTAGGAGTAGGCATCATTATTTCACCATGGAACTTCCCATTAGCAATTATGGCAGGCACAACGGTTGCGGCAATTGTTGCCGGTAATACTGTATTATTAAAACCAGCTTCAACAACACCAATTGTCGCTGCAAAATTTGTAGAAGTAATGGAAGAAGCAGGTCTGCCTAAAGGCGTATTAAACTTCGTTCCAGGAAGTGGCGCTGAAGTGGGCGACTACTTAGTTGACCATAAAGATACCCGTTTCATCAGCTTTACAGGTTCTCGTGATGTCGGTCTTCGTATTTTCGAACGCTCTTCTAAATTGAATCCAGGGCAAATTTGGATGAAACGCCTGATCGCCGAAATGGGAGGGAAAGATACGATTGTCGTTGACAGTGAAGCAGATCTTGAACTAGCTGCACAATCTATCGTTGCCGGTGCATTTGGCTTCACAGGTCAAAAATGTTCTGCCTGCTCTCGTGCAGTCATTGTTGAAGACGTCTATGATCAAGTGTTAAATCGAGTGGTGGAATTAACCAATCAATTAACGGTCGGTGACCCAGCAGAGCAAGGTACGTTCATGGGGCCGGTTAATGACCATAATGCTTTCAGAAAAATTATGGAGTATATTGAAATTGGCAAAGGTGAAGGCAAGCTGATGGCTGGCGGTGAAGGCGATGATTCTAAAGGCTACTTCATCAAACCAACGGTTATTGCTGATCTTTCTCCAACAGCCCGCATTATGCAAGAAGAAATCTTTGGACCAGTGGTTGGTTTCACAAAAGCAAAAGATTTCACCGAAGCAATCGAAATTGCCAACAATACAGAGTATGGCTTAACAGGTGCTGTTATTACGAAAAATCGTGCACACCAAGAACAAGCGCGTGAAGATTTCCACGTTGGGAACCTATACTTCAACCGTTCTTGTACAGGAGCAATCGTTGGCTATCAGCCATTCGGCGGTTTCAATATGTCAGGAACTGACTCTAAAGCAGGCGGCCCTGACTACTTATTGCTTCATATGCAGGCGAAAACAACTTCAGAAATGTACTAATTCGACTATTAAACCCCCTTCTCAGCTTGAGAAGGGGGTTTTTTTAAGCTATTTTTGCGGGACATTTATGACAAATGGAACAGTAAATACTTTACCTTCGTGTTTAAATTGTCCCCAAACTTTATAGACGCCAGCTTCAGGAAAAATGGTCATAAAGATCACCTTCGGGCCATTTCCTGCTGTCGACATCGGATGAATGTGTAAGTATTTTTCAGCATCCGCACTCATGGCAACCGTGTGACCCATGGCGCCTAAATAAGGCTGAAGATTTTTGATTGGTTTATCGGTTGTTGCGTCACTGATCGTAAAGGTCATATGCAGAGTCTTGTCTGCCATAAGGTGGTCAAACGTGAGTGACACTTTTTTTCCATCAACCACTTTGGTAAGCTCTTGGTCAGGAACCAGGGGTTCTTCCTTTGCTGCCTCTCCTTCTACATGCTGCCAATGACTTTCAATACTGCTATCGCCGCCTCCTTTTGGAGTAAATTCAGCAATAATCTTATAGTCTCCACCTGCTGGGAAAGCGGTTGTAATTGCGAATTCCCCGTCTCCTTTATAATTTGGGTGGATATGAGAAAAATAAGCTAAATCCTTACTAACGATGAATAAATGCATCTTTTTCTCATGAACGGTTTCGAAGGATTTGATTGGCTGATTGGCTTTATCCTTAATGAAAATGGAGATTGGAATATCCTCGTTTGCTTTTGGATGATCCGCAATTTTCCAATCAGATTTTGTCGGTACGACATCTGTTGGTGTGGCACTCATACTATGACCCATTGTCGACTTCGGGACTTTTACCGAATTGCAGGCAGATAGTGATAAAGTGGTTAATAAAAGTAAGGCAATAACGAAATGTTTCACGGGATAGTCTCCTCTCACACATAGTCCATTCCTTTAATTTACATTACCTTTTTGAACCAATGCAAGAATTTTTTGTAAAAATACTAGTCAACAACGTTAAAAATAATGATAATATAGAAAAGGCTAATTATTCGGAAACATTTTTGGGGGAAATACGTCTTAAATAAAGAAGTACCGTTCCAGGGTATATGGCCATAGTCTATTTAACAAACAGTAAATCTATGGAGGAATTGAGCATTTGATACCATTATATTTGTTGCATGTAACAGCAGTTGCACACAGTGAAAGCCTGCTTTGGACTTTTGTAACCTGTAATATCTTTGTCGTCACTTCTGGAATTATTTTTATGTATAAGTTATTTACTCAAAAAGAAGTTCGCGTTTCTGGAATCGCATTTGGGATTGCTTTAGCTATAAATTATATCCTGATAGCCATTTTTGGGGACCCGTTTGACTTGCTGGGTTAAGGTCAGGAGAGGGGATGAAATCGTTGAAATATTACCGATTATGGGTGATTGCCTTTTTATTGAAATTTATCGGCTCTGCTTGGGATGCTTCGTATCACTTTAAGTATTTATTTGAAGAATACTCCATTCCTCATATTGTCAATACGTTAGGATTTGCTTTAGGGGGGGTTCTGTTATTTCAAGAGTGGCGGCGCTCCCGATACATGGATAAATTTTCAAGAAATCTGATTACAATTGGATATGCATTATTTTTAATTGGAATCCCATTAGATTTTACCTACCATATTGCTTATGGGATTGATTTAACTACATGGAGTCCGACCCATTTTATTTATTACATTGCAACGGCTATCATGATATTTGGAGTGTGGCGGGGATATTACATGTATACCCGGGATGTTAAGCCGGCCTGGAAGTCGATGCATACGTGGTTCGCGATGTTTCTGCTCGAATGCTTGATGTTCCCGAATATGCAGCAGGAAAATGGAGCTATCTCATATGATCAGTTCATCCATGGAAAATCCATTGCGTCACAGGAGATTCTTGATTTGATTTCGGATCCTGCTTCCCAAATTTTCGGCGGAATTCCAGAATTCGTTTATCCCATCTATTCCGTGCTGATGGTTATATTACTTACAGTCCTAATCATTCGAATTTGCCGTGATTTTACGATTCCGGTAACGGCAGCGGTTCTTTATATCCTGTTACGATTTGTCGGCAAAGCCATTTTTGCGGCAGTAGGTTATCCAACATCCTATGTACCGATTACACTAATCTTGATTCCGCTAGGCTTTTTCTTGTTTAGGAAGATCAACTGGTTTGCAGGTCTCGTAGGCAGCGTGGCCTACTTCCTTACATTGTTCGCCATCCATAAAACGGGCATACTTATCACTCCGCCAATTGAAATATGGGAGATTGTGCCTGTTGCCATCATTGGTACACTAGTTCCTGTGGTCAATTCATTAGTCAAACCACAACCAGCAATCAAAAAGGATAAACAACCCGCTTAATGTAATAAGTGGTTGCATCTTCTTATTGTAAGGTAAGTAAAAAATAATTTTTTGCTAAAATCCTAAATCTATAAGAGTTATTTTAATAAATGTGTGCAGAAGCTTTTGTGTATTACTAAGAGCCTCTGCACTTTTTTTTGTTTATCTTCTTGTTATTTAAAAAACATTGTCGGAATTTTCATATTCAATTAATGCGCCCGATTTAGAAGAACAAACCTAACGCTTCATTAGCAAAGAAAGTGTTAGAATTTTTAAGAAAAATTATTGAAAAGAGAGAAATAAGAGAGAAAAAACCCCAACTTGATTATGGATATTCAGTTCTTAAGCACCAAAAATAGCTATAAATAAAAGCTGTTTTACTAGAAAAGAAAAATAAGATACCCCAAAAGTCACAGAAAAAACCCCAATAGCTACCAATAGAAAAAGGTATTACAATATTTAATGTAATATTCAAAATTATAAGAAAGGTACAGTTGATTACTAGTATTCTGAAAAGATTATCAAAATTGGAAAGTGGGGGTCTTATTGAATTTAATAAACATTTGTTTCAAGAGAACTCCAAATCAAAAAGCATTTCAAATTCCATCACCTAGACGTTCAAAAAAGCTTATAACGGTGTATCAAGAAAAAAACCCATTATCACCCCAGTCTAACAGATATACAATTCTATTAAATTCAATGTTATCTATTCATTTCATATACACCTAGAAACTACATGCCTCTGATACAGAATCGGTAATTGGTTCAGGAGGTGTCCCTTTTAACCTGTTAGCAATCTCTTAATTTACTCTATTCAACAACGAATCCTGCATTAAGACATTTCTCAACAACTGTAATTTATTCATATCTACTAGGGGGAAGTTTGGTGAAAAAAATGAAATTAAAAACGCTTTTAGCTGCTTCTTTATCTACGGTTGTTCTTGCTTCATCCTTTTATAACGTAAAAGCCTATGATAAAACGACATTAGAAAAAACACTTGAGAATACTGCTGTTGTTGATCGTTTAAGTGAATCTGACGAGAAAACGGTTACCTTGATCACAGGCGACGTCGTTAAGGTTCAAAAGATAGAAAACGGCAAGAGTGTCATAAACGTTGAACCTGCCGATCAGAACGGTGCAGGTGTACAAATGTTAACGATTGATGAAGATACGTATGTCATACCAAATTCAGCTATGCCTTATCTGGCTGCTGAAAAACTGGATAAGGATTTGTTTAATGTAACGGAATTATTAGAGAACGGCTATGATGATAAAAGTCTCTCTTCCATGCCAGTTATCGTAGAATACACAGATTCCACAGCGTCCGTAGCAAGAGCCTTCCAAACAAAGAAGGCCGATCCAAAAGGGGCAAAAAAGGTTCGTGAGTTAGAAAGTATTAATGGTGCCGCTCTTGAAACATCTAAAAAAGAGGCGAAGAAGTTTTGGAAGGATATCGTACCTGAGGATTCCCCAAAAGACCAATCTAACACAGCAGTATTCGATCAGGGCATTGAAAAGATCTGGCTTGATGGTCGTGTGGAAGCCACATTAGCCCAAAGCGTACCTCAGATCGGTGCTCCAACGGCTTGGGATTCTGGTTTTACAGGTAAGGGGGTTAAGGTAGCGGTACTTGATACAGGAATCGATCCGAATCATCCCGATCTTGCAAATCAAATAGACGAGGTAAAAAGCTTTGTACCTGGAGAAACAGCTGATGATGCTAACGGGCATGGTACACACGTTGCTTCAACGGTATTAGGGACAGGCGCTGCTTCAGAAGGCAAGAACAAAGGAGTTGCTCCTGAAGCACGTTTACTCGTAGGGAAAGTATTAGATAACTCTGGATTCGGTTTCGATTCATGGATTATTGACGGTATGGAATGGGCTGCACATAACGCCAAGATAGTAAACATGAGTTTGGGAGGCGGGGCAAGTGACGGAACAGACCCGCTGTCTCAAGCCGTAAATAGACTAAGTGAAGAAACAGGTGCACTATTTGTTATTTCTGCCGGCAACAATGGTCTTGCAGGTGAAGGAACCATCGGTTCACCAGGAGCTGCAGATGCTGCTTTAACAATCGGTGCTGTGGATAAGAAGGACAAAATTGCTTATTTCTCATCAAAAGGACCTCGTTCTGGAGATATGGGATTGAAACCTGATCTGTCTGCACCAGGTGCTGGGATTGTTGCTGCTCGATCTGGACTAACATCAGGAAGCGGATCTTACAAGAGTCTGAGTGGTACATCCATGGCGGCCCCACATGTGGCGGGTGCTGCTGCGATCCTTCTGCAAAAGAACCCCGAGTGGAACGGAACACAACTGAAAGATGCGTTGATGAGTACGTCTAAGAGATTAGATTATTCACCTTACCATATCGGTTCAGGCCGATTGGATATATCTGCAGCTGCACACAGCACTGTTCGTGCTACTGGTTCTCTTTTCTTCGGCTTTTTTAAGTGGCCAAACGCTAATGCACAGCCTGTACAAAAAACAGTCACCTATACAAACGACAGCGATTCTGCTGTTACGCTAAACCTCCAAGCTGATTTTAAAAATGCAAATGGCAAAAATGCACCTGAGGGTGTACTGACGGTTTCCGAAAACCAAATCACTGTTCCAGCTAACGGTACAAAGACAGTATCCGTTACAGTAGATCCGAAGCTTGCCGACTTCGGTCGTTATGAGGGGCAACTAACAGCAACTGATTCTGAAGGCAAGCAAGTGGCTCATACTTCAATGGGCATGGTGAAAGAAGAAGAGAGGTATCCGCTAACGCTTAAAGCTAAAGACCGTAATGGTAACCCGACTCTTGCAAATGTATGGCTTTTTAGCGATAACAATAAAGAAGAATCCCAGCTTATAGCTGTAAACGGAACAACAGAAGTTCGTTTACGACCTGGTACGTATGCAACCTTGTCTTTTATGGAAGTGGATACTGAAACAGATCATAGTGGTGTAGCATTAGTTGGTAATCCTGAAATCAAGTTAGACGGTCCACAAACCGTGGAGCTTGATGCTCGAGAAGCAAAAGAAATTACAGTCGATGTACCAAAAAATACAGAACCATTCTATCAGCGCATGGGTTATTACCGTACCCTTGGTAACCGGAAAATTGATTTTTTCAATGTATTGTATCCTCCAACGTTCGATAAAATGTATGCTGTCCCAACAGAGAAAGTTACGACAGGAACATTCGAATTTTCGACTCGCTGGCGATTAATAAAGCCTATCCTTGAGATCAATTTTAAAGGAAAAGTGTTAGATGATTTACTATTGGGGGGAAGTACACCCCTTGAAGGTAAATATAACCTATCTACGGTTTATGCAAGAAAAGGAACAGCAGCTGACTATGAGCATCTAGAAGCAAAAGGCAAAGCGGTTGTCGTCGATCTTAACACGGATATTACGCCTTCTCAGCAGGCTGCTGCAGCACATGCAGCGGGTGCAAAGCTGTTGATTATCGTAAACAATGAAGATATGGAATTTGGTGCGTGGGTAGGAAGTGAAGATGGCAAGTCAATCCCACTTGCCGTTGCTGGAATCAGTAAGAGTGAAGGCGATGAAGTGATTGCAGAATTACGTTCTGGTAACCTGCAATTGCATGTTGAAGGTGACCTAAATACACCCTATGTATATGATTTGATCGATCGTCATCATGACCAGATTCCAAATAATTTAAAATATGCACCATCTAACAGTGAACTCGTTGAGATCGACACGCGTTACAAATCAGATCGTGAAGCACCTGGTATAGAGTGGCGTGTTGATGTTCGTAAAGGTTCTACATCGGGGATAAGCTGGGATCAACAAATACTGTTCCCTTCTGTTCGAACAGAGTGGGTTTCAGTAGATAAAGATACTCTTTGGCTTCATCGTGCAACAGTCAAAGACAGCTCCTGGAATGTACGCCATCCAGCTGTTACGTATGAAAAAGGCGGAAAATTAGATGAAGAATTTTTCTCGCCAGTAGTTCGTCCTCACTTGGGAGATGGCTATTACCCGTGGTCGCCTTACCGTTCTGGTAACTCTTTAAGTTTCGATATCCCTGCTTGGGCAGATTCAGGAAATGGTATCGGTCAAGTCAGCAGTTCAGAAACCCAAAAAAATCAAACACTTAAATTGTACCAAGGAGATACCCTCATTAAAGAAGGAAAAGGACAAACTTTATTTATACCAGTCGTCCCAGAAGAAAAAACACAATACCGTCTAGTAAGTGATGCAAACCGTGATCCGAATCTCTGGAATACATCATTAAGTACGCATACAGAATGGACATTCTGGTCTGAAAAAAGAAGAAGCACTACTATACTCCCACTCTTTTCACTGGATTATAAAGTTGAGACCGATATGAACGGTAACGTACATGCGGCACCACCTACAAATCTCGAACTATCAGTTGAAAAACTGGTTGCAACAACTTGGGCTGATGTAGAAGGCTACGGAAAAGTAGAAGGAGCGACATTAGAGGTTTCCTTTAATGAAGGTGAGTCGTGGGAGTCTGTGAAACTCGAGCGTACAGCCGATAACAAGTGGGTAGCCAAGTTCAAAAATCCGAAGAATTCTAAGTATGTTTCATTACGAGCAACTGCTTGGGATGATCTAGGCAACAAAATTTCTCAAGAAGTCATTAAGGCATATGGCTTGAGATAAGTTTAATAGCCTATCCATCTGCAAATGATGGATAGGCTATTTTTAACTTATAACTAGACAGATTGTTATGGGTTTTTTATAAAGTAATTAAGCAATACTAAAGGGATACATCTATGCATTAGGAAGGAGTATCACCTTTGAGAATGGCTATCTTTTGTTTTTGGATGATTTTTGTTTGTGGGAATCAATTAACCTTAGCTAAGGAGGTTAGAGACATGACAGATTGGAAATGGGATGGGGATGTCATCGCAGACGTGGAACAAGCCACATTTACTTTTACGTTTAAAAATAATAGCGATCAGCCAATGCTTATAGAGTTTCCAACAAGCCAGTTTTATGATTATACCGTGTATAATGCACAAGGAGAACTGGTGTATCATTTTAGTAAGGGGAAATTTTTTTTACAGGCGATTCAACATAAGTCGTTAAACAGCGGGGAACAAATCCAATGGAAAAGTACGTGGAATTACAAAACGAATGAGGGCAAGAGAGTACCTGCAGGAACGTATACAGTTAAAGCCATATTAAATGTATGGAAAATAAATGACAAACTTGTTCATTCGAAGCCATTTACTTCCTTTACATTCAATATTCAGCCTGAAAATACAGCCATTCGATAAGTGAAAGTTACAGGAAAAGAATGGAACTATACTGTAACAGGAGAAGTCAAGGCGAGTGGTATAGGTTATCCAAAATATTACAAGTAGAACATGAAAATTTGTTTATCAACATTTGCAGAACAATGCTGCCGAAAAACTTGTACTAGAAATAAAAAATGTATCCTTTGATATTTATTAAACTCGATTGGTATCAGTTTCAGCTGATACCAATCGAGTTTTTTTATTCTTTAGCTTTTACTTAAAATGGAAATATAGACATTTAACAAAAGTTATGGTACATAGAATTGTAAGGTTTTTTGCCCTCTTTGACATTTAATGTTGCAGCTAAGCTTATTTATGACCTATTAGCTTACTTTAATAAACCTGACTAAATTATTAGCTCTTGGGGTTTCGCTCAGGACTTTTAACCCGCACTTTCTTTCACAAAATTTTTATTAGTTCAAAAAAAGTAATTTTTTTAAAAAAATTAGTCTTATAGACTCGAATGTATTATTACGAGTTGGGGTTTTCTTTAGTAGAATAAGAACATACATATTTCATTTGGCGGGCTGAAGAGAGGAGATCACCATGCTAGAGGGAAAAATCATTAAATTCTATCGTGAATGTCAGAAAATGATGCAGAAGGATTTAGGAATTGGGATCTGTTCGAGTACACATATAAGCAAAATTGAACGAGGATTAACAGAAGTCTCCAAGGAAACTATAGATTTGCTGTCACAGCGGCTTGGCATTGATATGAAAACAGAAATTAAAACTTACATTAGAATGGACTCCCTTTTAAAAAAATGGCATGAATCGATCATTTTAAAACTGAACACAAAGGCTGAGAATATAAAGAAGCAGTTAGAAGCTGTTGCTCTGCTGCAAATGCCGGATATTTATCGTTCCTATACGCTCGTACTCACAAGATATTATTTATTTATAGGGCAGGAACATCAAGCTAAATCTCTAATTGCTGAAATGGACGAATGGTCTGATCTTTCACCATATGAAAACAGCATGCTTCTTCACATTAAAGGAATTAATAGATTAATAAATAATGAATTTAATAAGGCAATTTTTTATTTTCAAGGAATCGATCCAACCTGTTACAACAACCAAGAGTACTATTATCATTTGGCACTTGCCTATCATTCTCTCAATTCACGAGTACTGGCTTATTTTTATGCCGAAAAGTCCCTGCGCTTTTTCACAGAAATACGCAGTATTACGCGTATGATTGAAGCAGAAATGATTATGCTGGGCGAATTAGAGCAGGACGGGTATTACGAACCACAAGATACGGAATATCAAAGATTAATCGAGTTGACCGAAAACTTTGGATTAGACCATCACAGAGCAGTGCTGACCCACAATCTCGGATACCAGAAAGTTCGCCAAGGAGAATATGAAAAAGCTAGTGAATGCTATAAACAATCCATGGAAATAAGTGACCCTCACACAGATATTTATTTATCCGCTTTGGAAGGCTATATAAAGGCATTAACGAATCAAGGATTGAAATCAACCGAAGAATTGCTCCAATTGGCCGAAAGGGGTATTGCTCTTTCTGAAGAAATAAACGAGACAATCTTTAAACATTACTTCCATTTGCATAAATATAATCTTCAAAACGATCAAGAACAATATTACCATTACCTTGAAAAAGAAGCATTTCCTTATTTCGAAAAAATGGAAAATGTTCTTATGATTGAACCTTATTCGATAAAGCTGTTCGACTTTCACATGGAAAAAGGCAATGTCGAAGAAGCCAATCATTACGCATCGTTTCTCGTGGAAAAGTACCGTAGAAATGATAAATTTGTATAAAAAGGATCATTCCTTGAAGAAGATCTGAAACTTATAGGGAAAAAATCCATTAACTAAGAAATGCTAAAGGCGTTCGTTCAGCCCCTGCTGCTATTGCTTCAGTAGAAAGTACCGAATGAATAGGTGAGATTATTAAGCCCGCTGAAAGCGCCATAGCAGCTGCTTTCTTAATGAATGAATTAATTGCCATAAGACCCCCGCTTTCCAATTTTGATAAACTTTTCAGAATACTAGTAATCAACTATTCCTTTCTTAAAATTTTAAATATTACATTAAATATCGTAATACCTTTTTCTATTGGTAGCTATTGGGGTTTTTTCTGTGACTTTTGGGGTATCTTATTTTTATTTCCTAGTAAAACAGCTTATATTTTTAGTTGTTTTTGGTGCTTAAGAACTAAATATCCATAATCAAGTTGGGGTTTTTTCTCTCTTTTTTCGCTTTATTTCTACTCTTTTTAACAAATTTTCTTAAACTACTAATCCTGCCAATACTCGGATCCAATCTAAATCATATTGTCGAAGTTTTATACATCACCACTATAATGTAATTCAAGAAATGCTTTAATTCCTTGATTTATTTTTATTAAATACGCTTCAGAGGCAAAATGCCCCATATCGAAAGCTTCATAGTTTGTAAGGTTAGGAATGATCTCAAAGGCTGCTTGCTGAATTCTCTCCTCTGGAAAAAAGATATCCTTACGACCAGCAATAACCATTGTTGGAGCCGTGTAGTTTACTAATTCCCTTTTCTCTGTTAATTTCGGCATTTCTTGTTCAAGTTTCACATATTGAAAAATGTTCCCGATGATTTCTTTATCTAATTCTTTCATACTGTGATCTGACATGATATTGGCTATTTTATTCATCTGCTTGCTTGAGCCATTTAGTTTAAACAGCATTAATGGAACTAGGATTTTTCTAATCATCTCTAATTTAGACCCGAGCTGAATTCCGGCAGGAGATACTAGAACGGAACAAGCTATCTTTTCCGGCATAAAAGCAGCTAACCTTAGAATTATTCCTGCACCATAAGAGGGACCTACGAACGCTGATTTTTCAATATCGAAGTGCCCCATTAATTCTGATATCCAGCATGCAAAACTCTCGTCACGAGCAGAAATGCGATTTTCGTCACTAAATCCGGGATGACCAACTGTATCAGGAGCAAAAACTCTGTAATTTTGCAGTAATGGTAAGAACCACGATAATGTCATTGGATTGATACAATTTCCGCCTTGAAAAATAAAGATGGGCCGTCCATCCTTTGGTCCTGTCACTAAAACATGAGTCTTCCCGAATGACGTTTCCACAAAAACTCTTTCCACATTAACTTCAAGTTTCTCTAAATATAGTTCATAGAAATCAAGAATAATCTTTTTTCCTTTTTCATTTTTATAGATTGTATGTTTACTCATTTAACACCTCTACCATGTTAGATTATTCCAATTACTCCTATTATCAATGGGGTGCAGGCTTTATGACAATAATGTGAAACGATTCACAATAATATGTTGAAATGTGACGTACTTCACAAATTTATCAAGCGCTTAGGATTACAATTTAACTATAAAGAAAACCTTATTAAACGTAAAAAAGAAGATAATAACCATATAGGAGCGACCCAAATATGAAAAAATTAGTGATGATTGGGAACGGAATGGCTGGAGTTAGAACGATTGAAGAAATCCTTAAACTGTCTCCAGAACAATTTGAAATTACGATATTTGGACAAGAACCATACCCTAACTACAATCGGATTAAGTTATCGAATATTCTTCAGGGAGATACAAATTTTGATGATATTATTATCAACCCATTGGATTGGTATAAAGAAAATAACATTCAATTATTTACAGGTGAAACCATTGTAAAAATTGATGTTGAGGCAAAGTGTGTCATCAGCGACCAAGGACGTACAGTTGAATATGATGAGTTAATTATTGCGACCGGATCAAATTCGTTCATCCTGCCAATTCCAGGTGCAGAAAAAAATGGTGTAACAGGATTCCGTGATATCAAGGATTGTGAAATGATGATCAAATCTGCGGATCAGTATAAAAAGGCAGTGGTAATCGGCGGCGGGCTCCTTGGCCTCGAGGCAGCAAGAGGACTTTTAAACCTAGGCATGAAAGTGGATGTTGTCCACCTAATGCCACATCTTATGGAACGTCAGCTCGACCCGATTGCATCGTCACTACTTAGAGTAGAACTTGAATCCCAAGGCATGAACTTCTTAATGGAAAAAGAAACAGTCGAAATCCTTGGAAACGAACGCGTCACAGGACTGCGCTTTAAAGATGGCTCCGAAATCGAAGCTGATCTTGTGGTGATGGCCATTGGGATTAAATCTAATACGGGAATCGCTAAAAACAGCGGCATCTTCGTCAATCGTGGCATTGTTGTTAATGATTTTATGGAAACCAGTGTACCGCATGTTTACGCAGTAGGGGAATGTGCCGAACATAGAGAAATTGTTTATGGGTTGGTTGCCCCATTATATGACCAAGGAAAAGTGCTTGCAGAACGGATTTGCGGAATGGAAGCGAAACCGTATGAAGGATCCGTTACCGGAACGCAGTTAAAGGTGGCAGGTGTCGACCTTTTCTCTGCAGGAGAAATTTTTGAAGATGGTTCAACTAAATCGATCATGATTTTTAACGAATATGATGGTATCTATAAACGGGTGTTAACAAGGAATAATTTGATTGTCGGGATCGTGCTTTACGGCGATACAAAGGATAGTACAAAGCTATTCAGAATGTTGACGAAAAAAGAAGATATTAGCGGAGTTCCTATTTTTCAAACAGAATGTGGAACCGGGTCGAGCGACGATATTGCCTCAATGCCAAATGATGAACTAATATGCGGCTGTAATGGGGTTACAAAAGGGGCAATTGTTGAAGCGATTAAAACACAAGGATTAACGACACTTGATCAGGTCAGTCATTGCACAAACGCCGGTCGTTCTTGCGGACGCTGTAAGCCAATGGTCAGCAGCATTCTTGCACATACTCTTGGTGACCAATTCGATGCTGCCGCGGCGCAAAAAACAAGCATTTGCGGCTGTACCACTATAAGTCGTGAGGAATTGGTGGCAGAAATCAAGGCGATGGGCTTAACAAGTGTAAAAGAGGTTATGAACGTACTGGAGTGGAACAATGAGGAAGGCTGTACGAAATGCCGTCCGGCCATTAACTATTACCTGGGTATGATTCACATGGATGAATACAAGGACGACCGTGATTCTCGTCTTGTAAATGAAAAAATTCATGCTAACATTCAAAAGGATGGCACGTATTCCGTTGTTCCAAGAATGTACGGCGGAGTCACAACAGCGGCTGATTTGAAAAAAATTGCTGAAGTGGCGGAAAAGTACAATGTTCCATTAGTAAAACTAACCGGCGGACAGCGGATTGGCTTATTCGGTGTGAAAAAAGAAGACTTGCCAGGCATGTGGGAAGAGCTTAATATGCCATCCGGTTATGCTTACGGAAAAACACTTCGTACAGTTAAGACATGTGTTGGCGCACAATTCTGCCGCTACGGAACACAGGATTCAATGTCACTCGGTATTGAGCTTGAGAAGAAATTTGAACGTCTTGATACACCGCATAAAGTAAAAATGGGCGTATCGGCCTGCCCAAGAAACTGTTCTGAAGCAGGGATCAAAGATATTGGCTTCGTGGGCATTGATGGCGGCTGGGAGATATATGTCGCTGGAAACGGCGGTGTTGACCTTCGCCCCGGTGACCTATTATGCACGGTGAAAACGCAGGCAGAGGTCATGGAAATGACCGGTGCTTACTTGCAATACTACCGGGAAACAGCAAACTACTTAGAGCGGACATCTAAATGGGTGGAACGTGTAGATCTAGATCATGTAAAAGAAGTCTTGGCAGATGAGGATACTCGTAAAGCCTTGAACGAGCGAATGGATCAAACATTGAAAAAGTACATCGAGCCTTGGAATGAAGCAATTCAAAGTGAAGAAATTCAAGATAAATATTACACCAAACACACCATCACGGTTGGGAGTGAGTCCAAATGATTGAAACGATCACCCGCATTCCAGTAGCAAACTATTCGAATTTAAAGGAAAGGGCCGGCTACTCTATTAAAATTGATAACAAGGAAATAGCACTTTTTAAACAATCAAATGGTAAGGTATATGCACTAGAAAACCGCAGTCCGCATCCGAAGGGCGGCGTCCTCTCTGAAGGACTTGTTAGCGGTGCATATGTTTACTGTCCTCTCTATGATTGGAAAATCTCGTTAGTAAATGGGAAGGTTCAGGCCCCAGACCAGGGTCAAGTACAGACTTTTCAAGTGGAAATAAAAGAGGATATCGTTTTTATCGTATTATAAGGGCTAATTTACTTGGAAAATGAAGTTTAAACCGAACCTAAGGTTAAGAATGTTTTATCAGCGGATCTGATAGATCTATAAGCGAATCTAAGAAAAGCAACCATCTGAATTAGCGCAACAACAGGGAAGGAAGGCTGCAGAATGAAAACAGGAAAAGTATTTTTAGTAGGAGCAGGGCCAGGGGACATTGGGTTAATCACCGTTAAAGGAATGGAAGCCATAAAGCAAGCTGAAGTCATCTTATACGACAGACTTGCCAATCCTAAGCTATTGGAGTTTGCATCGGGCGATTGCGAGTTGATTTATTGTGGCAAATTGCCTGACCGCCATATTTTGCGTCAGGAGAACATCAACGAACTTTTGGTGGAAAAGGCGTTAGCAGGCAAATTAGTTGTCCGCCTAAAAGGCGGCGACCCCGGCGTCTTTGGCCGTGTTGGTGAAGAAGCGGCAGCCCTTGCTCAATACCAAATTCCTTTTGAAATCGTTCCTGGCATTTCATCGGGGATTGCAGCCCCCCTTTATGCCGGAATTCCTGTGACCCATCGTGAGCATGCGGAATCCTTTGCTGTCGTCACCGCCCATGACAAATCCCAGGATGGCAAACCGATGCTCGACTGGGAATGCCTCGCACGCGGTGTAGATACGATAGCTTTTTACATGGGAGTAGGAAATTTACCGTTTATCTGTGAAAATCTCATTAAACATGGCAAGCGACCTTCTATACCAGTGATTTTGATCCAATGGGGTACATTTGGCCGTCAAAAAACATTGCAAGGGACGCTAGCTGATATTTCTGAGAAGGTCTTGGCAGCTAAGTTCAGCAATCCTGCAATTATTCTCGTAGGGGAAGTTATTTCGCTTCGGGAAAAAATCAGCTGGTTTGAGAAAAAGCCATTGTATGGCCGGCAAATCCTCCTTGCCCGTACAGGTGTGAGCGAGAGTGGCTTGGCGCAGGAATTGATGAATCATGGCGCTGATGTCATCGAGTTTCCGAAGTGGAAAAAGACCACCCTGCCTGTTGAACTAACAAAAGTACAATCCTATGACAGGATTCTATTTACTTCACCTGAAAGTGTAGAGGAATTTTTTTCAGCCGTGTTTGAAAAGGGAGTCGATATCCGAAAAATCCGTGCCGATTTTTTCGGAGCCTCCATTAAATCGGTGAAGGCATTAAATGAACGCGGGTTTATCGCGAAGCTTGCTGAGGAGATGCCGGAGTCAGGAGCCTTACTAATTGTCGGTGATGATAGCATATTGAAAAAAAACGATGAAAATACCGACCTTTTAGTTACTAGCAAGAAAGAGCTTGATCATCAGTTCTTGCCTATTTTTAAAAGAATGCTAGAAGAAGCTGACGTGAATACCATGGTATTCCCTAGCAGTGCCTCTGTTGAGTCATTTGTGGAAGGATTAAAGGAATGTGGTATTTATGCCTTGGAGCTATTGAAGGAATTGCAGGTTGTCAGTATGGGAAAACAAACAATGGCTGCGGTGGAAGGTGCTGGGCTTCCGATACATGGAATGCCTGGAAATGCAACGAAAGAAGCATTGGTTGAATATTTGACGGGGCAGCCTGAAGAGGAAGTGTAAGGGATGGAAGCCATTATTTATCTCGCTCACGGAAGCAAAAGGGAAGCTGCGAACGGGAAATTTATTGATTTTATTCAAAAAGTAATGCAGCAGTCTTCGGCTGCTATACAGGCCTATGGATTTCTTGAACATGCTGAACCATTGGCTGCACAGGCAATCGAAACCTGTATCGAACAAGGGGCAAGTGACATCACGGTTGTCCCTGTTTTCTTATTGCCTGGGATTCATGCAAATATTGATATTCCAGCTGAACTGGAACGCTTTCCAAATGTTGTATTCCACTATGGGAGGCCGCTTGGTGTTGATGACATTATGGGCGAAATTCTTGCGGACAGACTGGCTGAGGCTGGTTTTGGCGGACTGGAGGATGAAACAGTGCTGCTGGTGGGGCATGGAAGCAGAGTCCCTGAGGCTGGAGTTGAATTTGAAAAACTAGCATCAGGTTTAGCTGAGAAAATCGCTTGCAGGGTTCACACTGCCTTCGTCACTACACCTGTTTTCTATCATGAAGCGGCGGCAAAATTAGTAGATCAAAAGATTTACATTCTTCCTTACTTCTTGTTTTCTGGGGGTTATACCGTCAAAATGAAGAGAGAACTAGATGTTGTGAGTGGAGATATTATTTTTTGCGAACCGGTTGGTTTCGATGAAAGTTTAATTCCGCTTATTGAAAAACGAGCAGCTGAGGTGGTAGCGCATGAATTCAAATTATCCAATTATGTTACGGCTTGAAGGGAAACTAGTAGTGGTCGTTGGCGGTGGCAGGGTGGCTGAGCGGAAGATAAGTGGCCTGCTGGCATCAGGGGCTCTTGTAGTGGTGGTCAGTCCAGAAACGACGGGCGAATTACAAAGGCTCTCTAGTGCTGGAAAAATCGAATGGGTGCAAAGGCCGTTTTTGCAGGAGGATTTGAAAGGCGCGTTTATGATATTTGCAACAACAAATAATACGGTTTTAAACAAACTGGTAAAAGATTCAGCCGAGCCCCACCAGCTCGTTACGGTGGCAGATGATCCAGATGGCTCGGACTTTCATCTGCCGTCGTCTTTTCATCGTGGCCGTTTGACTATTGCGGTTTCTACTGGCGGTGCAAGTCCTACTCTTGCGAGGAAGATTCGTGAGGAGCTGGAGCAGGAGTTTGATGAAACGTATAAAGACTACCTCGAATTTCTTTTTATGAAGCGGAAGTGGATTATTGCGGAAGTAGCAAATGCCGATTTAAAAAGCAAACTGTTAACAGCAATCGTTAGTGACGAGTTTCTAAACAGCCACGATCGTGAGGGCGATTTTCAGAGGTTATATGAAGGAATGATTTAAAAGCGATACCTGTTTGAAGGTTTCGCTTTTTTGAAGTGTCTTTTAGAAAGATTCTACGTAGGTGTTCCGAGTAAAAAAGAGAGCAAACATCGATGCAGAAGAGTTCTACGTAGGTTTTCCGCTTAAAAAAGAGAGCAAACATCGATGTAGAGTGGTTCTACGTAGGCATTCCGAGTAAAAAAGAGAGTAAACATCGATGTAGAAGTGTCTTACGTAGGTTTTCCCAAAAAAAAAGAAGTAGAAGGGGATCTACGTCTTTTTGAATACCCTAATCATTGTTATGAATACAACATCCCCATTAGTGAACTCCTTTTCCTTCACAAACCCAAGTTTTTCGTAAAGATAGATAGCACGGCCGTTAAACACTGCCACTGTTAAACGTAACGGGGCATCGCCGTAACGCCCTTTAATATAATTTAGAATAAATGTTAAAAATGTAAGTCCCCGCCCTTGACCTGTAAACACCGGGTTCATCCCAATACCCACATCAATGAAACCTTTGGGATAGGCCCCAAAATCATTACCAATCGGTACCTGAGCGGATTCTCCAATGCAGAAAAATCCAAATATCTCATCTTGTTCATCTAAGACAGCTGAATAGGAATGATTCATCATTTCCCGTACAGCATCCACGCTAAACTCATTATTATAAAAATCATAAGGTGCCTCGTATTTCCAACTTAATATTTCCTCAGCGAAAATTTCATCCATTTCATTTACATATAACAGCATAATACCCCTCCAAAGACTTTAATAGGTAAAAATAACTAACTGAACTCAATAAGCTATATCAAGAATTTTATAAGTTTAATTATATAGGGACAGGGGAATTTTACCTATTTTTATAAAATTTTCAGAAAAGTAGTTCCTTTTTTAAGAAGTGTGTTATATAATACAAAACGAAGATATTAACTGTATTATAACAAAGAGGTGATCGAGTTCATGTCGACCCAAACGACAGGTATTGAAGTGGTTGGGGCATTGAAAGCTCAGTATGAAGAGATTTTAACACCAGAGGCTTTAAATTTTATTGAAGAGCTGGAGAAAAAATTTGGCGAGCGAAGAGTTGAACTGTTACAGTACAGGCAAAAACGCCAAGAGGAAATTGATAACGGAAAAATGCCGGATTTTCTTTCTGAAACCAAGAATATTCGTAACGGGGACTGGACGGTTGCGCCGCTGCCAAATGACCTCCAAGACCGCCGGGTAGAAATTACCGGACCGACTGATCGTAAAATGGTCATCAATGCTCTCAATTCAGGTGCAAAATTGTTTATGGCTGATTTTGAGGATGCCACGTCACCAACATGGGAAAATGCTATCGAAGGACAAATCAACTTAAGGGATGCAGTAAATCGGACGATTTCGTTTGAAAATCCTAATGGAAAGAAATATGTGCTAAATGAAGAAACAGCAGTGCTGATCCCAAGACCGCGCGGACTGCACCTGGAAGAAAAGCATGTGTTATTAGATGGCAAGCCTATCTCAGGAAGCTTTTTCGACTTTGGGATGTATTTTTTCCATAATGTAAAAAATCTGCTGGCAGGAGGCACAGGTCCATATTTCTACCTCCCAAAACTTGAAAGCCATTTAGAAGCACGACTGTGGAATGATGTATTTGTTTTTGCACAGGAAAAGCTTGGAGTTGCTCAAGGAACCGTCAAAGCAACGGTATTAATTGAAACAATCATGGCTGCGTTTGAAATGGATGAGATTCTTTATGAGTTAAAGGAGCACTCAGCAGGTTTGAACTGCGGCAGATGGGATTATATTTTCAGCTTTATTAAAAAGCTGCGTAACCAAGAGGATGTCATTTTACCAGATCGTTCTCAAGTCACGATGACTTCACCGTTTATGCGTTCTTATTCGCTGCTGACGATTCAGACATGTCACCGCCGTAAAGCACCGGCAATGGGTGGAATGGCTGCGCAAATTCCGGTGAAAAATAACCCGCAGGCAAATGAAGAAGCATTCGCCAAAGTCCGAGCTGATAAAGAGCGGGAAGCACGCGACGGTCATGACGGAACATGGGTAGCACATCCAGGGCTTGTGCCGGTGGCAATGGAAGTATTCAATCGCGAAATGCCAACGCCAAATCAAATTCACACCGCAAAACAGCAGAAAATAACCATCACAGCAAAAGACCTGCTTGAGGTGCCAGGCGGAACCATCACAGATGAAGGTGTCCGTACGAATATCAATGTGGGCATTCAATATGTCGCTTCCTGGCTTTCTGGCAGAGGGGCAGCACCTATCAATAATTTAATGGAGGATGCGGCAACCGCTGAAATTTCAAGGGCCCAGCTTTGGCAATGGATCCGCCACCCGAAAGGCGTACTAGATGACGGCAGAAAAGTAACCGTGGAAATGTATAAGCAATTAAAGGTCGAGGAATTGGAAAAAATCAAACAGGAAATCGGTGCGCAAGCCTTTGAGAATGGCCGATTTAACGAAGCAGTTCAACTGTATGACAAGTTAATCTTAAATGATAAGTTTGTTGATTTCTTAACATTGCCTGGATATGAGCAATTATAAAAATATTTTAATAGATTAATAGGAGGAATTTTAACATGACAGATTTAAGAGTTGAACAATTGCAGGAAAGCTGGGAAATGGATAGTCGTTGGAAGGGAATTACAAGACCGTACACATCTGAGGATGTTATCAAGCTGCGTGGTTCAATTGATATTGAACATACTTTGGCTCGTAAAGGATCTGAAAAGCTATGGAAGCTGTTAAATGAAGAAGACTATATTAATGCCCTTGGTGCCTTAACAGGAAATCAAGCTGTTCAGCAAGTAAAAGCTGGTTTGAAAGCTATTTACTTAAGCGGATGGCAGGTTGCGGCAGATGCCAACCTTTCTGGACATATGTATCCGGACCAAAGCTTGTACCCAGCAAACAGTGTCCCAAGTGTTGTTAAGCGAATTAACCAGGCACTTCAGCGCGCTGACCAAATCACCCATTCAGAAGGTGACAACTCAATTGATTGGTTTGCTCCGATTGTCGCCGATGCTGAAGCAGGCTTTGGCGGCCAGTTAAACTGCTTCGAACTGATGAAAGGCATGATTGAAGCAGGCGCTTCAGGCGTTCATTTTGAAGACCAGCTCTCATCCGAGAAAAAATGCGGTCACTTGGGCGGTAAAGTATTGCTGCCAACGCAAACGGCGGTTCGTAACTTGATTGCGGCACGTCTTGCAGCAGACGTAATGGGTGTTCCAACGGTATTAGTTGCCAGGACTGATGCAAATGCTGCTGATTTAATCACAAGCGATATTGATATGAATGACGCTCCGTTTATTACGGGCGAGCGGACAACAGAAGGATTTTTCCGAGTTAACGCAGGGATCGAACAAGCCATTGCCCGCGGATTGGCCTATGCCCCATATGCGGACCTCATTTGGTGTGAGACTTCTGAGCCAAATATTGAAGAGGCAAGACAATTTGCGGAAGCGATCCATGAGCAGTTCCCGGGCAAACTATTGGCTTACAACTGTTCGCCATCCTTTAACTGGAAAAAGAAACTTGATCAAGAAACGATTGCAAAGTTTCAACAAGAGCTTGGAAAAATGGGCTACAAGTTCCAATTCGTTACCCTAGCCGGCTTCCACGCTTTGAACCACAGCATGTTCGAGCTTGCTCGCGGCTATAAGGAGCGTGGCATGGCAGCATACTCCGAATTGCAGCAAGCCGAGTTCGATAGCGAGCAATACGGTTACACAGCTACAAGACACCAGCGTGAGGTTGGAACAGGCTACTTTGACCAAGTATCAATGGTGATTACAGGCGGAACTTCTTCAACAACAGCATTGAAGGGTTCTACAGAAGAGGCACAATTCACCGGCTCTGCTAAAAAATAATACCCTATAGCTTGCTGCGGCTCCTTCTCTCCTATTTGGAGGGAAGGATTTTTTTGTTGTAGTAAATGTACCTGCGGATAAACTAGGTTAACTTATGGATATGGCGGTTTAACTTGGGGAATCATTGGTTAACTTGCGAGTAAAGCTTGCCAACTTGCTGATAAATTGATCCAACTTGCGGAAAAAGCAATCTAACTTGCGAATAAACCAATCTCACTTGCGGAAAAGGCGATCCAACTTGCGAATACCCCGAACCAACTTGTGAATAAAGCAAGCCAACCTGCATCTAAACCCGGCTAACTTACGAATAAATTTACCTGCCAAATACACAAATTAGTAAGGAATTTTTGGAAAGGAACGTTTTTTAGGGTATTATCATACATAATAATAGCCTTTTATATGGAGTTGATTTGTTTGAAAAAGACAACCGTTGACGAGGTCTTACAGCAAGGCATTTATGGCCCTTTGGAAACAAAGCCGGATGAGCGGCGCAAATACTTAGGAACGATTCGAGAACGGATCATTGTTGCCCTGTATAAAAAACAGGTAGCAGAGACGGAAGTTTATCCGCAGATTGAACAGTCGATGAAGGAATACCCTGGGGCACATCTTTTTCTAAATGGAAACATGAACTATGAGGAATTATCAAAGTATGTTAAATTGGCAACTAAAAATAAGATTGAACATAAGATTGTCACGAACAAGGAGCACGACACGGAAATCGGATTGGTATTAGCAATGGACGATGCGATTGATAAAGAAGAAATTTTTATAACAAAAAAAGAGCCCAATCTTGAAAAACCTCAGGAAAAAAAGGGACTATTTTCAAAAATTTTTAAACGGTAAAACTCAGAAAAAACAGTGTGTGATTTAATTGGAAATCATACACTGTTCTTTTTTGTAAAGGAGAGAATTACAAATTTTAAACAAAAACAGTTTGATTTGTCATAATATTAAGAGAGTGGTTAATAACACAATTATGGAGTAGAGCGTTTTTGATTGATTATTAGAAATTTATTCAAATGGAGGATGAAAACTGTTACTTTGGGCTCAAGAGAATGCTGAGCAGCATAAGGAATATAATAGAGGATTCAATCCATAACATCCATTTCATTAAGGAAGGGAGTGTGTTAATGAATATGAAACTCACAGATAGAATGTTAAGAATAATTAATAACGCTGAAAGTGAAACAGCCCATGCAAACAGCAGGGTATTAACACCTGTCCATTTGCTTATTGCTTGTTTGCAGGAAAAAACAGGGGCTTTAGGAGAAATAAGATTAAGGTGTAACATAGATTTGGATCGTTTAAGAGCTGATTTTAAAGAAAAAGTGGACGTTCAGCAGGAAAAAAACCCTATTTTCACGATTCCTATAAGTATTGAAGTACATAAGGTAATGGAAGCAGCGATTTGTTATATGAATCGTTATAACCAGGTTTATCTAAATGAAGGCCATTTGCTCAAAGCATTACTGGCTAGTGAAGAGATTGATCGTTTTCTAACTTCAGAAGATAAAAAAACGATGGTAACTCTTGGGACAACCGCACGTGATATGATTACACATTTAAGAGATTATACATTTCCTAATAGTAGTTCACCACTCGTTCGGAAGGTGAAAAAAGAGGATTATGCACAATTAGTCCGATTTGTAGCAGAAAATTTTTCAACCGAATGGGCAAATACTGTGAAAGATGGCCTGATATCAGAAGAGCCAACTATCTATATTGCACATGGAACAGATGGAAACATTATTGGCTTTGCGGCCTTTGATGTGTACCTGAGGAAAAAAGGCTATTTTGGCCCGATGGGGGTAGCGATGTCTAATAGAACAAAGGGGATAGGCTATGAGCTGTTACATCATTGTTTGAAGGACATGAAGGAAATTGGCTATGAATACGCCATTATTGGTGGTGCAGGTCCTATTGAATTTTATGAGGAAGCGTGCAATGCAGTTGTAATTCCAGCAAATTAATTTCGATTTAAAAAAAGGTGATGCTATGATGATAAAAGGAATAAACCATTTGCTATTTTCGGTTTCCAATTTGGATAGATCGATAGAATTCTATCAAAATGTATTTGACGCAAAACTTCTTGTTAGAGGGAGAAGCACAGCCTATTTTGATTTAAATGGATTGTGGCTTGCTCTTAATCTAGAGAAAGACATCCCTCGTAATGAAATAAAACAGTCCTACACCCATATCGCTTTTTCAATCGAAGAAGCAGATTACTCAAAAATGTACGAGAAACTTAAGGGGTTAAACGTAACTATTCTGCCTGGCCGGTTAAGAGATGAAAGGGATAAAAAATCAATCTATTTCACCGACCCGGATGGTCATAAATTTGAGTTTCATACAGGAACTTTGCAAGATAGAATGGATTTTTATAGGCAGGAGAAAGGGTATATGGATTTTTCACTTTAGGGATTTAACTTTGTAGGGTTTTGTTGAGGACAGAAATAGCTAAACAAGAGCTAAAAAAGTCCTCATAAAGCTCTATGCTCATTTGTTTTTTATCCTACAGCCACTTCTACTATTGCCTCAAGTTCAATTTCCACATTCCCTTTAATGGCACGGCTAATCATGCAGGATGTTTCTGCTTTTTTGGCAAGCCGCCTAGCCAACTCAATCTCTTTTTCCGTAGCATCTGCTTTCAAGACAACATTTGGATGGTGGATAATCTTTTTATAGGTGATAACTCCCTTGGTTACATCGACAATTCCCTCAGATTCCATTGTTAATTCTTCTTTTTCCAGTCCGCTGCGTTCCATTATCGCGGCCAGTGTAATGATGTAGCAGGTTGCTGCCGCCCCAAGCAGCATCTCATCGGGATTAGTGCCGACACCCGGTCCATCCATTTCTGGTGGGATGGAGACCTGGGTTTTTAAGTTACCGGCCTCAATTTCTCCGATACCATTCCGTAATCCCGGCCAGCTTGCTTTTAAGTGAAAAACATGTTCTGCCATAGTAATTTCCCCCAATTCGAGATTTGTTGCCATATAATTTGGAAAATATGGTATTGTAATTTTGATATGTAAAAAATGGAGCAGTGAATAAATGAAAATTATTTTTAAAATGATCCTGATACTAATTCTTTGTTTATATTTAGCCATTCTTTCAAAATTAATTTTGTTTAAATACATTCCGTTATCTCAGATTATGAATCATTTTGACTTTACATATGATGAATACCACTGGCGTTCGAATAATTTCGTCCCTTTAAAAACGATCTACTTTTACGTGTTCTTAGCAGATATCAATGTAAATATTCGGATTGAAAACTTAGCAGGTAATATCATTGGCTTTGTGCCTTTCGGATTTATCTTACCATTGCTGGCGAAAAAGTTTCAAAACCTTAGCATCGTTGCACTTTCCACCTTTTGCTTAAGCTTGACGTTCGAAGTATTGCAGTTAGCATTCGAATTTGGCAGCTTTGATGTGGATGATTTGATTTTAAATACCATTGGTGGGATTTTAGGTTATCTGCCTTTTAAACTTGCATATCTTTTCATCCAAAGGAAAATGAGGAACGTAAAAAAACTTCAATTTTAAGGGGATCATCGGTGAAACTTTTTCTCTTAGGAAGTGATGTAAGAAGCGAGCGATTCAGAAACAGATATGACCACTATCATTATAGAAAGTCCAAGGCTTCGTCCAGAGCAATTATTAAAAACGCTGTAAATGAAAACACCCGATGGACCTTTAAAAGGATCCACTGGGTGTTTTTTCGCTGCTAGTCACTGGGACACTATCCGCTAATAATTGAAGATTTTTTGTTACCTTCGTGCTGTAGGTGAAATCACCGTAGCAGTAAGGATAACGGAAATTATTTTTATCGCCGCCGCATGTATAAAGTGTCGGCTTTTCTTTTACCCGGATGAGTGAGTATTCCTTCGCCAGTTCCTCACTATGCTTGCCGCCGTGCTGTGCCACAAAATCGATATAACCGCTTCCCATGTTGTAAGCCTGGATAATCGTTGGGAAATCCACTTTCTTCTGATTCCCATAGGTTAGTACCCGCTGAAAATGTTTTACTCCAACCTCGATACTTTGTTGTGGATCCGTGATTGTATTTCTTGGTAAGCCGGCCGATTCCGAAGATTGCATTGGATCTCCGCCTTTACCGTGACTCTCTTGCTGCATTAAAGCTACTAGGACTGGAGTGTGTTCTTCAAGATGATACTTCGCTAATTCATCGTGTATTTGTGGACTATATTTTTTTACATCAGCAAATGGATCGTTTTCTACTATTTTAAGTGGGGAATTTTGTTTTTGAAAATAATTTTGAAACATCGCCAAACCGCAAAAAATGAGAAACAGCACGAAAAAGGTTTTGAATTTCTTCCGTCTTCGTTTTTTCATCTATCTTTCTCTCCCAAACAATTCTTCTTTGACCATTATAAGGGAAGGTATCATGACCTGTCAGGTATTAAAGGTATGAAAATTATGTATATTATTTGAAGTTTCCCATAATCTAAAACGCTAATTATATGTTAATACTGAAAAAGGAATCATTGCGGTAAAGCGAAAAAGTTTGGTATCATCAATAGTAAAATAACGTTGGGATTGGGGGTTATAAATAATGTCACGAATTTCAAATGAACAGGTGAAACATGTTGCCAACTTGGCACGCTTAGCGATCACGGAAGAAGAAACTAAAAAGTTCACAAAACAACTTGATGCGATCATTACCTTTGCGGAACAGTTAAATGAATTGGATACCGAAAATGTAGAACCTACATACCATGTACTTGATATGAAAAATGTCTTGCGTGAAGATATTCCACAACAAGGATTGCCGCGTGAAGAGGTACTAAAAAATGCACCGGAGCATCAGGATGGACAGATTAAGGTACCATCGATAATGGGGAAGGAGGATTAAAAAAGTGAGTTTATTTGATTATAAAGTTTCAGATCTACATGAGCTTTTACATAAAAAAGAACTAAAAGTTACTGATCTTGTTGATGAATCGTATAAACGGATTAGCCAAGTCGAGGACAAGGTCCAGGCTTTTTTAACATTGGATGAAGACCGTGCGATGCAATCAGCAAAATTACTTGATGAAAAACTCGCAACCGATTCTCAAAAAGGCTTGTTATTTGGAATGCCTATTGGCGTAAAAGATAACATCGTTACAAAAGGATTACGAACAACCTGTGCGAGTAAGATTCTTGAAAACTTCGATCCGATTTATGACGCTACCGTTGTGCAAAAACTGCAGCAGGCAGAAACGGTGACGATTGGTAAATTAAATATGGACGAGTTTGCTATGGGCTCTTCTAATGAAAACTCGGCTTTTCAAAAGACTCGGAATCCGTGGAATCTTGACAGAGTACCAGGGGGATCATCTGGCGGTTCAGCGGCATCGGTTGCGGCAGGAGAAGTACTATTTTCACTAGGCTCTGATACAGGTGGATCCATCCGCCAGCCTGCTTCTTTCTGCGGTGTTGTTGGAATGAAGCCAACCTATGGCCGTGTATCCCGCTTTGGTCTTGTTGCATTTGCATCATCACTTGACCAAATCGGCCCTATTACAAGAACGGTTGAAGATAATGCCTATCTGTTACAAGCAATCTCAGGACTTGATCCAATGGACTCAACATCTGCGAATGTAGATGTTCCGAACTTTGCGTCTACCTTAACAGGAGATGTGAAAGGTCTTAAAATCGCTGTACCAAAAGAGTATCTTGGTGAAGGTGTTAACGAAACAGTTCGTCAATCGGTGTTAGATGCATTAAAAGTTCTTGAAAGTCTCGGAGCAGTTTGGGAAGAAGTTTCGCTGCCTCATTCCAAATACGCTTTGGCCGCCTATTATTTGCTGTCTTCATCAGAAGCATCGGCTAACCTTGCCCGTTTTGATGGATTAAGATATGGGTACCGGTCACCTGATGCTGAAAGTTTAATCGATTTATACAAAAAGACACGGGCAGAAGGCTTCGGGGATGAAGTGAAGCGCCGGATTATGCTCGGTACCTTTGCGTTAAGCTCCGGCTACTATGATGCCTATTATAAAAAAGCACAACAGGTTCGGACCTTGATTAAGAAGGACTTTGAAGATGTATTTACCAAATTTGATGTTATTGTCGGTCCGACAACGCCAACATCTGCATTTAAAATTGGCGAAAATATCGAGGACCCATTAACAATGTACGTAAATGATATTTTAACGATTCCTTTGAATCTAGCTGGCTTGCCGGGAATTTCTGTTCCATGCGGCTTTGACGCTGGTCTGCCGTTGGGATTACAAGTGATCGGTAAGTATTTTGACGAAGCAACTGTCTACCGTGTTGCCCATGCGTTCGAGCAGGCAACAGACTTTCATAAACAAAAGCCGGAATTGTAGGGGGTGAAAACAATGGAATTTGAAACAGTGATTGGACTTGAGGTCCATGTTGAGTTAAAAACAGAATCAAAAATCTTTTCGGCGAGCCCAAACCATTTTGGTGCTGAGCCAAATACGAATACAAGTGTAATCGACCTAGGGTATCCTGGGGTTTTGCCTGTCCTTAATAAAAAGGCAGTTGAGTTCGGGATGAAAGCGGCGATGGCTTTAAACTGTGAAGTTGCGACGCATACGAAGTTTGACCGCAAGAACTATTTTTACCCAGATAATCCAAAGGCCTACCAAATCTCGCAATTTGACAAGCCGATTGGCGAGCATGGCTGGATTGAAATAGAAGTTAATGGTTATACGAAACGGATTGGCATTACGAGAATTCATCTGGAAGAGGATGCCGGAAAGCTGAACCATGGCAAGGGGTATTCTTTAGTCGACTACAACCGCCAAGGTACTCCTTTAGTGGAAATCGTTTCTGAACCGGATATCCGTACCCCTGATGAAGCCTATGCTTATCTTGAAAAATTAAAGTCCATCATTCAATACACAGGCGTTTCCGATTGTAAGATGGAAGAAGGCTCACTCCGTTGTGACGCCAATATTTCGATTCGCCCGGTTGGACAAGAGGAATTCGGTACGAAGACGGAATTGAAGAACTTAAACTCTTTCAACTTTGTCCGTAAAGGCCTTGAATATGAAGAAAAACGACAAAAAGAAGTTGTCTCAGCAGGCGGAAAAATCGATCAGGAAACTCGTCGTTTTGATGAGGCGACTGGTGCAACCCTGCTCATGAGGGTGAAGGAAGGGTCCGATGATTATCGATACTTCCCGGAACCGGACTTACTCGACTTGTATATCGATGAAGATTGGAAAGCCCGGATTCGCGCTGAAATCCCTGAGCTTCCTGACGAGCGGCAAAAACGCTATATAGAAGAGCTTGGTTTACCTGTTTATGATGCCAAGGTTTTAACCGTAACGAAAGAAATGGCTGATTTCTTCGAGGCTACGGTTAATGGTGGAGCGGATGCGAAGCTTGCCTCGAACTGGATCATGGGAGATGTTTCTGCTTATTTGAATGCGGAGTCGAAAGAGCTTGATCAGGTCGCATTAACACCGGAAGGCTTAGCGGGAATGATTAAACTGATTGAAAACGGTACGATTTCAACGAAAATCGCAAAAACAGTTTTTCAAGAATTGATTGTAAATGGCGGCGATGCTGAGAAAATCGTGAAAGACAAAGGTCTCGTGCAAATCTCTGATGAAGGAACACTTCTTAAGATTATTGCAGAAGTTCTCGATGCTAACCCGAAATCCATTGAAGATTTTAAGGATGGAAAAAATAAAGCAGTTGGATTCCTTGTTGGGCAGCTAATGAAAGCAACCAAGGGACAAGCCAATCCACAAATGGTTAATAAATTATTGCAGCAGGAATTGCAAAAACGGTAAAAAGGAAGCTGGCAGAATCTACTCTGCCAGCTTTTTTGTGCCGATAGGAAAGTGTAACTTTCATGGCATAATGTACAACTCCGCCAATCGTCGAGTTTTCTTTATGAGAAAAAAGTCGAGCATTGTTCGACATCTTTTTTAACAATTTCCCGGGAAAAAACCAAGCTTAATAAGGAGTTACTCCATTGTTAATTAAACGTTTGTTTAATAAGAAAACATGGGAATACTTGTCGAAGTGTGCAATATTAGCTAAAATGAGCTGCTTTTCGCTATCATTCGCGGATTAAACTATAAACACCCTCCTGATTTTCGACAGTATTCTTTTCAATTCCGATGGAAATTCTTTATTGATAAACACTCACCCCATTTTTAATCAAACATTTGATTAGTTTTTTTCGAAACTAACCAAACGTTTGATTAAAAATGCAACAATCCTTGTTATATTGGACTTTTCTTCATAAATCTACTAAGAAATTTGTCGGAAACTAGATGGTAGAAAATGCAAGAAATCAGGTAATTTTAAAAAAACACAAAAATAAAGGGTATCTAAAAAATCTTTAGATACCCTCTCGGATAGATTAAAACGCAATCATCGCCCCGTGCTCATCAAAGATAGAGCTTGGATTCCAGGCAACTTCCCATAGATTGTTTTCAGGGTCGGCAAAATAGGCGGTGCGTCCGCCCCAAAAGGCATCACTTGGTTCTCGTAATATTTTCCCGCCAGCTTTACGTATTTCTTCAATGGTTGAGTCAACTTGTTCCGGTTTCTCAACGTTAATCGCAAAGGTCACAGCGCGAAAGGTTTCAGGTGATGTCGGAAGTTCAATGCCGGCATCCTTGGCTAACTCGGCAATCGGAAACAATGAAAGCAGGACACCCGCCGTTTTAAAGACAGAGTATTGATCAGAGCTAAAGTCGGTTTCCTCCCAGCCTAGCGATTTGTAAAACGCACGAAGAACAGGTAAATCAATTGCACCTAATGTAAGCAGGCTTACTCTTTGTGGAACCATCATTTTATACCTCCATTTAAGTTCTTTTTCCATTAACTGTTCTTCAACTATTTCTTATTCTCCTTCTTTAACGGGGACACTTTTCATATTTGGAAGCATTTTAATTAACCAAACGTTTGATTGGTTTTGAAAAAACGAAACTAGTAGTTTTTTGGTAATGAATAGAGTTTATATTGGCTTAAAAATGGTAAGATTTAGAGAAAGAGAAATAAATAAAGTGAGGTACATAAATGACTATTTACATTGCGCTATTACGGGGAATCAATGTTGGCGGGCATCATAAAATTAAAATGGCAGATTTGAGAAGTTTATTGGAAATGATGGGCTTACAGAATGTGAGAACCTATATTCAAAGTGGGAATGTATTATTTGAATCGGATGAGGAGGCGAAACAACTAAGCCAACGAATGGAAGAGGAAATAGGTAAGACATTTGGTTTTCCGGTACCGGTTGTTTTAAGAACGGCGGAGGAGTTTGAACAGATTATCCGGGACTGTCCTTTCTCGACAGATTCATTAAAGGAAGGGGAGAGTGTCCAAATAGCCTTTCTTGCAGACGCCCCTTCAGAGGAAAGCATCAATCAATTGAGTTCGTATAAAAGTCAAATGGAAGATTTTTTAATCATGGGAAAAGAGGTGTATTTTTTTTTCCGTAAGAGTATCCTAGATTCTAAGCTTGTGACTCAGCTTCCTAAACTAGGCGTTCCGGTGACAGTGCGAAACTGGAAAACGGTTATGAAGATAGCAGGATTGGCAAGAGATATGGCGCAATAAAGAAACGCTCGGATTTAAAAATCCGAGCGTTTTCTAACACCTATTCCTGTTTTAATAAGCGGACACTCTCATTAAATTCCTTCTCAATCGCCTCATTCTTCTTATAGGTGATTAAGCTGACAATAACAGCAACAAGCAGGTTGAGAACAAATCCTGGAACGATTTCATAAAGTGATTCACCGAAAAATACTTTACCAAGGTCGCCATTTTTCCAGACGATAACGGTAACAGCACCGACAATCATGCCGAACAAGGCGCCCCAGTTCGTAATCTTTTTCCAAAATAAACTTAATAAAATGATCGGGCCAAAGGATGCTCCGAAGCCTGCCCACGCATAAGCTACGAGGTCTAATATTGTGTTATTTTGCTTGAATGCTAGAGCAGCAGCCACGATAGCGACGATCAAGACAGCCATTCTTCCTAAAAAGACAAGCTGTTTATCCTTCGCATTTTTGTTCACTACCATTTTGTATAAATCTTCAACAAGTGCACTAGAAGTCACGATTAACTGTGAAGAGATGGTGCTCATAATCGCCGCTAGAATCGCAGCTAAGACAAAGCCGGCGAAGATTGGGTGAAACAAGATTTGCCCTAGTTGAATGAATACAGCTTCAGGATCATCTAGCGTATATTGTGGATTTTGTTTGAAAAAGGCAAGACCGATCAAGGCGGTAAAAATAGTCCCTAACAGTGAGAAAATCATCCAGCCCATTCCAATTCGGCGTGCGCTTTTTGTTTCTTTGATTGTTTTGATGGCCATAAAGCGAACAATGATATGCGGCTGTCCAAAATAGCCGAGCCCCCATGCCATCGCTGAAACAATTCCAATAAAAGATGTTCCTTTTAATAGGTCAAGTTTAGTAGAATCGATTGCTCGAATCGTTTCAAATGTTTCGGCTGGACCGCCAGTGTAGAAAATTCCAATCGCAGGAACAAGTAACAGGGCAATCAGCATCATTAAGCCTTGAATAAAGTCGGTATAGCTAACCGCTAAAAACCCGCCAAATAAGGTGTAGGCAACGACAACGCCGCCAACGATGAATAGTCCTGTATGGTAGCTTGTGCCAAAGGAGCTTTTAAAGAATACCGCTCCTGAAACCATCCCCGAGGAAACATAGAATGTAAAGAATAGAAGAATTACAATACCTGAAACAATGCGGAGTAGTTTCGTGTTGTCTTTAAAGCGGTTTTCAAGATAGCTTGGAATCGTAATGGAGTCATTTGCAACCTGTGTATACGAACGCAGGCGAGGTGCGACCAAGAGCCAGTTTAGATATGCACCAATTGTCAGGCCGATGGCAATCCAAGCGTCTGCTAAACCGCTTACATAAATGCCCCCAGGCAAGCCCATTAAAAGCCAGCCGCTCATGTCGGCGGCGCCAGCACTCAAGGCGGTTACAGCAGGCCCTAACGACCTTCCCCCAAGCATGTAATCCGTCAGATTGCTAGTTTTTCGGTAGGAATACCAGCCGATGAATAACATCATGGCAATGTAGATTCCAATCGAAACCAGTTGTAGTGAAACATTGGACATATTCTTACCCCCTTTGTTATGGAAAGAAAATAATTTAAATAATATTTTCTCTATATAAAATATTCTATCAATTAAATTCTTATATTTCTAGTGTAAAAATATTGCTTTTTTGAAATAGGAAAAAATACTTGTAGAATAATAACGGAAAATGAACAAAAGCAGTTCTTTTGTAACGTGTGGTTGAAACGATTATTATAAAGGAAAATGAAAGGGGTGCTGTGGGATGGATTTAAATGCTTGGTTTCAAAAAGGATTGACCGCGGAAGAGTACATCAACTCAATGACGCAAAATAAAGAGGAAATGCTATCGATTTATGAGCAGTTTTCCTTGACTGCTGAAGATAAAAGCAAGCTGGAGGCTTTAAGAACACAAAGCCTGCGAGCGATTGTGCTAACTGAAGATTGGTGCGGGGATGCGCTGCTGAACAACCCGATTTTGATGAGGATAGCCGAAGCGGCGGGGATAGAACTGCGTTTTGTTCTCCGTGATCAAAATCTCGAGTTAATGGATCAATACTTAACGAATGGTACGTCACGAGCAATACCTATTTTTATTTTTCTAAATGAAGAGGGTAGTGAAGTAGCCGTATGGGGGCCAAGGGCGCCTGAAATACAGGCACTTGTGGTGGAAAGGCGTGCTGCCCTGCCAGAGAAAGATGCAGAGGATTTCCAAGAAAAGCAAATTGAAATGTATAAGCAGCTTGTGGCGGCGTATCAGACAGATGCGGTTATTTGGCAAACTGTTGCAAAAAGTATAATCGCTGCTCTTCTAAAATAAAAAAGATTCCCGGTGGAAGTTTCCGCCGGGAATTTTTTTACACGTTAAGAAAGTATAAATTGGCAGCGAGGAAGAGTGCTCGACGTAGTTGCCAATTCTAAGAATTAAGTATAAGTGCAACTACGCCTCTGTCTTCATCAACCGGCGAGATTTCTTTAAAATCCGCTATTTTTTGGCGGAATCCGATCGTTAATCAAATTTTTATCATTGATTTTCGGTTCGACGCCAAGAATGAAGTTACGGATGTTTGAGCGGTGCAGATAGATTAAAAAGAATGAAAATAATAAAAAGATAAGTTCTAATTCGAGCTTAGGCGAAATGAATGCATAGATGAGCATACTGAGTCCAACTGAAATGGAACCAAAGAACACATATTTTGATAAAAAGATAACTAAAAAGAAGGTTACATAAGCAATTACTAGTAATGGAAAGTTTGCAATCAATAGCGCACCTGCGGTTGTTGCAATTGCTTTTCCGCCTCTGAAGCCTGCAAAAATGGGATAGCAATGGCCGACAACAGCCATAAGTCCAAAAAACAGCGGTTCCGCCTCAAGGTTAAAATAGATTGGCAGGTAAGCTGCCAGGGCTCCTTTTGCAAAATCGACGAGCAGCACGAACATGGCGGACTTTTTTCCGAGAACCCTCAGGGTGTTAGTTGCACCGGGATTTTTGCTGCCGTGGTCGCGGATATCGATACCAAAGACCAGCTTGCCCACAATTAGGGCAGTGGGGATGCTTCCAATTAAGTAGGAAGCAAGAAGCAACAACCAATACAAATGAATCACTTCCTCTCAATTATTTTCTAATAGCATTTTATCATAAAAAAATGGTATTATTTTGTTGAATTCTCACTATTCGGAAGAAAAGGGAGCGCCAGAAATGAAACAAGTTGATTTTGGCCAAGTTGCTAATAGCTATGCTCGTTCAAGAGAAGATATTCCCGTAACATTGATGGATAGCCTAAAGCTGCGCAATATTTTTTTTGAAGGGAAAAAGATCGCTGATATCGGAGCCGGAACAGGTGCATTAACGCGGAAAATGGCGATGAGAAAAGCCGATGTGATTGGAATTGAGCCATCTCAAGAATTGTTGGCACAGGCTAAGGGGTTAAATCAAACGAAGAATTTTGCGATTCCTTATCAACAAGGTTCGGCAGAAGCTACCGGCCTAGAAGATTCACAAGTTGATATTGTAACGGTGATGAGGGCATGGCATTGGTTCGACCGTCCGAAGGCAATTTTGGAAATGAAGCGGATTTTAAAGGCAAAAGGGACGTTTATTGTGATTGATTCTGGTTTTCTACCAGGTGTAGCGGTAGTGGAAAAGACATTTGAGGTTCTTGCAAAATATGTGGGTGACGGCTTAAAGCCTGCTGGGGCGAAGGCAGATTCCAAGCAGCGGATTAATGGCTTTCCCGTTGAATGGTTTGAGGAATGGCACCAAGGCGGTTTTGAATTGAGGGATTTTTATACATTGAATTACTCGGTTAGTTTTTCGAAGAATGAGTGGATCGAACGAGTAGAATCGATCTCTTGGCTTGCCGGATTAGATGAGGCAGTTCGAAAGCAGGCATTGGAAGAATTGTTCACTTCCTTACCTGAACAAGAATCGTATGATATCCCGCATGATTGCAATGTTTGTATTTTGAGATTAATAGAATAGCCAATTATGACGTGCGGGATAAATCTAAAGGGTTCCGTTTTCGGGTGCATAAGTGACACATAAAATAGTGTGAGAATTGACTCACGCTATTTTTCTTTTAAACAAAGGAATTTTCCGATTCTCTAGACACGTTGGTGTTAGAAATGACACACTTTTATTGAAGGGAGCAGTTTAGCAGTTCAAAAACTTAATGATTTTTAAACAAAAAGCCAGGTACCTCCCTACTGGATTACTTGTCAGGTTCAAAACCTGTCCGAAAAAGTCGTGGATTCAGACAAACAAAGGAAAATTCCAGCTAGACCTGTCCGAATGAGCCTCGTATTCGGACAAGGCAAGGTAACTTCAAGCTAGACCTGTCCGAATAAGCCTCGCATTCGGACAAGGCAAGGAAACTTCAAGCTAGACCTGTCCGAATGAGCGTCGTATTCGGACAAGGCAAGGAAACTTCCTGCTAATCCTGTCCGAATAAGCCTCGTATTCGGACAAGGCAAGGAAACTTCCTGCTAATCCTGTCCGAATGAGCGTCGTATTCGGACAAGGCAAGGAAACTTCCAGCTAGACCTGTCCGAATGAGCCTCGCATTCGGACAAACAAAGGAAACTTCCAGCTAATCCTGTCCGAATGAGCGTCGTATTCGGACAAGGCAAGGAAACTTCCAGCTAGACCTGTCCGAATGAGCGTCGTATTCGGACAAACAAAGGAAATTTCCAGCTAGACCTGTCCGAATGAGCCTCGCATTCGGACACACAAAGGAAATTTCCAGCTTTTCCTGCTACCTCCACTTATGTTCACAAGATAGTAAGAATCGGATAGGTGAAATGTGATATGAGTCACAGAGCAACAAGCTTAGCAAACTGTAATAATAAAGAAGAGGAACAGTTTCTACACAGGATAGGTAACTACGCTAGGTTTTATTTTATGTAGGAAGTTGAAACTAAACGAGGGGGAGTGTTATGAATTCAGGTAATCGGGTCCCTAACAGATCATTTTATTTATTTCTCATGAAAAATGGTCTGATCAGCATGATAGTTTCAC
The DNA here is from genome assembly GCF_030123405.1 of Neobacillus sp. WH10. Taxonomy (GTDB): domain Bacteria; phylum Bacillota; class Bacilli; order Bacillales; family Cytobacillaceae; genus Neobacillus. The sequence continues at coordinate 564,172 of NZ_CP126110.1, forward strand.
TGATTATCGTGCAATCTTTAGTATCTATGCTTCATGTTGACATTCATTATTTAGATAAATTGCCGTTATTTTTTTTCGTCTTCATCATTATTACTGTTTTTTTTATGATTATTTTTATTCAAGAGAGAAAATTACTGTCTAAACAAGAACAAATTATTGCAGTAATCAAAAATAGTACACAAAGCATTTTCATTCTTGATAAAAATAAAAACATTATCAGTCTAAACGATGCCGGAAAGGATCTTCTTCATCTTCAGAATAAAGATGTTGTTAATTTTTGTGATGTTTGTTCCACCTTTCCAGGTACCGAGAAAATTTGTGATGTGTCCAAGTGCTTTTTGAATAATGACCAAGAAAATCCAGTAGAATTGTATATTAAATCTTATAAAGAACTTATTCCTGTACAAGCGACTATTTCATATTATACAACCCCTGAGAATGAAAAAGGGACGGTCATTGGTCTGCAAAAGATTAGTGAAAAACGAAAAGAGGAACAAAAAAAAATTGAAAAAATGATTACCCACTCTATTTTTCAAGCTCAAGAAAGAGAGAGAAAGCTCATATCAAGGGAACTCCACGATGGAATTGGGCAATCATTATTCGGAATACTCTTACAAGCAGAATTCATCAAGTCTATTTCCAAAAATAATAACGAACTGGATACTCAGCTTGAAAAACATCAACGAATGATTACCCAAACGATAGAAGATGTTCGAAATTTATCCTCTGAATTACGTCCTTCCACCCTTGATGACCATGGACTTATTGTTACTTTAAAGAACTTTATCCGAGATTTTGGCAACCGATTTGGCATGCAAATAAATTTTACCTATAAAGGGTGTAATCAGCGTCTGCCGTCGTCCATTGAAACAGCTTTGTATCGAATTGCCCAAGAAGCTTTGATTAACGCGGCAAAGTATTCTAGTGCGGAGCGGATTGATATTGTCATTGATGTTGATAAGCCTTCAGACAAAGTATTCCTATCGATTTCTGATTTTGGGAAAGGATTTGAACTCAATCCCTCGAATCGAAAAGGGGTCGGAATCTATAGTATGGAAGAGCGAGCCTCTATTTTAGGGGGGGATTTTTCGATTGTCTCTGAAATTGGCAAGGGAACACAGATTCAAGTAATTATTCCGATTGGATAAAGGTGGTAAACAATGAATAAAATTCGGATCTTTTTAGTGGATGATCATGCCGTTGTTCGTGATGGTCTGAACTTATTATTGAATGCTCAATCAGATATGATTGTCATTGGGGAAGCTGCCGAAGGAAATGAAGCACTGCTAAAAATCCCTAAGGTTAACCCAGACGTGGTCATCATGGACTTAAGCATGCCAAACGGGAGAGACGGTCTGCCAACTACGAGTGAACTCGTGCAAAACTTCCCGGATATCAAGGTTCTCATTTTATCGATGCATGACGATCCGGATTCTCTATTTAGGGCATTAAGAGCGGGAGCGTCCGGTTTTTTATTGAAATCATCACTTGGGCAAGAGCTGGTGACGGCTATTCGACAAGTGCATTCCGGGCAGGCCTATCTTTATCCAAATGCCCAGAAAAGAGTAATCGAGCATGTATTTCATGATACAGGAGAAGAATACAATGATTCCTTTGATCTTCTATCTGAACGTGAAAAAGAGATTTGCAGCCTTGTGGCAAAAGGTTATACAAACAAAGAAACCGGAGAACTTCTCAATATTAGTCCGAGAACCGTCGAAACACATAAATCGAAAATTATGGAAAAACTTAAACTAACGACAAGAAGAGACTTAGTGCAGTTTGCATTAAAAAGAGGTCTTTTAGATAATTAGGTGAGGACGATGACAAATCAAAAAGTAGGATTAAAAGAAATACTAGAGTTAAAACTTCAATCACTTGTTTCTGAACTAAAGGTAGATTTTTCTGCGATTGCCTTTTATGATCCTCTTAATCTTGAATTCCGTTGGCGCTTAGCCATTGGTTCCTTAAACAACCGCTATACAAGTATTGTTGTTAGAAGTGGCAAAGGGATTTGCGGGCGAACGTTAAAAACAAAGCGAGAATTTATTATCACAAATTTTCCAGAAGAACTTCAGGATGAGTCTTTAGAATTTCCAATCCTAATCATAGAAGAACTCAAATCCGCAGCATCTGTACCGTTACTTTTTCACTCGCAGTTGATTGGCGTCCTGCTTATTGGTCAAAGGACGCGTAGAAGGTTTGATACCATTGAAATTGAAGCGATGAAATATGCAGCGGACGAGATTTCGAGTTTGTATATGCTCGAGCGAGAAGCGGAACGAACCCCTACAGATGAAAAAAAGGAAACAAAAAAGTCTTCCCTTTCTCGTTACTTTGTGGAGGAGAGGTCGAAATGGGGAGATAAGCTTGAAATCATTTTATTAGATCAACGTATAACCTTGCTGTCAGAAGAGGCACAGCAAAGCCTTATTTCTATCTTCAACCTTCTTTTTGAGCGTGCATTTGGAGCGGAAAATAATTCTAAAGTTAAAGTAATTATTGAACTAAAATCTGAACAGCAATTTGCCATTCAAATTAAAACAGATCATATCTTGGAACTTCCTGAAGAAGTGTTTTCGGTCCTTGCTGATGAAGTAAGAAAAATCAATGGAAGCATTGAAATGGTTTTTGATAATAAAAGAACGATTTTATCTATGAACTTTTTTCTAAGCTTGCTTTTACGTGATCAGCTTTGGAATACAATCCAAGAATCAAGTAACCGATAATGACTCATATTTCTTTCTTATGACCTATTCACAATGCTGGATAGGTTTTTTTGGCTAATACCAGGAAAGTATAAGGCAACTACGCCTCTGTCTTCGCCCTTAGGGGCTCGCCAATCGGCGAGTTTTCTTTATGTATTTGGCATAAGTGAATAAATTGTGAACATTTGAGTAACACACGATATGAAAATATGTAATTTCCCTTACTAATCTGAGGTGTAACCCTGATATTCACTGTTATTGAAAGCCTTTACAATGAAATCATAAAAACGAAAGGATGAAGAGAAATGGAGAGGATTAAACATTGGGACCCAGAGAATAGCCAGTACTGGAAATCGGAGGGAAAGCGACATGCTCAGCGAAACCTTTGGATTTCGATTCCTGCACTATTTTTAGCGTTTATCGTTTGGCAAATTTGGTCGGTTGTAGCAGTAAAACTGAATGATGTTGGTTTTCATTTTACATCAAGCGAACTTTTCACCTTGGCAGCACTTCCGGGACTTGTCGGGGCAACATTGAGAATATTTTTTACCTTTATGCCGGGGATATTTGGAGGGAAAAACTGGACGGTGATTAGTACAGCAGCCCTTTTGCTGCCAGCAATCGGAATTGGCTTTGCTGTTCAAAACCCAGATACATCTTTTACCACGATGGCAATTTTAGCGGCTCTTTGCGGAATCGGAGGAGGGAATTTTTCATCATCGATGGCTAATATTAGCTTCTTTTTTCCAAAAAAATTAAAAGGCGCCGCAAATGGTATGAATGCGGGAATTGGAAATCTTGGGGTAAGTGCGGTTCAATTCTTAACACCGATTGTGATCACGACGGGGGCATTTGCTGGAATAGTCGGTTCCTCACAATTAATGAAGGATGGGACAGAAGTTTGGATTCAAAATGCCGCCTTTATTTGGGTAGTGCCAATTGTCATTGTCACGATCTGCGCCCTTTTTGGAATGGATAATCTCCCAAATGCAAAACAATCATTTAAGGAACAAGCCATCATTTTCAAAAATAAGCATACTTGGATCATGTCATGGATATACACAATGTGCTTTGGCTCCTTTATTGGCTATGCGGCAGCATTTCCATTGCTTATTAAAGCGGAATTTCCGGAAATAAATCCCCTTCAGCTAGCATTTTTAGGACCGCTGGTTGGGGCATCGGTCAGGCCAATCGGCGGCTGGATTGCCGATAAGATTGGCGGAGCAAAAGTAACGTTTTGGGATATTATCGTCATGATTGCGGCAACGGTAGGAGTTATTTACTTCTTAAATGAAAAGAATTTTACCGGATTTTTAATCATGTTTATTATTCTCTTTTTCACAACAGGGATCGCCAATGGTTCTACTTTCCGGATGATTCCGATTATTTTTGAACCAAAGCAGGCGGCACCAGTTCTTGGTTTCACAGCAGCCATTGCTGCATATGGGGCCTTCTTAATTCCAAAGATATTCAGTTGGTCGATATCGGTTTCAAACTCTGCGAATTTAGCACTCTACCTCTTTATTGCTTATTACGTGATTAGTCTTGGAATTTGCTGGTTCTACTACGCTCGTAAAAATGCAGAAGTGAAATGTTAGCCCGATTTGTTGAAGACACAGGATGTAAAAAGATTAGGAGTGAAACAGATGGGGAATTTAAAAAACTTTTTAAAAAGTGGAAATTTGCCAACATTACTATCATCCTTTCTCTATTTTGATATTAGTTTCATGATCTGGGTTATGGTAGGGGCCACTTCCACTTTTATTGTTCAGGATTTCGGACTGACACCAGCACAGAAGGGGTTAATGGTTGGGATTCCGGTTTTAGGTGGATCCCTGCTCAGGATCCCAATGGGCCTGCTTGCCGATCGCTTTGGCGGAAAGCGAATGGGGATGATCGGAATGCTGCTAACGATGATTCCGCTTTTTTGGGGATGGTGGTTTGGAAATTCATTAACGGAAGTGCAAGCGTTTGGATTTTTACTCGGGATCGCAGGTGCAAGCTTCGCCGTTGCTCTGCCACTTGCCAGCCGCTGGTATCCTCCTGAGCATCAAGGACTTGCGATGGGGATTGCTGGTGCGGGAAATAGCGGCACCGTATTGGCAACCTTGTTTGCACCAAGAATTGCCCAAGCGTTTGGCTGGCATAGTGTGTTCGGTTTTGCGCTTATCCCGCTTTTTGTTGCATTTATCATCTTTGTTATTTTTGCAAAAGACAGTCCCAATGCACCAAAACCGCAAAAGCTTTCACAATACTTTGGCATTGTAAAAATTAAGGAAACATGGATTTTCAGCTTCTTTTACAGCCTATCATTTGGCGGTTTTGTTGGTTTGACTAGTTATCTTGCGATTTTCTTTGTGGATCAATACGGAATTAGTAAAGTTGCGGCGGGAGATTTTGTGACCATCACCGTCTTTGTTGGGAGTTTTGTTCGACCAATTGGCGGGTATATTGCCGATCGGCTTGGGGGTATCAATCTTCTCATTCGATTGTTTGGTTTAGCTGCAGTAGTGCTTTGTATGATTGGATTCCTTCCATCCCTTTATGTGACGCTGCCGCTGTTTATCATCGCTATGCTCATTTTTGGTATTGCAAACGGAGCAATCTTTCAGGTCATCCCGACAAGATTTCCACGCGAAGTAGGGATTTTCACAGGATTCGTTGGTGCAGCAGGTGGTTTTGGTGGTTTCTTTTTACCAAACATTCTTGGAATTTTTAAAGAAATGACCGGTTCTTATGCCCTCGGTTTTTGGTGGATTGGAGCAACCTATATTGCTGCCCTAGCCATCACGGTTTGGCTGCAGCACGCATGGAAAAAAACTAGCATCAAGAAATCTCCAACTAGTCTGACAGCAATGTAAAAAAAGCAGTTGAAATGATGCACTAAATGAAGAAAGGGGATTGAAATGAAAACAAAATCGAGCAGCTTTTTAAAAAAGCTTCGCTATTTTAAACCAATTGACACGAGCTTGGATGGCTGGAGCCAGCTGACTGTCGGAGACCGGGAATGGGAAAATGTCTATCGCCAGCGTTGGGCGCACGATAAGGTTGTAAGAACAACACATGGCGTTAACTGTACCGGATCGTGCAGCTGGAAGGTATTTGTTAAGGATGGGATCATCACATGGGAAAACCAGCAAACGGATTATCCAAGCTGTGGACCGGATATGCCGGAATTTGAACCAAGGGGGTGTCCGCGGGGGGCAAGCTTTTCCTGGTACGTGTATAGCCCGCTTCGTGTGAAATACCCTTATGTTCGCGGGGCTCTCCTGAAATTATATCGTGAAGCGCTAAAACAGGAAAACGATCCGGTCAAAGCATGGGCAAGTATTGTCGAAAATCCTGAAAAGACAAAGCAGTATAAATCTGCCCGTGGTAAAGGTGGCTTCATCCGAGCCACAAAGGAAGAAGTCAATGAAATGATTTCCGCATCGCTTATTTATACAACGAAGAGATTCGGACCTGATCGGATTGCTGGATTTACTCCTATTCCCGCCATGTCAATGGTTAGTTATGCAGCGGGATCACGCTTTTTATCGATGCTTGGAGCTCCGATGCTTAGCTTCTATGACTGGTATGCTGATCTGCCGCCAGCCTCCCCACAAATCTGGGGGGAGCAAACCGATGTTCCAGAGAGCAGCGACTGGTATAACTCCGGGTATATCATGATGTGGGGCTCCAATGTACCAATGACCAGAACACCTGACGCTCACTTTATGACAGAGGTCCGCTATAAGGGAACAAAAGTGGTTACCGTCAGCCCGGACTATGCGGAAAATGTAAAGTTTGCGGATGACTGGCTTCCAATCCAGCCTGGAGAAGATGCTGCGTTAGCGCAGGCGATGACCCATGTTATTTTAAAGGAGTTTTATGTCGACAAGAAGACGGATTACTTTTATGAATACGCCCAAAAATATACCGACCTTCCATACTTGATTACGCTTAAACAGAACGGGCAAGCTTATGTTTCTGACCGCTTCTTAACGGCAAGTGACTTAGGAATGCCATTCACGCATGCAGAATGGAAAACAGCTATCATCGATAGGCAGTCAGGGAAAATTATGATTCCTAACGGTAGTATCGGTCATCGTTGGGGGAACAAAGGACAGTGGAACCTGTTGCAAGAGGATGAACAGGGGAATCTGTTTGAGCCGGAGTTAACAGTTCTTGGCCAGGAAGACCGTATCGTTGACATCGAATTCCCGTTTTTTGACCGCGATCAAACAAGGACGGTTTCTCGCCCTGTTCCCGTGAAGAAGGTGGTAAAAGCATCTGGTGAAGAAATATATGTTACGACAGTGTTTGATCTTATGCTTGCCCACTATGGGGTGAATCGTAAGGAGCTAGGCAAAGGAAAGTCATTTAGTTATGAAGATCAGCACCCATACACACCGGCCTGGCAGGAAAAATATACAGGAATAGATAAAAAGCTGGTAGTAAAAATCGCTAGAGAATTTGCCCAAAATGCCGTCGATACAAATGGACGTTCCATGATTATCATGGGTGCAGGAATTAACCACTGGTTTAATGGTGACACCATTTACCGAAGCATTTTAAACCTAGTGTTATTGACTGGTTCACAGGGCGTCAATGGCGGTGGATGGGCTCATTATGTCGGGCAAGAAAAATGCCGCGTCCCGGAAGGCTGGGGAACGATTGCCTTTGGCCGTGACTGGTCGATGCCGCCGCGCCTGCAAAATGCAACATCTTTCTATTATTTTGCCACAGATCAATGGCGCTATGAAGAGACAAAGATGAATGAGCTTGCTTCACCACTTGTGAAAAAAGCAAGATACCGGCATTCAGCCGATTACAACGTTCTCGCCGCAAGATTAGGCTGGCTGCCCTCTTATCCGCAATTTAATCGAAACTCTATCAATCTATATGAAGATGCGCAAAAAGCAGGGGCCAAAACGGCAGAGGATGCTATTAAGTATGCGGTAAATGAGTTGAAAACTGGCAAGATGGAATTTGCGGTTGAAGATCCAGATCATCCTGATAACTTCCCAAGAAACTTGTTTGTTTGGCGTTCTAATTTAATTTCAAGTTCGGGAAAAGGACATGAATATTTCCTAAAGCACCTGCTTGGCACCTCCAATGGGCTCCTGGGAGATGAAAACCAGTCAATGAGGCCGGAGGAAATGAAATGGCGGTCTGAGGGTGCAGAAGGTAAACTCGATCTCCTTGTCTCCATCGATTTCCGAATGGCGGGGAATGCACTGTATTCTGATATTGTTTTACCTGCGGCCACTTGGTACGAAAAGCATGATATTAGCAGTACTGATATGCATCCGTTTGTTCATCCATTCAATCCGGCGATTAATCCGCCTTGGGAAGCACAATCTGATTGGGATACATTTAAAGGGATTGCCAAGGAATTTTCCGAAATGGCGGAGAAGCATTTCTCGGAACCAATCAAGGACCTGGTAACAGTCCCGCTCCAGCATGACACGCCAGATGAAATAGCTCAGCCTTTTGGTAAGGTGCTTGATTGGAAAAAAGGTGAAGTAGAAGCTGTGCCGGGTGTTACAATGCCGCGAATGATTTTTGTAGAACGCGATTATCGGAAAATATATGAAAAATTTATTGCCCTTGGGCCGCTTGTCGAGAAAAATCCTGTTGGGGCACACGGAATTTCTTTTTCCGTGGCAGAGCAATATCAGCAGTTGAAGGGTATGAACGGGACGGTCGAAATGGCGGGAATTTCTCATGGCATGCCAAGCATTGAGTCAGGACGACAGGCAGCGGAAGCGATGATGACCTTATCTAGTGCAACAAATGGGAAAGTGGCTATGAAGGCATGGGAAGCAGAGGAAGCAAAAACAGGACTTTCCTTAAAGGACATCGCAGAGGACCAAGCATCTGTACATCATACTTTTCAGGATATTTCTATCCAGCCGCGTAAGGTGATTCCAACGCCAATATTCACCGGGTCAAATAAAGGGAATAAACGCTATTCACCGTTTACGACCAATATTGAACGCTTTGTCCCATTCCGAACATTAACGGGGCGGCAGCATTTTTATCTTGACCATGAAATTATCACTGAATACGGGGAAAATTTCCCTATTTATAAACCGACATTACCGGAAATGGTTTTTTCCAGCCGTGATCAAGTACCGGAGAAACATGAGAATGAAATTACCCTTAGATATTTAACACCGCACGGGAAATGGAATATTCACAGCACCTATCAAGATAATTTAACGATGCTGACACTTTTCCGCGGCGGACCGCATGTATGGATGAGTGAAAAGGATGCCGAGAAAGCGGGTATTCAAGACAATGATTGGGTCGAAGTTTACAATCGAAATGGCGTTGTCGCAGCAAGGGCGGTAACAAGTCATAAAATGCCAAAAGGAACGCTGTATATGTACCATGCGCAGGATAAGCACATTAATACTCCAGGTTCGACGATTACCCGTGAACGGGGCGGAACGCATAACAGTCCTACCAAAATCCATGTGAAGCCAACCCAACTTATTGGGGGCTATGCACAGCTTAGCTATGGGTTTAACTATTATGGTCCGATCGGAAACCAACGTGATCTTTACGTTTCTGTCAGAAAGATGAAGGAGGTGCCTTGGCTTGAAGATTAAAGCACAAGTAGCGATGGTAATGAACCTAGATAAATGTATTGGCTGTCATACCTGTAGTGTTACGTGTAAAAACACATGGACGAATCGTCCGGGGGCCGAGTATATCTGGTTTAATAATGTCGAAACAAAGCCGGGGGTTGGCTATCCGATTGAATGGGAAAATCAGGAGAAGCACAAAGGGGGCTGGACATTAAAAAACAATCAACTTGAGTTAAAATCCGGAAGCAAGCTGAATAAACTTGCTCTCGGAAAAATCTTTCACAATCCAGACCTGCCAACGATTGATGAATATTATGAGCCATGGACATACGATTATGAAAAGCTGACGAACAGCCAGCAGAAGAAGCATCAGCCTGTTGCCCGGCCGAAATCACTGTTAACTGGGGATACAATGGAGCTAGAATGGGGGCCAAACTGGGAGGATGACCTTGCAGGTGCCCATGTAACGGGACTGCAAGATCCGAATATCAGGAAGCTTGAAGAGTCAGTAAAGCTTGAATTTGAACAAGCGTTTATGGCGTATCTGCCCCGGATTTGTGAGCATTGTTTGAATCCTGGTTGTGTCGCCTCCTGTCCTTCCGGTGCAATTTATAAAAGAGATGAAGACGGGATTGTCCTCGTTGACCAAGAGCAGTGCCGGGGCTGGAGATACTGTATGACAGGCTGCCCTTATAAAAAGGTTTATTTCAATTGGGAGACACAAAAAGCAGAAAAATGTACGTTTTGCTTCCCGAGAATTGAAGCAGGACTGCCAACGGTTTGTTCGGAAACGTGCACAGGCCGTATCCGTTATATCGGGGTTCTACTCTATGATGCAGACAGGGTGAAAGAAGTGGCAAGCACCCAAAATGAAAAAGATTTATACAAGGAGCAGTTAAGCTTGTTCCTCGACCCCAATGATCCTGAAGTAATCGAACAGGCGAAAAAGGACGGCATTTCTGAGGATTGGCTGGAAGCAGCCAGAAAATCACCTATCTATAAAATGGCGATTAAATATAAAATTGCTCTTCCGCTTCACCCAGAGTATCGGACATTACCGATGGTTTGGTATGTTCCGCCGCTAAGTCCATTTACAACCATGTTCGAGGGAAAGGATACAAACGGTGCGTTAGAAGAAATGTTTCCGGCGATCAGCCATATGAGAATTCCACTGGAGTACCTCGCTAACATGCTTACAGCCGGAGACACCGATATCATTATAGAAGTACTGGAAAAAATGGTCACCATGCGCCATCATATGAGGGCAAAAACATTAGGAAAAGCAGCAAATGAACAACGGCTTAAAAAGATTGGCATGGACTCGGAAGTAATCGAGGAAATGTACCGCTTGCTGGCTATCGCGAAGTATGAAGATCGATTTGTTATTCCTCCTGCACATAAGGAACACGTCCAGAATCTCTACGGGGAGCAAGGTTCAATCGGGTATAGCTTTGACTGTAATACTTGTAAAGTAGGTGGCTATGATGGATCAAATGATGAATTCCATGTTCTCAAAAGATGAGACCGAGGTCCGCGACTCCTTTAAAATGATTTCCTATCTACTACAGTATCCTGATAAAAGGTGGCTGCAATGGAGAGAACTGGTTGAAGAGGTCGAGGAATTTGAAAGTCCATCGCTCAAGACTCCGCTTGTCTCTTTTTTGAAGGCAATTGGCGATATTTCTATCGATGATTTAGAACAGTATTATGTTGACTTGTTTGATTTTAACCCTGCCTGCTCCCTTTCGTTGAGCTACTTGAAAGCGGGAGAACAGCGAGAACGAGGGCAAATTTTAGTAGAATTAAAGTCATTGTATAAGGACTATGGCTATGAAATGACAGATGAGGAGCTATCCGATTATTTGCCGGTTGTATTAGAATTTGCCTCGGTTGCCCCCCTGCAAATTTCCGCTAATCTGCTAGGTAGTTTGCGGGAGCCGATTGAAAAATTGAAGAATGAATTCGAAATGTTGAAAAGTCCGTATCTATTTTTAATCTCAGCCTGTTTAGCCGGAATGGAATTACTCGAAAAAAAACTTTTATCAGGGAGGAGGGAATAGAAGGTGCTTCAATTTCTATGGGTGATATTTCCTTACTTAATGATTACGATTTTTATTGTCGGGCATATTTACCGTTACAATGTGGACCAATTGTCATGGACGGCTAAATCAAGTGAATTTTTGGAAAAAAAGACGTTAAAATGGGGAAGCCTGTTTTTTCATATTGGGATCCTGCTTGTTTCTGTCGGGCATATAGTCGGTCTCTTGGTTCCGAAATCTCTTCTGGAAAGCTTTGGAGTGAGTGAATCTATGTATCACTCTGGTGCTGTGTATGTGGGAGGGTTCGCCGGGATTATTACTCTGATTGGGATACTCATTCTGATGAATCGCCGGCTAACGAATAAACGTGTGCGGATTACAAGTGATACTAGTGACATTATCACATTGATCCTCATCTTTCTGATTATCATAATTGGAATCTATAATACTGTTATCGGAACCCGGCTCCATCCCGATTTTGATTATCGCGAAACCATTAGTCCATGGTTCAGAGGACTGCTCACTTTTGTGCCGGATCCTTCCTTAATGAGAGGGGTGCCTCTTGGTTTTCAGTTGCATATTTTGATCTCGTTCGCCTTGATCGGAATCTGGCCATTTACTCGGCTTGTCCATGTGTGGAGTGTCCCTCTAACCTATTTCAAGCGGCGCTATATCATTTATCGAAAAAGGGCAGGCTAAGGATTCCAGATTGCCGCAGTTGAACTTTGAAGCTGACTTAAAAGATCGTTGAAAGACGACTCTTCTGAGTCAGTTTTTTCTCGATTTTTGGTGTTACTTGGAAATTAGTGACCCCTAAAAGCTAGTAATCTCCCCTATTCTTTATGTATGTTTTTGCCTCCTGCAAATGTAGGAGGTTTTTTGTTGTGACATTAGTTGTCCTTATTGTTTAGCCATGCTCGGTGACGGAATGAAAGCTAAGGAAGTAGAATGTAATATAAAGACCATGAACATTGTGGGAATTTTAGAATTGGCGATCTAATTCTTTATCACAAAAGAAATGGGTCGGTCTATTCAGGAGAGTCTTAAAAAAGAGCTATTGAAATAAATATATTTTTTTACGATAAAACCAACCATGGTATGATGAAGAAAATCTAAAAAGTTTTTTAGAAAAGTGTAGGGGTTTATTAAACAGCATTCGTCTATTAGAGTGTTGGACAAAAGAGAAAGGGGGAGAGAACGATTAGCGACACAGCCTTAATAGAAAAAGTGCTGGAAGGCAATGATCATGCCTTTCGTCTTTTGGTTGAGAAGTACCGCAATGATGTGTTCCGGACTGTCTTTGCTGTTCTTCGCGATCAAAAGGAAGCGGAAGACGCTGCACAGGAAGTGTTTATGAAAATTTACACCTCTCTCCCTAAATATGAATTCCAAGGTTTTAAAACGTGGATGACGCGTATTGCCGTTAACCATGCGATAGATGTTAAACGAAAACAGGCAAGACGAAGAGAGGAAGTTGCGGAGGCCCTCGAGCAGCAGGCATTAGCGACACCGAGGGATAGCGTGGAAAAGGAAATTATTGAGCACGACCGACGCACACTTGTTAGGAAAAAGCTGAATGAAGTACCTGAGAATTACCGTGAAGTGATCTACGGCTTTTACATAGCGGAAAAAAGCTACCAGCAAATGGCCGAGGAACAAAATGTCCAAGTCAAAACGATTGAGACGAAACTGTACCGGGCTCGAAGCTGGATGAAAAAGAATTGGAAGGAGGATGATTTTTCATGAAGCATTACACTTACGATGAATGGCAGCAATACGTTAAAAACGAAATTAATGAAAACACCCGAGAGGAACTAGAAAGTCATTTATATACGTGCGACCAATGCCTTGAGGCCTACTTACAAGCAGTCTCAGCAAACGAATCCTCCCTCCCGGTTCTTTCAAGCGAAAGCAACTTTACAGATCAAGTAATGGCAATGGTAATGCCTTCAACGGTGCCTCACACCGTTACAGATATTAGCACTGTGCCAGCAGTTCCATCGGTGCCTGACACTGAAGATGTTGACACCGAAGATGATACAAAAGATAACACCCAGAAGTTTAGTGAGATTAAGAAAAAGCGTTTTTATCAGCAGGCGGTGTTCCATTATATTTTAGCGGCTGCTGCGACGATTTTATTAATGTTTACAGGTGCGTTTCAATCGCTTGTCAGCTATGCAAACTCGTTAGAGAGTCCGCTGAACATTCAGGAAAAAAAGCCTTCAGTGACGGAAGGGGTTATTAATAAAACATTTGCATGGATGGATTCACTAGAAAAAAAGGAGGCAGATAAGAAATGAAAAATTCCACGAAGGCTTTAACACTATCGTTATTTCCCGGCCTCGGTCACATTTATTTTGGAAACATGTTTCGCGGGGTGATGTATTTATTAACGGTCATTGGGTTGGCGTTTGTAACGGTTATGGCTTTATTTACCCAAAATGAGGAAATAGCAGTCCTGGCCTTTATGGCTGGTATTTCGATCTATTTAATTAGCTTCATTGATATGGGTGTACAGATTTCAAAACAAAAGAAGGTACTAACGGAAACAAATCCCGACTACCAGCATTCCAAGGCAGCCCAGGACTCAGAACGTTTTTATACGATCGCATTATCGTTTATTCCGGGCCTTGGCCATTTTCAACTTGGATTAATGAATAGAGGCTTAACGCTGCTGGCCACATTTTTTGGCCTAGGTGTCATGGTTATTTTTATCACGGCACTATCCAACCGTGGAGAATTTCTTGTCTTTTTGGCGGCACTCCCCATCATCTGGGTGTATGGATTTTTTGACGCTGTGCAGCAGGTAAATAAAAAGCAGCGTGGTGAGGAGCTAGTTGACCGAACGATTTATGAGGATTTTGAAATACGCAGAGAAGACGGTAAGAAAAGTAAGGCAATCGCGACGTTTCTTGCGATTTTTCCAGGTGCTGGTCACTTGTATATAGGCTTACAGCGGCGAGGCATTCAGCTTATGGCGGCGTTCCTGTTTTCGATTTATATCTTAGATATTTTACGACTTGGCATCTTCTTGTTTTTAATCCCGATTATCTGGTTTTACAGCTTTTTTGACGCGATGCAAAAGGTTTCGAGGTATGGTGAAGAAGAGATTGAAGATGTTCCTATTATCTCCTATTTCCTTAATCATCAAAAATGGGTAGGAATCGGGCTTGTCCTCATGGGTCTTTATTATTTGGTAATGAACGTCTTAATCCCGGCACTTTCACCAATGTTAAGAAGGATTATTGATATAGATATCTCATATTGGATGCAAGTCTACTTCCAGCCATACCTTCAGACCGGACTTGTTTGTGTGCTGTTAATCGGCGGTGGGATTAAGCTTTTATCCGGAAGTAAACAAAAAAGGGAGGCGGAGAATCATGAATAAGTGGGGAAAAGTGATAGCAGGACTGGCTATAATCGGAGCCGGGATTGGCTTCCTTTTTAGAAAAAGAAAGGGAGGAGAAGGAGCATGAGAACATGGCGTGTTGGGACGTTTTCGATGGGGGCCTCGCTCTTGTTTCTTGGCCTCTTCCTTTTCTTTTCAAAGTTTTTGGACTTAAATCTTGTTCAAATTATGACAGCGTGGTGGCCGCTTTTATTAATAGTCTTGGGAATTGAAATTCTTCTTTATTTGTTTCTCTCACGTCAGGAAAAACCAATGTTAAAATATGATTTTTTGAGTATTATCTTTGTTGGAGTGATCGGCATGGTTGGAATTGGCTTTGCTGTCTTAAACACAACAGGTTTAATTAACAAAGTAGAAGAGGTAATGGCACGGGAGGAGCGCTCGTTTGACCTGCCTGCTTATTCCTACCAAATGGATGACAGTATTAAACGAGTGGTGGTCAGAACAGTTGGCTATGACATGACAATTGAAGCGACAGAGGAGAAGGAAGTCTCAATGTTTGGCACATATCGGGTGCAAACGGGGAAAAAAGAGAAGCTGTTGAAAAGTGCGGATGATATTATTGCAGCAAACAAAAAGGGAGATACGCTTTATTTAAATGTAAAGATGCTGCCAAACGAGGTTGGGCCGTTTGATTCGCAGGGAATTATAGCAGGAACCATACTTGTGCCGAAGGATGTAAAGCTTGAGGTAATCGGAAATAATAATTCTTTAACCTTAAAACCGCGTACGCTTGCGAACGACTGGAATATTGAGAGTGCCTCATCTATTGTGGTTGATGTTACGGAAAACAGTAATTTGAAGGTAGCCGCTGTTGGTGTGGAGAATGTAAGCGGGAAAGATGGCGAGTGGCAGGTGTCAGGGAAAGAGAATGCTGAGGGTGCAGATTATGATGGAAGAAAAAATGCTGTTTATCAATCAGGTGAAGGTAAATACCGTATTAATATCGCAAACGCTTATGATGTCAGCTTAAACACGAATTAATAAATTTTTCTTCTCTTATTTTTTGCAAAAAAATAAAAAGTGGTTATGATAGTAGAGGGACGTTCAGGGAGATACTAATTCTTATCCCCCATTTACTGGCGGAATAAATCTCCACTTCAAGACTTTGTAGTACTAATAAGGATAGGTGGAGTTCAACTGCCCGTAAAAGCTCGATTAGTGAGATACTCTGAAACTTGCCGATTCGCTTTTCATAGGCATAGTTAAACCAATCGGGTTTGTACTTTCCCTTTATCGAGGCGGCGGCCTTGATATTATTAACAGTAGAGCGTGACTAATAATCAGCAGGAGATGGAGAGAATTCCCACTGATTGGAGGTTCACCTTATGGCTTGTCAATATGTTTGTAAGTAATGATGATAATTGGTAGAATATAGAATTGACAAAGCCATGTTATTTAAAAAAATAGGATGATGATGATGAAAAGAGCAAGACTGATTTACAATCCTACATCAGGACGAGAAGTTCTGAAACGGAATCTCCCGGAAATCCTTGAAAAATTAGAGGTTGCCGGATATGAAGCATCTTGTCATGCTACGACGGGTGCGGGTGATGCCACGAAGGCAGCACGATTAGCCGTCGAGCGCCAGTATGATATTGTCATTGCGGCTGGCGGCGATGGAACGATTCATGAGGTCGTAAATGGCATAGCTGAGCAGGAGTACCGTCCAAAATTAGGAATTATTCCAGCCGGCACAACGAATG
This sequence comes from Neobacillus sp. WH10, assembly GCF_030123405.1. Lineage (GTDB taxonomy): Bacteria > Bacillota > Bacilli > Bacillales > Cytobacillaceae > Neobacillus. The sequence continues at coordinate 580,612 of NZ_CP126110.1, forward strand.
ATTTTGCCCGAGCTCTTCATATTCCCAGAGATGTTGGGGCTGCTGTGGATATTATCACGAAGGGAGAATTAATCCCTGTAGATATTGGCCGTATTAATGATCGATATTTTATTAATATTGCAGGCGGCGGCAGAATGACCGAGCTTACATACGAAGTGCCCAGTAAGTTAAAAACGATGCTCGGACAGCTTGCCTACTATTTAAAAGGGATTGAAATGCTTCCTTCGATTAAAGCCTCGGATCTTAAGATTGAATATGACGGAAAGCTTTTTGAAGGAGAAGCGATGATGTTTTTGGTCGGGCTGACCAATTCGATTGGCGGATTTGAAAAGCTTGCACCTGATGCATCCATTAACGATGGATTGTTTTCCCTTTTAATTTTGAAAAAAGTAAATCTTGCCGAGTTTACCCGGATTGCAACGTTAGCGATTCGCGGTGAGCATGTGAATGACTCGAATGTCATTTACACACAGGCAAATCGAATTAAAGTTTATTCCGATGAAAAAGTGCAGCTAAATTTAGACGGAGAATTCGGCGGCTTGCTGCCTGCGGAGTTTGAAAATCTATACCGACATTTAGAAGTGTTTGTCCCCTTTGATAACATTCGCCCAAATGACCGGCCGACAGATTGGGAGTCGGGAAAAAGATATAGCTAAGAAAAAGCCCGTTCACTTTAGGTGAAGGGTTCAATTTTCGGGTGTATAAGTATAAAATAGCGTGTGAATTGACTCACGCTATTTTTCTTTTTTTACAAAGGGATATTCCAATTTTTTAGGTTTATTGGGATTTGAAATGACACACTTTACTTACAGTGACAATACTTGTTGTACAGTAAGAATATGTTGTCAATTATATGCCACGCATTCGGACAACCCCAGGTAATTTCCTGTTTGACCTGTCCGAATGAGCCACGCATTCGGACAACCAAAGGCAAAATTCTGCATGACCTGTCCGAATAAGCCACAAATTCGGGCTACCAGCGGGCAAATCCACATAATGATCAGCTACGGATTATCGGCTGTTTTTTCTTATTGCAATATCGTGTGCTTCAATTGAAATAAGGAATTTGATTGTAATTAGTCCATATAACTACTAAAAATGGCGTGCTAAAACTGTAATCAGTTTTACACGCCATTTTCTATGTCATTTAGCTGTTTTGCACTTAAAAACGGAACTCTTCATTCTCTAGGAGCGGGCTTTTTTCTATAGATTAAATAGTAAACTGTCAATCTCTAGCGCTTTTCTACGTTGACAGGCCGGTTAACTTTTTGCTTCTAAATAAAGAGCTTGAATAAATTTTTTAATATTAATCCGACAATGACCGTATTCGTCTTGGATTTTGCCTTCAAGTTCGAACATTTTCATTCGGACTTGAGTATAGTCAAAGAAACTGGATGAATAATGTTCAAACTTTGGATTGCTGTAATCGGTAAGCCCAAGTGAAGCAATACCCTGAAGTGCTTGATGGATGGCACGGCGGATACGCTGCTCAACCGCTTTTATTTCTTTTTTAAGCTCCTGTTGCGGAGAGGAGTGTCCAAGACGTTTATCAACTACTTTTTCATATAAATCCTTTAGAGACGGTGTTTCACGTACCCCGCCTTTTTCTAATTGTGATAATATCGCTAAAATATCAAGCAGATCCTTACAACCACTCTCTCCAATAATACCAAGCTCATACAGGATGTTCTTTCCAGATTGAATAATTGGATTTTGAGTCGAGTGTTTAAGTCTTTCAGGACTTTTCTTTTGCGAATGGTTTGTTAAAAAGCTTAATGATTTTTGAATGTCTGTTAGCGATTTTTCTAGTTGCAGTTGATTGGATACCTTCTTTAAGATGTTGACGACTTCACAACGGTTAATTGGCTTTGTAATATAGTGATCAACCCCTAACGAATAGGCTTCACCAATCATATCCTTTGTTTCAACCTGGGAAATCATAATAATTTTTCCACGGAAGAAAGGAGCAATTTCCCTAATCGTTTCAATTCCATCACGGTTTGGCATTAGTAAGTCGATTATCAGGATGTCTATTCCTTGTTCAGCAAGAATATCTGCATAAACCTCAGAACCATCCACTGCCTCTCCTGCTACGGTCCCCAATTCTTCTTCTTCAATAATATTAGAAAGCATTACCCGAATCGTGGGGGAATCATCGACAATTAGAAATTTCAAAACTATCATCCTCTCTCTCTGTTAAACTTGCGACCGGAAGAAGTATTTCAAAACTGGTTCTGTTTATCTCATTTGTATCTAAAAGATTGAGCTCTCCTCCGATATTTTCAATCACATTTTTTATGTATGATAAGCCAATCCCATTTGAGGCTATCCCCATTTGGTCGAATTTAGTGGTAAAGCCTGGTTCAAAAATGAATGGTTTATTTTTCTCAGAAATTCCCGGGCCGTTATCACTTACAATGATGTGGATCATTTCATTGACTCGGCCAACTGTCAGCTCCACATTTCCTTTTTCGTTTATTGCTTCGACAGCATTAGAAACTAGATTGTTAATAAGTGAAAAAAGAATAACCGTCCGGTAAAAGGGATGGGCTCCCAAAATAGTTACTTTGTAGTCAATGGATTTTTCGAGCATTTCCCCGTAACGTTTATTAGCTGTAATAATTACTTCAATTATTTCTTTCATGTCCATATAGTCACTTAAGTTTTCTTTAACCATTAATTTTGATAATCCCGCATAGATCCGTTGATTATCTTTTTTAATTTCATGCATTTGGCCGGCTATTTTCAGTGCAGTTTGAGCTGAATTATGGTGTAATCCCTTTAAATCTCGATAAAGCCCATAACATGCACTTGTTAGTTCCTCCGCATTCTTAGTTGATTTCTTCAATTGAAACATTTCTACATATAAATTTGAAATTAATAATAAAATTTGCTCGTTTCGCTTTCGCTGCTGTTCTTCTGCTAATCTTGTTTCTCTTACGATAAGAATATTATAAAAGCCGAGGACGAAGAAGCTGCGGATAATCGCAATTCCGCCAATAATCACGAAGGTATGGACAGTTATTGGCATATGCGAAGTAAAGTAACGGCAGGTTATTTCGGCTATACTGGCAATGATCTCGATTATGGCACCGAACAAGCCAATGAAAAATGGTTCATCATGCCAACTATTCACTTTGAAAAGATGAAAAAGTATGGCGAAAATCAAGTAATAAAAAAAGACAGGAAAATATAAATAAAAGGCGTCAAGAAACTGAAAGGAGTCGATTTGGAATCCATACAAGAAAATACGGAAGAGAACCACTGCAATTCCTGCCAATAGTCCAGAGAGAATGGGATGAATTTTGCGAGAGAATAATAAAAAAAAGAAAAAAACTGGTGTTCCCAAACTAACCCTAATATCCCCCTCAGTCGGATAAAACTTCAACTCACCAGCTATTGGAACCACGATAAATAACATTAAATAGGCTACTAATTTTTCGCGCACAGAATCACTTCCAGTAGAGATACCTTTAATTTCTTTTCTCTATTTTATCGTAAACGTTTTTCAGCCAATTGTAATTAGAAAAAATGACAAATTTATTAAGTTTGTAGTTAATTTTGTTAGTTATTGTAGGTTCTTGTAGGTCAAACGTTATGCTCAATGTGAACAAAGGAAGCTTTACAAAGTAGTTCTGAGGTTCCAAAGTTCCATAGTTTTAGCAATTATTTTTAAATTGGAATGCGCACGTGGAAGTGCGGCCTTATAAGGTGAAATTATTTGTGAATGATTTCACAAATATACTACTTGAAAGCAGGTGATATGGTCAAGAATTACGGAAGCTAAAGGGGTCGTTTTATAAAAAAAACATTACCGTATGGAGGTAAACGACATGTTTTGGGTTCAATTTTTAATCGTCCTTGGCTGTATTTTTATCGGAGCACGAGTAGGCGGAATCGGCCTTGGCGTCATGGGTGGCGTCGGACTGTCCATTCTCGTTTTCGTCTTTGGCCTACAGCCAACAACAGCACCAATCGATGTAATGCTGATGATTTTAGCTGTAATATCAGCAGCTGGAGCCTTACAGGCCGCAGGCGGAATGGATTACCTTGTTTTTATAGCTGAAAAAGCCTTGCGGAAAAATCCGAAATGGATCACATTCATTGCACCGCTAGTTACCTATGTTTTTACTTTTTGTGCCGGAACCGGCCACGTAGCTTATTCCGTTTTACCAGTCATTGCAGAGGTATCCCGTGAATCAGGTATCAGACCTGAAAGACCAATGTCTATAGCGGTTATTGCTTCACAGCAGGCTATTACAGCAAGTCCGATTTCAGCGGCCACTGTTGCCTTGCTTGCATTATTAACAGATTTCAATATTAACTTACTCGATATATTAATGATTTGTATCCCGTCTACGCTTATTGGATGTATGATTGCTGCATTTGTTTCTAGCAAAATGGGTAAAGAGCTAAATAATGACCCAGAATACCTCAAGCGTTTAGAAGCAGGATTAGCACCGATTAAAAAGGATAAAAAGGAATTTAAAGCGACAACAGGTGCGAAGCTTTCGGTATATTTTTTCCTATTAGCAGCAGTGCTTGTGGTCGTATTGGGTTCATTTGAATCGTTACGTCCTGGATGGACAATCGACGGGACATTCACAAGAATGTCAATGCCAGCTGCTATTGAAATTGTAATGTTGACGATAGCTGCTTTAATCATTATCTTCTGTAAACCAAAAGTGGATGAAATCGTATCCGGCAGCGTCTTTAGAGCTGGTGCTACAGCTGTAGTCGCGATTTTTGGTATCGCATGGATGGGAGACACATTCTTCCAAGGTAACCTAGAGTTAATTTCAGGATCAATTTCTGATTTAGTAACAGCAGCACCTTGGTTATTCGCGATTGCTTTATTTGCCCTTTCGATCTTGCTCTATAGCCAGGCCGCAACTGTTCGTACTTTAATGCCGCTTGGAATCACACTTGGAATTAACCCAGCCTTATTAATAGCAATGTTCCCGGCTGTTAACGGATACTTCTTTATTCCAAACTATCCAACTGTTGTCGCTGCGATTAACTTTGACCGCACAGGAACAACAAGAATCGGGAAATATATTTTGAATCACAGCTTTATGGTACCAGGGTTAATTTCTACTGTTGTTGCCGTTGGGATTGGTATCTTACTAAGCATGGTCGTTTTATAAAGGGAAGCTTTAATAATAAAAAGCGGTTTGGAAGCAGTCTCCTGACTGCTTCCGATACCGCCAATCTATAAATGTTTTAAAAAAAAATTGGAGATGACAATTATGAGTAATTCAGAGAATTTCCGTATTGAAAAAGATTTCCTTGGGGAAAAACAAGTTCCGGCAGAAGCCTATTATGGTGTTCAAACAATAAGAGCAGTTGAGAATTTTCCAATTACAGGATATCGAATTGACCAAGCGCTTATAAAAGCAATGGCGATGGTGAAAAAAGCAGCTGCTTATGCAAATGCGGAAATTGGCCAATTGGATACAAAAATCTCGAAGGCTATCATGGCTGCAGCGGATGAAGTAATCGAAGGAAACCTTCATGATCAATTTATCGTTGACCCGATTCAAGGTGGAGCTGGAACGTCCATCAATATGAATACAAATGAAGTTCTGGCCAACCGGGCTCTAGAAATTCTAGGTGAACAAAAAGGAAATTACAAGGTCATCAGTCCGAATTCCCATGTTAACATGGCTCAATCCACTAACGACTCCTTTCCAACTGCGATCCATTTGTCAACACTTATGACATTAGAAACATTAGTCAAAGCGATGGAAGAGCTTCATTTAGAATTCATGAAAAAGGCTAATGAATTTGATGGAATCCTCAAAATGGGCCGTACCCACTTACAGGATGCTGTACCTATTCTTCTTAGCCAAGAATTCGAAGCCTATGCAAGAGTACTAAGAAGAGACATTAAACGAATTAAAGCGACTCGTGAGAATTTATATGAAGTGAACATGGGCGCAACAGCTGTTGGAACAGGATTAAATGCAGAGCCTGAATATATTGAAAAAACCGTTAAATTTTTGGCGGATATCACAGGAATGCCAATCAAAGGCTCAGAGGATCTAGTAGATGGAACACAAAATACAGATGCTTATATTGAAGCTTCAGCAGCCCTTAAAGTTTGTATGTTGAACATGTCTAAAATTGCTAACGATTTACGGATGATGACATCCGGTCCACGCTGTGGATTAGGTGAAATCAACCTTCCTGCCCGTCAGCCAGGGTCATCTATCATGCCAGGAAAAGTAAATCCAGTAATGGCTGAGGTCTTGAACCAAAGTGCCTTCCAGGTGGTAGGAAATGATTTAACAATCAGTATGGCTTCTGAGGCAGGACAATTCGAGCTTAACGTAATGGAACCGGTCATCGTTTTCAACCTTTTACAATCAATTAAGATCATGACCAATGTATTTACCGTTTTCCGTGAACACTGCATAAGCGGTATTACCCCTAATAAAGAAAGAATGGAAGCTTACGTGAATAATAGTGTTGGTATTATCACCGCTATTAACCCGCATGTTGGCTATGAAACAGCTGCATCGATTGCAAGGGAAGCTATTGTGTCAAACAGACCTGTTAGGGAAATCGTCCTTGAAAGAGGCGTGTTAACAGCAAGTGAGCTTGATATCATTTTACATCCATTTGAAATGACCAATCCAGGAATCGCTGGAAAAGAATTACTTGAGAAGAAACACCGTGAACAAAAGGAAAAAGAATTAACTTTAGTATAGTTAAAAAATATAAGCGCCTAGCTTCAGGGCTTGGCGCTTATGCATTATTTAAGCAACATTGGGAGGTTTTACAAAATGGAGAGTGGAAAAAATCAGCATTTTTACCGTAAGCTGCATTCATTGTCGGGAATTATTCCTGTCGGCGTATTTATGACTGTTCATTTATGCGTCAACTATTCCGCGACATATGGTATGGATTCTTATGACAAAGCAGCAGACTTTATGGTGAATCTGCCGTTTAAATATTTTCTAGAATTATTTATTATCTTCATCCCGCTATTATTTCATGGGATTTACGGAGTCTTCATTGCACGTCAGGCTAAAAACAATGTCACCCGGTACGGTTTTTTCCGAAATTGGAAGTTTTTCTTACAACGAATCACTGGCCTAATTGCCTTTGTGTTTATTATCTGGCATGTCTGGGAAACGAAGATACAGGTAGAATTTAACGGAATCGAAGCCAACTATCATTTAATGAAGGATATCGTTGATAACGGAATTTCACTAGCTCTTTATATCACTGGGATTGTTTCTTGCGTTTATCACTTTGTAAACGGTATTTGGACTTTCTTAATCACTTGGGGAATCACCGTTTCACCAAAATCACAAAAAGTTACACAATACATTGCATTCGGATTATTTATCGCATTATCCTTTATCGGGATCCGCGCAATCCTAGCATTTGCTTAAAAGCTAGATAGGGAGGACAGACAAATGAGCAAAGGAAACATTGTCATTGTAGGCGGAGGTTTAGCCGGATTAATGGCCGCTATAAAAATTGCAGAAGCAGGGACGAAGGTCGATTTATTCTCGGTTGTTCCTGTTAAGCGATCTCACTCAGTTTGTGCCCAGGGCGGCATCAATGGAGCAGTTAATACAAAAGGGGAGAACGACTCTCCATGGGAGCACTTTGATGATTCGGTGTATGGAGGCGACTTCTTGGCCAACCAGCCGCAGGTAAAAGCAATGTGTGAAGCTGCTCCGAAAATTATCCATATGTTTGACCGGATGGGGGTTATGTTTAACCGGACACCTGAAGGTCTACTGGATTTCAGACGCTTTGGCGGAACGCAGCATCACAGAACTGCATTTGCTGGGGCTACGACAGGGCAGCAGCTCCTCTATGCACTAGACGAACAAGTGCGCAGCTTCGAGGTTAAGGGCTTGGTAACAAAGTATGAGGGCTGGGAGTTTGTCTCTGCGATCATCGATGAAGAAGGTACCTGCCGCGGAATTACCGCACAGAATTTACGATCAATGGAAATGAAGTCGTTTCCTGCAGATGCCGTTATCATGGCAACTGGCGGACTTGGAATGATTTTTGGAAAGTCAACCAATTCAACGATTAATACGGGCTATGCAGCGGCAAGACTATATCAGCAAGGTGCTTTATATGCGAACGGAGAATTTATTCAAATTCATCCAACGGCTATTCCGGGAGATGATAAGAACCGCCTCATGAGTGAGTCAGCACGTGGTGAAGGCGGCAGGGTCTGGACGTATAAAGACGGAAAGCCGTGGTATTTCTTGGAAGAAAAATATCCGGCATATGGAAATCTTGTGCCGCGTGATATTGCAACCCGTGAGATTTTCGATGTGTGTATCAATCAAAAGCTTGGGATCAATGGGGAAAATAAGGTTTATTTGGATCTTTCTCATATTGATGCAAAAGAGTTGGATATTAAGCTTGGCGGAATTATGGAAATCTATGAAAAATTCATGGGTGATGATCCGCGTAAGGTGCCAATGAAAATATTCCCTGGTGTCCACTATTCAATGGGCGGTCTATGGGTCGATTTTGATCAAAAAACCAGTATCCCGGGCTTGTTCGCTGCCGGTGAATGTGATTATTCGCAGCACGGTGCAAACCGTCTTGGTGCAAACTCGTTGTTATCAGCGGTATACGGCGGAATGGCAGCCGGTCCAAAAGCGCTTGAATACATTCAAGGACTTAATAAGACGACCGAACAGGTTTCAAGTTCTGTTTTTGAAGCACAGGTACGCGAAGATAGCAAAAAATATGAATCTATCTTAGCGATGGACGGAAAAGAAAACGCCTATGTACTTCATAAGGAACTTGGCGAACTCATGACGGCAAACGTAACCGTTGTTCGGGAAAATAAGAAATTAAAAATGACCTATGAAAAACTTCAGGAATTCTCTGAACGCTTTAAAAATATCAATATTGAAGATACGGCAAAATGGAGCAACTCCAGCGCCTCGTTTGTCCGTCAATTAGAAGGCATGATTAATCTTGCACATGTCATTACCCTTGGAGCCTACAATCGGAACGAAAGCCGCGGGGCCCATTATAAACCGGAATTCCCGGATCGTAATGATGAGGAATGGCTAAAAACGACAATTGCGGAATACAATCCAGCAACGAATCTGCCAGAATTGTCTTATCAGGAAGTAGACATTTCATTGATTAAACCACGGAAACGAGATTATACAAAAGCGAAGAAAGGAGCCAAATGATAATGGGAACCGAAAAGACCATTCATTTAATTATCACTAGACAAAAGGATGCAAAATCTGCCCCATATACAGAAGAGTTCATGGTTCCTTATCGTTCAAATATGAACATCATCTCGGCTTTAATGGAAATTCAAAAGAATCCAGTGAACGCCAAAGGGGAAAAAACAACTCCGGTCATTTGGGAATCTGTTTGCTTAGAGGAAGTTTGCGGTGCCTGCTCGATGGTCATTAATGGGAAGCCGCGCCAAGCGTGTTCTTCGTTAATTGATCAGCTTGATCAGCCAATTCGTATTGCGCCGCTGGCGACATTCCCCGTCATGCGCGATTTATTGATTGACCGTTCATGGATGTTTAATGCCTTGAAAAAGGTAAAAGCGTGGATTCCGATTGACGGCTCACATGATTTAGGTCCAGGACCAAGAATGCCAGAAAAAACAAGACAATGGGCTTATGAATTATCGAAATGTATGACATGTGGCTGCTGCTTAGAGGCTTGTCCGAACGTCAATGACAAGTCCAATTTCATCGGTCCGGCACCATTGTCACAGGTACGCTTGTTCAATGCCCATCCTACTGGTGCAATGCATAAGGAAGAACGTCTTTTGGCCATTATGGGCGAAGGGGGACTTACCTCCTGCGGTAACTCACAAAACTGTGTTGAGGTCTGTCCGAAGGGTATTCCACTTACCACCTCAATTGCCGATTTAAATCGTCAAACAACGATTCAGTCGCTAAAGAACTTCTTCGGATAAGATGCCAGCCACCATCTGAACGATGGATTGAAAACGAATTACAGTTAAACTATTGGTAATATAATTGGATACCTTTCTCTTTCCCCTTATTACAGAGAAGGTATCCAAGAAAAGGCTATTGGATCCTGTTCTTTCTCTCTTTTAATAGAAAGGGATCCGATGATAGTTATTGGATCCCAACCCCTCTCATTTTTCATAGAAAAGGTATCCAATAGCCTGTATAATATCCAGTTTTTTCTCTTTTTTAATATAAAGGGTATCCAATGATGATTATTGGAGCCCGAACTCTCTTATTTTTAATGGAATGGGTATCCAATAGTCTGTATTGGATACCCATTCTCTTTTTATTTTACAGAAAAGGGATCCAATGATGGTTATAGGAGCCCGAGCCTACTCATTTATCCTAGAAAAGGTATTCAATAGACTGTATCGGAGCCCGAACCTTCTTTATTTTCATAGAAAGGGTATCCAATAGTCTGTATTGGAGCCTATATCCCCTCTTGTTTCAAAGAAAAGGTATCTAATAAGCTCGAACTCTCTCTCTTTTCAATTAATAAAACTTTGTTCAGTTTCCTTCCAAACAGAAAACGCCCTTACGTACCTTCATCGGTCAATTTTGCTTTTAGGTGGTTCATTAAATGTGTATAATGAATTAAAGACATCAGTCAAGACATCGGGAGGGGCGATGGGAAATGAAGGCATTAATTAATATCGATTATACGCATGATTTTGTGGCGGATGCGGGGGCATTAACCTGTGGCAAGCCAGGGCAGGCGATTGAGGGGAAAATCGTTGAACTGACGAAAGCGTTTATTGACAATGGCGATTATGTTGTTTTTGCTATTGATGTTCATGACCAAGGGGATGAATACCATCCAGAAACGAAGCTGTTTCCGCCGCACAATCTCCGCGGGACATCGGGCCGGAATTTATTTGGCGCACTGCAGGATATTTATAATGAGAATAAACAGCATGAAAATGTGGCTTATATGGATAAAACGAGATACTCAGCGTTTGCAGGAACAGACCTTGAAATCAAATTGCGTGAGCGTGGAATTACTGAGGTCCATCTAGTTGGTGTTTGTACCGATATTTGTGTTCTTCACACAGCAGTAGATGCCTATAATAAAGGCTTTAAGATTGTTGTTTATAAGGAAGCAGTCGCCTCGTTTAATCCAGCAGGGCATGGATGGGCACTCGGACATTTTGAACAATCACTCGGAGCTGCGGTTAAATAGTGTTTTTAATGGTATTATCGGTTATAATGGTGAAAAGCTGTAATAGTAAGCCGGAGGGTCGATTATGAAACACATTTATCATGATGATAGTTTTACTCTTCATACGGATCTATACCAGATAAATATGGCAGAGACGTATTGGAGAGATGGGATACATAATAAACGTGCGGTTTTCGAGCTATTTTTCCGCAAGCTTCCTTTTGGAAATGGCTATGCTGTTTTCGCTGGCCTAGAAAAGATCATTCAGTATATCCAAGGCTTCCGCTTTAGTGAGGATGATCTCGAGTATTTGAAAAATGAAATAGGCTACAAAGACGATTTTCTCGAATATCTAAAAAATATGCGTTTCACTGGTACCATTCGCTCGATGCAAGAGGGCGAGCTCGTTTTTGGCAATGAGCCCATTTTACAGGTGGATGCACCACTTGGGGAAGCCCAATTAATTGAAACGGCTTTGCTTAATATTGTGAATTACCAAACATTAATTGCCACGAAAGCTTCAAGAATCAAGCAAGTTGTCGGCAGTGAAATGGCGATGGAATTTGGGACAAGACGGGCTCAGGAAATGGACGCAGCGATTTGGGGAACGAGGGCGGCTTATCTTGCCGGATTTGACGCTACAAGCAATGTACGCGCAGGTAAATTATTTGGTATTCCTGTTGCTGGAACCCATGCCCATTCAATGGTTCAAGCCTATAAAGATGAATATACTGCTTTTCATAAATATGCAGAATCACATAAAGACTGTGTCTTTTTAGTAGATACGTATGATACCCTTCATCTCGGTGTGCCAAATGCCATAAAAGTAGCGAAAGAGCTGGGGGACAAGATTAATTTTATCGGGATTCGCCTAGACAGCGGTGACCTTGCATACCTATCTAAAAAAGCACGAAAACTGCTTGATGAAGCAGGACTTACGGATGCGAAAATTTATGCGTCAAGCGATTTAGATGAGCACACAATTATCAACTTAAAAGCGCAGGGTGCTAAAATCGATAGCTGGGGGATTGGCACGAAGCTGATTACCGCCTACGATCAAGCGGCACTTGGTGCTGTATATAAAATTGTTTCGATTGAAGATGAGAACGGCAAAATGGAGGATACGATTAAGATCTCCTCAAATCCAGATAAAGTAACAACTCCGGGAATGAAAAAGGTTTACCGGATTATCAATAATACGAACCACCATGCCGAAGGAGATTATATCGCGATGGAGGATGAAAAGCTGCCGGAAAAACGGCTTCGCATGTTCCATCCAACCCATACGTATATTAATAAGGTGGTTACGAACTTTACGGCAAAAGAGCTCCATCAAGATATTTTTGTGAACGGTGATCTTGTTTATGAAATCCCTTGCCTGGAGGAATCCCGTGAGTATCTGAAGCAAAATCTTGATGCATTATGGGACGAGTACAAGCGGATATTGAATCCAGAGGACTATCCACTCGACTTAAGTCAAAAGTGCTGGGATAACAAGATGAAAAACATTGAAGAAGTGAAAGAGCAAGTTGCGGCGATGAAGGAATAAGATGTAATGGGGCGTCCTAAGATATTGGGCGTCTTTTTTTCGATAAAAACAAAGGCAGGCCTAAGGGGGGATTAGCAAGTTCCCTCTTGAGTCTGCCTCTCTTTTATTTTTGTTTAAAGTAATCGATAAAGGCATGGAAAATCTCAATGCCTTGGTAGGTAAGCATTCCTACCGCTGATATCGAAAAGAACCCAATCATCAAAAAGCGGATCCACATATTTACTTCCTCCCTTATTTTTGATGTTTACCCTTATGATTCGGGAGTGAGGATTAAGTAGTTTGATTGATGAAATATGGGGATCAGAAAAATATGCTTTCTGTTAAACCTAAAAATCCAAAAAATGAGTGGAATTACGACTGTTAAAAGAATCAAGGAAAGCTGGAAGAGTATGTGCAGGTCGAATAGTTGTTTTTTCTCATCGTCCGTTTGCGACTTCGCCTTTGAATCATCTATGTTGATGATTGCTTTGATCGCAGAATGTGAGTGTGAATTGGTGGTTGAAAAGTGTAAGAAATTAAAAGCAAGGAAGGCAAGGAGTAAGGGAATGGAAAAGGCCTTTATTTTTTTTATCGGTATCCACTCCTTCCAATGAGATTGTTTTAATCATATCCACTTTTATTATATTTGGAAACAAAAATATTCTGACAATTTTCTTCGCTTTTGTTGAAAAAAGGCTATTATCTTGCGCCAGGTTTCGCAATTAGCCTTTCTTTGTGATACAATCTTAGCTAGTCAAATCGTGTAAAGGAAGAAACGGATGAGCAGACCATTACCAGTAAACAAAAATGATTATATAGATGTAGTTTTCGAAGATTTAACCCATGACGGGGCAGCAGTAGCGAAAGTGGAAGGTTATCCGCTGTTTGTACCAAACGGGCTCCCGGGTGAAAGAGCCAAAGTTAAGGTGATTAAGACGGGCAAAGGCTACGGGATTGCACGCTTGATTGAGCTTTATGAAAAAAGCCCTTACCGAGTGGATATTGCAAGCAGCGAAAAGAACAAGTACGGCGGCTGCCAGCTCGAGCATATTAGCTATGAGGGTCAGCTGCAATACAAGGAAAATCAAGTTCGCCAAGTGCTTACTCGGATCGGCAAACTAGAAGATGTGGTCGTTCACCCGATTTTAGGGATGGATAACCCATGGCACTATCGTAACAAGGCTCAGGTACCTGTCGGTGAAAAGGAAGGCAAATTGATAGCCGGATTTTTTAAACCACGGAGTCATGAAATTGTCGATACGAATGAAAGCTTGATTCAGCTGCCGGAAATTAATGAAGCAGTTCAAGCTGTAAAGGAAATTTGCAGCAAGCTTGGCATCCCTGCCTATCACGAAGAATCCCATAAAGGTGTGCTCCGCCATATCATGGCACGGTACGGTCAGCAAACAGGCGAGCTAATGGTTGTGATCATTACAAGAACAGCAGAGCTTCCTCAGAAAAATAAGCTGGTTGAGGAAATTGTTGCCCGGCTACCAAAGGTGAAGTCGATTGTTCATAATGTGAATTCGAAGCGGACCAACGTCATTATGGGGGGGAAAACGACCATCCTTTGGGGAAATGAAGTCATCTATGATTACATTGGCGATGTAAAATTCGCTATATCAGCGCTGTCGTTTTATCAAGTGAACCCTGTACAGACAAAGGTTTTGTATGATAAGGCGCTGGAATATGCGGACTTAAGCGGTGAAGAAAACGTGATTGATGCCTATTGCGGCATCGGAACGATCTCATTATTTTTAGCGCAAAAAGCTCGTAAAGTTTTTGGAGTCGAAGTGGTTCCAGAGGCGATAGAAGATGCACGGCGAAATGCAGAATTGAATGGCATATCAAATGCTGAATTTGCAGCCGGGGAAGCAGAGGTTGTGATTCCGAAGTGGTATAATGAGGGCAATGATGTAGATGTACTTGTCGTTGATCCACCACGCAAAGGCTGCGACGAGGCTTTGCTGCAAACGATTATTGACATGAAACCGAAGAAGGTTGTTTATGTTTCGTGTAATCCAGCTACACTGGCACGGGATTTACGGATTCTAGAAGACGGCGGGTATAAAACAGTGGAAGTGCAGCCGGTGGATATGTTCCCGATGACGACACATGTTGAAGCGGTCGCAAAGATTGAATTGGAAAATTTTTAATTAGTTAAAAAAGAGAATAAAATTAAGACCCAGCTTTGATTGTATCTCAAAGCTGGGTCTTAATTTTTCAGAGGTCTATTAATGGATAATAACAATATAATATTCGATTTAGACAGTCACCATTAAAAACAGTTGAAAAATTCCCATTTCTAAAATTATAGTTTTTCGTTGCGGATATTGTATTTTTTTAACCGACGGATCAGAGAAGTTTGGGTAATTCCAAGAACATTTGCAGCTTTACGTGTAGTCTTATTTTCCTTAATTGCCTGTTCAATAATTTTTTTTTCCATTCTTTCGATAATCTCGCTTAATTTGTTGCCTTTTTTCAGAGATTCAAAAGTTTCATTTTCCATGGTTACTGAAAGAAAGCGCTCTGGTAAATCATCAATCGTGATTTCTTCCTTTTTAGCCATAATGACGAGCTGCTCAACAGTATTTTCCAACTCGCGTATATTTCCCGGCCACTGATAACGTTGTAAAATATCTATCGTTTGCCTCGAGAAGGTCCGTGTCTGGCTGAATAACTGGTTAAATTTTTGCAAATAGAAATGGAGAAACGGAAAAATATCTTCTTTCCGCTCGCGCAGCGGCGGAATGTTTATTGGTAAAACATGAAGGCGATAATATAGGTCGGCTCGGAATTTTCCCTCTTTTACCATTTCCTCGATCTTGCGGTTTGTTGCTGCAATAATGCGAATATCAGCCTTTACTAACTGTGAACCGCCAATAGGCATATAGGTCTTGTCCTGTATTAATTGGAGGAGCTTAGGTTGCAGATGTAGCGGAAGTTCACTAATTTCATCTAAAAAAAGCGTTCCTTTTTCAGCCAGTTTGACCAGCCCTGGCTTCCCTTTTGAATTAGCACCTGTAAAGGCTCCCTTGTGATAGCCGAAGAGTTCAGATTCGAGAAGTGTATCGGGAATTGCTGCACAATTTAAGTGGACAAAGGGTTGACTGTTTCGTTCGCTTAAATCGTGAATCCGCTTTGAAACTACGTTTTTTCCAACTCCTGTTTCTCCGTTAATGAGGACAGTTGAATCTACACTTGCCACTCTTTCCATGATTTCAGCAAGCAAATTATGTACTTTGCTATGTCCGATGAAGGATTGTTCCTTCTTGCTTAGATTATACCGGGTATTCATTTTTTTTATTTCTAGTAAATACCGCTTTAATACAGGGGCTAATTCTTCTAATTCTAGTTGGGAAATATTCTCTATCCAATTGCTTATATCATGACCATGTGCTACAAAATAAATGGGGTTCTCCTGCTCATCCAAAATAATTTCCCCTGTTACTGTCATCTTATTTCCACCGGTAATTTCTTGCACAGTGGTTACAGTACTTCCATTTTGTAAAGCCATTTCGATTACGGAAGGAGTGAATGCACCCTCATTTTTCAGAACGAAAATATTCCTACCAATCAAATCTTCCTTTCTTTTGTTAAGAATCTTACAACCAGCTTGGTTTACCCACATAATCCTTCCATTTTTGTCAACAATATTCATCCCGCTTTCAAGACTGTCGAGAATTTTTAAGAGATATTTGGTTTCAATTTGGACAGGAAAATCGTACATGGCTTGAATCCTCCTATGAACGCAGCTAATTTTGAACCACAAGTGGTTCAAAAAAGAGAGAATTTAGTGAAATGAATGAACCATTTATGAATCTGTTGAAACGACTTTAGTTCATTATATCTCACAATAGTTGGATTCAAGGTGATTATTTATAATTTTCTGTATATTTATTCTACTTTCGTTACAAATTTATGGCATGATTATTGCATTGTAAAAGTGTACCCCGCGGAATTATTAATTAATACAAGGAGGTATTTAATAAAAATTTCATTTATTAGGATTTCTTCCTTTTATCGGAGTGTTAGGGGGGCGCAATCAAAAAATGAAAAAAGGATGGTGTATTTATGAATGCAAATTTAGTATTTATCAATGGTGAAGTTATTACAGCAGACAGACAAAACTCAATAGTAGAATCTGTAGCAATAAAGGATAATCGAATAATTGGGGTCGGTTCAAATTTAGAAATGAAGGAATTCATTGGGGAGAAGACTGAAGTCATTGACTTAGCAGGCAAATCCCTTCTTCCTGGATTTATTGATTCTCACACACACCTGGTTTTATATGGGGTTTTTCAGTTGAATATCAGTTGTAAAGAAAGTCATATCGACTCTGTTGCAGCTTTGCTGAATGATCTTAAGAAAAAAGCATTGGAAACTCCTAAAGGTGAATGGATAAGAGCATGGGGGTTTAATGAAACCACGATAAAGGAAAAGCGGTATCCAACGATTGCTGAGCTAGACGCAATTTCTACCGATCATCCAATCATCATTTCTCGAACATGTGGACATATCTGTATCGTAAACACAGCAGCAATGGAGAAGGCTGGATTTGACGAAAAGACACAGAATCCTCAAGGTGGAATAATTGAAAAAAATGAGAATGGGGAACTCACAGGTAAATTATTTGAAGCTGCCAATATGAAGATGAATGATGTAGCGAGCTATACAGATGATGAACTTATGAAAGCTGTTAAAATCGCGTCGGATCATTTCATTTCAGGGGGGATCACGAGTATTCATGAAGCGGCTACTTTTGATTCTAATTGCTATCGTTTGTTACAAACAGCTATAAAAACCAAAGACATCCGTGTTCGGGTATATGCAATAATTGGTACCATAAATGAATCCGATAAATTTGTAAATAAAATGATGAATGCAGGGATAGTAACCGGTACAGGGGATGAAAAATTTAGAGTCGGTCCGGCTAAAATATTTTTAGATGGAAGTAGCTCTGGTCCAACGATTGCAACTCGAGAACCCTACTCCAGCGATCCTAACAATTACGGGATTCTTTATTATAGTGAGGAAGAAATATACAAAGTTCTAGGTGAAGCACATAAAAAAGGCTATCAAATTACCGTACACGCTCAAGGTGATAAAGCCATTGAAATGTATTTAAATTGCGTAGAAAGAGCGTTAAAAGAAGCTCCAAGGAAAAATCACCGTCATCGAATCGAGCATGCAGGGGTTTCAACCCTGGATTTACAAGAAAGAATGAAACAACTTGAAGTCATCCCTATTCCAAACCCACCATTTCCATATGAATATGGCGAGATATATGCTCACAATTATGGTGAACGTGTTAATTATATGTACGCTGCTCGCGATTATATAGATAAAGGTATTGTTGCAGCGGGTAGTTCAGATGCACCGGTTACAGATTATAACCCTTTATTAGGAATTCATACTGCAGTTAATAGAAAAAGCCAATTTGGAGCCGAAATTGGCACGAATCAATCCATTAGTGTACTAGAAGCTATTAAACTTTACACATGGAATGGCGCTTATGCAAGCTTTGAAGAGGATATAAAAGGCAGCCTAGAGGTAGGAAAATTAGCTGATTTAGTTATTTTAAGCGAAAGTATTTTAAAAGCTGACCCAGACCGTATTAAGGATTTGAAAGTAGAGACAACGATTATTGATGGAGAAATTGCCTATCAAAAGGAAAATGATTTAATGATGAAAAATTAGATCTAAGCTAAAGGATTTGTTAATAAAAAGCGTTTCATTACAATTCTATGAATTTCACATAATTCTATTAACAAATCCTTTTATGATCTTGGCTCTTAATCCATAAATATTCAAACTATAAAATAGGAGGTTGGGCATAACTTGAAATATATTAAACTTTTACTCTTAATACCTTTTATAGGGGTTGTAGGTTTCTTACCATATGCAAATAAAATAGAGCCGTACGTGTTAGGAATGCCTTTTCTTTTATTCTGGATTGTATTTTGGATGGTCTTTTCCTCGATTATTTTAACCATCGTTTATAAGCTTGATCCTGATAATCAAGGGAGTGAGACAGAATGAATATATCATTATTAATTATTTTCATTTTCTTAATCCTAGCTCTTTATTTAGGGATAGCAGCAAGAAAAGGGAAAGATATGAATTTGCAGCAATTTTCAGTTGGTGGAAGAGGTTTTGGAACCTTGTTCGTATTTCTATTAATAGCTGGAGAGGTTTATACGACTTTTACGTTTCTAGGCGGAAGTGGTTGGGCGTATTCCAAAGGCGCTGCTGCATATTATGTGCCCACGTATATATTTCTAGCATATATAATATCTTATTGGATTGCACCTAAAATTTGGAGATATGGTAAAGAACATGGTATTATTTCACAACCTGACTATTTTGTATCTAAATACGATAGTCGTGCACTGGGGATTATAGTAGCTATTGTGGGAAGTTTAGCGCTTGTACCCTATATTTGTATACAAATGAAAGGGTTAGGGATCATTGTTTCAGAAGCTTCTTACGGAGCTATTTCACCAGTAGTTGCAAGTGTTATCGGTGCAATAGTTATTACAACATATGTGATATTTTCTGGTATACATGGCTCAGCTTGGACAGCTGTGATTAAAGATATTATGATTTTGGGAGTAGTTGTTTTTTTAGGCATATACATCCCTATCCACTATTTTGGCGGGATTGAGCAAATGTTTAAGTCTGTTCAGGCCGTTAAACCTGAATTGTTAACGTTAGCCAATCAGGGACTAAGTGTACCGTGGTTCATCTCTACTATCCTTTTAAATGCAATATCTTTTTATTTATTACCGACTTCTTTCACTGTGGTTTTCTCAGCAAATGGTGAAAAAGCACTTCGCAAAAATGCAATTACCCTACCTTTATACACTATATTATTACTGTTCGTTTTTTTTATTGGCTTTGCAGCTATCGTACAAATCCCTGGTTTACAAGGAGCTGATGGAGATCTTTCTCTTTTAAAATTATCTATTCAAACATTTGATCCTTGGGTCATCGGAATAGTTGGAGCAGCTGGTTTACTAACGGCTTTAGTACCAGCATCTGTTATGTTAATGTCTGCATCTGTTGGCTTAACAAAAGGTGTTTACAATGTTATTTTTCCAAAAGCTACCGAAAAACAACAATTAGTAGCCTCAAAATTATTCATCATAATCCTATCTTTGACTGCTTTAATCTTCACCGTATCTGGCGGGGCAGCACTTGCACTGTTAAACATCATGTCATACAGTCTTATCGCACAATTGGCACCTGCATTATTCCTTAGCTTTTCCTCTAAAAATATTATTAATAAATATGGCGCAATGACTGGAATTATTTCAGGAGTGCTCATTGTATTATATGCTACGATTTTCAATGTAAAAATCGCAACCTTTTTTCCAACAGTCCCACACACTATTAACGACATTAGTACAGGAGCAATAGCATTATTTATAAATATTGTAATAACAACTATAGTAAGTTTAGCTTCAAAAAATATACCGATTATAAAGGGGGGCCACCAACAAAACGCAGAAAATATTCGTTATTAAGACCTATATTAAAAAATTTAAAAAATGAAGGACGGTACATATTGAACATGACAATATGTACCGCCCTTTTGATGTACTTTATTTAACTGACATACCGGTTAAATAAAATGCCCAATTTCTCAATTTGGTTCTGGTGCAAAAACCTCAAAACTATTTTAATTAATCTCTAAAACTGGAACACACTGATACTATTACTCAAAAAAGGGTGTGATTTAATAGAAAAGCAAAATTTGTATAAGAGCCTGTATAAGTGCATGTCCCCCTGTAAGGTAATGCTTTTATACCCTGGGGGTCAGGCCTCTTTTTAGCAAAGTACAGGCCTCGACAACCGATTAATTCAAACTATTATACATGTGAAACCAAAGAACCTAATCGACATTGGCAAAAGACATATAAGTCATGAGTTCAAAATATGAAGTCAAATACATTCAGCCGGTTGATATGTTTCCACATACGACACACGGTGAAGCGATTGTTAAATTGGTTTTAAGTTAGGGACCTTTTTGGTATTTTCCCGCGAACCGTTCATAAGTTAAATAATCAATTAAATGAAAGTTTAGAGAAGATCATTATTGAAAATGGTCTTCTTTTTTATTTTTCATTAAGAGTTCTCTTAGGAAGGAATTTGCAATTTATTGTCGAAAGTCTATTTTATTACATTGGGTCCCAGTACATACCTGCAAATATTAACTGTATTATGTTTGGGAAATAGTACAGATAAAAAGCGTAATTAAAGGAGAGCTTTATTTTGACTTACTGGCATGGAAAATTAAAGAAAGAAATAAATAAATTAAGTCAAAGCTATCGGATTTTAGAATCAACCGGGGATGATAAAAGATTTTTAAATTTATGCAGAGGATATAAGTCTGATAGGAACAGAATTCAAAAAGAAATATTACACAAATACTCAGATTTATTCGCTGTTATACAAGGTATAAGAAAATTAAGTGTTCTTGGTGTTCAAAATGTAGACCTATTAGTCTATAAAAATGAAGTTGATTTTCAAAATTGTATTAAAAGATACAATGCAATTAATTCATTGATGATTAAGTACATAGATGTTTTTGATGAGATAATTTGCCTTTTAGAAAATGGCTTTCCTGACGGTGCTATGCAAAGATGGAGAACATTGCTCGAGTATTCGATAATCATTATTTTCATCCTGGAGCAAGGTGAAAAGGTAGCAGAAGCGTATTCTAAGAATTTATTAAATTCTATAGTATGCGAATTGCACCCAAGAACGAACTTTGCTTGGGCTAAAGTGGCAAACTGTTTTAAGGAAGAAAAACAGATCACTATAACAAAGATGTTAGATAACTTATATGGGATTGATACTGTAACAAAAAAATGGTTTCTGCCTATGTATAAAATTACATCTCAATCTATCCATGGTTCATCATTTGGTGTTAACTTATCTTTTAATGATCATATATCAATAGTTATTAATGATTTGGATACAAAAAACGCTAATCACTATACTGGAGGAATTCGCACAGTAATTACCCATACTATGATACTTTTAAGTCAAACCTTTAAAATATATTTTGATACATTTCCTGATAAGGGAATGAATATTAAAAATCTTTGGAACGAACTATTCAATGAATATGTAAAAGTATATAAACGTCTTTTAGAAAAGTAGAGGGGGTAAGGGTCGGAATCATGCTCTTTATTTTACTTGTATTAGTAACCTAAACCTACTCATGGTAGCTTTTTTAGTAAATCAGAAAACATTTTGTCTAATCGTTAAAAATTTTAAAGTTCAAAAAGGAGATAATTATGAGTAATTACTTTGTTTCAACCAAAGGAATAGGCTCTTGGAAAGATTTATTAGCAAATCCAGAAAAGCAGTGGAAACCTGGTAACTCTGCATACGAATTGGCACTTTGTTGGGAAGGAGCTAAAAATCTACCATCATGTGTGGATAAGGTATTTAAAGAGAGTAATATGTCTCTGTTTCATAATGTGAAGATATTATACGGATTCCCTGAGTACAAGGTTTCTTTACCCGGTGCAGGTGCAAATTCACAAAATGATCTCTATCTGTTAGGTAAAGCAGAAGGTGAATTAATGACAATCATGGTAGAAGGAAAGGTCTCCGAAACTTTCGGTGAAAAAGTGGAAGTCTGGATAGGTGAAAATCCGAGTGAGGGGAAAAGAAAAAGGCTAGAGTACTTATTGAACCAGTTGAATTTAAAAGAAGAGGATACCTTAAACAAAAGATATCAATTACTTCACCGGACAGCATCGGTAATAAATGAAGCCGAGGAAGTGAATGCAAAAAATGCTCTAATGCTCGTCCATTCTTTTAGCAAAGAAGGAAAAGGGTTTGAAGATTATGCTGAGTTTGTTGAATTATTTAAGTTGAAAGGAAAGAAGGAATCGGTTGTTGGTCCAGTGTTAGTGGGTGGAATTAATCTTTATTTTGGATGGATAACTAGTGAGACTGTTGGCACCAATTCTAAGGAGTATTTTTATAGCTTATTTAAAACAGATAAATCTAGAATACTAGCAAAAGAAATTGATGACTATATTTATAAAAAGAGTCCATATAAGACCGAAGTGGAAGACTATCATCTTCGATATAATAATGGAGTCCGAACAGATTGTATAGGTTATATCAGCAAAAAAGGCTCTTATAAATTCGCAACAATAACTGCAGCAAGGAAAGTATGCTTTGTTCTTCATCTTGGGAAAAGAATTCACACAGAAACAGCAAAAGAAATGCAAAGGGAAATCGATGAATTGCTTGGTCGAGTATATGAAAAGTTTGACCCTATAAAATTGACTCCTGGTGAAGTTTACATACGGTTAGAGTGGATAGATAAATTAGAGATGATAACTAGGTTTATTGATGAGGCATATAAATTGAGGTTGCAGAAATAGTAATAACTAATAATAATAGTTTAGCTGGGGATATCCCGGCTGCTTTTTAACAGGAGTTTTGGATTTTTCGTTTCAAATCAAGAATTCTACAAAATGGGCGGTGTTTATATGAGCGTTAATTTTCTTAATGAAAACATAGGGAAGGAGTATCTATCTTTGCTAGAAACAACTAGTAAATCTATTTATATAATGTCCCCTTTTATAAGCTTTTCAACGGCAAATCAACTCTCTACCTGGTTGGAAGAATCTTCTGGTAATATTGTTTGCAAGATTATCACTCGTTTTAATCGTGAAGAATTCATTCAGGGAGCCAATAGTTTAAAAGGAATTGAACGATTATTTGAAGCAGGAGTAGAGCTATATGCTCTTCAACACTTACATTCCAAGTTATATCTATTTGATAATAGTAGTTGCATCATGGGGTCTGCAAATTTTACCTTAAGTGGCTTTTTCAAAAACCATGAACTTGGAATTATTCTGAAAGAGGAGCCAGACTTCACTAACCAATGTGTTGATTATTTTGAAGATACACTTAAAAAAATCAAACAGTGTGGTGACTTCCGAATCACAAGAGAAGTTTTGGATAAAGAATTTAAATATGTTTCCCGATCAACTTCTGGTCTCGGTAAAATGAAAAAAGATACAAATCCAAATGAGTTTAATCAACACCGATGGGGTGCAGTGTTAGACAAAAAAGAAAACGAACGACAAAGTGATTTTCAATATAAATTCAAAGAGCATTATGACATCCTAGAAAATACTTCTATCTTATATTACAACACCACGGAAAATGTAATAAATGTAATAGGCGGTCGAATCAAATTCGAGGGCAACGGTGATAATCGCATTCCTAATACGGATATTTATTTAGAACGTAAGAAGAAAAATTATCAATTTATGAATCGAACATTCTTTCATAAAAGACCATCTAGTATTAAAGAAGGAGAAACTTTATTTATCGCCCAAGTTAGCCGAGACAAACATGGAAATGGTACTCCTATGATTGTCGGTTATGCAGTTGCTCACGCTTATCAAAACGGAAATATGATAAAAAAGAACGATCCAAGATACCACAAATGGAACGAGGATTATCCGCATTATATAGAATTTTCAAATGGAAAATTTTTAAAAACTCCAATCGTTAATGGTATATCTTTAATTGAAGTAGGAAACGAATTAAAGCACAAATTATATCCAGGTACTGAAACTGAACCAGATACCCCTTTACCTGATATTTTAAAACGCCATCACCAAAAAGCACATATTCAAATCACACAAGAGGCAACACATTACTTAAAAATACGTTTAGAAAGGTTATTCGAAGATCAAGGATACGATACTATTTAAAAATGAGGAGAATTATTAATTTATCACCATTTATTAATTCATTTAACTTTTCATTTAATCTTCATAACTTTAAGTCCAGTATCAAATTTTTACACCAATAATGAACTCTATTTTTTGCCTATAAAATAACCAAGGTGAACCGTATTCTAAGTAAACGTGGTTTATCTACAAGATCAAAATAATCCTATTCAAGATGAAAAATACTTCAACATCTTGAATAGGATTATTTTGAATAATGAATAATTTAAAAACCTTTAAGAAAAGTTATTTGAAACACTATAAAAATATTTTTCTATTATAATAACCACCTGTTATTAGAAATTTTTGCGTATTGGTTAAATAGAACTAATATTACATATTTTACCCTAAAATGATATAATCTAACCAGATTAAAATCCTATCATTATGTAATTCGGGTTAGACCCCCACTATGTTAAAGCGGTGGGGGTCTGATCCCAATGTCAACATGCTTATCAGAAAGCGGAGATTGCATTCCCCAATGATCCAATGCTTGCTAATATTCAAAAAATGTATTTTGACAAAATAAAAGAATTGTAGATTAAGGTTCAATAACCTTGATATGGAGGGTATATGGCATTTTGTTCCAACTGTGGTGCCAAATTAGAGGACGGTGCAAGGTTCTGCCCTTACTGTGGCACACAAACACAACAATCAAATTATAAATATAAACGAACAGAAGAGTATGCGGGAAAAATAATTAAATGCCCGGCTTGTGGTTCTGAGTTACTGAGTTTTACCGCTGTATGCCCAAGTTGTGGGCATGAAATTAACTCATCCAAGGTTTCTGATTCATTAAAATCGTTTATTACACAAATTGATGATTGTGATAGGCGTATTGCAAATAGTCCAGAGGTTTCTAAAAAAGGATGGTCAACATGGGGCAATGGAAAAAAGATAGGATGGGTTATACTGAATATTTATCTTGCCTGTATCCCACTAATGATTTATTTGATAAAACCACTATTGCGAATAGACAAAGCACCTGCATTAACTAATGAGGAGAAACACAAGGCAACAATCATTGAGAATTTTCCATTCCCTAATGACAGAGGTTCAATATTAGAAGCATTAATGTTCATTAAATCAAAAGTTTCCTTTTTAGTAACAAAAAAAGTAAATGCAAATAATGCATATTGGATGAGACTTTGGACGAAAAAGGCAGAGGATTTATATCAGAAAGCAGAATTGATGTTCCCTGGTGATCAGATTGCCAGTGGAGCATATAAAGATATAGTTAATAATAGTGCAAAGGTTAAGAAAAAACTGGAAATTCGTTTACTACTAACGGTTGCAATAACAGTCGCAGCTATTGTATTTATTGGAATTCGTAGTGGTTTATAATAAATACAATAACTTATAAAGTATCATTTGATTGGCCGCAAAATGAATTTACTGCACTTCTTCCAGAACCAGATATTGTTTATGGAAAGATTACGAGTGAATATACAAAACAATTTTAATTTGAATTGTATAAAGTTACGCCGGAACAATTTAATGCTTATGCGACGGCTTGCAGAAAAAATGGGTTTAGTGTAAATATAACAAAAAGTGATAGTGTTTTCTATGCTGACAATGAGGAGGGATATGATTTGAATATCTTCTATTATGAAAGCAAAAAAGAAATGCACGTATCTATTGAATCATATAATGTCAATCTGAAACACAGAAAGGATAATAGCTATGGGGTTATTTAGCAAGCTGAAGGCGGGCGGATTTATGGATGTAATTCGTTGTGACGAACCTTCGTATTTAATTTGGAAATGGCATCCACACGGTTCACAGCAAGGCGAAAATAATAGAGAAAATGCTATCAGATGGGGTTCATCTCTTCGTGTCAAAGATGGAGAAATTGCTGTCTTCATTTATAATCAAGAGAATGGAACAATGCAAGATTTCATTGAGGGACCGTATGATCAGATTCTTGAAACTGAAAACCTTCCTGTTTTGGCGAGTATTGTCGGTTTGGCTTACAAAGGAGAAACTCCATTCCAGGCAGAGGTCTATTTTATCAATCTAGCCAGGGTTATTCAGATTCCATTTGCAGTACCGTTCTTTGATTTATATGATCCAAGGTTCTTGGATTTTGGTGTGCCAACAGCAGTAAGAGGAAAGATTACTTTTAACATTGCTGACTATATAGAATTTATTAAACTACATAGATTAAGCAACTTTGATTTAAATGCTTTCCGGACACAGATAAGAGATGCTGTTGCACGTTTTGTCAAAAGTATTGTGGCAAATGCCCCTGCAGAAAAGAATATCCCGGTCGTACAGATAGAACGAGAAATTCCGAAAATCAACGAGCTTGTTGAAGCTAGTATTAGAGATCGTTTCGAGAAAGACTTTGGCGTAAACATCACAGCGGTTGATATTAATTCTATAGAAGTTGATAAGACTAGCGAAGGATTCGTTCAACTGAAGAAAGTAACGCAGGATGTTACCACTGCAATTGTACAGGCACAGACAGAAGTTAATATTAAAAATCTACAAGATATACAGAGAATTAACGCAGAGAATATGGAAGAAACCATGAAAATCCAAAGAGAAGAAGCTCAGTATGCTCAGCGTAAACAGACTCAAGGCGCAAATTTTGCAGCATATCAGTTTGAACAGCAAGCTGCAGTTGGCATTGCTGGCGCTAATGCTCTCGGACAAATGGGGGTAAACGGCGCTACAGAAATGTCTGGCGGTGGCGGTATGAATCCAGCTTCAATGATGACAGGTATGGCAATGGGTGGCGTTATTGGTCAGAATATGGCCGGTATGATGAATAATATGATGGGAGGCGTTCAACGTGCTAATCTAGGAACAACATCCCCTCCAGTCATTGTAACTGCGTACCATGTAGCAGTTAACGGACAGGCTACAGGACCTTTTGATATTGCTACTTTGACACAAATGGCTACTTCAGGAACTCTTACAAAGAGTAGTCTTGTATGGAAACAAGGAATGGCAGGCTGGGTTGCTGCAGAAACGGTTCAAGAGTTGCAGACTATATTTGGAGGAACTGTACCACCTATTCCACCAGTACCGCCAACTTTATAAGGAGTTGCAGTAATGGCGAAAATAATTTTTACTCTATGGTTAAACTTGTAGAGTTTGGTATGGGTGTAGCAATTGCAAATCTATGAATCAAACTTTAAATCAGATGGCCATTCCGAGAGCGGGAAAGTCTATGCCTATAAATACAGAAACAGTTTATTATGCTATATTGGTTGGCAAGCCAGAAGGTCCTTACTCATTAACAGAGTTTTCACAATTGATTGCAGAAAAGAAGTTTGTGAAAGAAACTAATATATGGAAACCAGGAATGCGACAATGGAATCTGGTTGAAAATGTGGATGAAGTGTTGAGACTTGTAGCACTTTCTCCCCCGCCTATTCCGCAGAATGTCAAATGAAACGCAGATAATATGCTTTATTATTAGCATGATTGCAAATGGATTTCTAAAGGGCACATCGCTTTGGATTGCGTTATGTGCCCTTTGCTTAATAATGGATATGTCCCCACGAACTGTCAGTACTGCAAAAATGCAGTTGATTCAACGATTGTTTTTGTTTGTGAAAAGGTTGTTTTTACATTCTCCAGACGTGATGCGGAATGTATTAGCGCGACAACACCCTTTTTCAATAAAAACCTTGATTCTAGTTCACTCAGGCAGTATTTATTTATGAAATTCAAATAAATAGCTCCCTATAAATTTTGCTAAATTCAGAAACCAATTTTTCTATATTGTAAATTGTACCAGACTTACCGAAATATTTAACTATCCTGTGAACTGGCACCGCCAGCAGTCTGTTTCAAATTATTAAATTTAATTATGCTTGATTTAGAAAATTCCATTTCAAGAAAAATGTACAGAAATGGTGGGGTTATCGGGAGAGATTTTTTCTAGCAAATAAGATTAATCATCGAATTTGATAACGTGGATGTACGAATAAATTAGTTTAAGGTAAACACCACTACATCAATATGTCTGCGATCAACATTCAAGCCAAGTGGAAGCTATTGCAAAATTAATATTGAAATAGATAGAAGCTCATTCTAACTTTAGTTTGGATGAGCTTTTTTAAGAGAACTAAAAGTATATATTTATTAAAGATTTTGGATGGTTAATAAAAAGGGGTACCCAAGTGAAACTTAATTCATTAGGTACCCCTTAATCTTTATTAAAACACTTTCGTAGTCCAATCTTCACAATTCCAAATATCGGTCGCAATTTCACGATAGAAATCTGGTTCGTGGGATACCATCAAGATACTTCCGCGATATGCCTTTAAAGCACGCTTCAATTCTTCTTTTGCGTCAACATCCAAGTGATTGGTAGGTTCGTCTAGAATTAATAAATTTGTTTCGGTGTTAATAATTTTACACAATCGAACTTTGGCTTTTTCGCCGCCAGAAAGGACTTCGACTTTACTTTCAATATGTTTCGTCGTTAGTCCACATTTTGCAAGAGCAGCTCGGACTTCAGCCTGATTCATACTTGGGAACTCGCTCCAAATCTCTTCAATACAAGTGTTGTAGTTAGACTGTTTAACTTCCTGCTCGAAGTAACCAATGTTTTGATACTCACCACGTTCCACTTTACCCGAAATTGGATCAATCAACCCAAGAATACTTTTTAAAAGAGTAGACTTACCAATACCGTTTGCACCCACGAATGCAATTTTTTGTCCGCGTTCCATTTTCAAATTCAGAGGGCGAGAAAGTGGTTCATTGTAACCAATAACAAGATCTTCAGCCGTGAAAATATAACGACTAGCTGCACGAGCTTCTTTGAAAATAAACTCCGGTTTCGGCTTCTCTCTCCCCAATTCAATAACTTCCATTTTGTCGAGCTTCTTTTGACGAGACATCGCCATATTACGAGTAGCAACACTTGCCTTGTTACGAGCAACGAAATCCTTCAAATCAGCAATTTCTTGTTGTTGACGCTTGTAAGCAGACTCTAGCTGTTGCTTCTTCATTTCATGAATTTTTAAGAAGTTATCATAGTCACCAACATAGCGATTCAACTCCTGGTTTTCCATGTGATAGATCAAGTTAACAACATTGTTCAAGAATGGGATATCATGTGAAATCAAGATAAATGCATTCTCATAATCCTGTAAATAGCGCTTCAACCATTCGATATGCTGTTCATCCAAATAGTTCGTAGGCTCGTCTAGTAATAGGATTTCAGGCTTTTCTAGCAAAAGCTTAGCTAGCAAAACCTTCGTACGTTGCCCACCGCTAAGATCATCTACATCTCGGTCGAGTCCAACATCGTCTAATCCCAGACCGCGAGCAACTTCCTCAACCTTTGAATTAATTTGATAGAAATCATTACTATCTAAAGTTTCTTGTAGCTCTCCAACTTCAGCAAGCAGTGCATCGATATCAGCACCTTCATCACCCATTTTTGCATAAAGTTCATTGATTTCTGATTCAGCATCAAAAAGATATTGAAAAGCAGTACTCAAAGCGTCACGCATCGTAGTGCCTTTTTGAAGTACAGCATGCTGATCTAAATAACCAACACGAACTTTTCGTGACCACTCCACTTTCCCCTCGTCGGGTTGCAACTTACCAGTAACAATATTCATGAAAGTAGACTTACCCTCACCATTTGCCCCAACAAGTCCAACGTGCTCTCCTTTTAAAAGTCGAAAAGATACATCATTAAAAATCGCACGATCACCGAAACCGTGACTTAAATTTTGTACGTTTAATACGCTCATTTTTTTAACCCCTTATCTAATGTCACATGTGGATATCTTACTAGATTTTGGCTGCTTTTTCTACTTGAAGTTATTTCTTGTGAAAAATGTAATTTGATTTTTGGACTAAATTGAAGTCTTCCCCTTCTTAATTAAATGAGATTATTGAATTATATTTACTTGGGCGTATCTCAATAGGGTAAAAGTCTATTATACAACCGAACCAGGATGTATGATATGAGGTTTTCCTATGTGGGAATAGTTCAACAAAAAATGAAAGAATTGGTTGAGTTTTAACAAATAACGAAGAAATAAAGGTAATTGAGCTGCCTTATGTAGGGGTGGAAGGTATGAAAAAAACTAGTTTAAGGTAAACACTACTACATCTATATGAATCTGCCATCAATATTCAAGCCACGTTGAATGTACAGTGTTACTTAAATTAAATGAGACAAGGTAATTATTATCTCTTACGAATTAGATATCGTTGGGGTGGCAGTATTGTAATGGATTTTAATAGTGCCACCCTCGAATACATTAATTTGGCTTATTAGACTTTGTAGAACTTGTTTTAGTACTGTTTCGTCGTCTATATCAAGATTTGCAAAGCGTTCAACTTGTCTTTTAAAGGTATGGAGTTGTTGTTCCATATCTTTTTTTTTGTCTAGTTGAGTAGCTGCCCACCAATTTACTACAACAAAGTGAAATATTCCTAAAATGCAGTTGAGGTTTTAAAGCTTGATATATTGAAAAAACCATATAGGATACTTCCTGTTGCTCTGTTAATCTATAACATGGTCTACTGCAGCAATCAGTAAACTCCATGTAGGCTAAAACTGTCCGACTATCAAAAAAACAAAGAATAATCAAAATTTCATTAAAATATATCAATAAGTATTAACTTAGTTTGTAATACTATTAAATTAGCTGGAAATTTGCACTATAACACATATTTTGAGTACTTTTACGGTTGTTCCAACTATAAAGAAGGCTGCAAGGTAACTTATCCAAGTAAATTAGCAGGAAAGTCGCTCACTTATGAATGGCGCCAAACAAAGTGATTATAGTTCTTATAATCATATATTTAGTTTGAAGGAGGTAATTTAACTTGTTCAGTTACAGACCAAAAGCAAGAAAAGCAATGGTACTGGTGGTGCTAATTGCGATGTTTGTTAATTTTGCGCCTTATGCTAGGGCTGCAGACAATGGAAATGGTACATACACCAATCCAATTATGTGGGGAGATTATCCGGACAATGACGTGATCAGGGTGGGTGACACATTTTATATGTCATCAACGAGTATGCACTTATTTCCCGGCAGTCCAATCATGAGTTCCAAAGATTTAGTGAATTGGACATATGAGAGCTATGCTGTGGACAGAATGGAAGGAGACATGTACGACCTAAAGAATGGACTGAGTGCTTATGATGAAGGACCATGGGCAACAAGCTTAAGGTATCATAACGGTAAATTCTACTTGATGTACAACATCAATGGAGATGCTGCATACGTAAGTATTGCAAATAACGCAAAAGGCCCTTGGACGATTTACAAGTTAGAAGATGAACTATACGATCCCGGACTATTTTTTGATGACAATGGAAAAGTCTATGTTGTACATGGTCAAGGTCAACTTTATCTAAGTGAGTTGGAAATTGTGAATGAAGAAACAGGTGAGCTTTCTATAATTTCTAAGAGAGAGCCTGGAGCATCACGAAATGGAAAGATGATCTACGATTATAAGGGTGGCTATTATAATGAGGGATCACATGTATATAAAATTGGAGAATACTATTACATCCTGAGTACGCCGACCTGGAATAAAGGTTCAAAGAAGGAAATAGCGATCAGAACAAAAGATTTGGCTAATGGTCCTTATGAAGTACAGGATATTATGACAAGCTTTATGAATTTTACAGGCAATGGTATACACCAGGGCGGTATTGTAGATGTTCCTCAGGGTGAAGGTAAGGAATCCGAATGGTGGGCGGTCATATTCCAGGATCGAGGTAAGCTGGGACGTGTTCCAACTTTGCAGCCCGTGCACTGGAAAGATGGATGGCCATATATGGGTGAATTGGATGGAGAAAAAGCGGTTGTTACTTTAAAGAAACCCAATATACCAGGTTTGGGTACAACGGAGCCAACGGCACCTGAAACATCAGATGATTTCAGCAGCAGTGAGTTAGGTCTGCAATGGCAGTGGAATCACAATCCTGACAATGAAAAGTGGAGTCTTACAGAAAGACCAGGAAATATAAGACTTAAGACGTCTAGTGTAACAAATGCTTTAGCCTATGCAAGAAATACACTTACGCAGAGAATCATTGGTCCGGACTGCACAGGAACTGTAAAGATGGATATAAGCCATATGGCTGACGGTGACCATGCTGGATTATCTGTCATACAAAAAGATTCAAACTTCATTGGAATCAAGAATGAAGATGGAAAGAAGAGAATCGTTGTTCAGGACTTATGGACAGAAGAGGCATCCATTGATCTTCCAGAAGGACCAACTGATATCTGGTTTAGAGCTGAAACCCCAAGATTTGAATATAGAACGGAGTTCTCATACAGCCTAGATGGAGTGAACTTTACCAGATTAGGCGGAAGATATGAGATGCGATACGGAACATACGTCGGTATGCGGTTTGGTATTTTTAATTATGCAACAAAAGCCCTGGGCGGATATATCGATGTGGATTCATTCGAACTGACAACAACTGAAAATCAAGGGAATTTATTTAGTGTAAATAAGAAGATTGATGCTGAACGTTATGATGATCAAAACTACGTTACAGATAAAAATCTTACGATAAACGCTAAAACGGAATGGACCAATGATGATGTATACGACGGATATGACCAAAGTATGGCGAATATCAAAAATGGCGACTGGCTGCGTTTTGATCAGATCGATTTTGGTAATGGGGAGGCAAAATGGTTTAACGCAAGAGTAGCAAGTGATAAAGCGAACGGTACGATTGAGGTTAAACTAGCTGATGCAGAAGGAAATCCAGCTGAAACGATAGCCATACTACAAATTCCAAATACAAGTGACTTGAATGAGTATGTAAATGCTAAAGCAGAGCTTACAAAAGAAGTTACAGGTAAGCAAAAGATATTCTTAGTATTTAACGGTGCTGATACGGAAATATGCAAGCTAAACTGGTTTATGCTTGGTTCTGGTGATTATCCAGAGATTGCAGCAGCTCCGGCTAATGTTCAAGTGGATTCACCAAACAGCTCAACGATTGATATCGCATGGGATGCTGTATCCGGAGCATTACAGTATGACATCAAGATTGACAATAAGATCATAAGCAACGCAACAAGCCCATTTTCAGAAACAGGGTTACTCGCTGGATCCACTCATACAGTACAGGTTAGATCCAAGAACTTTGCTGGTTTCAGTGAATGGAGTGAAGGTGTAACAATAACAACAGAAGTCGACCCTGAAATGATTCCTTCAAGTGGCATGACGGTAACTGCTTCAAGTGAAGAAACGCAAGCCGAAGATAATAAAGCGGCAAACGTGATAGATGGAAACATAGATACAATATGGCATACACAGTGGAGTGGTGGAAACAGGCCTCCTCACACATTGGATTTCAACTTAGGTGAAACCTATGACGTTTATAAGCTTAAATATATTCCAAGACAGTCAGGCGGAGATAACGGTATAGTAACCAAGTTCAACATCTACACGAGCATGGATGGTGTTAACTACACCTTGGTCAAGGAAAACGGAACATTTGTAAACGATTCCATGCCAAAGACAGTAACATTTAGACCTACTCAGGCTAATTACCTAAGATTCGAGATATTGGCTGGTCATAATGGCTTCGGATCCGCTGCTGAAATTAACCTTTACCAAAATGTGGATCCGTCAGAAGAATATGAAGTAGTAGTAGAAAATGGTTCAGGCAGTGGAAATTATGTTAAAGGAGCCACCGTTGCAATAACAGCCAATGAAGCCCCAGAAGGCCAAGAATTTGATAAATGGATTACGGATAACAGCAGCGTTGTATTCGAAGATGCCAGTGCACAAGCTACCACATTTGTAATGCCTGGTGAAGCTGTTAAAGTAACAGCAACTTATAAGGATGTAACAGCATCAGACGAAACTGCACCAACATGGTCAGAAGATAAAGCATTAACGACTTCAAAGATTAGCAAGAATCAACTTACACTTTCATGGACAGCAGCAGCAGATGATACAGGTGTAACAAGCTACAAAATTTACAAGAATGGAAGTGAACTAGTTACATTAGCAGGTGATATCACTAGCTATAAAGTCAAAGGCCTGTCATCTGACACGAAATATACCTTTAAAGTTGAAGCAGGCGATGTAGCAGGAAACTGGAGCATGAATGGTCCGAGTGTAGAGGTGACGGCTAAAGCTAAATCTCCGGGTGGTGGCTGGACACCATCACCAGATCCAAAACCAATACCGATCCAAAGCGCCTACACCAATACCAAAACCAGGAGATGATAATAAGAAATGAAATAACCAGAATGAATTAGTCGTTATATCGTTCGTGACTGGGTCTTGAAGTAATTTCATTGAACACAAAGGAGGTGATGCTGACTTAATGGCAATTGCACTAAAGATTAATTAAAAGCAATTGAAAAGTAATGGATTAAACCTAGGGGAGGTAAATTATGTCACTGTCAAAGATAATTAAAAACTTAGCAATTGTGGTAGCCTCTGCACAGATGATTAGCATTACAATTCCAGTATTTTCAGGAACTGCAGATGCTGCAGCTTATGATGGAATAATAGCATCAAATCAAATGAAAGTTGAGGTAGACCAGAATTTTCCTAGAGTAATAAAGTATGAGTTAAACAGCAAAGTATTAAACGGCTCAGAAGATGTATTAAACACAATAAGAATTAACGGAACAGACTATGTACCGAAAGTAACCTACACAGAAGCAGCAGATAATAAAGCTGACTATGTTCTAACCGTTGATGAGTTAAATGTAGTAATATTTCTATCCATAACAGTAAAAGAGAATACACTTGATTTTGAAGTAACAAAAGTAGAAGAAAATGGTACAACGAGAATACACACCATTGAAATTCCAAACCATAGCTTGGCATCGGTAAGAAGTACAGAAGCGGGCGCAGAATTTGCCGGTTCCAGAATGGAAAACGCTGTTTATAAAAAAGGTGATGTGTATCAACCTGTATCAGGTACTCCTACGGTAGATAGTACACCAAAAAACTATATGTACGCGTTCATTAACAATGATGAATTGGCAGCAGGTGTTTGGTCGAATGCATATGGTGATACCAATAAAGATGGAGACAATGACAACCACCGTATTGTTAAGCAGACGACAAAGAAAGATAATTACTCCCGTACAGCTTTGTGGAGTGCTTCATGGGTATATCGTGGGAATAGTATGCCAGATTCAATTACTGAGCCTTTACCGCACACCAAAGTAGTGATCACAGAAGATGCAAATGGTGATGGTCAAATGGACTGGCAGGATGCGGCTATTGCATACCGTGATATTATGAACAATCCTATAGGCAGCGACAGAATGCCCGAACTTGTTGTTCACCGTATCCCAATGAACTTTGGCAGCCAGGCAACCAACCCATTCTTAAAGACATTAGATGAAACAAAGAGAATAAATCTATCAACTGACGGGCTTGGACAGTGGGTGGAATTAAAGGGTTACCAAGCAGAAGGTCATGACTCGGCACATCCGGATTATGGCGGACATATAGGTGTACGTCAGGGTGGACAGAAGGATATGGATACGCTTGTTAGAGAAGCGCAGAAATATAATGCATTCATGGGTGTACATATTAGTGGTACAGGTGCTCACCCAGAAGCAAAAGCTTTTGATGATCAATTAGTTAATTTAAATAAACCGGGTTGGGATTGGCTTGATCAATCATATGACTTTGATGACCCGACATACCGTAGAGAAGTTTATACTGAAAACCGAATAAACCGTTTAAAGATGTTAAAGGAAGATGCACCAACACTTGATTTTATTTATGCTGATGCATGGTATGAACAGGGCTTTAATGGAAGAAGATTTGCTAGAGAAGTGAACTCTTTGGGATGGACCCTTACGACTGAGTTTCCAAATGTATTAGAAGACGAAGCCGTTTGGAATCACTGGTCAGTCGACTATGATTACGGTGGAAAGAACATAAAGGGCTATAGCAGTGATATTGCAAGATTCGTAAGAAATCACCAGAAAGATACTTGGATAGCTCGTCATCCGATCCTCGGTGGTACAGAGGCAAATGATGCTGAAGGATGGCAGGGTAGAGTAAATTATGATGAAATGATCGATGTTGTATTCAAAACAAATCTACCAACCAAATATCTGCAAAGCTTCCCAATGACGAAGTACGATGTAACCAATAATGTGGGACGAGTTGAATTTAAAGGAAATGTTGTCGCCGAAAGGACAGAAGACGGAAAAAGAGTATTCACAAAAGATGGAAAGAAACTTCTTGAAGAAGATGTAACAATACAACAAGGAACAAGTAACGGTAACGTTTATGATGATGTAAGATTCAATAACCTCCAATATTTGTTACCATGGTCGCCAAATGCCGATATGACAGAAAGCGAATTGGCTGGCGCTGAAGAAAAACTATATCACTATAATGAAGTTGGCGGATCATCTACTTGGGAACTTCCAAATAGCTGGAACAATGTATCAAAAGTTAAGTTATACACATTAACAGATACCGGTAAGAAAGATAAAAAAGTATTAAACGTAGTTGATGGCAAAATCACGATTGATGCAAAACCAAAACAAGCTTACGTTGTATACAAAGGTGATGTTTCTGTAACTGCTGAAGATATGGAGTGGGGATTTGGAATGCCTACAAAGGATCCAAGCTTCAACAGCGGAACATTAGATCACTGGAAAGTAAAGAGCGGTGCTGCAGCAGTAGAACGTAACAATCGTGGACAATATGAATTAGTAGTAAAAGAAAACAATAAAGAGACTGTATTAGAAACTAAATTATCAGGATTAAAGCCAGGAACATACTCAGCTTCAATATATGTTCAGGTTGGCAATACACCAAACCCTACAAATACTAGCGATCCAAACACTGCAGGAAATGCAAAACGTAAAACGACTATTGGTGTTAAAAATTCCGGCGGAGCAAACATAACTAACTATACTGAAAGTTCACCGCTTAAAAACTATATCTCAGCTGACTCAAAGCACAGCACAAATATGCAGAGAATGAGAGTAGTATTTGATGTAGCAGAAGGACAGGAAACTGCAAAATTATACTTGCAAGTAGCTCCAGGAACAGCGACTGTAACATTTGACGATGTACGCTGTGTACCTACAAAGAGAGTTGTTCCAAAATCTTCAGATGTAGTATTAGCTGAAGATTTTGAAAATGTTGACCAAGGTTTGACGCCATTTGTTATTGCAGATGCTGACGGAGTAAGTGATCCACGTACTCATTTATCAGAATTACACGCTCCATACACCCAAAAAGGTTGGAATGGAAAAGCAGTTGATGACGTATTAAATGGCGAATGGTCCATTAAGTCCCATAAAACTGGTAGCGGTCTCATCATGAGAACATTACCGCAGACTTTAAGATTCGATAAAGGAACAACTTACGAAGTATCATTCAAATATGAAAGTCAGTTTGATAAGAAGATTAATTTCGTTGTTGGTAACGGTACTAAGGAAGTGATGAATGTACCAATGCCACAGGCAACCGTTCCTACACAGTTCACTGTTAAATTTACAGCAAGTACGGAAGATTTCTGGATCGGAACAAGAAATACGGCCGGAAGTTCAGCAGGAGACTTTATCCTTGATGATCTGGTGGTTAAGGAAGCAAAGGATGCTACAATTGAACCGCTGCCAATTGCACCTGTTGACTTATCTGTTATTCCTGTAGATGGTATCAAAGCAAGTGCAACTGGTTATCAAGAAGGTGATAACCCTGAAAATGTTCTTGATGGAAACACAGGTTCATTGTGGCACACAGCTTGGGATGGAAGCGATACATTACCACAATCCATTACTCTTGATTTAGGTAAAGCTTACAATGCAAACAGATTAGATGTAACTCCAAGACAGGAGACTAATAGTAGAGGAGAAGCAAGTGGTAATGGCTTCATTACAAAATATGACCTATATGTTAAGTATGCAGATGCTGAAGACTTTGTAAAAGTTGTTTCAAATGGAACATGGGAAAGAACAGTTGCTACAAAACAAGTAGCCATTGATAGTTCAAAGCCAATTACTCACGTTAAGTTAACTGCATTAGAAGGTATTAATGGTTGGGCGAGTGTAGCTGAAATGAGAGTTGCTCAAGAAGCTCCATCCATAACTGGACCAGATACCGTTGAGGTCAGCACATTAGTGGGAATGCACCCGGAAATGCCTTCAACAGTAAAGGCAACATTGAGCAATAACACAGAAATGGAATTGCCAGTTCAATGGCCAGCAATTGCCCCTTCAAAATATGCTGAAGAAGGATCATTTGAAGTAGTAGGACACATTAATGGCGTTGAAGCTGCAGCTATTACAGCTACTGTAACTGTTACGGCTAGTGAAGAAGTTGATATAGTAGATGCAAAAGTGATGAATGTTTACACTACAGTAGGAACTTCACCTGTTATGCCAGAAACTGCGAAGATGATCACATCAAATGGTACAGTTATAAATGTACCTGTAACTTGGGATAAAATAGCTAAAAATAGCTATAAGAATGTTGGATCATTCAGCGTAAAGGGTAGGGTAACAGGAACTAAAATAAAAGCTCAGGCTATTGTTATAGTTACAGATTCCAAGGGCTACAATCACTGAAATTCCTGAAGTAAAAGTAAGTACAGTAATTGGTAAAACATCAATACTCCCAAGCATGCTTGAAGTAAAAAAGAGGTTTGACCGCAGGTACTTATAGATTAGCTATCACTCTTGATGATGGAAAATCATATTCTGTGCAAATTAATCTCAAATAAATAATGTAGAGGAAAGAGGACGACTTTCTCTCTTTCAATGCTAGATTATGTGAATAAAAAGAGCCAGCGATTAAACTTGCTGGCTCTTCTCATGTCATATAGTAGAGCCTATAGTGCTGATGATTAGTCCAAGCCCAACTAACATATTAGTATCTGCAAAGGAGCCTGTCTTAGGAAGTATTGTCACATTTGCAGTATTTTTCTTCGATACAAACTCATCAACAGCCTTCCTCAATTAGTTTATTCCGAAGAAGAAAAACTATAATGAGATAATTCTTTATAAAGAGCATTTACATTTTTCGTAGATGCTCATTAATATTAATATTTATTACATATGTCATTTTATACTATTATTAAAATGAGGTGGTAATTAAATGATAAAGAGTAGAAGTATGTCGAAAAAGTTTATAAGTAGCTTTATTTTATTTATAGTTATACCCTTTATTATCACTAGTGTTGTTGTTAATAAGCTTTATGAAGGAGTTTTGGTTTCTCACTACAATGAAAAGACTCAGCAAAATATGGAACAGCTATCAATGGATATTGAGCTTGAGTTAAGGCGGATATACCTCAATGTAGCAAAGGTTTCAAATGAATATGAACTATTACCCCTTGTAAATAGTTGGTATGAGGAAAAGGATTCTGTTAAAAAGCTTGAATTTTCCACAAAGATAGAATC
This sequence comes from Neobacillus sp. WH10, assembly GCF_030123405.1. Taxonomy (GTDB): domain Bacteria; phylum Bacillota; class Bacilli; order Bacillales; family Cytobacillaceae; genus Neobacillus. The sequence continues at coordinate 620,451 of NZ_CP126110.1, forward strand.
AAAGCTTGATTATTTATTTGCCTATCAAGGGATGATAAATTCAATAGTATTTTTTTCAAAGAATGGCCAGATATTTAAGTATAAGGACCCTCTATATAAAAATGATTCTAATGTAAAAGACAGTTCATTGTATAAGGAAAGTATAAAAAATAAAGACAAAGTATTTAGTATAAATAATTTCAGTAGCTCTGATGATGTAAATGCTAATGGAATTGATTTTTTAGTTGGAATTAGTCCCGAATACAGTTGGTACAATACAGCTACTGAGTTTATATATTTTGAAATAAAAACAGAGGCACTAAATTCTATCTATTCAAGATTTACAAATTATTCTGTAGGAAAAATGCTGATCGCTGATTCTAAGGGGAATATTGTAATATCACCGGATAAAAGTTTGCTTGGAAAAAATGTTTCTCAAGTAGAATATCTTAAGGATATTAACAATAAGGACAATAATTTTTATAAATATAA